>NZ_JBFAVX010000006.1:0-415508 GCF_040680095.1 Nonomuraea sp. NPDC052129 | reverse complement strand
CTCCCGGTAGACGACCGGGTTGATAGGCCGGAGGTGGAAGCACGGTAACGTGTGGAGCTGACCGGTACTAATAGGCCGAGGACTTGACCACAAAGTATAATGCTGTGGTGTGTGCTGCGCTCTGTTACTCTTCGCCGGGTCCAGAGCAGCGCCACACCGCAGATCTTCTTGCTCGCGTCCACTATGCAATTCTGAGACGGCAAATACATTGTGTTTGACAGTTTCATAGAGTTACGGCGGTTATGGCGGGAAGGAAACACCCGGTTACATTCCGAACCCGGAAGTTAAGCTTCCCAGCGCCGATGGTACTGCACTCGGGAGGGTGTGGGAGAGTAGGTCACCGCCGGACAATCTTTGGTTGCAGAAAGGGCTCCACGCATGACGCGTGGGGCCCTTTTCTGCGTTACCGGCTCTGGCGCAAGCAGTAGCGGGCGCTGCTCTACGGGACGCTGCCTGTTCGCGACCAGGAGACGTACGAGTTTCGGATTGCAGTCCTGAACCGGAGTGGCCGATTCAGGACCGAGGCGACCGCACTGCCGAGCAGTCGCAGGCGCCGGATCGTACAATCAACGGCTTATCCGCGGAGAACGAAGGCGCCCCAGCCCATGTACCGCCTGCCGTACTCAAGATAAGAGTCACGTCCATGGTCCAAGAATTGCCGCAAGGCCGGCGCATCGGGGTCGTCCGGATTTTCGCGTAGCCATTTGCTCAGCGTCCACCATTGGGCGGCGACGTACCTGTCCCAGGTGTCGTGGTTCGCCAGGACCATTTCCACCAACTCATAGCCGGCGTCTTCGATGAGCTTGGCCGTACCGGACAGCGAAGCGAAAGAATCTTTCGGCACTTGGAGCGATGCACAGGCTACGGGCGATGGCGGAGTGATCCAGTAGCAGTCGCCGACCAGGGCGAGTCCGCCAGGGCGGAGTAGGCGGCGTATGAGCGTGAGAGTGCCGGCGAGGCCGCCGCCGATCCACGTGGCGCCCATGCACGAGACGATGTCGTACGAGTGCGGTTCGTCCTCATAGGTCCCGGCGTCCGCCTCGATGAAGCGTACGTGGTCGGCCACATCGAGCTCGTCCGCGCGATCTTTGGCGGCGGTGAGAAAGACCTTGCTGATGTCCACGCCCACCCCGTACGAGCCGTAACGGGCGGCCCATTGGGTGAGCATTTCCCCCTTCCCACAGGCGAGATCCAGATGGCGCGCGCCAGGTGTGATGCGGCAGATTTCGCCGAGGAGTCGCAATTTTTCGTCAGTGATGGGGTTCAGAATGCGGTGCTGGGACTCGGCGATCTCATGGAAGCGGAGTGACATGTCGAGCAGTTTTCCCGAAGTGGTCAATCACCGCGACCGAATATGCGGGCCGGGCCAGGCTCGGTGACATGCTGCGGCTTGCTAGGCTGGTGGTACCGGGCCATCCCACCGCGGGTGGCCTTCGTCGCGTAAGGCCCGAAAATCGGGCGGCGACCTGCCACGGCGGACCGTCATGTGACGCACGGGTCTGCTGAGTGAGCCAACGAAATGGACCAGAAGTGAACAGTGATAACGGATCGGACGGCGGACAGCGCGAACGGGGCGACGCCGGAGACAAGCGTCCCCAGGGCGGCGACAGGAGCGGCGGGTATGGCTCCCGCGGGCGCGACCAGCGCGACTCCAGGGGCGACCGTCCGTTCCGTTCCGACGACAGGCCGCGCTCCGGCGACCGAGAGCCACGACGCGACGGCGGCGACCGAGGGGCGTCGCGGGATCGCGGATACGGCGAGCGTTCCGGCTACCAGGGGCGCGGCGACCGGGGCACCGGCCGCGACGGCGGAGGATATCGCGGCCCGCGTCGTGAGGGTGCGTCCGGTGATGACCGGGGGCCTCGTCGCGAAGGCGGGTTCGGTAGTGACCGCGGCCCCCGCCGCGAAGGTGGTTACGGCGGTCCGCGCCGTGAAGGCGGGTTCAGCGGTGACCGCCGTGAAGGCGGTTATGGTGGCGGCCCGCGCCGTGAGGGCGGATTCAGTGGCGATCGTGGCCCGCGTGGCGAGGGGGGTTACCGCGGCGGCGACCGGGGTCCGCGTCGCGAAGGTGGCTTCCGTGATGACCGGGGCGGACGCGGTGGCGATGACCGACGTCCCTTCCGTGACCGTGACGACCGTGGCCCGCGTCGTGACGCCGGCTCCGGCGATGACCGTGGCCCTCGCCGTGAGGGTGGTTACGCTGGTCCGCGCCGTGAAGGTGGTTACGGTGGCGGGCCGCGCCGTGAGGGCGGGTTCGGTGGCGATCGTGGCCCGCGTGGCGAGGGGGGTTACCGCGGCGGCGACCGGGGTCCGCGTCGCGAAGGTGGATACGGTGGCCCGCGCCGTGAGGGTGGCTTCCGGGACCGTGATGATCACCGGTCGGGTGGGTTTCGTGATGATCGGGGTCCGCGTTCTGAGGGTGGCGACGATCGTCGTTCCTTCCGGGATCGTGATGACCGTGGCCCCCGTCGTGAGGGTGGTTACGGCGGTCCGCGTCGTGAGGGCGGATACAGCGGCCCCCGTCGCGAGGGCGGTTTCCGCGACCGTGACGGCGGCGGGGATCGTCGTGGTTTCCGTGACCGTGATGACCAACGCCCGGGTGGGTTCCGCAGCGACCGGGGTCCGCGTCCCGAGGGCGGCAGTGACCGAGGTCCCCGCCGTGAGGGCGGCTTTGACCGGGGTTCGCGTGGCGGCGACGACCGCCGTCCGTTCCGGGACCGCGACGATCGTGGCCCCCGTCGCGAGGGTGGTTACAGCGGCCCGCCCCGTGAAGGTGGGTTCCGCGACGACCGCGGTTCGCGTCCTGGGGGTGGCGACGATCGTCGTTCGTACCGGGATCGTGATGACCGTGGCCCTCGTCGCGAGGGTGGTTACGGTGGTCCGCGCCGCGAGGGTGGCTTCCGTGACGATCGGGGTCCCCGGCGCGAGGGTGGCTTCCGCGACCGTGACGATCATCGGCCGGGTGGGTTCCGTGAGCGTTCTGAGGGTGGCGACGATCGTCGTTCCTTCCGGGATCGTGATGACCGTGGCCCTCGTCGCGAGGGCGGTTACAGCGGTCCGCGCCGCGAGGGTGGCTCCCGTGACGATCGGGGTCCCCGTGAGAGTGGTTACCACGACGACCGGGGCCCGCGTGGCGATGACCGTTCCCGCCCGTTCTCGCGCGATTCTCGTGACGACCGGGCGTCCAGCGGCACCCGTGCCAGGTTCGGCCGTCCCGAGGACGACGCTCCGAAGCGCGAGCCGCTGCCTGAGGTCGCGCCCGACATCACCGCCGAAGAGCTCGACAAGGAAGTACGCGACGAGCTGCGCTCCCTCCCCGGCGACCTCGCCGAGCTGGTGGGCAGGCACATGGTCGCCGCCGAGCGTGCGCTGGAGGAGGACGACCCCGATCAGGCTCACGAGCACACCAAGGTGGCCCGCAGGTTCGCGGCCCGCATCGGTGTTGTACGTGAGGCGGCGGGAATCGTCGCCTACCGGGCTGGGCACTTCTCCGAGGCCCTCAGCGACCTGCGCGCGGCGAGGCGGATGACCGGTTCGGACGCCTACCTCGCGGTCATGGCCGACTGCGAACGCGGCCTCGGCCGTCCGGAACGCGCCCTCGACCTGGTCCGCTCGCCCGAAGCCGAACGCCTCGACAGGGCGGGACGCATCGAGCTCTCCATCGTCGAGTCGGGCGCCCGCCGCGACCTGGGCCAGAACGACGCCGCCGTAATCACCCTGCAACGCCTGCCCGAGCTGCGCGACCCGCAGGCGAAGCCCTGGTCGGCTCGTCTCGCGTTCGCGTACGCCGACGCGCTGGCCGACGCGGGTCATCAGGAGGCCGCGACCGACTGGTTCGCCAAGGCGATGGCCTTCGACGAGGACGGTGAGACGGATGCCGCCGAACGGTACGCCGAGCTGACGGGTGCCGTCATCGAGGACGTCGAAGAAGACTTCGACGACTACGAGGACGACTCCGACGACGCGGGTACGGCCGGCCAGGCCGACGCCATGATCGAGGTGGACGAGGACGTCGACGAGGACGCGGCCCTCGCTGAGGCAGACGACCTTCTCGACGGCTCCGAGCCCACCGACGATCAGGCTGCGGAAGCCGAGCCGGTGGACCAGGAGGATGAGCCGGTCGGCCGGCAGGATGCCGATGATGAGCAGGACGGCGCCGCGGACCGGCAGGGCGCCATCCGTGAGCAGGACGGCTCTGCCGACCGGGAGGACGCCGACGACGAGCAGGACGGGCCTGCCGGCGCGGCGGAATCCACTCCTGAGCAGGCGGAATCCGCTTCCGAGCAGGAGGCCGCCGAGTCCGGCGACCTCCGGGACGGTTCGGCGAACGCCTCGAAGGACGTCCCGAAGGACGCCTCAAAGGACGCTTCGAAGGACACCGAGCCCGACGAGCTGCTGGACGACGACTCCGGCACGGCAGAGTCGAGCGTCCCGGAGTCCAAGGCCCTTGCGGTTGAGACCCCGATGGCGCTAGGCATCACTCCGGCGTTCATCGAGCCCAACTTCGGCGACATCCTGGACCAGCCCGACGAACCAGCCGAGGACGCCGCTAAGCGCGACTCCAAGCGCGAAGACTGACGTCCTGCTCCGCCGTACACCTTCCACGGTGTACGGCGGAGTTCTGGTACGGCATTTCGTACCGACAGTTGTTTCGTATCAGAAGTCAGGGTGAGACGCGGTCGAGCCAGTGGTAGATGCCCGCGACGTTAGACGGAGCGCCACTCAGGAGCTCGAACTGCTCCGCTGTGTCATCGTCCGCCTTGAGCGCTTGATACCGTTCCATGGTCCGGTCCCTGACCATGGCGACGGCGTGGTCGAGGTCGAGGCCCTCCGTGTGTACCTGGCGGGTGAGATCGACCCAGACGCGAAGTTCCTCCGCAGAGCGTCCGAGCGTCTCCTGTACGGCGCCGACCGGTCCGTAGTGGCTGAACAGCAGTCGCTGCGGGCCGAGTGCCTTGAACAGCGAGATCGAGTTGAGCGCGGTCTCCAGGTCGAAGTCCGGAGGCGGGGTGGCCGGGCGCAGGTCCCCGGTCTGAGGCAGGTACACGCCGGCGGCGTCGCCTACGTACAGATCGCCAGTGGCGGAATCGATGAGACCCACATGGTGCTTGGCGTGGCCGGGGGAGTAGTGGCTGTTCAGTGTCCTTCCGTTGCCCAGGTCGATGGATCCGGTGTCGCCGAGTGCGACGATGCGGTGGGCCTCGGTTGGCGATAGTTCACCAAATAGCGTGTCAAGGCGGTCACCCCACACCATCCTCGCGCTGGCCATCAATCTGGACGGATCGGCCAGGTGCCTGGCTCCCTTCTCATGCACCACGATCTGGGCGGACGGGAAGTACCTCGCCATGTCCCCAGCGCCGCCGGCGTGATCTAGATGGATGTGCGTGACCACGACCGTGGCAAGGTCCTCAGGGCCCACGCCGAGCGAGGCGAGTGCGTCACGGACCACGGGCGCCGAGGTCGAGGTGCCGGTCTCGACCAGGCATGGGCGGTCACCCAGGATCAGATATCCAGCCGTGATGCCCGAATAGCCGGCCATCTTCGTATCGATCTCATAGACGTCGCCGCCCAGGGCGGTGATGTTGTCCACAGTCACTCCTGATCCGCTGCCGTTATCCCCAGAATGGCGTTCGAGCCGATCCGGCGTACCCCTCATCGTAAAGAGTGATCTCACCAGAACCCCGATGGGAGGACGACAGTGGACCGCAACGAGGTCGTACTGGTGGGAAGGCTGTCCGCGACGCCAGAGGAAAAACCCCTGCCGAGCGGCGACATCCTCACGAAATGGCGCCTGATCGTGCGCCGCCCGGAAAACAGACACGGCCAAACGATGACGGACAGCGTGCCATGCGCGACCTTCGATCCCGAGGCGGCCGCCTTCGTCCGCAACCTCAGACCCCGCGACACCATGGAGATCAAGGGCGCCTTCCGCTGCCACGTCTACGGCCCGACCGCCGCCAAGATCTGGCGCTACGAAGTCGAGGTCACGATGGCGAAGGCAGCCCCACCTGATCCAGCTGACCAGCCACGGCCGTCCCGACCGCGCCGAAAGCCTTTCCCACTCGCACAGAGCCGACGGCTCGGAAACGACCCGGAACCTCCGGACGCTCAGGAGTGCCGTCGAGGCCCGGCCCCTCCCCCAACCCCAAAGCCATCCGGAAACGCGATGACCCAGGACAAGCACGACATCCTCCCGTCCATCCCCTCGCCACGCTCAGCCCCGGACCTGGCCCCGACCGGCTAGCTCGCTATTCGGGCGTGGCACCCCGTGGAAGTGTCCGGCGATCGCCGGACGATCGACGGCGGGGGCCCGGGGGTCAGTGACAGGGGAGCGCGCCCATCCGCACCGTTCCTACAGGTAGTCGCCCTGCTCACCACCTGCGCCCTGCTCGCGACCCGCGCACTGCTCGCCACCAGTGTGCTGAGGACATCCCGCAGGCTGGTGTAGTTGCCTTAGCCACTCGGCCCTATTCATCCCTGGTAGAAGCCATACAGCGAGATCGTGGATCCATCACTCAGTGGGACGTCACCCCCGCCCCTCGACCGCACTGTCAGGTTCGCTGGACAGCCCCTGCCACGTTGCCGGGACTGTCCAGCGACGGCTGGAAGTCATGCTGGGCGTGGCCCATCATGGCTGCGGCTGCGGAATAGCTCCTGTCGGCTGAGCGACCGTCGATCGGTGGACATTCCCCGTTGCCGCGCGGGTAGCTCGCGGCCCTCCGGAACGATGGGATTTCTGATGATCTTCGCGATGGCATCGAGCGGGCAACGCCCAATGGTGGGTCAACGATCTCGTTGTGTGTTTTCCTACGTGGGCAAACACGGCTGAGCGGGTGAGAAGCTACACCGCTCTGCGGGACGTCATCGCGGCAACCGCCTACGCTCGCGACGACGCCATGGACCTTCAAGCTGGGGACGAATTCCACCACGTGGTGGGAGGTCATCTTGCGGTGGGTAACCATCAGCGATTCGGTACGCGCGGTGTCCACTTCCAGGTCATAGACCATACGGTCGTGTACCGCCTCCGCCTGGGCCACGGCCATGCCCGGGATGCGGTCTCCCCGAGCCCGCTCGCGCTCGGCGGCGACCGCGCTGTCACACCTGACGCCGACCCACAGGACGTCGAGCCCGCCAAGAACTCTCTGCCACTGCTGCTGGGACTCCGTGCCCCTGAGAAGGACGTCATCGATGATGACCCGGGCTCCGGCACGGACCATCGTGGCGATGCCTTCCCGCCACGCCGCCTGCAGTTGCAGGAACTCCGGCCCGACGGTCATGCCTCCGTCGGAGGCGATCTTAAGTCCCGTGTCCGATGTCATCATGGATTCGGGCATCGCCTGGATCATCGAGTCGACACCCCCGATGGCAAGCCAGGGCTGCGGCAGTATGGCCTGCAGGTTCCGGACGATCGAGGACTTGCCGGCGCTGGATCCGCCATTGAGCACGATCACCTGCGTTGTCACGGCGTACACAGTAGGGGCGCCGCCTTAAAGAAGTGAAACCATTTTCGGCCGACGCTGCCCTGCCGCTGCGACCCGGTGAACGTTTCCGGGCACTGCACCAGCCGGACCGTTGCGTCGCCGATCAGCAGCGGCAGACCAGGACGGAGCAGTCTGCCCTGGCCGCTACGCCATTTCTCGTACTTGCAGCCTGCGCTCAGAGGGGCGCTCTGAAGCCTCTTCACAGCGCCGGGTGGTGTCCCATCCAGTGGTAGATCAACGATCTCGTTGTGCGTTTCCTACGTGGGCGACAGGGCTGAGCGGATGTGGAGCTACACCACTCTGCGGGACGTCATCCAGTGCTGCTGGAGGTCCAGATCGATGTCCCGCCTCAACCGGTGGCGAAGGTACGGAGGACGAGGCCCGTAATGGGCTTAGGGCCGAAGGAGGTTGATTTGCGAGGCACGCGCTCGCCCCCCGCCGCGATGGCCAGCACGTCGTCGACGGCTAGCGGCTTCAGAATCACGGCGGTGCCGCCCGTATCGAGAGCCAACTGCAGGGCGGCCTCCGGGTCATGATGCACGATCCGTACGGCCTGCTGATCGTCCTGCATGCCCCACACCTTGGGCAGGACGAACTCACTCAGTACGGAGATGTTCAGCGAGTTCCACCGATCGGAGCGGTCCGCAGGCATGGCACGGGAGAGCTGGACCGGATCAGGGTTGGTGAGCAGGTGGCAGCCACCTTCACCGGCGAGCAGAAATGCGGGCTCCCCTGCGGCCTGAAGCGCGGCCAGGCCATGGTCGAGGGTGGCATGATCGTGGACACGCCAAGACCCCTTGGCCTTGGCCGCCGCCTCGGTCAGGGGCAGGCCGGGGATGACGCGGTGAATGGCCTTGAGATCGGGCGGGTACGCGGTCGAATCGACGAGCAACGCCAGCCCGAAGTCCCATGGACCCAAGGTGGGCTGTCCCTGCTCGCCGCCACGCGCATGCTGCCCCGTGGGCTGCTGCGCTCCGGGGGCTGATGCGGTGGCGGGCCCTGGCACCTGGCCTGGTTCGCCGTCGTTTGCTGGGCCCTGAGCTGGTGTCGGGTCGGTTGCTGGATCCTGAGGGGGTGTCGTGTTGGTCGCTGGACCCTGAGGGGAGGCGGCATTGGGCGTTGAATCCTGAACGGGTGTGACAGGGGGCGCTGACGGCTGGGCCGATGCGACGGAAGGCTGAGCGCCGTGGGGTGGCGCGGGTGTTGGCTCTGCTTGAGCGTTGAGGTGCGGTTGTGTGTTCAGCGGCGAGGTGAGCGGAGGCTGTGGGGTGGTGGATACCGGTGTTGTCGGAGCGGGCCATGAGGTGGAGGTGGGGACCTGGCTGGCACGGGCCGCGTGCTCCTGGCGTTGGAGGACCCGGTATGTCGCGTACCTGTGGTGGCCGTCGGCGATGAGAGCTTGGCGGTTTCGGAGGTCGACGTTGACGGCGTCGATCTCGGCCGGATCCGTGATCGCCCAGAGGCGGTGGCGGAGACCGTCCTGCGTATCAGCCGTCACCAGAGGCGGGCGTGTCGACGCCACATGATCCACCAGGAGGGTTGCCGTGCCTTGGCCGCCGTCGTAGAGGAGGAAAATGGGTTCGAGGTTGGCCTGGGTGGTGCTCATGAGGGCGAGCCGGTCGGCGACGGGTCCGGGGAAGATGTCCTCGTGGGGGAGGATGATGCGTCGGGCCGGGTCCGCCAGGGCCACATCGCCGATGAGGCCGCGCTGTAGGACGCCCGGTCCGTGCTGTTCGTACACATATAGAGCCGGTTGCTCGTCAGCGACCAGCACCTTTGCGTCCAGCCAGGCGAGGAGGGTGTCACGGGCTTCGCAATAGCGCTCGTTCGCTGATTGTTCGGGTATGTCGGCAGATGGCTGGACCGCTGCATCCCCATGTGCCGCACCCTGGCGCTCATCGCCGGGTCGTATGTCGTTGGGTTGTTTGTCACTGTCAGCGGGCCGCTCGTCATGGGACCGTTCGTACTGTTCGGAACGAGGCTGCTCGTCCCCCTGCTCGGAACGAGGCTGTTCGTGCCCGGGCTGCCGGTCTTTGGGGTGCTTGCCCGTGGGCTGCTCGTCCACGGATTGTTCGCCCCTGAGGTGTTTGTCACTGAGCTGCTCGCTCTCGGGCCGCTCGTCATCAGGCCGCCTGCCGCCGGGGTGGTCGTCGTGGAGCTGTTCGGCGGTTTTTTCCGGAGGGATGTTGTGTCGGCTGACGGCTGCGTTGTCGCGTGTTCCGGCGGGGTGGTGACCGATCGGGGCCGGAGATGTGTCGCTGTCGTGATCGCTGGCTGCGATTTCGGCGTCGTGCTTGTGGGCGCTGATGGAGCCGTGGGGTTGGGGGATGCTGACGGCCGTGTCGGGTGCGCTCTTATCGTCAGGTGCGCTCGGACGGGTGCTCACCGCTGGGCCCAGCCCGGGGCTCACCGCTGTGGCAGCGGGTTGTTCGTCGGCTGTCGTCGCAGCGGGGGCGGCGTGGTGGGAGGCGGCGCTGGGCGTCGTGCTGTGGTGGGAGGTGACGCCAGGCGTCGTGCTGTGGTGGGGGGCGGCACTGGGGGGCGTGTTGTGGTGGGGGGAGTCGGGAGCGGGTGGGTGTCCTTCGGGGGACTGGGGTGGCGATGAGCAGGGAAGGATGAGGCGGACGACGTTGTTGGGATGGGAATCCAGGAGGGCGCGTACGTCACCCTCAGCGATCAGGTCGTACGGCGGGGAGGTCACCTTGGCGGGATCGTCGACCGTGAAGCGGACGCCGCGGAAGGGGCGTAGGAGCAGTCCATCAGGCACCGGCAGTTCAGGATTCCCCATACCGGGCATGCTCCCATAAGTGTCCGGGTCTTCCGAAAGTCGCCCCCAATCTCCCAACGCTCCTGATTCCGCGGCGAATTCAACGGAACCCTCTCGGCCGATGAAGGAGGCCTCACGCATGGTCCAAGGTAGAAACGTGCACGATGAATCCCCTGGGGCTCCGGGGGGTGGCGTTTACGACTGGTATCAGCGCGGGGTGAAGCTTTTGAAAGAGGGCAGTCCGGCGGCTGCTGCCGCTCTGCTCGAGCGTGCCGCTGCTGCGGAGCCCGATTCGCGCAGCATCAGGGAGGCTCTTGCGCGAGCGCAGTTCAATTCGCGGCAGTACGCGGAGGCTGCGGCGAGCTTCCGCCAGATCGTCGACGCCAATCCGACTGAGGATTACGCCTATTTCGGGCTTGGGTTATCGCTGTGGCGAACAGGCGACATTGAAGGGGCCCAGGAACCCCTTGCGATCGCTGTGGCCATGCGGCCGGATGAGCGTCACTACGTGTCCGCGCTGAAGAGCGTCCGCGCCACTCTGCGGGCTCGGCGTGAGATGTAGACGATAGACAGGAGGCCGGCCGAGGCGGTGTCGGTCGGCGCTCGCACCCGGTTGCGCCCTGGAGAGGGCGACAAGCCGCACGACAGGCTCACGGTTCAGGTCGCCTCGGTGCTCGACGACGGTGTCGTCCTGCTGCGGGCCGCCGATTTCGGAGCCGCCATCTCCTACCACCGGCAGCAGCTCACGGGGGCCGCGCCCTACGACCGTCCATCGCTGAGCGATTGGCAGCACTTCGCGTAGGCGCTCCGCGTCAATGGTGAGCTGGAGGAAGCCGTCCGGCGCGCGGCGGGCGGGCGCGCGGGACGCCATCCGGCGCTGTCGGGAGGCGCTGGGCGTCGCGGCGAGGTACCTGCGGAGCCAACGCCCGTCTGCTCGTGTCGCGTCTGCTCGTGTCGCGCCCGGGGGCGTGGTCATGCTGGAGATCCGTGCCGGGCTTGGCGAGAGTCTCCATATGCTCGGTCGGCTGGCCGAAGCCGAGGCTGAGCACCGTGAGGCGTCGATGGGTACGGGCTCTCCTTCAGGCCCGACCATCCGGATGCGCTCGTCCAGCGTGAGCGGCCGGCGGATCTGCTCTATGCCCAGGGCGAGTTCGGCGAATGCTGGGCCTTGCTGAACAGCCACGACGGGTCAGATCCGGACGAACGCCGGAGCGTCTGATCTGCTTCGGTGCTGCGTGTTGATCGTGCGAATGCTTCGATTTCGTTGGAGATGGCGGGTGGTCAGTCCTTGGTGAGGACGATCGCCAGGCCGGAGAGTACGTCGTTGATCTTGTTGGCGTCGAAGCTGGCCGGGTTGAATTGGTCGGCTGAGTCGAGGCCGAGCCATTCCAGGCGCTCCTGGTGTTCGTCGTGGGTGGGATCGGCGAGGATTTCGAGGAGATATTCGTAGCCCCAGACGCCGCCGGAGTCCTCGGGTGGTCCCGCGCGGCGTCCGGTCAGGCAGTGTGGATAGGCTGTGCCGGGTTCGGCGTCGGTGATGGCTTCGACCAGGATGTCGTGTTCCCAGTCGTCGCCGAAGTCGTAGGTGTAGCGGAGCCGGTCATTGGCCTGAGGGGCGACCTGGTCGAGTCGGGTGGAGGCCGCGCTGCGGATCTCCAGCTCGCGGTCGGTGTCGCCGAAGCGGCCGGTTGCGGTGTCGAAGACCCACATGTGGTAGTTCTGCCAGCCGAAGGACGCCTGGATGACGTCGTGCAGGTGCCGCAGCGTACTGTCCGAGGCGACCTCCAACCGGCGCCAGACCGGTGGTCGGGAACCGCGCAAGGTGACCTTGATCGTGTGAACTGTCTGCTTCGCGCTGGGGGTGTTCGTCACAGCGATTATTCTGCCGCGCGGCTGGGTTCGGCGTGGGTAGTGGGCTTAACTAGGCTGCTTGTGGACGGCTCTGAAATGGCATATTTGGGGTATTTAGCTCGTTCGGTCGCATGGGGCGCCGGCATTGGCGTTGCTGTGCGAGATCAAATCGCTGTGCGGTGTGTGGAAAGTGGACCTGACATTACGGGCGGGCTGCTTTCAGGTGGCCGATTCGTGGCATCCATCTACCCGAATCCGTGCGCGACTCTCGGCCTCCGTCCACCCCATGCGCCGCTTTCGCCCCCTGTGTCACTTTCGCCCTGCATGCCACCCCTGCCCCGTACGCCGCGTGCGCGGCCAGCCGTGCCGTGCATCGCCTCCTCGGCCTTCACCGCGTGCGTCGCGGGGCTGAGGTCGCCGAGCAGATCGGTGGGTTCTGGGAGGTTGACGGGGGAATCTGTGGACAGGGTCAGCCCTTCTCCAGATGAGTACGAAGGCGACGCTAAAGTCTCACGCGGTGTGACAAGTCAACGGGAAGAGGCGCAGTGCTGATCGACGGCTATGACACCCTGCTGCTCGACCTCGACGGGGTCGTCTATCTGGGCGCCCACGCGGTTCCCCATGCGGTCGAGTCGCTGGAGGAGGCGCGGGGCAGGAGTACGCGGCTGGCGTACGTCACCAACAACGCCTCACGCACCCCCGCCGCCATCGCCGCGCACCTGCGCGAGCTTGGCCTTTCCGCCAGGGCAGAAGACGTAGTGACCTCGGCGCAGGCCGCCGCCCGGCTGGTGGCCGAGCGGGTGCCGGCCGGTTCCCCTGTGCTCGTGGTGGGCGGTTCCGGGCTGCGGCTGGCCGTACGGGATCAAGGACTGAGGCCCGTCACCACGGCGGCGGACGCGCCGGTCGCGGTCGTGCAGGGCATGGCGCTCGGTCTCGCGTACGGGCTGCTGGCGGAAGGCGCGCTGGCCGTACGGCAGGGCGCGTTGTTCGTGGCCGCCAACAGGGACAGCACGCTGCCGACGCGGCGGGGTGAGCTGCCCGGCAACGGGGCGATGGCGCGGGTGATCGCCACCGCGACCGGGGTGGAGCCGGTGTTCGCGGGCAAGCCGGATCCGCCGCTGCATCGGGAGTCGATGATCCGTACGGAGGCGAAGCGGCCGCTCGTGGTGGGCGACCGTCTCGACACCGACATCGAGGGCGCCGTCAACGCGGGCGTCGACGGACTGCTGGTGCTCACCGGGGTCGCCACGCCGCTCGACGTGCTCACGGCTTCTCCTCAGCAGCGGCCGACGTACGTGGCCGAGGATCTGTCCGCGCTGCTGCGGCCCTATCCGGAGGTACGGCAGGGCGTCTGCGGGGGATGGCGGGCCCAGTGGGTCGACGGAGTGCTCACGCTGGAGGGTGACGGCAGCCGCGTCGACGGGTTGAGGGCCGCCTGTGACGCGGCCTGGACATATGCGGGCGAAAGCCGGGCCGAGGAGGACGCGGTCAAACCGGTGCTGGATCGGATCGGCTGAGCCGGACGCGCTGCCCTCCTGACTGTGCGGCCTCACTGATGGGGCCCAGCGGCCGGCAGCGAGTGGAGGATCAGAGGAGGCGGCGTAGGCGGAGCAGGTCGCCGAAGCTGGCGTCGATCCGTACCCGGCCGCCGAGCAACGCGCGCGCCAGATCGAGCTCCCCGTCCACAAGGGCGATCAGGTCGTCGCTGGCGATCGTCAGCTTCACATCGGCCGACCTGCCGTTCGAGGGCGGCTCTTCACTGAACGGGTCCAGTCCGTCAGGATGCAGCCGGCCGTAGAAGATCAAGTCGAGGTCGGAGATCCGGCAGCTCACCGTACGCTCGACCACGTGCTTGGCCCGGTCCTCCTCGCCGATCTCGTCGAACTGGTCGACGAGCTTGGCCAGTGCCGCCCGGCACTCCTCGACGCTTGCCATGTCGGGATCCTTTCTTCCATTTCAGGACGGTAGCGTTCCACATCAGTGGCACCCCCGTGTGACCCTTCAACGTGTGACACACCTGCCAAGGTGCCGGGTGCTCGCATGAGGCGTTACGGTCGTTGTCATGAGTGAGGTACCGGAGGAGACCGGCGACGAGCGAGTCGACGCGGTCCTCGCCGGTCTCGGTGACCTGGCCGGGCGGCCGGTGGGTGAGCACGTCGCGGTGTTCGACGAGGCGTTCTCCGGGCTCGAGGCCGCGCTGGGGGCCGTGGACGGCCAGGTGGATGGGCAAGTGAACGGCCAGGTGGACGGCCGGACGGGCGACCGGTGAGCCGACGCATCCGGCTGGACAGCGAGCTGGTGCGGCGCGGCCTCGCCAGGTCGCGTGAGCAGGCCGGCCAGCTCATCGAAGCCGGCCGGGTCACGGTCGGCGGACGGCGGGCCGGCAAGGCGGCGACCCAGGTCGACACCGCCTCGGCCATCGTCGTGGCCGAGTCCGCCGACGGTCCCGACTACGTCTCGCGCGGCTCGCACAAGCTGCTCGGTGCGATCGAGGCGTTCGGCGCGCTGGAGATCCGGGGCCGCCGCTGCCTCGACGCGGGGGCGTCCACGGGCGGGTTCACCGACGTGCTGCTGCGGCACGGCGCCGAACGCGTGCTGGCCGTCGACGTCGGTTACGGCCAGCTCGCCTGGTCGTTGCGGACCGACGACCGGGTGACCGTGATGGAGCGCGTCAACGTACGTGATCTCACCCCGGATCTGGTCGGTGAGCCCCCTTCGCTGATCGTAGGCGATCTGTCGTTCATCTCGCTGCGGCTGGTGCTGCCCGCGCTGGCCTCGGTGGCCGCCGCTCAGGCAGACTTCGTGCTGCTGGTCAAGCCGCAGTTCGAGGTGGGCAAGGACCTGGTGGGTGCCGGTGGCGTGGTGCGAGACCCGGTGTTGCGGGCGGGCGCGGTGCGACAGGCCGCGGCCAAGGCGCACGAGCTCGGCCTGGTGGTGCGCGGCGTGACCGCGAGCCCGCTGCCAGGTCCGTCGGGAAATGTGGAGTATCTGCTCTGGCTGGGCAAGGGGGAGGGCGAGCCGCCGGTCGCCGACCTCGAAGCCGAGATCGAGCGGGCCGTCGCGGAAGGGCCACAATGAACCGTACTGTGCTGGTCACCGTGCACACAGGGCGGGAGGCCGCGGTCGACAGCGCCCGCCTGGTCATCGACCGCCTGGTCACGGCCGGGATCCGGGTCAGGGTGCTCGATGTGGAGGCCGACGACATCGGCTGCCGCGGCGCCGAAGTGGTGCCCTGCGATCCCGGTGCCGCCAAGGACGCGGAGATGCTGATCGTGCTCGGCGGCGACGGCTCGCTGCTGCGCTCGGCCGACCTGGCCAGGCCCACCGGCACCCCGCTGCTCGGCGTCAACCTCGGGCACGTCGGCTTCCTGGCCGAGGCCGAGGTCGCCGACCTGAAGTCGGCGGTCGACAGTGTGGTCGCGGGCCGCTACGACGTCGAGGAACGCATGACGATCGACATTCTGGCCAGACAGAACGGCCAGGTGCTCGCCGACACGTGGGCGCTCAACGAGGCCAGCGTGGAGAAGGGCGAGCGCATGCTGGAGGTGGTCGCCGAGATCGACGGGCGGCCGCTGTCCCGCTGGGGCTGCGACGGCGTGATCTGCGCGACCCCGACCGGCTCGACCGCCTATGCCTTCTCCGCCGGGGGTCCCGTCGTGTGGCCGGAGGTCGAGGCGCTGCTGATGGTGCCGATCAGCGCGCACGCTCTGTTCGCCAGGCCGATGGTGATCTCGCCGCGGTCCACGCTCGCCGTCGAGATCCTGCCCGACACGCCCGGCGGCGTCCTCTGGTGCGACGGGCGGCGCCGCTTCGACCTGCCGTCCGGCAGCCGGGTGGAGGTACGCCGCGGCTCCCAGCCGGTACGACTGGCCCGGCTGCACGGGGTGGAGAGCACCGGCGCCCCCTTCACCGACAGGTTGGTCGCCAAGTTCGAACTACCCGTCCAGGGCTGGCGCGGAAGGGTGCGTCCCTGACTCAATTACAGGTGCAGCGCGTACAGTTAGATCGCACAAGCGTTCGGAGCGACGGGAGTGGGCAGTGCGACCAAGGGTCGAGGAGGTCCGCATCCAGGGGCTCGGCGTCATCGACGAGGCTGTTCTGGAGCTTTCGCCAGGCTTCAACGTGGTCACCGGCGAAACCGGTGCCGGCAAGACGATGGTCGTCACCGGGCTCGGGTTGCTGTTCGGCGGCCGGGCCGACCCTTCCCGCATCCGGCCGGGCACCGACAAGGCCACCATCGAGGGCACGCTGGTCATCGAAGCCGGCGGCCGCGTCTCCCAGCAGGTCGAGGACATCGGCGGTGAGATCGAGGACGGCGAGCTCATCATCTCCCGCACCGTCTCGGCCGAGGGCCGGTCGCGGGCCTGGCTCGGCGGCCGGACGGTGCCGGTCGGCACGCTGACCTACCTGGCCGACGACCTGGTCGCCGTCCATGGGCAGATGGACCAGCAGCGCCTCCTGCAGCCGGCCAAGCAGCGGGCCGCCCTCGACCGCTATGCCGGTGACGATCTGGTCAAGCCGCTGCGCGCCTACTCGCAGGCGTACAAACGGCACAAGCAGGTGGGGGCGCTGCTCGACGAGCTCACCACCAGGGCGCGTGAGCGCGCTCAGGAGGCCGACCGGCTGCGGTTCGGCCTGGAGGAGATCGAGAAGGTCGAGCCGAAGGCCGGTGAGGACGTCGAGCTGCGCGGCGAGGAGGAGCGGCTCTCGCACGCCGACGCGCTGCGCGGTGCCGCGACGAGCGCGCACACGGCGCTGCTCGGCGACCCGATGGAGGCCGCGAGCGGTTCGCGCGACGTGATCTCCCTGCTGGGTGAGGCCCGCTCGGCCGTCGAGGCGGTGCGCGACTACGACACGCAGCTCGCCGGGGTGGCTGACCGGCTGGCAGAGGCCGGCTACCTCATCTCCGACGTCGCCACCGACCTGGCCGCGTACGCCGAGTCGATCGAGGCCGACCCCGCGCGGCTCGCCGCCGTGCAGGACCGCCGGGCCCTTCTGTCCGGACTGGTCCGGAAATATGCTGAAGACAGCGCCGGTGTCCTGCAGTGGGCTCAGGAGGCGTCCGCCCGGCTGGTCGAGCTGGAGGGCGATGACGAGCGCATCGACGAGCTGACCCGCGAGCACGACGAGCTGACCGCCCGGCTCACCGAGCTGGCCGCTGAGCTGACCCGGGTGCGCGAGGGCGCCGCCGAGCGGTTCGGCCAGGCCGTCACCGACGAGCTGACCGCGCTGGCCATGCCGCACGCCAGGGTCATCGTCCAGCTCACCCAGGTCGCGGACTTCGGCCCCGAAGGCGTCGACGAGGTCGAGCTGCGCATGGCCGCCCACCCCGCCGCGCCGCCGCTCCCGCTGAACAAGGGCGCGTCCGGCGGCGAGCTGAGTCGCGTCATGCTGGCGATCGAGGTGGTGTTCGCGGGCGCCGATCCGGTGCCGACGTTCGTGTTCGACGAGGTCGACGCGGGGGTGGGCGGCAAGGCCGCGGTCGAGATCGGGCGCCGCCTCGCCAGGCTGGCACGGACTGCCCAGGTCATCGTCGTCACCCACCTGCCGCAGGTGGCCGCGTTCGCCGACCAGCATCTGGTGGTCGAGAAGGCCAGTGACGGCAGTGTCGTACGCAGTGGCGTCCTCACCCTCAACCACGAAGGCCGGGTACGCGAGCTCTCCCGCATGCTGGCGGGGTTGGAAGACTCCGAGCTGGGCAGAGCACACGCCGAAGAACTCCTCGGGCTAGCGGCCGCCGATCGGTGATCCTGAGTGACATAGCGGACACGCCGCGCAGTGCGTGGCCTCTGCGCTGCTTCACTCTGGCAGGATGGTCTTGATGAAGGTTCCGGGGAGCAGGATGCCGGGCCTCCGCGCTAGGAAGGTCACGGACCTTCCCGGTGTCACGGCAGTGGCGAGAGTCGATCGGCGGACTAAGAGGCTGACCAAGCGCCTCCAGCCCGGTGAAATAGCGATTATCGACCACGTCGACGTGGACCGGGTCAGCGGGGAGGCGCTTGTCGCGTGCGGAGTGTCGGCCGTGGTCAACGTCGCCGCCGGCATCAGCGGACGCTATCCCAACCTCGGCCCGCAGATCATCATCGAGTCCGGGGTGCCCTTCGTCGACAACGCCACCCAGGATCTGTTCGAGCGGGTCAAGGACGGCGATGTCGTCCGGATCCACGACGGGGTCGTCTACCTCGACGGTGACGTGGTCGGCAAGGGCGAGGAGCAGACCCCCGACGCGGTCGAGGCCGCCATGGCCGAGGCGCGCGCCGGTCTCGCGGTGCAGATCGAGGCGTTCGCCGTCAACACGATGGAGTACGTCCGGGGCGAGGGCAAGCTGCTCATCGACGGAGTCGGCGTGCCGGACATCCGCACCCCCATGGAGGGCCGGCATGTCCTGATCGTGGTGCGCGGCTACCACTACAAAGAAGACATCGCCACCTTGCGCCCCTACATCAGGGAATACCGCCCGGTGCTCGTCGGGGTCGACGGCGGTGCCGACGCGCTGCTGGAGGCCGGCTACCTGCCCGACGTGATCGTCGGCGACTTCGACTCTGTCTCCACCAAGGCGCTGAGCTGCGGCGCCGAGCTCGTCGTGCACGCCTACCGCGACGGCAGGGCGCCCGGCCTGGAGCGCGTCCACCAGCTCGGCCGCGAAGCGGTGATCTTCCCCTCCACCGGCACCAGCGAGGACATCGCGATGCTACTGGCCGACGACAAGGGCGCCGAGCTGATCGTGGCGGTCGGCACCCACGGCACGCTGGAGGAGTTCCTCGACAAGGGTCGTTCGGGGATGGCCAGCACCTTCCTCACCCGGCTGCGGGTCGGCAGCAAGCTCATCGACGCCAAGGGAGTGAGTAGGCTCTACCGAAGCCGCATCTCGACGTCCCAGCTGCTGCTGCTCGTGATCACCGCGTTGATCACGATGGGCGTCGCGCTCTTCCTGTCGCCGATCGGCCAGACCTGGCTGAACGGCATGCAAGATTTCTGGAACGCCTTCATCTTCTGGTTGGTCGGACTCTTCTCGTGATCGATTTCCGCTATCACCTCGTGTCCATCGTCGCGATCTTCCTCGCGCTGGCGGTCGGCATCGTCATGGGCACCACGCTGCTCCAGTCGCCCGCCATCGAGCTGGCCAGACGGACGAGCGACCAGATGACCAAGGACAACACCAGCCTCAGAGCCACGATCGACGCATTGCGGGGCAGGGAGGCGGGCAACGACTCCTTCGTCACCGCGCTCACCGCGCAACGCGTCGCGGGCCAGCTGACCGGCCAGCACGTCGTGCTCATCGAGGCGCCGGGCTCCAACGCCACCTACCGCGAGGCCGAGCAGCAGGTGCTGGCCCAGTCGGGCGCCGTGGTCACGGGGCGTGTCGTGCTGAGCGAGAAGTTCGTCGACACCAAGCAGAGCGGTGTGATCGACGGCCTGGCCAACAGCCTTAAACCGGACAACATCACCTTCCCTGCCGCGATCACCGCGTACCAGAAGGCCGGCGCCGTGCTGGCCGCCGCCGTGATGACCACCGACCAGGCGGTGGCCGGCACCGCCAACCCGGCCACCGGCGCGGTCCTCGGCGGCTTCGAGGAGGGCGGTTTCCTCAGCGTCGAAGGCGATCCGAGCAAGCGGGCCACACTGGCCGTGATGTTCGCCCCGGAGAAGCCGTACGAAGGCGAGAACGCCGAAGCCCAGGCCGACGCCCTCGTCTCGCTCGTGAGCGGCCTCGACGCCGGCGGAAAGGGCGCGGTGGTGACGGGCACCGCCGCCACCGCCGCCGTCTCCGGAGGCGTGGTCGGCGCGCTGCGCGACGAGGGCGAGATCGCCAAGCGTGTCTCGACCGTCGACACGCCCGACATGCCCGCGGGCCGGATCGTGATCATCGACGCGCTTCGCGAGCAGCTGAGCGGCCGCGCCGGCCACTACGGCATCGGCACGGGAGCCCCTACATTCCAGCCCGCGGCACCGACCGCGACCCCGTCCCCCACCCAGTCAGGGAGCTGACATGGCTCGTGGCCTCCTCTACGCCCTCGCCGGTGCCGCGATCGGCGCCGTCGCGGCCCGCGCCGCCTACACCGCCTTCACCCGCCTGGCGCCGCGCGCCGACGAGAAGGAGCCGGGCCGCTGGACCCGCACCAACCACCGCGGCGAGCCGATCACGCTGCTGGAGGGGCCCGCGTTCGTGGCCGGCTCCGGCGCGGCGGCCGCGCTCGCGCCGGGTCTTCCGCCCCGCGTACGCCTGGCGGCGCTGCTGGCCGGGGTCGGCAGCGGAGCGCTCGGCGCCTACGACGACCTTTACGGCACGACCAAGTCCAAGGGCTTCAAGGGGCACCTGACCGCGCTGGGCCGCGGCGAGGTGACCAGCGGTGCGGTCAAGATCCTCGGCATCGGGGCCACCGGGCTGGGCGCGGCGGCGCTCGTCTCGCGGGGGCCGGTCGACACGCTGGTCAACGGCGCGGCCATCGCGGGCACCGCCAACCTGGCCAACCTCTTCGACCTGCGACCCGGCCGGGCGATCAAAGTGGGCCTGCTCACGGGCGGGCCGCTGCTGGCGGCCTCGCTCTTCCGCGACGCGCCGCTGACCGCCGCGCTAACCGCCGTGCCCCTGGGCGCCGCCGCCGCGCTGCTCCCCGACGACCTCGGCGAGCGGGCGATGCTCGGCGACGCCGGGGCCAACGCGCTGGGCGCGCTGCTCGGGCTGGCCGCGGTGACCAAACTGGGGCGTCGGGGGCGGTTCGTGCTGCTCGGCACGGTGGCGGCGCTGACGGCGGCGTCAGAGAAGGTCAGCTTCACCAAGGTCATCGCCGGTAATCCGGTGCTCAACCGGCTGGACATGCTCGGTCGCCGTCCCGTCGACGCGGCGTGAGTCGGCGTCCCGTCGATGTGGTGTGTGGTGCCCTGTGAGCTGCGTGGTGCGAGGTCTGTGCCCTGTGGCGCTGTGTGAGTCGTTGTCCTGTTAGGTGATGGGGCGCCCTGCGCGATTGTCGGTGCGGCCTGCCAGGATGTTCGCGTGATCGGGTTCGGGGCGGGGCGGGTGTGGTGAGGGAGCGGCTCGTCCGCGGCGTCGCCGGTGGGGCGCTGCTCATCGGGGCCATCACCGTGCTGGCCCGGGTCGCCGGGTTCGCCAAGCAATACGCGTTCGCCCAGACGGTGGGCACCAACTGCCTGGCGACGGCCTACGCCACGGCCAATGGGATCCCCAACATCGTCTTCGAGGTCGTCGTCGGCGGCGCGCTCGCCGGGATGGTGGTCCCGGTGCTCGCGGGAGCCGGGCCGGGGCACGATTCGAGCGGCGGCCCGGACCGGGAGCGGATCGGGCGGATCAGTTCGGCGCTGCTGAGCTGGGTGCTCGTGGTGCTGGTGCCGCTCGGCGTGCTGACC
Source organism: Nonomuraea sp. NPDC052129 (assembly GCF_040680095.1). Classification (NCBI taxonomy): domain Bacteria; kingdom Bacillati; phylum Actinomycetota; class Actinomycetes; order Streptosporangiales; family Streptosporangiaceae; genus Nonomuraea; species Nonomuraea sp. NPDC052129. The sequence goes on along the minus strand of NZ_JBFAVX010000006.1, from coordinate 394,043 downwards.
GCGGTGCTCGCGGGGCCGATCCTCGGGCTGTTCTTCGGTAACGCGGTGCCCCACTGTGACCTGAGCGAGGTGACCGCGGTCGCCACCCGCATGCTGGTCGTCTTCGCCCCCCAGATCCCGCTGTACGGCGTCGCGGTCGTCCTCTACGGCGTGCTCCAGTCCCACCACCGCTTCGCCGGGCCCGCCGTCGCCCCGCTGGTGTCCAGTCTCGTGGTCATCGTCGCCTACCTGCTGTTCGTGCCGCTCAGCGGCGGGATCAGCGCTCCGGCCCGGGAGTTGGGGCCCGCCGAGCTCGCGCTGTCCGTGGGCACCAGCCTCGGGGTGCTGGCCCTGGTGCTGACCGTGATCGGCCCGGTCGCCGGGCTCGGGTTGCGGTGGCGGCCCACGCTGCGCTTCCCCGACGGCGTGGCCGTCCAGGTGCGCAGGCTCGCGCTGGCCGGGGTGGCCGCGCTGATCGCTCAGCAGGCCGCCATGGCCATGGTGGTCGTGCTGTCCAACCGGGAGGTCGGCAACGGGGCCATCGTGGTCTACAACTACGCGTGGGCGATCTACCTGGTGCCCTACGCGGTGCTGGCCGTGCCCATCGCCACTAGCGCCTTTCCGCGGCTGTCCGCGCAGGCGGGCAGCGGCGACACGGCGGGGTTCGCGGCGCTCGCGGCGCGGACCACGCGGGCGGTGGTGCTGGTGTCGGGGCTGGCCGCCGGGGTGCTCGCCGCGGTGGCCGAGCCCGGGGCGGTGGTGTTCCTCGGCTTCAAGAGCGACGTGCCCGCGCCGGATTTCGCCCGCGCGATCGCGCTGTTCGCGCCAGGGCTCGTCGGCTACGGGCTCATCGCGCAGCTGAGTCGTGTCCTGTACGCGGCCGGGCGCGGGCGGGCCGTGGCAACGGGCACCGTGCTGGGGTGGGGCGTCGTCATGGTGGCGCAGACCGTGTTCGCGCTGACGTTTCCCGGTGACTGGAAGCTCGGGGGGCTGGCGCTTGGCATGACCACCGGGATGACGGTGGGGGGCGCGCTGCTGCTCGCCTCGGTGGTGCGGGCGCGGGGGCGCGTTGCGGTGGCCGGGCTGGGCCGGGCCGCGCTGGCCTCGGTCGCCGGCGGTGGCGCGGGTTACCTCGCCGGCGCGGCGGTCGTGGGGGTGCTGGGGGCGCGGGGCATCTGGCCCAATGTCGGGGCGACCGTGCTGGCGGCGCTCGCGGCGGCGGTCGCCGGCGGCGTGGTGGTGGCGCTGGTGGACCGGCCGACGGCTCGGGCGGTGGCCGGTTCGTTCAGGCGTGGATCTGGGAAGTGAGGAGCGGCTGTGCGGGTGGCGTTCGTGCTGGGCACCACGTCCGGGGGGACGGGACGGCATGTCCGGATGCTGGTCGAGGGGCTCATCCGGCGTGGTCATCGCGTGGTGGTCGTGGGGCCGGCGAGCGTCGAGGAGCAGTTCTCGTTCGGGGAGGCCGGGGCCCGGTTCGTGGAGGCGCCGATGTCGGATCGGCCGCATCCGGTCAATGACCTGCGGGCCGTGCTCGCGATCCGGCGGGTGACCAAGGACGCCGACGTGGTGCACGCCCACGGCCTGCGGGCCGGAGCACTGGCCGGGCTGGGGCTGTGGGGCCGGGTGCCGCTGGTGGTGACGTTGCACAACGCGCTCACCGCCGGGGGGCTGATCGGGGTCGTCTACGGCGGGCTCGAACGGGTGGTGGCCAGGCGGGCCGACCAGGTGCTGGTCGTCTCGCCCGACCTGGGGGAGCGGATGAGGGCGCTGGGGGCGCGGAAGGTGGGGCCGGCCGTGGTGCCCGCGCCCGTGCCGCGGGCCGCCCGGCGTTCGCCGCAGGAGGTCAGGGCCGAGTTGGGGGCCGGGCGGCGGCCGATCGTGCTGACCGTTGCCAGGCTGGCCCAGCAGAAGGGCTTGGAGACTCTCCTCGACACCGCTCGCGGGCCCTGGGCGGGCAAGGGTGAGACGCCGCTGTTCGCGGTGGCGGGGGATGGGCCGTTGCTCGGCGAACTGCGGCGCAGGATCGAGGCCGAGGCGCTGCCCGTGATGCTTCTGGGTAACCGGGATGACGTGCCCGACCTGCTCGCCGCCGCGACTGTCGTGGTGTGGGCGAGCAGGTGGGAGGGCCAGCCGTTGAGCGTGAGCGAGGCCCTCATGGTGGGGCGGCCGGTCATCGCGACTGCGGTGGGCGGGGTCCCCGATCTGCTGGCCGGGGCTGGGATCCTGGTGCCGTACGGGGACGTGGCGGCGCTGCGGGGTGCCGTACAGGATGTGGTCGGAGACGGCGCCGAGGCGGCGCGGCTGGCCGGGGCGGCGGCGCGGCGGGGGGCCGAGCTTCCGGATGCCGACGAAGCGGTGGAAAGTGTGCTGAATGTCTACAGACAGTCAAGACAGCACGAATGATTAGGCGAGACTTACGCGTTCTCATATACTGCGTGCGTTAGGGAGGGGAGTATCCCTTCGCGGCAGCCTCGTCATCACGGTGTAGTCCCGCTCCACGGGGCCCCCGGGGCTGCCGGTCCGCGTGTTTGGCGGGCGGGAGAGACCTCCGGCGCTCTGTTTTTGCATGCCGGAGGTAGACCACGTGATCGTACCTGTTTGGGCCTGGATCGCCGTCATAGGCGGCCTGCTGGTCGTTCTCGCCATCGACCTCTGGATCGTCGACCGCGGTGAAGCCCGTGAGTTCTCGATGCGGCAGGCCGGATACTGGGTCACGTTCTATGTGCTGCTCGCCGTGGTGTTCGGCGGTCTGCTGTGGGCCACGCTCGGCGGCGCCAAGGCGGGGGAGTTCTTCGCCGGCTACATCACCGAATACAGCCTGAGCGTCGACAACCTGTTCATCTTCTTCATCATCATGAGCAGGTTCGCGGTGCCCAAGGCGTACCAGCACAAGGTGCTGCTCGTCGGGATCCTGCTGGCGCTGGTCATGCGCGGCATCTTCATCGCGCTCGGCGCGGCGGCGCTGGAGCGGTTCAGCTGGTTGTTCTACGTCTTCGGCGCCTTCCTGGTCTACACCGCGATCAACCTGATCCGGCAGCACCTCAAGGGCGACGAAGAGGAGTTCAACGAGAACATCCTGCTCAGGTGGGTGCGCAAGGCCTTCCCCACCACCGAGGGCTACGTCGGGTCGAAGGTCACCGTCAAGATCGACGGGCGTCGGATGGTCACCCCGATGCTCATCGTGATGGTCGCCATCGGCAGCACCGACCTGCTGTTCGCGCTCGACTCGATTCCCGCCATTTTCGGACTCACCAAGGACCCGTTCATCGTCTTCGCGGCCAACGCGTTCGCGCTGATGGGACTACGTCAGCTCTACTTCCTGCTGGGAGGCCTGCTTCAGCGGCTGGTCTACATCAGCTATGGACTTGCGTTCATATTGGGCTTCATCGGGGTTAAGCTCATATTGGAGGCACTGCATGCCAGCGAGGTCTCCTGGGCGCCCGAAATCCCCATCTGGGTCTCGCTCACGGTCATCGGCGCCACCATGGTCATCACCACCGCGGCCAGCCTGATCAAGGCCCGTGTCGATGCGCGCAAGGGCGAGGAAGCCAGCAGGGCTAGCTAAATGGCTTTCGAGGCGCTTTGCTTGAGAAGTTGCGCCGTGTAATAGTTGCTGACTCTGTAACATCACGGCAAAGCGCCCAGTCCAGTCACCATCGAAGGTTGTACGTGTCAGACGATTCTGCCAAGACGGGCCGCGTGCGGCTCGCGCGCGGGGTGTCCCCGTGGCTCTTCCCCACCGTCGCCGCCGCGGCCACCACCGCGCTGCTGACGCGCCGGGACCGTCGATGGGCGCTGGCGGCCGTGCCGCTGGGCGCCCTCACCGGTGCCATGCTCTGGTTCTTCCGTGACCCGGACCGCACGCCGGGCGAGGGGCGGATCCTGTCACCGGCCGACGGCGTCGTGCAGAGCATCGACCCGCAGGCCGACGGGCGCACCCGCGTCGCGATCTTCATGAGTCCGCTGAACGTCCATGTGAACAGGGCCCCCCTTGCGGGAAATGTCACCTCCGTGCAGCATGTGGCGGGTGGGTTCCTGCCGGCTTTCAACAAGGACAGCGACCAGAACGAACGCGTGGTGTGGCATTTCGCGACGGCGCTCGGCGACGTCGAGATGGTGCAGATCGCAGGCGCGGTGGCGCGCAGGATCGTGCCATACGTGACCGTCGGCGCCAAGGTCTCGCAGACCGAGCGGATCGGGCTCATCAGGTTCGGTTCGCGGGTCGACATCTACCTTCCCGAAGGGATCTCGTCCGCGGTGTCCGTGGGCGAGAAGACGGTTGCGGGGGTGACCAGAATTGACCGCGGCTGACGCCGGCAGCTGGCAGGCCGACGACGAAGAACCTCGAGGACCCGTTGGCAAGGCATTCCGCCTGTCCGCGGCGGACTCGCTCTCGCTGGGCAACGCCATCTGCGGGTTCCTCGCGGTGTGCGTCCTGGCCTCATCGGCGATCCAGTCGCTCAAGGCCGGGGGCGACTTCACGCCCGCGCCGAGCTACTTCGCGACCGCCGTGGTGCTGCTGCTCATCGGCGCCACCTGTGACCTGTTCGACGGCTTGGTCGCGCGGCGCTTCCGCGCCTCCGCCATGGGCGCCGAGCTCGACAACCTCGCCGACGTGATCAGCTTCGGGTTCGCGCCCGCGTTCATGGTCGTGATCTGGGGTGGTTTCACGGACAAGGTGCCGTTCGCCGCTGTGGTGGCCGCTGCCGCGGCGGTGCTGGTCGCCGGTGTCGTTCGGCTGGCGCGGTTCGCCTGCGTCAAGACCAAGAGCGGCGACTTCATGGGCCTGCCCATTCCCATGGGCGCCATGACCGTCATCTCGATCGTGATGCTGTTCCAGCCGAGTCTTTACTCGTTGCTCGCGGTGCTCGGCGTGGCCTGGCTGATGGTGAGCCGGATCGAATACCCCAAGCCCAAGGGGCAGCTCGCCGCGGTGGTGCTCGGATGGATCATGATCAATGTGGCCTTCCTGACCTTCTGGGTGGCCTGGCCCGAGGGTGGCGACCTGCCCATCAAGATCGGCGCCACCATGCAGATCGCGCTCGTGGCGGCGATCCCGCTGCGGGTGCTGTTCTACAAGCGTGAGCAGCGCAGGGAAGCCGAGCGCATCGGCAGCTGAGCGGATACGTCCGCCGTCATCCGGGTGGTGATGGAGCCATGTCGGCCACGCCGCGCGAGCACACGCGTACGTACTTTCTCGCGAAGCTGGCCAGGGAGCTGGAGCTGCACGGGCTGACCACTACCCTGCTGCCCTACCCACCCGCGCTGCGGGTCAGCGATCCCGACACCGTGATGCTCGTCGAGACGGTCGACTGCGTGCCGCTGCCGGAGGGGTGGTTCTACCGCTGGTCGTGGGGCGAGGTCGTCGGCCTCGCCGACGATCCCGCCCTGGCCGCCCAGCGGATCGCCCGAGTCCTGGCGAACCGCTGACGTTGGCGGGTCTTACCAGCCTCGGGCCTTCCATTCCGGCAGGGACGGGCGCTCGGCGCCGAGTGTGGTGTCCTTGCCGTGGCCCGGGTACACCCATGTGTCGTCGGGCAGCCGGTCGAAGATCCGCTCGGCGACATCGCTGAAGAGCTGGGCGAAGCGCTCCGGGTCCTTCTGCGTGTTGCCCACCCCGCCCGGGAAGAGCGAGTCGCCGGTGAACAGGTGTCGCCCCTCGTCGCCGCCGTCGTACAGCAGGGCGATCGAACCCGGCGTGTGACCGCGCAAGTGGATCACCTCGAGGTCGACCACGCCGACCGTGATCCTGTCGCCGTGCTCGACCGTGCGGTCGACCGGGATCGGCAGGCCGGGCGCGTCGAGCGGGTGCGCGATCACCTGGGCGCCCGTCACCTTGGTCACCTGCTCCAGCGCCTGCCAGTGGTCGCCGTGCTGGTGGGTCGTGACGATCGCGCTGATCGGCTGGTCGGTGATGAGCGCCAGCAGCCGGTCGGCCTCCGCGGCGGCGTCGATCAGCAGGCCGTCGCCGGTCTGGGTGCAGCGCAGCAGGTAGGCGTTGTTGTCGAACGGCCCCACTGCCAGCTTGCAGATCGACAGCTTCGGGAGCTCGCGTACGTCGGCGGGACCGCCGACCTGGACGTCACCTGTGTAGGTCATGGGTAGTCCTTCGGGGGCGTCGCGGGCAGATCAGCGGGGGCGGGCATCGTCATCCAGGGCGGCGCCACGGGAACCGGCGTTGACAGCCGCCCCTCCGTCACCACCCTAACGCCCGTGCCGTCGGATCTCCCGATGAGCCATGCCAGAACGTCGGCCGCGTCGCCCTCGACCGCCGGCCCGGGGCCCAGGTCGCGCCACGTCCGCCCACCGCGCAGGGTGATCTCGCTGACGGTGCTTCGCGCGTACGGCCAGCACCGCAGGCAGTCGTGGAGTTCCCGGTCGACGAACGTCTCGGGCCAGTCCGCCGGGCCGTAGCCCGCGCCGAGGTCCACGTGGTGTACTTCGACCTCGCGCAGCCGCCGTACGAGGATGTACCAGGCGGGGTGCGGCGGCGGGCGCATGGCCGAGACGGTCGCCCGCCACGCCGCCTCCGGGAGGTCGTGGATCTCGGCGGCCAGCCGGGCGTCGGCGGCCGCCAGCTCGGCGACGTGCTCGGCGGGAGTACGGCCCGCGCCCGCCTCGATGCCCGCCTCCCGCGCCGCGCCGGTCGGGTACTGCGGCGTCTCGACGCCGGTCCTGGCCCAGGTCAGCAGGTTGATGTGGCTGTCGGCGTTCGCCGCCACGTGGGCGAGCACGTGGCCCCTGGACCAGCCCGGAAGGAGCGAGGGGGCGGCGACGTCGTCCTCGGTAAGGGACGCCGCCGTGGCCAGGAAACGGGCGGTCGACGCGGCCAGCTCGGCCTGGAGCGTCAGCAGAACGGTCATGCCGGATATTTCATCATTCGGGGGGTTCTGGGGACTGCTGGGGGCATAAAATGGCTGGTCACGCGGTTGACGGCTAAAGGCCACCTGCAGGGGTGGGAGTAGGCCGTAACCTGGTAGCGACGGATTTTCGGGGTTCGACGAGCGGGCCGCCGAAATTGTCGGAGCCCCCGTCTACCATCCCCCGTGGACCTATCCGCCTTTCGACATCCGGGATCGCCGTGGCAGACCGCCTGATCGTGCGTGGTGCACGAGAACACAACCTCAAAGACGTCTCGCTGGACCTGCCGCGAGACTCTCTGATCGTCTTCACCGGCCTGTCCGGCTCGGGCAAGTCGAGCCTGGCCTTCGACACGATCTTCGCTGAGGGCCAGCGGCGTTATGTCGAGTCGTTGTCGGCCTACGCCCGCCAGTTCCTCGGTCAGATGGACAAGCCCGACGTGGACTTCATCGAGGGCCTGTCACCCGCGGTGTCGATCGACCAGAAGGCCACCAGCAAGAACCCCCGCTCGACCGTCGGCACGATCACCGAGGTCTACGACTACCTGAGGCTGCTGTGGGCGCGCATCGGCAAGCCCCACTGCCCGGTGTGCGCGCGGCCGATCGCCAGGCAGATGCCGCAGCAGATCGTCGACCGCGTGATGGACCTGGAGGAGGGCACCCGCTTCCAGGTGCTGGCCCCGGTCGTCAGGGGTCGCAAGGGCGAATACGCCGAGCTGTTCCGAGAGCTGCAGACCAAGGGCTTCGCCCGGGCGCGGGTCGACGGCGTGATCATCCGGCTGGAGGAGCCGCCCACGCTGAAGAAGCAGGAGAAGCACGACATCGAGGTCATCGTCGACCGGCTGTCGGTGAAGGAGTCGTCGCGCCGGCGGCTCACCGACTCGGTCGAGACCGCGCTGCAGCTGTCCGGCGGCACGATCACGCTGGAGTTCGTCGACCTGCCCGAAGGCGATCCCAACCGCGAGCGCTTCTACTCCGAGCATCTCTACTGCCCCTACGACGACCTGTCGTTCGAGGAGCTGGAGCCCCGCTCGTTCTCCTTCAACTCGCCTTTCGGCGCCTGCCCGGAGTGCACGGGGCTCGGCACCAAGATGGAGGTCGACCCCGACCTGGTCGTACCCGATCCGGAGTCCACGCTCCGAGACGGCGCGCTCCACCCCTGGTCGGGCGGCCACACCAGCGAATACTTCGTCAGGCTCGTCGAGGCGCTCGGCCACACCATGGGCTTCACCCTCGACACGCCGTGGGAGAAACTGCCCAAGGCCGCGCAGAAGTCCCTGCTGTTCGGCCACGACGAGCAGGTGCACGTCCGCTACAGCAACCGCTACGGCAGGCAGCGCTCCTACTACACGACCTACGAGGGCGTCATCCCGTGGGTCCAGCGCCGGCACGTCGAAGCGGAGAGCGACTCGACCCGCGAGCGGTTCGAGGGCTACATGCGCGAGATCCCGTGCCCGGCCTGCAAGGGCGCCAGGCTCAAGCCGGTCACGCTGGCCGTCACCGTCGCGGACAAGTCGATCGCCGACGTGTCGTCCATGTCGATCGGCGAGTGCGCGGAGTTCCTGTCCGAGCTCAAGCTGTCCGACCGCGACATGCAGATCGCCGAGCGGGTGGTCAAGGAGATCAACGCCCGCATGGGCTTCCTGCTCGACGTCGGCCTCGACTACCTGACCATGGACCGCGCCGCCGCCACCCTGGCGGGCGGCGAGGCCCAGCGCATCCGGCTGGCCACCCAGATCGGCTCCGGCCTGGTCGGCGTCCTGTACGTCCTGGACGAGCCGTCGATCGGCCTGCACCAGCGCGACAACATGCGGCTGCTCGACACGCTGATCAGGCTGCGCGACATGGGCAACACGCTGATCGTCGTCGAGCACGACGAGGACACGATCGCGGCCGCCGACTGGGTGGTCGACATCGGTCCGGGCGCGGGTGAGCACGGCGGCCAGGTCGTCGTGTCCGGCACCGTCCAGGAGCTGCTGGCCAGCGAAGAGTCGATGACCGGCCAATACCTGTCCGGACGCAGGAGCATCCCGATCCCCGCCAAGCGCCGCAAGCGCGACAGGAAGCGGCAGATCACGGTCAAGGGCGCGCGCGAGCACAACCTCAAGGGCGTCGACATCGAGTTCCCGCTCGGCCTGTTCACCGCGGTCACCGGCGTGTCGGGGTCCGGCAAGTCGACCCTGGTCAACGACATCCTCTACAACGCGCTGGCCAAGGAGCTCAACGGGGCGCGCACCGTGCCCGGGCGGCACTCCCGGATCAACGGCATCGACCAGGCCGACAAGGTCGTCCACGTCGACCAGTCGCCGATCGGGCGCACCCCGCGCTCCAACCCGGCCACCTACACCGGCGTGTTCGACCACGTACGCAAGCTGTTCGCGGCCACCACCGAGGCGAAGGTGCGCGGCTACCAGCCGGGACGCTTCAGCTTCAACGTCAAGGGCGGCCGCTGCGAGGCGTGCGCCGGCGACGGCACCATCAAGATCGAGATGAACTTCCTGCCCGACGTGTACGTCCCATGCGAGGTCTGCCACGGCGCCCGCTACAACCGGGAGACGCTGGAGGTCCACTACAAGGGCAAGACGATCTCCGAGGTGCTCGACATGCCGATCGAGGAGGCGCTCGGCTTCTTCGACGCGATTCCGGCGATCAAGCGCCACCTGCAGACGCTCAACGATGTCGGCCTCGGCTATGTACGGCTCGGGCAGCCCGCCACGACCCTGTCCGGCGGCGAGGCGCAGCGCGTCAAGCTGGCCTCCGAGCTGCAGCGGCGGCAGACCGGGCGGACGATCTACGTGCTCGACGAGCCGACCACCGGGCTGCACTTCGAGGACATCCGGCGGCTCCTCGGAGTGCTCGGTCGGCTGGTCGACGGCGGCAACACGGTGATCGTCATCGAGCACAACCTCGACGTCATCAAGACGGCCGACTGGGTGATCGACATGGGGCCCGAGGGTGGCTCGCGGGGCGGCACGCTGGTCGCCACGGGGACGCCTGAGGAGATCGCGCTGGTGGACGAGAGCCACACGGGGCGCTTCCTGCGCAAGATCCTCTCGCTCTGAGGTTCCCTTTTCTCCAGGGTCTTTCTGTACGGCGGGTGGCCGCCGTACAGAAACCCGGGGACCGGCCGTGTCCGTCGGCACGAGACGGTCGGGCCCGGCCTGGTGATGGCCGGGGTCCGAAGGGGCGCGGGGGTCCCTAAGGGGGCGTCATGAGGTCCCGGCAGCAAGGCGATCACAGCCACCCCTCGGAGGGGCGGGTCCCTTAGGGGTCCGGCAGCAAGGCGGTCACAGCCCCAGCAGGTGCGGGTCCCTGGGGTGCCGGTCGGGCGTTGAACGGTCGGGCGGACCTGTGGGGTCTACGTCGGGTGAGGCGCGGTGGCTCGGGATTCGCGGCCTCGCGGCGATGACCCGGGCGGGGGACCGAGGGGTGTCGGCAATAAAGTTGACCCGACGATAGCGGCCTGGCCTGCAGGGGGTCAGTGGCCACGGGGAAGGGCTCACACCATGGGGATCACGGAGCTGGGCAGCGCCATGCCCGAAATCGGGCGTCGCGAGGCGTTGGGCGTGGCCGGACTGGCGGCGTGCGGTCTCGCGGCCGCGGGGTGTGGCGGCGGCGCCAGCGCGGAGCCGGCCGGGATCAAGGGGCAGGTGCTCGCCAAGACCGCGGACGTGCCCGTGGGCGGCGGCGTCCTGGTGGAGAAGTACAAGATCGTCGTCACCCAGCCGGCGAAGGGCGTCTTCAAGGCGTTCAGCGCGGTCTGCACGCACAAGGGCTGCGCCGTCGGCTCGCCCGAGGAGAACGTGATCACATGCGGGTGCCACGGCAGCGAGTTCGCCGCCGACAGCGGCAAGGCGCTCAAGGGCCCGGCGACCGCGCCGCTCGTGGCTTATCAGGTCAAGGTCGTGGGTGACGGCGTCGTGGTGGCCTGAACAGGTAATTCTGCGTGGTTCCCGGGATTGGCGTACGGCACGCTGAACCGGCGCGAGGGCGCTGGCCGTACCTGAAGTGAGAACTAGACCTGGGAGGACGCAATATGACCGAAACGACGCGCCGGGCGGTGGTGCTCGGGGCCGGAGGCGCCGGGCTCGCAGTGGTGATGACCGCTTGCGCGAGCTACGGCTCGCCGACGACCCAGGCGAGTGAGGCACCCGCGGCCGACGAGCCGTCGTCCGCGGCCCCGAAGAAGAAGAAAGCCGCCGCCGGCAAGGCGCTCGCCGAAACCGGCGACATCCCCAGCGGGGGCGGGAAGGTCTTCGAGAGCCAGAAGATAGTCGTCACCCAGCCGACGGAGGGGGAGTTCAAGGCGTTCACGGCGGTCTGCACCCATCAGGGATGCACGGTCGACGAGGTCGCGGACGGCACCATCAACTGCCCGTGCCACGGGAGCAAGTTCAAGATTTCAGACGGTTCCGTCGCAGGTGGCCCGGCTTCCGAGCCGCTCGCGGAGAAGAAAATCAAGGTCAGCGACGGTAAGATCACGCTCGCCTAGCGGGTCCTCATGAATTTCTCACCTGTGTGCGGTTGGGTGAGCTCATGGGAGATGACTTTCAGAGTCGCAGAGCGATGATCGCCGGTGTGGGCGTGGGTGGCCTGACACTGGCGCTGACCGCGTGCGGCAGTAACGACGCCGCGAGCGGCGCGCAGACCTCGACCGCCGATACGCAGTCGAGTGCTCCGGCGGCCGCGGGCGGCGCATTGGCGAAGACCTCCGACATCCCCGTGGGCGGGGGGACGGTCTTCAAGGAGCAGAAAGTGGTGGTGGTGCAGCCCAAGTCGGGCGAGTTCAAGGCGTTCAGCGCGATCTGCACCCACCAGGGCTGTACGGTCGGCGGCGTCGCGAACGGGATGATCGACTGCCCGTGCCACGGCAGCAAGTTCAAGATCGACGACGGATCCGTCTCCGCCGGACCGGCCAAGAAGCCGCTTCCTGAGCAGCAGATCAAGGTTGAGGGAGACCAGATCACGCTCGCCTAGGCGCACGCCCGCCGTACCAGGACGACTGGTACGGCGGGCCGCCTTGTCGGTGGGGCCCGTTAGTCTTTGAACGTGGCGAGATCAGCGCGCAGTCCCCTGAGTTTCCGCCCCCAATCGGGGTCCATTCCCGACTCTCCGGGGGTCTACCGGTTCAGGGACGCGCATGGCCGGGTGATCTACGTCGGCAAGGCCAAGAGCCTGCGGCAGCGGCTCAACTCCTACTTCGCCGACTTCTCCGCGCTGCATCCGCGCACCCAGACGATGCTCACCACCGCCGCCGACGTCGACTGGACGGTGGTCGGCACCGAGGTCGAGGCGCTGCAGCTCGAATACTCCTGGATCAAGGAGTTCGACCCCCGCTTCAACGTCAAATACCGCGACGACAAGTCCTACCCCTACCTCGCCGTCACCATGGGCGAGGACTTCCCGCGCGTGCAGGTGATGCGGGGCGCCAAGCGCAAGGGCACCCGCTACTTCGGCCCCTACTCCCACGCCTGGGCCATCCGCGAGACCGTCGATCTGCTGCTGCGCGTCTTCCCCGTCCGCACGTGCAGCGCGGGAGTGTTCAAGCGGGCCGGGCAGATCGGCCGCCCGTGCCTGCTCGGCTACATCGACAAGTGCTCGGCGCCGTGCGTGGGCCGGGTCACCCCGGAAGAGCACCGCCTCCTGGCCGAAGACTTCTGCGACTTCATGGCGGGCAACACCGGCCGCTTCATCAAGCGGCTGGAGCGCGACATGCGCGAGGCCGCCGCGGCGCAGGAATACGAGCGGGCCGCCAGGCTCCGCGACGACATCCAGGCTCTGCAGCGCGCGCTCGAGAAGCAGGCCGTCGTCCTCGGCGAGGGCACCGACGCCGATGTGATCGCGCTGGCCGAGGATCCGCTCGAAGCCGCCGTCCAGGTCTTCTACGTGCGCGGCGGCCGCATCCGCGGTCAGCGCGGCTGGGTGGTCGACAAGGTCGAGGAGAGCTCGCCGGGTGAGCTGGTGGAGCAGTTCCTGCTGCAGATGTACGGCGAGGCGGGCGCCGAGTCGATGCCCCGCGAGGTCCTCGTGCCCGTGCTGCCGCCCGACCACGAGGCGATCACCGAGCTGCTGTCGGAGCAGCGCCGCGCCCGCGTCGAGGTCCGGGTGCCGCAGCGCGGCGACAAGAAGTCGCTGATGGAGACCGTCGAGCGCAACGCCAAGGAGTCGCTCGCCCAGCACAAGATCCGCCGGGCCGGCGACCTGACCACCCGCAGCAAGGCGCTGCAGGAGATCGCCGACGCGCTCGACCTCGACCAGGTGCCGCTGCGCGTCGAGTGCTACGACGTCTCCCACCTGCAGGGCGAGAACGTCGTGGCGTCGATGGTGGTGTTCGAGGACGGCCTGGCCCGCAAGAGCGAATACCGCCGCTTCGCCGTCAAGACCAAGGAAGGCGACGTCGCCTCCATCTACGAGGTCATCCAGCGGCGGTTCCGGCGCTACCTGGAGGAGCGCTCGAACACCGGGGAGCTGGCGGCCGACGACGACGCCGACGGACCCAACGAGCCCATCGACCCGGAGACCGGAAAGCCGCGCAAGTTCGCCTACCCGCCCAATCTGGTCGTGGTCGACGGCGCGGGTCCCCAGGCGGCCGCCGCCCAGCGGGCGCTCGACGAGCTCGGCATCGATGACGTCGCCGTGTGCGGCCTGGCCAAGCGGCTCGAAGAGGTGTGGCTGCCCGGCGACGACCAGCCGGTGATCATGCCGCGCTCCAGTGAGGGACTCTACCTGCTGCAACGCGTGCGGGACGAGGCACACAGGTTCGCCATCACCTACCATCGTGCTAAGAGGTCCAAGACCGTGAAGGAGAGCGCGCTCGACACCGTGCCCGGCCTCGGACCGGCGCGTCGGCAGGCGCTGCTCAAACACTTCGGCTCCGTGAAGAAGCTGCGCGAGGCCACCGCCGCCGAAATGTGCGAGGTCCCCGGCATCGGCCCGGCCATCGCCGAGGTGATCGCGTCGACGCTGAAGGGGGAGGGACAGTGAGCCCGCCGAACGGAGTGAGGCAATGAACACCGAGCCGGCGTTCGTCATCGTCACCGGCATGTCAGGCGCGGGTCGCAGCACCGCGGCCAAGGCGTTGGAAGACCTGGGCTGGTTCGTCATCGACAACCTGCCGCCGGGGCTGCTGTTCGCCATGGCGGAGGAGGCGGGCAAGGTCAAGCTGGCCGCCGACAAGGTGGCCGCCGTCGTCGACGTGCGCAGCCTGGCCTTCACCAGCGACCTCAACGCCGCCATCGAAGAGCTTGAGGGCCGCGGCGTGCGGGTGCGCGTGGTCTTCCTGGAGGCCAGCGACGAAGGGCTGGTGCGCAGGTTCGAGAACGTCCGCAGGCCCCACCCGCTCCAGGGCGAGGGCCGGCTCGTCGACGGCATCGCCCGCGAACGCGGCATCCTGCGCGAGGTGCGGGCCAACGCCGACCTGGTGATCGACACCTCCTCGCTCAACGTGCACGAGCTGCGCAACAAGATCGTCAACTTCTTCGGCGGCGAGGACCGGCCGGGGCTGCGGCTCAACGTGGTCTCGTTCGGCTTCAAGTACGGCCTGCCGGTCGACGCCGACCTCGTGGTCGACTGCCGCTTCCTGCCCAACCCGCACTGGGTGCCGGATCTGCGGCCGATGAGCGGGCTCGACGCGCCGGTGCGCGACTACGTGCTCGGCCAGCCGGGAGCCAAGGAGTTCCTCGACGCGTACGAGGAGGTTCTGCAGGTGATCGCCGCCGGTTACGCGCGCGAGGGCAAGAGCTACGCCACGCTGGCGGTGGGCTGTACGGGTGGCAAGCACCGCAGCGTGGCGATGGCCGAGCAGGTCGCCGGCCGGCTGCGTGACCGCGGCATGGAAGTCCAGGTCAGCCACCGGGATGTGGGGCGGGAGTGACCGATGAAGGCCAAGACCAGGGTGAGGTGGCCGTAGCCGACGCGCCGCCGGGTGAGGCGGTTGTGGCTGGCGCGGCGCTGGGTGACGCCGTCGCAGCCGGGGCGCCGCCGGATGACCGGCCGCGGGTGGTGGCGCTGGGCGGGGGGCATGGGCTCTATGCCTCGCTGTCGGCGCTGCGCGGCGTGGTGGGCGACCTGACCGCGGTGGTGACGGTCGCCGACGACGGCGGCTCCAGCGGGCGGCTCAGGCGTGAACTCGGCGTGCTTCCTCCCGGCGATCTGCGCATGGCGCTGGCCGCGCTCTGCGGCGACGACGAGTGGGGGAGCACCTGGAGCGAGGTGGTCCAGCACCGCTTCCGCAGTGAGGGCGACCTGCACGGCCATGCCGTCGGCAACCTGCTCATCGTGGCGCTGTGGGAGCTGCTCGGCGACCCCGTGGCGGGTCTCGACTGGGTGGGCCGGCTGCTCGGCGCCCACGGCAGGGTGCTGCCGATGGCGTCGGTGCCGCTCGACATCGTGGCCGAGGTGGAGCTCGACGGCGTCACCTCGACCGTACGCGGGCAGGTGGCCTGCGCCCTGACCCCCGGCCGGGTGCAGGCGATCTCGCTGGTGCCGGAGGACCCGCCGGCGCGGCCCGAGGCCGTACGCGCCGTGCTGGAGGCCGACTGGCTGGTGTTCGGGCCCGGATCGTGGTTCACCAGCGTGTTACCGCATCTCAAGGTGCCCGAGCTGGCTCGGGCGCTGCACGAGTCGAAGGCCCAGCGGCTGGTCACGCTCAACCTGGCGCCGCAGCCCGGCGAGACCGACGACTTCTCACCCCAGCAGCACCTGGAGGTGCTCCGGCAGCACGCGCCCGGCCTGCGCGTCGACGTCGTGCTCGCCGACACCGGCGTGGTCGACGACCGCGACGCTCTGGAGAAGGCCGCCACCGCGCTCGGCGGGCGGCTCGTCATGGCCGACGTCGCGGCCGCCGACGGCTCCCCCCGGCATGACTCACGACGTCTTGCCTCCGTCCTGGACGAGATTTTCCTCCAGAAGCGTTGATCCTGGTCGGCGCGGCGCAAAGGTGCGAGACACTGCTGAGAGCCGGTCTGAATGGGGGAGGACTAACGCTTATGGCGATGACGGGTGTGGTGAAGGACGAGCTGAGCCGCCTGCCAGTGCTGAAGCCTTGCTGCCGGAAGGCGGAGGTGTCGACGCTGTTGCGGTTCGCCAGCGGGCTGCACCTGGTGGGCGGGCGCATCGTGATCGAGGCGGAGCTCGACACCAACGCCACCGCGCGGCGGCTGATCAAGGACATCGGGGAGGTGTTCGGTCACAAGGCCGAAGTGCTCGTGCTGGCACCCGCCGGGCTGCGCAAAGGCTCGCGCTATGTCGTGCGCGTCTACCGCGACGGTGAGGCGCTGGCCCGGCAGACGGGTCTCATCGACAACCACGGGCGCCCGGTCCGCGGCCTGCCTCGTCAGGTGGTGGCGGGGGCCGCCTGCGACGCCGAGGCCGCGTGGCGCGGGGCGTTCCTGGCGCACGGCTCGCTGACCGAGCCGGGGCGCTCCATGTCGCTGGAGGTCACCTGCCCGGGGCCCGAGGCAGCGCTGGCGCTGGTGGGGTCGGCGCGGCGGCTCAAGATCCACGCCAAGGCGCGGGAGGTGCGGGGCGTCGACCGGGTGGTGGTACGCGACGGCGACGCCATCAGCGCGCTGCTGACGCGGCTCGGCGCGCACGACAGCGTGCTGGCCTGGGAAGAGCGCCGGATGCGCCGCGAGGTGCGGGCCACGGCCAACCGGCTCGCCAACTTCGACGACGCCAACCTGCGCCGCTCGGCGCGGGCCGCGGTGGCGGCGGGGGCGCGGGTGCAGCGGGCGCTGGAGATCCTGGGCGAGGAGGCGCCCGACCACCTGGTGATCGCGGGGCGGCTGCGGGTGGAGCACAAGCAGGCGTCTCTGGAGGAGCTGGGGCAGATCGCGGATCCGCCGCTGACGAAGGACGCGATCGCCGGACGCATCCGGCGGCTGCTGGCGATGGCCGACAAACGTGCCACCGACCTGGGCATCCCCAACACGGAGGCGAACCTCACCGTGGACATGCTCGCCCAGTGAGGGTTCTCTGAGTGGCCTCTGCCTCTGCGCGGTCTCTGTGCGGTGTGGTGGCCCCGGGAAGGGTTCTGTGCGGTGTGGTGGGCCCGTGAAGGTTCTGTGCGGTGCGGTGGGCCAGTGAAGGGTTCTGTGCCGTCTGGTGGCCGGTGGGGAGGGCGTTCTCTGTGCGGTGCGGTGACTCAGTGCAGGCGTTATGTGTGCGGCCCGGTGACTGGGGTGCGGTGACCGCGGGCATGTGACTGGGGCCCGGTGACCGCGGGCATATGTCTGCGGGCGCGTGACTGCGTGCGTGCCGGGGAGGGGTCTCCGGGAGCGTGGCAGGACGGTTCTGAGGGTTCTGGGCGGGCTTCTGCGTGCGGGCGTCGCTGGGTTCTGAGCGGGCTTGCGCGCGGAGGTCGCTGGGTTCTGGGCGAGCTTCTCTGTGCGGGGATCGCTTGGGGTTCTCCCCGTGGGGCTCTGCCGTGTGTGCCTTTCCGTCAAGGCGGTTCATGCATTACGGCAGGCACGGTGGGCGCCGATCGCCGTGGTGGGCTGGGCCCTGTCCAGGGGAACGCTCCTCCGGTGGCGGGACTTCCCGCCGTGACGTGCGCATGCCTGGCCGTCTCCGTGGATCGGGCCGGTGAGCCGTTTCAGGACCGGCCCGAGTCTCTCGGGGTGAAGAGGTCGCCCGTGGGGCGTGAGGGGTTGGTGGGGCTTTGGAGGGGCTCGAAGGGGGCCCGGTACTCCGGTTCGGCCGGGGCCGGGTCTTCCGGTGGGGTGAGGGAGGCTCGGCGGGCTCGGACGCGACGTACTCGTATGCGTACGAGGAAATAGGCCGTCAGGGCCGCCACCACCAGCGGGAGCCAGGGCTCCCACGAGTCCTTCAGCGAGGGCCAGAGGCTGGTCAGCTCGGCCGGGAAGTTGGTGGTGAGGCGCTCGAGGCTCAGGTCGGGCCGGCCGCCGGTGGTCGTCGCGCGGGCGGTGGTCCATCCCAGGGCCACCGCCGCCGCCGAGCAGAGGCCCGACCACCATGGCAGGAGCCGGCTGCCCGGCCTGAACAGGCATACCAGGAGAGACAGGAGCAGGGCCGAGGCGAAGGCGATCGTGGTCATCGCCCAGAGGCCGTCGCCGGCGGTCAGGAAGGCAGCCGGGATGAAGCGGTCTCCGTACAGGAGTACCGCCGCTTGCGCGATGGCGCAGACGAGCGTGGCAACGAAACCCACGATCAGGCCAGACAGCAGGCCGGACCTAGGTTGTGACATCTCAGCCCCCAGAGAATGCCGGAACTTACTCCGATGAGTCGGGCACTTTACTCGAAGCTCACAAATTACGCCGCCTGATCGCGGATTCACGGTAGGGGGAGTCGAGTGGTCTAAACCAATTTGGTTCCGATAGGGTTTGGCATTGAGGTTTTTAGCTCGCCATCACGTACGAGGAGATCGGTTTCCGTGAGCATCCGCGTAGGCGTCAACGGCTTCGGCCGCATCGGTCGCAACTTCTGGCGTGCGGTGGCCGCCAGCGGCAAGGACATCGAGATCGTTGCGGTCAATGACCTGACCGACAACGCGACGCTCGCCCACCTGCTGAAGTACGACAGCATCCTCGGCCGCCTGCCGTACGAGGTGAAGGTCTCCGGCGACGAGATCACCGTCGACGGCAAGACGATCAAGGTCTTCGAAGAGCGCGACCCGGCCAAGCTGCCGTGGGCCGACCTCGGCGTCGACGTGGTGCTGGAGTCGACCGGCCTGTTCACCGACGCGGCCAAGGCCAAGGTGCACGCCGACAACGGCGCCAAGAAGGTCATCATCTCCGCCCCGGCGAAGAACGAAGACGTCACGATCGTGATGGGTGTCAACGACAACACCTATGACGCCGCCAAGCACACGATCATCTCCAACGCCTCCTGCACCACCAACTGCCTGGCTCCGCTGGCGAAGGTCCTGAACGACGCCTTCACCATCGAGAAGGGCCTGATGACCACCATCCACGCCTACACGCAGGACCAGAACCTGCAGGACGGCCCACACAAGGACCTGCGCCGCGCTCGCGCCGCCGCCGTCAACGTGGTGCCCACCTCCACCGGCGCCGCCAAGGCCATCGGCCTGGTGCTGCCCGAGCTCAAGGGCAAGCTCGACGGGTTCGCGATGCGCGTGCCGATCCCCACGGGCTCGGCCACCGACCTGACCGTCGAGGTCTCCCGTGACGTGACCGTCGAAGAGGTCAACGCCGCGTACAAGGCCGCCGCCGAGGGGGCGCTCAAGGGCGTGCTCAGCTACACCGAGGACGAGATCGTCTCCAGCGACATCGTCACCGACCCGGCCTCCTGCATCTTCGACGCCGGCCTGACCAAGGTCATCGGCAACCAGGTCAAGGTCGTCGGCTGGTACGACAACGAGTGGGGCTTCTCCAACCGCCTCGTCGACCTCATCCAGTTGGTGGGCGCGGACCTCTGATGCGTACGCTCGACGATCTCGATGTGAAGGGTCGGCGCGTGCTCGTGCGCGCCGACCTCAACGTCCCACTCGACGGTGAGACGATCACCGACGACGGCCGCATCCGTGCGTCGGTGCCGACGATCAAGGCGCTGACCGGCGCGGGCGCGAAGGTCGTCGTCTGTGCTCACCTGGGCCGCCCCAAGGGGCGGCCCAACCCCGGCCTCTCGCTGAAGCCGGTCGCCGAGCGCCTCGCCGAGCTGCTCGGCGAGGACGTGGCCTTCGCCACCGACGTGGTCGGTGACAGCGCCCAGGGCGTCGCCGACGCGCTGGAGGGGGGCCAGGTCGCCCTGCTGGAGAACCTCCGGTTCGAGGCGGGCGAGGAGTCCAAGGACGAGGCCGAGCGTGGCGCGTTCGCCGAGAAGCTGGCGGGGCTCGCCGAGCTCTACGTCGGCGACGGCTTCGGCGCGGTCCACCGCAAGCACGCCAGCGTCTACGACGTGCCCCGCCTGCTGCCGCACGCGGCGGGCAAGCTCATCGTGGCCGAGCTGGAGGTGCTCAGGAGGCTCACCGAGGACACCGAGCGCCCCTACGTGGTGGTGCTGGGCGGCGCCAAGGTCTCCGACAAGCTCGGCGTCATCGCCAACCTGCTGGCCAAGGTCGACCGGCTGCTGATCGGCGGCGGCATGGCCTACACCTTCCTCAAGGCCCAGGGCTATGAGGTCGGCAAGTCGCTGCTCCAGGAAGACCAGCTCGATCAGGTGCGCGGCTTCCTCAACGAGGCCGCCGAGCGCGGCGTCGACCTCGTGCTGCCCGTCGACGTGCTGGCCGCGACCGGCTTCGCCGAGGACGCGCCGCACGACGTGGTCGCGGCCACGGCGATCCCGGCCGACCGCGAGGGGCTCGACATCGGTCCCAGGACCCGTGAGCTGTTCGCGGCCAAGCTGGCCGACGCCAAGACCATCTTCTGGAACGGCCCCATGGGCGTCTTCGAGTTCGACGCCTTCTCCGGCGGCACCCGGGCCGTGGCCGAGGCGCTGATCGGGGCCGACGCCCTGACGGTGGTCGGCGGTGGCGACTCGGCGGCTGCCGTACGCAAGTTCGGCCTGCCCGAAGACGGCTTCTCGCACATTTCCACCGGTGGTGGGGCGAGCCTGGAATATCTCGAGGGCAAAACCCTGCCCGGACTCGCCGCCCTGGAGGACTGACCGTGAGAAAGCCGCTTTTCGCCGGCAACTGGAAGATGAACCTCAACCACCTTGAGGGCATCGCACTGGTCCAGAAGCTCGCCTTCGCGTTCACCGACAAGGACTTCGACAAGGCGGAGATAGCCGTCCTGCCGCCGTTCACCGACCTGCGCAGCGTCCAGACGCTCGTCGACGGCGACAAGCTGCGCATCGTCTACGGTGCCCAGGACCTGTCCCAGCACGAGGCGGGCGCCTACACCGGCGAGATCTCGGGCGCGATGCTGGCCAAGCTGGGCTGCACGTTCGTCCTGGCCGGCCACTCGGAGCGGCGCCAGTATCACGGTGAGGACGACGACCTGGTCAACGCCAAGGTGCACGCCGCGTTCCGCCACTCGCTCACGCCGATCCTGTGCGTCGGCGAGGGCCTGCCTGTGCGCCAGGCGGGCGAGCAAGTTTCACATTGCCTGGCTCAGCTTGACGGCGGACTGCGCAAAGTCTCCGCTGAGCAGGCACAATCGATGGTAGTGGCCTACGAGCCGGTGTGGGCGATCGGCACCGGCGAGGTGGCCACTCCCGAGGACGCGCAGGAGGTCTGTGCGGCGCTGCGAGGCAGACTCGCTGAGCTGTACGACGCCGAAGTGGCCTCCGCAGTACGTATCCTTTACGGAGGGTCAGTCAAGTCAGGCAACATCGCTGGGATCATGGCTCAACCCGATATCGACGGCGCGCTCGTGGGCGGTGCCAGCATCGATGCCGGGGAGTTCGTTAAGATCTGCCGTTTCTCCGATATGTCTGGCTAACTGAGTCGTTCCGGGGGTGCGACTTGACAACAAGCCGTACCCTCTAGAAGCAAGTTTGAATCGTCACGCGTGACAGAGCATTGAAGGACTAGGCATACCGTGGAAATCGGAATCTCCATCGCCCTCATCCTGGCGAGCTGTCTCATGATCCTGCTCGTCCTGCTCCACAAGGGCAAGGGTGGTGGCCTGTCTGACATGTTCGGCGGCGGTTTCTCGTCGAACTTCGGTGGTTCCTCGGTGGTGGAGCGTAACCTCGACCGGTTGACCGTGATCACGGGCACCGTCTGGTTCGTCTGCATCATCGCTCTGGGTCTGCTTCTGCGGCCCTGAGTCAGATTGACGCGTGACAGTGATTCTCCCCCCGTGTGTCACGGGGCGATCGAGCGAGGAGTTCATCCGTGGGTAGTGGCAACGCGATCCGTGGCAGCCGTGTCGGCGCCGGCCCGATGGGGGAGGCCGAGCGCGGCGAGGCAGCTCCGAGAGTGCGGGTCTCGTTCTGGTGCGCCAACATGCATGAGACGCGTCCCAGCTTCGCCAGCGATGCGGCGGTGCCCGAAATGTGGGACTGCCCGCGCTGCGGCCTCCCGGCCGGCCAGGACGAGCAGGCCCCGCCTGCCCCGCCCCGGAACGAGCCGTACAAGACGCACCTGGCTTATGTGAAGGAGCGCAGGAGCGACAAGGACGGCAAGGCGATCCTCGAGGAAGCGCTGGAGCGTCTGCGCAACAACAAGTCCCCCTGGTAGGACCTTGTTATCTCAGAGTTATCTCCGAAGGACCCCGGCACACTGCGCCGGGGTCCTTCGCTGTTCGTGGCGTGGGTCGTCACGGGCGACCCCGGTTTCACCGGATTCGGCGGTGCCATGGGCGGCCACCTGCGGCGTGGGTTTGGCGGGGTGCCGGGTCCGTGGGGTTCGCGGGATGCTGGGTCCTGTGAGGTTTGGCAGGGTTCGGAATGCCGGGGTCTGTGGAGTGGTCAGGGATCTGGCTGGTGCCGGAGGGCCGCGACGCGGTCGCGGACCTGGGACAGGCGGCGTTCGATCTCCGGGAGGAAGCGCGGGTCGAGTGACTCGCGGTCCGTGCTCAGGCGGTGGGCGGCCTCGTCCGTGACCTGTTCCACCAGTCGCAGCACGTCGGCCCGGCCGCTGAGGTAGCCCTCGCGCACCGCAGCCGCGTGTTCGGCGGCCAGTTCGTGATCCACCCCGGTGGTGTCCAGGTCCAGCAGGTCGCGCACCGCCGAGGCGCCGATCGTGAACGCCAATGGCCACACCAGTCCGGCCAGGTCGGCCCAGTGCAGCGGTACGGGCAGCAGCCACACGCAGACGCACAGGATCGACGCCACCGACGCCACGGCCGCGATCCGGCGTCCCAGCCCCAGGTCGCGCCAGTACATGACCGTCAGCGGGACGGCGAAGAGCATCGCGTGCAGGAACGGCATCCGGGTGAGCCCGCCGGCGGCCATCGTCCGCATGAGGGACGTCGAGACCAGCGCGTCCACCGCGCCGAAGCAGAGTCCCGCGGCCAGCACCCGCGTGTGCGCCGCCGTGCCGCGGGCGAGGACGCGCCGGTGCGCCCACAAGGCGACCAGCAGCCCGGTCACCGTGAGGGCCGCGCAGGCCGGGAGCGGCACGCCGTCCATGTCGCGCCACGAGTGGCTGAGCGAGCCGACGGCGCCGAGGGCGATGGCGATCGGTCCCGCGTCGAACGGCGGAGTGTGCGGGCGGGCGTCCTCAGGCAGGACCACTTTCCTGGAGCCGATCCGCAGTTCCTGCCGTCGCCCGAGCGGCCGAGGCTCGTCCGCGGTGACGGGGAGCGAGCCCGTGGGCGCCAGCCGTACCAGGGCGTCGTGCAGGGCGACGGTCTGGGCGGGGGAGAGCAGCAGCGAGCCGCTCCCGTCCGTGGGACGGAACTCCACGTCGCGGGAGAGGTCCGGGCTGGCCAGATTGTGGCGCTGCTCCCAGCGCAGCAACGCGACCGCCAGGTACTCGGCGTGGTCGGCCGTCTCCTCCGCCAGCCGCTGCCGCCAGGCCGACAGTGGCGACGCCACCTGGCGGCCCGGCCCCGCCAGCAGCGGCCAGGTACGGGTCAGCAGGTCCACCACGGTGTCGGCGCCCATGGCCACGCTGTGCCGACCGGCCAGTTCGGCGCGGCTCCTGGCGGCCTGCCGCTCCGCCGCGGCCACGCGTAGCCGTTGCCGCAGCCGCCCGCGCAGGTACCGGCCGATGAACACACCGCCCGCCACACCGCCGGCGGGCCAGAGAAAGGGCGCGGGACTGTACGACCAGCCCGCCACGGCCAGCGCCACATTGGCCACCGCGCCCGACGTGAGCGGTACGGTCAGCGCCGTCCAGCCGTGCGCCAAGGCCAGCTCGTAGGCCAGGGGTGCGGCCAGCAGGGCGGGGGCGTCGATCGGGTCGCCGGCCAGCGCCGACCAGACGGCCACGTCGGCGACGTCGAGCGCCAGCCGTACCGGGACGGGGACGCCGTGGCGTCTGAGGGCGCGGAAGACCAGCACGTCGTACAGGCATGAGGCGAGCAGGGTGAGCAGCGCCACGGGTGGCGTGAGGGTCTCCCAGAGGGTCACGCAGATCGTCACCCGCGAGGCCAGCCGCAGGTTGAGGAAGAGGCGGACGGCGGTGAACGAGGTGGACCGCGTGGCGCCCCTGAGCGGTTCATTCATCCGGTGGCGGCGACTGTGACCGGGAGGGGCGGGGTGGTCGCCGTGGTGACGGAGGTGGTGCGGGAGATCGCGAGGGTGAACGTGGTGAAGGTGGTGGGGCTGGCGGTGGCGGGGGTGTTTTGACCCTTGTCGCCCATGTCAGGAAGCGGGTGATCTGTGGCAGTGACGGCAGGGACTGGGTGCGGTCCGGAGCGCGGCCGTCGGAGGTCGTCGGCGCGAGCCGGGCCTGCCGGTTGAACCGCTCCCGTAATCGGATCCAGGCCCGCGACCGGGGACTGGCCCGCTTGTCCAGCCGTTCCGGCAGGTGCTCCGAAAGCGCGTGCGCCACGGCCGCGTTGACCCGGCTGACGGGGGAGACGCCGAGCCGGATCTCCTCTTCGGGGTCGGCGGGGCCGGGCACGCCCCCAGACGGCTGGAGTACGGCGGCGCGCAGGCGGGCCGCGTCCCCGAGTTGGCTGCGATGGTAGAAGTAGTCGGCCCTGGCCTCCCGCATGCGCCGCCGGACCGCGCCGTCGAGGAAGTGGCCGGTGAGCACGATGACCGTGGTCTGCTGACGGCTCCGGACGCGGCGGACGGCCTCCACGACCGCCACACCGGGGAAGTGGTCGTCGGGGCTGCGCTCGTCGGCGGCGTCCACCAGCACGACGTCGACGCCCTCGTACGACCAGCCGGCCGCCGCCCGATGATCGAGTCCCGCGATCACCTCCACACCCGGTGTCTCGGACAGGATGGCGACGATGCCGGTGCGGCTGATGTCGTCGTCGTCCACGACGACCACGCGCTTGCCGTGTGTCCCCGTCACACGGTCATTACACTCCGGACCTGATGGCTAGTGCCAGATCCTGATGATCAGCGCGCCCGCGTTGTCGCCGAGGCAGCGGTTCTGATCGTTGATCCTCATGAACAGCCGGCCACCGGAACCGGCCCGCCAGCTCCGGTGCGCGCCCAGGGCACGCGAGCCGCCGTTGATCCGGGACAGGAGCCTGCCGTACGGGGAGCTGTCGTGGATCTTGCAGCCCTGGTAGATGTGCGAGTCGGTGTCCCAGTCGTACCCGTCGGCGCCCACCCACGGGAAGGAGTTGTTGTCGACCGTCCAGCTGCCGCCCACCTGCGCGACCCGGACGCGGTCGCCCGCGTACACGTAGATCCCGGTGTCCTGCCAGCCGCGCCTGGACGTGATCACCACGTCCCTGCCGCTCTGGGTCGTCGCCTGTGCGACGCCGGGAATGGTCACCGTCATCGCGCAGGCGAGCGCCGCGACGGCCCACGTTCGCCGCATCACCATGTCAGCCTCCACTTGTGTCGGAGGCGACCGTACGCGGGAAGGGTGCGCGTTCCGTAGCGCCGGATCGCGCACCTACCCGTTCCGTCGGGACTACCTTTCGTGGACGGCGACGCCGTCCACGAACGTCATGCGCACCCCGGTGGTCCAGATGTCGCGCTCCGGCAGCGTGAACGGGTCGCGGTCCAGGACGACGAGGTCCGCCGGGCGGCCCGGCTCGATCACCCCGGCGGGTGAGCGGTTGACCCAGGCCGAGCCCGCCGTGTACGCCGTCAGCGCGGTCGCCAGATCGAGGCGCTGGCCGGGCAGGAACGGCGTCTGCGCCGTGGGGTAGCCGGCGTGCACCGAGCTGCCGGGTTCCGTACGGTTGACGGCCACGTGCATGCCCTGCAGCGGGTCGGCGCTCGACACCGGCCAGTCACTGCCCGCGCAGAACCTCGTCCCGTGGGAGAGCAGGTCGGCGAAGGGGTACTGCCATGAGGAGCGGGGCTCGCCCAGGAACGGCAGGGTCAGCTCGTCCATCTGCGCGTGGTGGGTCGCCCAGAGCGGCTGCAGGTTGGCCGTCACGCCGAGCGCGGCGAAGCGGGGCACGTCCGACGGCTCGATGATCTGCAGGTGCGCGATGTGGTGCCGGTTGGCGGGCGAGGTGCCCTCGAAACTGTCCAGCGCCTCGCGTACGGCCCGCTCGCCGATCGCGTGGACGTGCGCCTGGAAGCCGAGGCGGTCCAGCTCGGCCACGTACGTCCTGAGCTTGGCCGGGTCGACGTAGGACAGGCCCGTGCCGCCGCACAGGCAGTAGGGCTCCAGCGTCGCGGCGGTGAAGTTCTCGGTGATGCCGTCCTGCATGATCTTCACCGAGGTCGCGCGGAACCGGTCCAGCCCCTCCGCCGAGGCGCGCCGCGCGGTCAGGTCGCCGATCTGGTCGAGGCCACGAGTACGGTCCCACCACAGCGCGCCCACCACGCGGGCCCGCAGCCTGCCGGAGCCGGCCGCCGACAGGTAGGTGGGGAGCTGGTCCACCGAGCCCGCGTAGGAGCCGACGATGGCGTCCTGCCAGCCGGTGATGCCGAGCGAGAACAGGTATCGCTCCGCCTCCGCCAGAGCCAGGTCCAGGTCGCGAGAGGAGGGGCGGGGGGTGAGGAGGCCGACGAGGTCCATCGCGCCCTCGTGCAGGACGCCGCTGGGCGTGCCGTCGGCGTCGCGTTCGATGCGGCCGTCGGCGGGGTCGGGGGTGTCGGCGGTGACGCCGGCCAGCTCCAGAGCGCGGGCGTTGACCCAGGCGGCATGATGGTCGCGCTGGATGAGGTAGACGGGCCGGTCGGCGAAGGCGAGCTGGTCCCGGTGCGGCAGCCCACCCGGGAAGGCCGACATGTCCCACCCGCCGCCATCAATCCACTCTTTTTCAGGATTTTTCGCCGCATAGTCGGCGATCTTCGCCAAATAGGCATCGAGTCCGTAAATTTCGGATAGATCGCACTTGGCGCGCTCCAGCCCTGCCTGCACCGGATGCACATGCGCATCGATGAACCCGGGCACCAGCAGGCCCCCGTCCAGGTCCACGGTCTCGTGCCCCGGCGCCAGCCGTACCAGGTCCCGCTCGTCGCCCACGGCGGCGATCACGCCGTCGCGGACCAGCACGGCCTCGGCGAAGCCGGTCTTCGCGGTGAAGACCCGTCCCCCTCGAAAGAGCGTGTTCATCCTGCTCCCAATCTTGTCAGTGGCCGGTGATCAGATCGGCCATACGAGCCAGCACGGACGTGCCCGGCATCGACCGCTCCCGGTGGTCCGCCACCCGGTACAACCGGTACATCGCGTGCACCCCCAGCCAGCGCAGCGGCTCCGGCTCCCAGGCCCGCACCCGGCGGCCCACCCACGGCAGCTCCGTCAGCGCCGTACGCTCGCCCAGGACGAGGTCCCGCATCGTCCGGCCGGCCAGGTTGGCCGTCGTCACCCCGTGCCCGGTGTAGCCGCCCGCCCAGCCCAGGCCGGTGGCCGGGTCGACGTGCACGGTCGAGCACCAGTCGCGCGGCACCCCCAGGACTCCCGACCACGCGTGCGCCACTGACGAGGACGCCGCGGCGGGGAAGAAGTCGATCAGCAGCCGCCAGAGCGCCTCGACCGTCTGCTCGTGCGTGTGCCCCCTGGCGTCGACCCGCGAGCCGTACAGGTACGGTCGGCCGCGCCCGCCGAAGGCGATGCGGTCGTCGGCGGTCCGTTGCGCGTACATGTAGTAATGGGCCATGTCCCCGAGCAGCTCGGACCCCGCCCAGCCGACCGTCTCCCAGAACGAGGCGGGCAGCGGCTCGGTGACGATCAGCGAGCTGTTCATCGGCAGCCACTGGCGCCGCAGCCCCTTCAGCCGCGAGGTGAACCCCTCGGTCGCGCGGAGCACGTGGCGCGCCCGGACCGTCCCGAACGGCGTCACGGCCAGCCCCGGGGCGATCTCCGTGACGGGTGTCCGCTCGTAGACGGTCACTCCGAGCTCCCGTACGGCCCGTGCCAGCCCTCGTACCAGCTTGGCGGGCTGCACCCGCGCGCAGTGCGGACTCCAGGAGGCGGCCACCGCCCCCGCCACCCGCAGCCGTTCGGCGGGATCGACCAGCCGCAGGTCCGCCTCCTCGATGCCCCAGACGCGGGCGGCCGACACCGAGGCGCGCAGCCGGGCCGCCTGGGAGGGGGTGCGGGCCACGTTGACCACGCCGCCCTTGACGACGTCGGCGTCGATGCCCTCCTTCTCGCAGACCTGGATCACCTCGTCGATCGAGGCGTACATCTCGCGCTGCAGCCGCCGCGCCCCCTCCACCCCGTGCGTCCTGGCGTAGCGCTGATGCGAGCCGGCCAGGTCGCCGGTCAGCCAGCCGCCGTTGCGCCCCGAGGCCCCGAACCCGGCGAAGTCCTTCTCCAGCACCACGACGTTCAGCGACGGCTGGGCCTGCTTGAGGTAGTACGCGGTCCACAGCCCCGTGTAGCCCGCGCCGACGATCGCCACGTCCGCCTGGAGGTCGCCGTCGAGGCGCGGACCAGGGGCCGGTACGCCGGAGGAGCGGTACCAGAAGGAGACGTCGCCGTTCACGAATCCGGACGACAGGGAGACATGCGCGTTCATGGCCGGTATCCTCCTATACGCCGCATCTAGCTACGAAACTCGCATTCGAAACACGGCGTTAGCGGCCAGGTAACACCTCCCCGGCATCCTCTTCCTATGGGATTCTTGCGCATTCGCACCACGGTGGACGAGCGTCCGGGACGACTGGCCTCCCTGGCCGCGGCCCTGGCGGACAGGGGCGGCAACATCCTCGGCCTGAGCGTCCAGTCGGACGCGGACGGCACCGTCGACGAGTTCGTCGCCGACATCCCCGCCGCGCCCGAGGCCGTGCGTGCGGCCCTGGAGGCGGCCGGTGGCCGCCGCGTCCAGGTGGTCCCGGCGACGGCGCACGAGCTGACCGACGAGCCCACCCGTGCGCTGCTGCTGGCCTCCCGGCTGCGGTCGATGCCGTGGCGGCTGCCGGAGTTCCTGGCCGAGTTGCTGCGCGCCGACGATGCCAGGTGGATCTATGGTGAAGCGGTGAGTGATCTTCCCGACCCGACCCTGCTCGTGGTGCCCGTCGCACCCAGGCGCGCCGTCCGGCTGCGCCGCGCCGAGCTGCCCTTCACCCTGACCGAGGCGGCTCGGGCCGCCTCCTTCGTCCGGCTCGCGCAACCGCCGGTCGAGCAGGGCGCCGCCGAGCCCACGGTCAAGCTGGCCGACGGCGAGGAGGTCACGGTCCGGCCGCTCACCTCGATCTACCGCGAGGCCGTCCGCGACCTGCACGACCGGTGCTCGCCCGAGGCGCGCAGGTTCCGTTACTTCACCTCGATGCCCGAGCTGCCGCCGCGGATGTTCGACCGGCTCTGCGACCGCAGCCGCGGCCGCTCGATCGTCGCCGGGCACGACGGCCAGGTGGTGGCCATGGCCTCCCTGATGTTCACGCCCGATCCGGGCATCGCCGAGATGGCCTTCCTGGTCGAGGACCGCTGGCAGGGGCGCGGTCTGGGCACGGCGCTGGCCAGGACGCTGGTGCGCGAGGCGCGCGATCTCGGCTACGCCGAGGTCAGGGCCACGATGCTGTCCGACAACGTACGGATGCGGCGGCTCCTGCTGTCGCTGGGCGCCACGCTCGGCTACACCGAGGACCCGGGCGTGATCGAGGCCAGGCTGCCGGTCGGCGCGATGGCGTCAGCCTGAGGCGCTCTCGCCCCGCCCTTCGTCCCGCTCGTCCTCGTCCGGCCCGGAGTCCCGTTCTATCGGTTGCGGGTTGGAGTCCTCTTCTGACGGGTTCGGCCCGGAACCCTGTTCTGCCGGTTTCGCGTCGGGCGCCGCCTGGTCCGGCTGCCGGATGCCCAGGTGGCGCTCGATGCGTTCGAGGCTGTCCTGGATCTGCGTGAGCCGCTCGCCGAGCGCCAAACCGCCGGCGAAGAACATCTCGGCCGGCCGGTCCTTCGTCCCCTGCCCGAGCCGGGTGAGCACGCGGTGCCGCAGCTCGCCCAGCTCCACGCCGGCGTCCACGATCGCCTGGGCGGCCAGCCCCTCGCCCTCCCTGATCACCCCGAGCAGGATGTGCTCGGTGCCGATGTAGTTGTGGCGCAACTGCAGCGCCTCGCGCAGCGAGAGCTCCAGGACCTTCTTGGCGCGCGGGGTGAACGGGATGTGCCCGCTCGGCGCCTCGTCGCCCTGGCCCGCCTCGCGCGTGACGAAGGCGCGCACGTTCCCCAGCTCGATGCCGAAGCTGTCGAGTGTCAGGCCCGCCACGCCCTCGCCCTCGTGGATGAGGCCGAGCAGGATGTGCTCCGTGCCGATGTGGGCGTGGTTCAGCGTCCGCGCCTCCTCCTGGGCGAGGACGACGACCCGGCGGGCACGGTCAGTGAAGCGCTCGAACACCGGTGGCCTCCGTTCGAGTGGCGTGTCTCCACTATGCGCTACAAACCAGCGGATGTGGGGTAATTGACAGGTGTGGATCTTGACGAGGTGGCAGGTCGCCTGTATGGGCTCCCGCCGTCCGAGTTCACCGCCGCGCGCGACGCCGAGGCCCGTGCCGCCAAGGACGTGGGCGACGTACGGCTGGCCCGTGACATCGCCGGGCTGCGCAAACCCACGGTCTCCGCGGCGGCCGTGAACCGGCTGGCCCGCGAGCACCCGGACGACCTTGGCGAGCTGCTGTCACTCGGGCAGGAGCTGCGGGAGGCGTGGGAGCGGCACGACGCCGAGGCGCTGGCGGAGCTGACCCGGCGGCGCGGCGAGCTGGCGGGACGGCTGTCCCGGCTGATCAGGCGGGAGGCCGGGCTGTCGGCCGCCGCGGCGGCCGAGGCCGAGCAGACGCTCGACGCCGCCGTCGTGGACGCGGGCGCCGCCGAGGAGGTACGGCGCGGCCGCCTGGCCAAGCCGCTCAGCTACAGCGGCTTCGCCCCAGCCCCAGCCCCGGCGCCGCGCGGCAAGCCCGCCAAGAAGCCGACGGAGTCGACAGCATCGGCCGACTCGGCCTCGGAGGCGAAGGGCGCGGCGGCGAAAGGCGCGGCGGCCAAGAGCGCGGAGGCGAAGCGCGCGGAGGCCAAGAGACGAGAAGAGGCGGAGGCGAAGAGGCGGGCGGAGGCTGAAGCCAGGAAGGCCGCCGAACGACAGGAGGCGCTGGACGCCCACCGCGAGTGGGTCGCCGTCCTGGAACAGGCCGTACAGGAGCACGACGAGCGCGCCGAGCGGGTCGCCGGGCTGGAGCGGAAGCTGGCCAAGGCGCGCAAGCGGCTCGCCGAGAGCGCGCAGCGGCTGGAGGTCGCCAAGCGGGAGGAGCGGCACGCTCGGCATCGCGTGGATCGGTAGGTTAAGGTGTACGAAACGGTTTCGTACACCTGGAGTGGCGATGAGAACCTGGACCCCCGCCGACATGCCCGATCTGAGTGGCAAGACGGCGATCGTGACCGGCGCCAACAGCGGCATCGGCCTGCCCACCGCGCTCGAACTCGCCAGGCACGGCGCCCGCGTCGTCGTCGCCACCCGCTCGGCGGCGAAGGGCGGCGCGGCCGTCGAGGAGATCCGCCGGGCCGTCCCCGGCGCCCAGGTCGAGCACGGCACGCTGGACCTGGCCGACCTCGCCTCGGTCAGGAGCTTCGCGGTCGGCGTCGATCGGGTGGATCTGCTGGTCAACAACGCGGGCATCGGCATGATCCCGCGCCAGCTGACCCGTGACGGCTTCGAGATGCAGTTCGGCACCAACCACCTGGGCCACTTCGCGCTCACCGGACTGCTGCTGCCCCTACTGCTGGCCCGGCCCGGCGCGCGGGTGGTCAACGTCTCCAGCGACGCGCACAAGATGGGCAGGCTGGACCTCGACGATCTGGGCCTGGAGCGCGGTTACAAGAAGATGAGCTCGTACGGCCGCTCCAAGCTGGCCAACCTGCTGTTCACCCTGGAGCTCCAACGGCGCGCTCAGCGGGCCCAGGTGGACCTCGTCAGCGCCGCCACCCATCCTGGTGCCACGGCCACCAACTTCTTCAGCGTGGGGCCGCTACAGCCCCTCGTGGGGCTGTTCCTGAAGAGCGCGGCGGCCGGTGCGGTGTCCTCCCTCTACGCGGCCACCTCGCCGGAGATCCACGGCGGGGAGTTCGTCGGTCCCAAGACCCAGCTGCTCACGCCGTCGGAGGCGGCCCGTTCCGAGCAGCTCGCCGCCGATCTGTGGGAGGTGTCCACGCGGCTGACCGGCGTACGATTCGAGGAGATCGCCTACAGCTGAGGGACGTGCACGTGCCACCACTCGACCCCGAGCGGGAGCGGGCCATCCTTGACGCGACGCTGGAGTTGCTGTCCGAGATGGGCTACGACCGTATGTCGGTCGACCAGATCGCCAAGCGGGCCAAGGCCAGCAAGGCGACCATCTACCGCCGGTGGGCGGGCAAGCCGGAGCTGGTGGTCGACGTCATCTGCCGCCGGTTCGACATGGACACGCCGGCCGCCGAGGACACCGGTTCGCTGCGCGGCGACCTCGCCTCGGTGCTCGGCGGCCTGTGCGGCGCGGTCGAGCGCAAGCACGGGCTCATCATGGGGCTGTCCTCGACGCTGGTCTCGCACCAGGAGCTGGCCAGGACGCTGCGCGAGCACATGCCGGCCAAGGACCTCGGCGGGGTCGAGGCGCTGCTGGAGCGGGCCAGGAAGCGCGGCGACCTGCCGGGGCCGGTGGACCCCGGCCGCCTGTTCGGAGTGGCGGAGGCGCTGGTCTGGCACCGCATGATCTTCCTCGGGCCGCTGTTCGACGAGTCCTTCGTCGCGGAATCGGTGGACGAGGTCCTGCTGCCGCTGGTGCGGGCCTGGGCGCACTAAATCTGACATTCTTGTGTGAGATTTCGCCTCAAGCCATGGCTTGAGGCGAAAAGTCGGGCTTAGGGTCGTCGCCATGACGACCCCCATTGACGCCTTCATCGACGCGCTCCCCAAGGTGGAGCTGCATGTGCACCTGGTCGGCTCCGCCTCCGTGCCCACCGTGCTGGAGCTGGCCCGCCGCCACCCCGGCGGCCCGGTTCCCACCACGGAGGAGGAGCTGCGCGCTTTCTACGCCTTCCGCGACTTCCCCCACTTCGCGCAGGTGTACCAGGCCGTCAACGCGCTGGTCCGGGAGCCGGAGGACATCGCCGCCCTCGTGCTCGGCCTGGCCCGCGACCTGGCCTCCCAGGGCGCTCGTTACGCCGAGCTGCAGGTCACCCCGTACGCCCACAGCATCGTCGGGATGCCCATGCGCGAGGTCACCGAGGCGCTGGACCTGGCCGCCCGCCGGTCGGAGAGCGACCACGGGGTGGAGATGGCCTACATCTTCGACATCCCGGGGGAATTCGGCGAGGAGGCGGCCAAGATCACGGTCATGCACGCCTTGGAAGAACCTCCCGCAGCTTTGGTAGGTTTCGGCCTGGGCGGGATCGAGCAGAGCCGGGCACAATACCGCGACGCCTACCGCGACGCGTTCGCGGCGGCGCGGGCGGCGGGCCTGCACAGCGTGCCGCACGGCGGCGAGATGACCGGTCCCGAGACCATGTGGGAGGTCATCGAGGGGCTGGGCGCCGAGCGCATCGGGCACGGCATCTCCTGCCTGGAGGACCCGCGCCTGGTGGCTCACCTGCGCGAGACGCAGCTGCCGCTGGACGTCTGCCCGACCTCCAACCTCCGTACGGGACAGGTGACCCGCATCGAGGAGCACCCGCTGCCCAGGCTGCTGGAGGAGGGGCTGTTCGTCACGCTGAACAGCGACGACCCGCCCATGTTCGCCACCACCCTGGCCGGTGAGTATCGCGTCGCCGCGCACGTCTTCGGCCTCGGCGAGCCGGAGCTGGCCCAGCTCGCCCGCAACGGCGTGCACGCGTCCTTCCTGCCGCCGGCGCGCAAGCAGGCCCTGCTGACCGAGATCGACTCACTGACCGACTGAGGGCACTACGGAGAGGCGATTCGGCCCAACCCCGGCGGGAGCTTGGCTGCGGCGGTCCGGTCGAGCAGGAACAGCGTCCGCACCCGCCCCCTGGCCCCGGCCGCGGGCACCTGCACGGGCCCGGAGTCGGACAGCGCCAGGCGTACGGCCCCCGACTTCTCCTCGCCCGCCGCCACCACCCACACCTCGCGCGAGGCCTGGATGGTCGGCAGCGTCAGGGAGATGCGGGTGGGCGGCGGCTTGGGAGCGCCGTGCACGGCCACGACCGGCCGAGTGTCGTACAGGGCGGGCATCCCGGGGAACAGCGACGCCACGTGCCCGTCGGGCCCGATGCCGAGCAGCATCACGTCGAAGCCGGGCACCGGGCCGTGGTCCTCCGGCCGGGCCGCCTTGCGCAGCTCGGCCGCGTAGGCCTCGGCCGACTCCTCCGCCGACATCCCCGAGTCGGGCCCGGCCATGACGTGCACTCGGTCGGGATCGAGGTCGACGTGGTCGAGGAGGGCCTTGCGGGCGCCCGTCTCGTTGCGCTCGGGGTCGCCGGTCGGCAGGAAGCGCTCGTCGCCCCACCAGATGTCGAGGTGGTGCCAGTCGACCGCGTCGCGCGCCGGCGTGGCGGCGATCGCGGCCAGGGTCGCGTGGCCGACCGTGCCGCCGGTCAGGACCAGCGACGCCGACCCCTTGGCCGACTGCACGTCGACCAGCCGGGTGATGATCCGCGCCGCCACGGCCTTGGCGAGGACATCGCCGTCACGATGGACGACCACATTGGGAACGCTCACGTACTCACTCTTTTCGCTATCAACTCTTTCACGATCGGTGCCCACCGGCCGGGGCGCGCCCCATCGAAAAGACAGGGCCCGCCACGACCGGTGGGAGGAGGCGTCAGGACTTGTACGAGCGGGCCAGCCGCTTGACCGCCGCCCCGTAGATCTCGTCGGAGTCGAGCCGCCGCAGCTCCTCCGACAGCAGCTCGGCGGTCTGCCGCCGGGCCAGGGCCACGTTCCGGTCCGGCTGGCCGGGCCGCGACAGCGTCGCCAGCCGGGCGTCGCTCCTGCACACCGCCAGCATGCCGTCGGCCGTCGTGAGCCGGACGGCGGTCAGGCCGGGCCCGTTGGAGTCGGCCACCTTGACCGGCGCGCCGAGACGTTCGGACAGCCACGCGGCCAGCAGGGGCGCGCTGGGGTTGCCCGGGGACGCCTCCACGGTGCCCTTGCGCACCTTGCCCGTGGGTTGGTCGAACGCGGCCGCCAGCAGGCTGCGCCACGGCGTCAGCCGGGCCCAGGACAGGTCCGTGTCGCCGGGCGCGTAGCCCTTGGCCCTGGTCACCAGCGACTCGACCCCGCCGTCGCGCGAGCCCCTGGCGTCGGAGATGCGGCGCTGGGCGAGCATACCGACCGGGTCCTTGGACATCACCTCGGGCGCCAGCCCCGGCCACCAGGCCACGACCGGCGTGTCGGGCAGTAGCAGCGGGCTGACCACCGAGTCGGCGTGCTCGGTCAGCTCGCCGTAGAGCCGCAGCACGACCACCTCGCCCGGCGTGGACTCGCCGATGCGCAGCTCCGCGTCGAGCCGGTTGGCCTCGTCGGGCTCGCGGTTGATCACCACGATGATGCGCGAGGGGTGCTCGCGCGCCGCCTCGCTGGCCGCGCGCAGCGAGTCGTACTGGTCGCGCTCCTCGCAGACCACGATCAGCGTCAGCACCATCCCGACCGCGGGCGCGCCCATCTGGTGGCGCAGCTGCGTCAGCTGCGCGGAGATCTTCCCCGCCGTCGTGTCGGTGAGCATGAAGGTGGTCATCAGAGTCTCCTCCATACGCGGCCGTCGCCCATCATCGCGTCGGCGGACGGCGGCCCCCACGAACCGGACGGGTAGCCCTCGGGCTGACCCTGGGTGGCCCAGAACTCCTCGATCGGGTCGAGGATCTTCCACGACAGCTCGACCTCCCGCTGGTGCGGGAAGAGCGGCGGGTCGCCGATCATCACGTCGAGCAGCAGCCGCTCGTACGCCTCGGGGGACGACTCCAGGAACGACTCCCCATAGGCGAAGTCCATGGAGACGTCACGCACCTCCATGGCCGTGCCCGGCACCTTGGAGCCGAACCGCACGGTGATGCCCTCGTCCGGCTGCACCCTGATGACCAGCGCGTTCTGGCCGAGGATCTCGGTGTCGTCCTTGCTGAAGGGCAGGTGCGGCGCCCGCTGGAACACCACGGCCACCTCGGTGACCCGGCGGCCGAGGCGCTTGCCGGTGCGCAGGTAGAACGGCACGCCCGCCCAGCGCCGGTTGGCGATCTCCAGCTTGATGGCCGCGTATGTCTCGGTCGTGGAGTCGGCGGAGATGCCGTCCTCCTGCAGGTAGCCGACGACCTTCTCGCCGCCCTGCCAACCCGCGTCGTACTGGCCGCGCGCGGTGTTGAGCGCCAGGTCCGACGGCAGCTGCACGGCCTTGAGCACCTTCTCCTTCTCCCGCCGCAGCGCGGAGGCGTCGAAGGACGTCGGGTCCTCCATCGCCACCAGGGCGAGCAGCTGGAGCAGGTGGTTCTGGATCACGTCGCGGGCCGCGCCGATGCCGTCGTAGTAGCCGGCCCGGCCGCCGATGCCGATGTCCTCGGCCATGGTGATCTGCACGTGGTCGACGAAGCTACGGTTCCAGATGGGCTCGTAGAGGTTGTTGGCGAACCTCAGGGCCAGGATGTTCTGGACGGTCTCCTTGCCCAGGTAGTGGTCGATCCTGAAGATCGAGCTCTCCGGGAAGGCCGAGGTGGTGATCTCGTTCAGCTCGTGCGCCGACTTCAGGTCGTGCCCGAACGGCTTCTCGATCACCACGCGCCGCCAGGACCCGGGAGGCGCCTGGGACACGCCGGTCCGCTTGAGCTGCTCCACCACGACGGGGAAGAACTTCGGCGGCACGGAGAGATAGAACGCATAGTTGCCGCCGGTGCCCCGGGTCTCGTCGATCTCCTTCAAGGCCATCGCCAGCGCGTCGAACGCGCCGTCGTCGGAGAACTCGCCCGGCACGAAGTGGATGCCTTCGCGCAGCTGCTTCCAGACCTCCTCACGGAAGGGCGTCCTGGCGTGCGCCTTGACGGCGTCATGCGTCACCTGGGCGAAATCCTGGTCCTTCCAGTCGCGCCTGGCGAACCCGACCAGCGAGAAACCGGGCGGCAGCAGCCCTCGGTTGCCCAGGTCGTAGATCGCCGGCAGCAACTTGCGCTTGGCCAGGTCACCCGTCACGCCGAACAACACCAGCACACACGGTCCGGCCACCCGGGGCAGCCGCTTGTCGCGCGGATCGCGCAGCGGATTGGCGGCCGCCACCTCCAAGGTGGTGGAGGTGGCCGCGGCCGAGGTGGCTATCGTCGCCGCGATCGTCTCCTCAAAGTCGAGAGCCTCGTCCGAGGGTGTTTCCGGGTCTTTCATCTCAAGCCTCCTGTGCGGCTGCGAGCAGGTGCGCGACTCCGGCCGCGCGATCGGTCAAGTGCAGGCGTACGGCCGGCCGGCCGCGCCGCAGCAGTGCCCCGAGATCGCCGAGGGCCTGCGCGAGCTCCAGCCCGCCCAGCGTGTACGGCCTGCCGGGCACCGGCACGTCGTCGGCCACGGCACCGGTGATCTGCAGGAACACCCCGTTCTGCGGGCCGCCCTTGTGATACTGGCCGGTGGAGTGCAGGAACCGCGGCCCCCACCCGAAGGTGACCGGCCGGTCGGTACGCAGGGCCAGCAGCGCCCGCAGCGTGGCCGGGTCGGCCGCCATCCACGCGTCGGTCATCTGCTCGAAGTCCGCGCCGTCCGGCACGAACACATCGAAGGCCGACAGCCGGTCCAGATAGGCCATCACGGCCAGGTAGCCGTCGTCGGGCACCGCTTCGAGCAGCTCGGTCAGCACGCCCGGCAGATCCCTGGCCTTGGTGGCGCCGTACACCTCCACGGGCCCGTCGACGAAGGCCGGCTCGCCCAGCGGCAGCGCCTCCATGTCGAGCAGCGCGGCCGTGTTGTCCTTGGACTCGGCGACGTTCGGCTGGTCGAACGGGTCGATCCCCAGCAGCAGCCCGGCCACGGCCGTGGCGTACTCCCAGATGAGGAACTGCGCGCCGAGCGGCCCGTCGACGCGCACGTCGCCGTCGTCGGAGTCGATCCCGACGACCAACTCGTCACGGGCGCCGTTCGGCTCGGCGCCGGCGACCGGCAGGATGCCCAGGCCGTTCTTGCCCGTGGACTCGGCGACGAGCTGCTCGATCCAGTCCGACAGCCCGCTGATCACCGACAGCCGGTCGTCGACGATCAGCTTGTCGCGTCCGGCGAGTGCCGCCCCGCCGAGCGCCACGCCCAGGTCGAGCCCGGGGTTGCCGGCTTCGAGCGAGAGCAGCGGCAGCACCTCGTCGGCGTCGTCGAGCAGCCGTTCGACGTCGGCTCCGGCCAGCGCGCTGGGCACCAGGCCGAAGGCCGACAGCGCCGAGTAGCGGCCACCCACGTCGGGCACGGCCGGGACCAGGCGGTAGCCGGCGTCCACGGCTGCCTGCTCCAGCGGCGAGCCCGGGTCGGTGACGACCACGATGCGGTCGGCCGGGTCGATGCCCGCCTGGCGGAAGAGCTCCTCGTAGACGCGCAGGTGACTGTCGGTCTCGACCGTCGAGCCGCTCTTGCTGGCCACGACCACGATCGTGGCCTCCAGCGGCTCGGCCAGCGCCCGGCGCACCTGACCGGGGTCGGTGGTGTCCAGGACGGTCAGCGGCACGTCGGCGCTCGCGCAGATCACCTCGGCCGCCAGCGACGAGCCGCCCATCCCGGCCAGCACCACGTTGGTCAGGTGCTCGGCGCGCGCCCGCTCGGCCAGCTTGCCGAGCTCGGGCAGCAGCTCGCGCGAGGTGCGGGGCAGGGTCAGCCAGCCCAGCCGGACGGCTGCCCCCGCCTCCGCGTCGCTGCCCCACAGCGTGGGATCGCCGGCGGCGAGCCGCGCGGGCACGCCGTCGGCGACGAGCCGCCCCGCGGCGGAGGAGGCGGCGTTGGCCACCCCCTCCTCGCGGTACGAGACGGTCATCAGCGGGCCAGGTTCTTGCTGACGCTTTCGAGGAGTTCGTTCCAGGACGCCTCGAACTTCTCGACGCCCTCGTCCTCCAGCACGTTGACGACGTCGTCGTAGTCGACGCCGGCCTCCTTGAGCGCCGCCATGGTGTTCCACGCGTCCTCGTAGAAGGGGCGCACGGTGTCACCGGTGATGTTGGCGCCGGCGGCGGTCGCGTCGACCGTCTTCTCCGGCATCGTGTTGACGGTGCCGGGAGCGACGAGCTGGTCGACGTACAGCGTGGGCGAGTAGTCGGGGTTCTTGACGCCGGTCGAGGCCCACAGCGGGCGCTGCGGGCGGGCACCGGCGGCGCGCAGCCGCTGCCAGCGCTCGGAGTTCATCACTTCCTCGAACGCCGCGTAGGCCAGGCGCGCGTTGGCCACGCCCGCCTTGCCCTTGAGCTCCGGCCGGCCGAGCTGGTCGAGCCGCTTGTCGATCTCGGTGTCGACCCGGCTGACGAAGAACGACGCCACCGACTCGATCGTGCCCAGGTTGAGGCCCTTGGCCTGCGCGGCCTCCAGGCCGGCCAGCCAGGCGTCCATGACCGCGCGGTAGCGCTCCAGCGAGAAGATCAGCGTGACGTTGACGCTGATGCCCTCGGAGAGCGCCTGCGTGATCGCGGGCAGTCCCTCGACGGTCGCCGGGATCTTGATGAACAGGTTGGGCCGGTCGACCAGCCACCACAGCGCCCGCGCCTCGGCCACGGTCTTGTCGCTCTCGCGGGCCAGCCGCGGGTCCACCTCCAGGGACACGCGGCCGTCGACGCCGGCGGTGGCGTCGTAGACCGGGCGCAGCACGTCGGCGGCCCAGCGGATGTCGTAGGCGGTGATGGCGCGTACGGCCTCGCCGAGGTCGACCCCGCGCACGGCCAGGTCGTGCAGCTGGGTGTCGTAGGCGTCGCCCTTGCTGAGCGCGCCGGCGAAGATGGTCGGGTTGGAAGTGACGCCGACCACGTTCTTCTCGCGGATCAGCTGTTCCAGGTTGCCCGTGCGCA
Source organism: Nonomuraea sp. NPDC052129 (assembly GCF_040680095.1). Classification (NCBI taxonomy): domain Bacteria; kingdom Bacillati; phylum Actinomycetota; class Actinomycetes; order Streptosporangiales; family Streptosporangiaceae; genus Nonomuraea; species Nonomuraea sp. NPDC052129. Next base: position 354,392 of record NZ_JBFAVX010000006.1, on the reverse strand, counting down.
GGCGCTCACGGCTGATGTCGTCCAGCCAGATGGACACGCCCTGGGCGGACAGCTTCTTGAGGTTCTCGCTCATTTCGTTCAGTTTCCCGTCGTCTCGCCTTTGTCGTGGCCCAGCTTGGCGAGGCTCGCCTTGGCCGCGGCGGCCACGCGCTCCGCCGTCAGCCCGAATTGCTCGTACAGCGTCTTATACGGCGCCGACGCGCCGAAGTGTTCAAGGCTGACGACCTCGCCCCTCTCGCCGACGAACTCGCGCCAGCCCAGAGCGATGCCCGCCTCGACCGCGACCCGGGCCTTGATCGCTGACGGCAGAACAGTCTGCCGATACGCAATGTCCTGCCCTTGGAACCACTCCACACACGGCATCGACACGACCCGCGTCGGGATGCCTTCGGCTTCGAGGAGTTCGCGGCCGTTGACGGCCAGCTCCAGTTCGCTGCCCGTGGCGATGAGGATCACCTGGGGCTGCCCGTCGGAGGCCTCGTGCAGGACGTAGCCGCCCTTGGCCACGCCCTCGGCGCTGGTGCCCTCGAAGATCGGCAGGTTCTGCCGGGTCAGGGCGAGCGCGGCGGGCCGGTCGTCGTGCTCGAGCACGGCCTGCCAGGCGTACGCCGTCTCGTTGGCGTCGCCGGGGCGCACCACGTCGAGGCCGGGGATCGCGCGCAGCGCCCACAGGTGCTCGACCGGCTGGTGGGTCGGGCCGTCCTCGCCCAGTCCGATGGAGTCGTGCGTCCACACGTAGGTGACCGGCAGCTTCATCAGCGCCGCCAGGCGCACGGAGGGGCGCATGTAGTCGGAGAAGACCAGGAACGTGCCGCCGTAGGGCCGCGTGCCGCCGTGCAGGGCGATGCCGTTGAGAATCGCGCCCATGCCGTGCTCGCGGATGCCGAAGTGCAGCGTGCGGCCGTAGCGGTTACCGGGGAACTCCTTGGTCTGGTATTCCTCCGGGATGAAGGACGGCTCGCCCTTCATCGTGGTGTTGTTGGACTCGGCCAGGTCGGCCGAGCCGCCCCACAGCTCGGGCAGCACCGGCGCGAGCGCGTTGAGCACCTCGCCGGAGGCCTTGCGGGTGGCCATCGAGCCGCCCTTGTCGAAGGCGGGCAGCGCCTCGGTCCACCCGGCGGGCAGCTCGTGGCGGGAGATGCGGTCCAGCTCGGCGGCCCGCTCGGGGTTGGCCTCGCGCCAGGCGTCGTAGCCCTTCTGCCAGGCGGCGTGCGCCTCGTGGCCCCTGCGGGCGACCTCGCGCGCGTGCTCCAGCACCTCGGCGGGCACGTCGAAGCTCTTTTCGGGGTCCATGCCGAGAACCCGCTTGGTGGCGGCGACCTCGTCGGCGCCGAGGGCGGAGCCGTGGATCTTGCCGGTGTTCTGCTTGTTCGGGGCGGGCCAGCCGATGATCGTGCGCAGCCGGATGAACGTCGGCCGGTCGGTCTCGGCGCGGGCCGCCTCCAGCGCCGCGTGCAGCGCCTGGATGTCCTCGACGTACTCGCCGGACTCGGTCCAGTCGACGCTGAGCGTGTGCCAGCCGTAGGCCTCGTAGCGCTTGACCACGTCCTCGGACTTCGCGATCAGCGTGTCGTCCTCGATGGAGATGTGGTTGTCGTCATAGATGACGGTGAGGTTGCCCAGCTTCTGGTGGCCGGCGATCGAGCTGACCTCGTGGCTGATGCCCTCCTCGATGTCACCGTCGCTGACCATGCACCAGATGTGGTGGTCGAAGGGCGAGGCGCCCGCTTCCGCGTCGGGGTCGAACAGGCCGCGCTCTCGGCGGGCCGCCAGCGCCATGCCGACGGCGTTGCCCAGGCCCTGGCCGAGCGGGCCCGTGGTGGTCTCCACACCGACCGTGTGCCCGTGCTCCGGGTGACCGGGGGTCAGGCTGTCCCACTGGCGCAACCCCTTCAGGTCGTCCAGGTCGAGTCCGTATCCGGACAGGAACAGCTGGATGTACAGCGTCAGGCTGGAGTGCCCGCACGACAGGACGAAGCGGTCACGCCCCAGCCACGTGGGATCCGTGGGGTCGTGGCGCATCGCGTGCTGGAACAGCAGGTACGCGGCGGGAGCCAGGCTCATGGCGGTGCCCGGGTGACCCGAACCCGCCTTTTCGACTGCGTCCATGGCCAAGGCTCGAACGACGTCGACCGCTTGCTTGTCTAGGTCGGTCCATTCGAGGTCTGGCACGAGTTCGGTGCTCAAGTGCTCGGTCTCCGGAATCTAGTTGTCATTGGTGGTACCGGTTGGCATATCCCGCCACACCGGACCCTAACTGAGTGGAGTCGGCGAAAGATTCCCCTTCCACCCCCGTGCGTGTCCCCCCATTGGCCGGACCGGACGACCCTGCTACTACAGTTTGGTTGTTCTCGTTGTCATCACAGGGACGCCGTGGCGTCCGTCCATGAGATTCCGCTCCAATCAGAGGTTACGCGTTGACTCCGCACGTGCTGGAAGCGCCTTGACGGTGCTGACGAACAGGCAGACGACGGCCCCCGCTCCCGCGGCCGAGCCGCCGAGGACGATCGGCATGCTCGTCAAGGCCTACATCGCTCTGACCAAGCCGCGGATCATCGAGCTCCTGCTGATCACGACTCTCCCCGTGATGTTCCTCGCGGCGGGCGGGCTGCCGCCGCTGTGGACGTCGATATCGGTCATGGTGTTCGGCACCCTGTCCGCGGGCAGCGCCAACGCGCTCAACTGCTACGTGGACCGCGACATCGACCAGAAGATGCGCCGCACCAGGCGGCGTCCGCTGGCCAGGCACCAGGTCTCGCCGACCGGCGCGCTCGTCTTCGGCATCGTGCTCGGCGTGCTGTCCTTGGTCGGCCTCTGGCTGACCACCAACTGGCTGGCCGCCATGCTCTCCACCGGCGCCATCCTGTTCTACGTCATCGTCTACTCGATGATCCTCAAGCGGCGCACCGCCCAGAACATCGTCTGGGGCGGCATCGCGGGCTGCATGCCGGTGCTGATCGGCTGGGCGGGCATCACCGGGCGGCTCGACTGGGCACCGCTGGCGCTGTTCGGGGTGGTGTTCTTCTGGACGCCGCCGCACACCTGGACGCTGGCCATGCGCTACAAGGAGGACTACGCGGCGGCCAAGGTGCCGATGCTGCCCGTGGTGGCCACCGAGCGCCGGGTGATCCTGGAGTCGATCGCCTACACCTGGGCCACCGTGCTCTGCTCGCTGGCCCTGTGGCCGGTGGCGCACACCACGCTGTTCTACCCGATCGCGGCCGTCGCCCTGGGCGCCATGTGCCTGTGGGAGGTGCATCGCCTGCTGGCCCGTCTCAACTCCGGCAAGACCGGTGTCGATCTGCGCCCGATGCGCTTCTTCCACTGGTCCAACGCCTATCTGGCGCTGCTGTTCCTCGCCGTCGCCATCGATCCGCTGCTGAGCTGAGCCCACCGCCCGTTGCGGTGGGCTTTGTCCTGTCGTTATGGTGAACACATGAACAGCTCTTCAGGTGTTGTTGCTTCGCTCGACGGTTGCGTGGTTCAGGAGCCCGACGCCGAGCGCGTCGCGGCCACCCGCGACCGGCTGGTGACGCCGGACGAGGCGACCCGGCTCGCCGACCTGTTCCGCCTGCTGGGCGACGCCACACGGGCCCGCCTGCTGTACGCCCTGCTGGAGGCGGGCGAGCTGTGCGTGTGCGACCTGGCCGACGCCGTCGAGGTGACCGACACGGCCGTGTCCCACGCCCTGCGTCTGCTGCGTACGGCGGGCATCGTGGCCAGCCGCCGGGCGGGCCGCATGATCTACTACCGGCTGGCCGACGCGCACGTACGGATGCTGCTCGACCTCAGCCGCGAGCACATGAGGGAGGAGCGCTGATGGGCCACGGTCACGGGCACGGCCACGCGGCCGACGCCGACAAGCGCTACCTGGTGGGCGCGCTCGCGCTGATCGTCGGCTACATGGCGATCGAGGTGGTCGCCGGGCTGATCGCCAACTCGATCGCGCTGATCTCCGACGCCGCCCACATGCTCACCGACGCCAGCGCGATCGCGCTGGCCCTGGTCGCGATGCGCTTCGCCGCCCGGCCCGCCCGTGGCGCCTACACCTTCGGCTGGAAGCGCGCCGAGATCCTCTCGGCCCAGCTCAACGGCCTCACCCTGCTGCTGCTCGTGGCGTACTTCTGTTACGAGAGCGTGCGCAGACTGCTGGAACCGCCCGAGGTCTCCGGGCCCATCGTGGTCGCCACGGCCGTGGCCGGCATCGTGGTCAACGCGCTGGCCGCCTGGCTGCTGTCCAGGGCCGACCGGCGCAGCCTCAACGTCGAGGGCGCCTTCCAGCACGTGCTCAACGACATGTACGCCTTCATCGCCACCGCGATCTCCGGCGTGGTGGTGTGGCTGACCGGGTTCCGGCAGGCCGACGCGATAGCCGCGCTCGTGGTCGCCGCGCTCATGCTCAAGGCCGGCTGGGGGCTGCTGCGCGATTCGTCCAGGGTGCTGCTCCAGGCCGCGCCGAGCGACCTCGACCCCGACGAGATCGGCGGGGTCCTGGCCGGCGACCCTGATGTGGTCGAGGTGCACGATCTGCATGTCTGGACGGTGACCAGTGGGTATCCGACGCTGTCGGCGCACGTGATCGTGGCCCGCGGGTCCGACTGCCACCAGGTCCGCACCCGCCTGGCTGACCTGCTGCACGATCGCTTCGAGATCGGCCACACCACGCTGCAGGTGGACCACGGTCTCAAGGACCGGACGGAGCATTGTGAGGACCCGCACGGACCGCGCCACCTGGGCAGGACAGCGCCTTTTTGATCCGTTACAGTCACGGTATGGCGTCCCGTGATCCACGCTGGGTGTTGAAGGACCGCCCGTCGTTCGCGTTGATCATCGGGCTGATCGTGACCGGCCTGTGCGCACTCGTCTCCTTCGCCTTCGACGTGCTCAACGGCGCGCCGGTGCAGTTCTTCATCTCGCTGATCCTGGCGCTGGCGCCGGTGCCGCTGCTGCTGGCCGCCGTGCTGGCGCTGGATCGCATGGAACCGGAGCCGCGCAGCAACCTCATCTTCGCCTTCGCCTGGGGAGCGGGCGTGGCGGTGCTGGTCGCGGGCGTGATCAACTCGCTCAACCTGCACTACATCATCGACGCGGCCAACCTCAGCGCGGCCAGCGCGCGCAACGTCGCCGCCACCTTCGGCGCCCCCGTGGTCGAGGAGACGATGAAGGGGCTGGTGCTGCTCGGGCTGCTCAGGTTCCGCCGAGCCGAGCTCGACGGGCCGACCGACGGTATCATCTACGCCAGCATGGTCGGCCTCGGCTTCGCGATGAGCGAGAACGTCAGCTACTACATCGCCGCGCTCAACTCCGACCAGGGCGGCATCGGGCTGGCCGTCACGGTGGTGCTGCGCGGCGTGCTGTCGCCGTTCGCGCACCCGCTGTTCACCTCGATGATCGGTGTCGCGGTCGCCTACGCCGCCCAGCGCCAGGGGTCGGACCGGGTCTTCTCCATCCTGGCCGGCTGGGTCGGCGCGATGCTCCTGCACGGCCTCTGGAACGGTCTGAGCTCCTACGGCGGCTTCCCCGGCCTGGTCATCGCCTACCTGGTGCTGCTGGTCGTGCTCGTGGTGCTGATCGCGCTGGTGATCAGGGACCGGCGGCGCATCGTCGCCCTGATCCAGCGCTACCTGCCGCCGTACGAGCCGACCAAGCTGGTCAACCGGGCCGACATCCACATGCTGTCCGCCCTGTCACGGCGCCGGCGGGCCAGGCAGTGGGCCAAGGTCCACGGCGGCAAGCGCGGGCTGCGTGCGATGAGCGACTACCAGCTCGCGGCGACCGAGCTGGGCCTGCTGCACGAGCGGGCGGCCCGGCGGATGATCGACGAGCAGACCTTCCACGAGGAGCAGCGGGCCCTGCTCGAATGCATGAGCACCGCCAAGGCGAGCTTCCCGGTGCCCCCCGCCCAACTCGGGGCCGCGACGCGGGGCAACCCGCCACCGGGCTACGCGCCCGGCTGAGCAAGGATCGTGCGCAGCGAGGTCTCCCGCGGGCCGGGATAGACGGGGTCGGAGTGCAGCAGGAGCGCGTCGGCGAACGCCTTGCCGGTGGCGAACACCTCGCGGGCGGCCGAGGCGTAGGTGGTCGCGGCCCACTGCTTGACGGAGTCGTCGCCCACGCCGAAGGTCGTCAGGCCCGCCGTACGGCAGAGCGTGACCGCTCTCGGCAGGTGGAACACCTGCGTGACCACGGTCAGCCGCTCGGCGCCGAAGACCTTGCGGGCCCGCACGCACGAGTCCCAGGTGTCGAACCCGGCGTAGTCGAGCACCATGACCGCGTCCGGCACGCCCTTGGCCCGCAGGTAGTCGCGCATGGACGTCGGCTCGTCGTACTCCTTGCGGCTGTTGTCGCCCGACAGCAGCAGCGCCTTGACCTTGCCCGCGTGGTAAAGCTCGGCCGCGATGTCGAGGCGGCGGGCCAGCATGGACGAGGGACGGCCGGCGTACAGGCCCGCGCCGAGCACGAGAGCCACCTGCGAGGTGGGCACCCGTGCCAGCCAGCCGGCGGTGTCGGCCACCTCGCGGTGGTCCGAGCTGTCGAGCCACGCCCAGGTCATCGGCGCCAGGACGAGCACGCTGAGCAGCACCAGCGCTTGGTACAGGCGTCGCAGGGTCTTCCGAGCGGGACGGGCCAAAGCCACTCAGGGACCTCACAAGGTAGGGGGAGGTAGTCCCTCATACCTTGGCATAGCGGGTCAGATTGTGGCCGGCGTTTCGGTGGGGGAGGGGTTCAGAGGCTCAGACTCTGGCCGGCGCTTCGGCGGGGGAGGGGGTGGCGGGGGCCGTCAGCGGGTCGCGGGTGCGCAGTGAGGTGACCACCCTGAGCGTGGCGATCCAGACCAGGGTCGAGCCGAGCACGTGCAGGCCCACCAGGAGCGCGGGCACCGCCAGGAAGTACTGGATGTAGCCGATCACGCCCTGGGCCAGCTCCACCACGAGCAGCGCCAGCGCCGCCCGGCGGGCCGCTCTGGGCGAGTCGGTCACGTGCAGCGCGAACAGCAGCGCGAACGACAGCCCCAGCACGATGTAGACGATGTCGGAGTGCAGGCGCACCACGCTCTCGATGTCGAGATCGAAGCGGGAGGCCACCGCGTCGCCGGAATGCGGCCCCGTGCCGGTCACCAGCACCCCGGCCAGGAGCAGCACCGCCACCGCCGCGACCAGCACGAACCCGAGGCGCCGGATGTCGCGGTGCGTCACCCGGCGGGCCGGGCCGTCGCCTTCGCCGGCTCGCGCGTAGAGCGTCCAGCAGGCGGCGATCAGCGCGATGGAGACCAGGAAGTGCACGCTGACCGTGAACGGGTTGAGCAGGCTCCTGACCACCAGCCCGCCCCACAGCGCCTGGAAGACGATGCCCGCGGGCTGCAGCAGGGCCAGCCACAGCAGCGGGCGGCGCCGCGGGGCCAGCCGCATCGCCGACACCACGCAGGCGAACCCCACCGCCAGCACCAGGAACGTCAGCAGCCGGTTACCGAACTCGACGGCCATGGTGGCGGGCGAGATCTCGGGATGCGCGACGGGAACGAAGCTGTCGGGCGTGCACCTCGGCCAGGTCGGGCAGCCGAGCCCGGAGCCGGTGAGCCGCACGGCCGCGCCCGTCACGGTGATGCCCGCGTTGACCACCACGGACGCCAGAGCCCAACCCCGCATCGACTCGGCGGTCGGCGCCCAGAAGGAGAACAGGCGCTGGACCAGGGCATTGGGGTGGTCCGTGGGTAGTTTCACGTCGGCGAGCTTCACGTCATCGATGGTAAGGGCCTGGTTGTCCGGTCCTTAACCCGGGAACGTGCTTCTCAAGCAGCATGGGTATGTGACATATTACAGATGGGAGGTGAGGATGTCGGATGTGATCGTCATCGGCGCCGGAGTGGTGGGCGCCGCGTGCGCCTATTACGCCGCACGGGCCGGGCTGGACGTGACCGTGGTGGACCGCGGCCCCGTGGCCGGCGGCACGACGGGCGCGGGCGAGGGCAACGTGCTGGTCTCGGACAAGGAGCCGGGCCCGGAGCTGGACCTCGCGCTGCTGTCCAACCGCCTGTGGGGAGAGCTGGCCGGGCTGGGCGGGTTCGAGTACGAGCCCAAGGGCGGCCTGGTCGTGGCCGAGACCGACGAGGTCCAGCGGCAGCTGGTCGGGCTGGCGGGCAAGCAGGGCGTCGAGTACACCGCCGTGCCCGCCGCCGGGCTGCGCGACTACGAGCCGCACCTGGCCGACGGGCTCGCGGGCGGCGTCCACTACCCGCAGGACGCCCAGGTGCAGCCCATGCTGGCCGCCGCGCAGTTGCTCAGGCACGGCGCGGAGAGCTACGGTCACGGCACGCTCCACCTGCGCACCGGCGTCACCGTGACCGGGTTCACGCGGGCCGGGGACCGGGTGACGGGCGTACGTACCGACCAGGGCGACATCCTCGGCGGCGCGGTGGTCAACGCGGCCGGCACGTGGGGCGGCGAGATCGCCGGGCTCGCGGGCGTGGCACTGCCGGTCCTGCCCAGGCGCGGGTTCATCCTCGTCACCGAGCCGCTGCGCGAGCCGCTGATCCGGCACAAGGTCTACACCGCCGCCTACGTCACCAACGTGGCCAGCGACTCCGCCGACCTGGAGACCTCGGCCGTCGTCGAGGGCACCCCGGCGGGGACCGTGCTCATCGGGGCCAGCCGGGAGCGGGTGGGTTTCGACCGTACGACCTCGCCCCGGGTGCTGGCCCGGCTGGCGGCCCAGGCCGTCGCCCTGTTCCCGGCGTTGCGGGAGGTGCGGGTGATCCGGTCGTACTGCGGGTTCCGGCCGTACTGTCCGGACCACCTGCCGGTGATCGGGCCGGATCCGCGCGCGCCCGGGCTGTATCACGCGTGCGGGCACGAAGGGGCCGGGATCGGGCTCGCGCCCGCGACCGGGCTCTTGCTGTCCCAGCTGCTGACCGGCGCCCGCCCCGAACTCGACCTGTCCCCCTTCCGCCCGGACCGCTTCGCGACCTCGGCCGGATCCTCGTCCGGGAGTTCGTCCGGGTCCCCGTCCGGGAGTTCGTCCGGGTCCGCGACCACGACCCATGGCGGGTCCCCGACCGAGACGTCCGCCGGGTCCTCCCGTGCGACCGAGGAGTCCGCGTGACCTTCCAGATCACGATCGACGGCCGGGCCGTGCCGGTCGAGCCGGGGCAGACGATCGGCGCGGCCCTGCACGCCGCCGGGGTCCGCGCCTGGCGGACCACCCGCTTCGGCGGGCGGCCGCGCGGCCTGTTCTGCGGCATCGGCGTCTGCTTCGACTGCCTGATCACGGTGAACGGCCGCCCACCAGAACGCGCCTGCCTGCTGGAGGCCCGGCCCGGAGACGAGGTGACGACCGCATGAGCCCGACCGACGACCGTGTGGGCGCGCCCGACGACCGCGTTCCTGCCGACGGTGTTCGTGGCGAGCGCGCGCGCGACGACTACACCTGCGATCTCGCCGTGGTCGGTGGTGGGCCGGCCGGAGTGGCGGGGGCCGTGACGGCTGCGCTGCGCGGCCTGAGCGTGGTCCTCGTCGACTCGGGTGCCCGCCTCGGCGGCCAGTACTTCCGTCACCCGCCCGGAGCGGCGCGCGCGAGCACGCCGGGTCTGGACCGGTTCCTGAGGCAGGCTCGCGCGCTCGACGAGCGGGCCGAGGTCCTGCTCGGGCACCAGGTGTGGACCGTGACGCGCGACGGCGACCGGCTGACCGTCCACTGCCAGACGCCGGACGGCCGCGCGGTGGCGATCCGCTGCCGCGACCTTCTGATCGCCACCGGCGCCCACGACCGGCCGCTGCCGTTCCCGGGCTGGGACCTGCCCGGCGTCCTGACGGCGGGCGGCGCCCAGGCGCTGCTCAAGGGCAACGGCGTCGTCGCGGGCGGCCGGGTGGTCGTCGCCGGCACCGGGCCGTTCCTGCTGCCTGTGGCCACCGGCCTGGCGGGGGCGGGGGCCGAGGTGCTGGGCGTGTTCGAGGCCAACGGCGGCCTGGGCCTGGCCCGGCATCCGCTGCTGGCCGCGGGCAAGGCGGGGGAGGCGGCGGGCTACGGGCTGGCCATGGCCCGGCACCGCGTGCCGTACCGGACGCACCAGGCGGTGATCGCCGCCCACGGCGAGCGCGAGCTGGAGGCGGTCACCGTGGCGCGGCTCGACGCCGACTGGAACGTGCTCGCCACCCGCGAGCTGGCCTGCGACACGCTGGCCGTCGGCTACGGCTTCGTCCCTCAGATCGAGCTCGGCGTCGAGCTCGGCTGTGAGACCCGCCAGGACGCGGACGGCATGCCCGTGCTCGCGGTGGACGGCCGCCAGCGCACCACGGCGGACGGCGTCTGGGCGGCGGGCGAGCCGGTCGGCGTGGGCGGGCGGTACGTGGCCGAGCTGGAGGGCCGCATCGCCGGCCTGGCCGTGGCCGGTGAGCCGGTGCCCGGCGTGCTGGCCAGACGGCGCCGGCGGATGCGCGCGTTCGGCGAGGCGCTGCATCACGCGTATCCGGTCAAACCGGGCTGGCAGGGCTGGCTGCGCGACGACACGCTGGTGTGCCGGTGCGAGGAGGTGCCGGTCGCCCGTGTACGCGCGGCGCTGGAGCTCGGCGCCACCGACGCGCGCTCGGTCAAGCTGCTGGCCAGGCCCGGAATGGGCTGGTGCCAGGGCCGCGTCTGCGGCTACGCGGTCGCGTGCCTGGCCGGGGAGTCGCCCCGGCCCCCTCGCCGCCCCATCGCGCAACCCATCTCTCTCGGCGCTCTCGCCGAGCTCGATAAACCCTGATTTGGAGGACCCTTTAATGACAAATCGCATTAAATCCTGGCACGGTGTCATGGTGGCCACGGCTCTCCCTCTGCGTGAGGACCTGTCCGTCGACTTCGACGGCTATGCGGAGCACTGCCGCTGGCTGGTCGAGAACGGCTGCGACGGCGTGGTCCCCAACGGGTCGCTGGGCGAGTACCAGACGCTCACCGCCGAGGAGCGGGCCAAGGTCATCGAGACGGCCGTCGAGGCCGTCGGCGGGGCGAACGTGATGGCGGGCGTCGGCGCGTACGGCGCGGCGGAGTCACGGCTGTGGGCCGAGCGCGCCGCCGCGGCCGGCTGCGGCTCGGTGCTGCTGCTGCCGCCCAACGCCTACCGGGCCGACGAGCGCTCCGTGATCGCGCACTACCGCGAGGTGGCCAAGGCCGGGGTGCCGATCGTGGCCTACAACAACCCCTACGACACCAAGGTGGACCTGACGCCCGCGCTGCTGGCCACCCTGTACGGCGAGGGCCTGATCGTGGCCGTGAAGGAGTTCAGCGGCGACCCGCGCCGCTCCTACGAGCTCGGCGAGCTGGCGCCCGGCCTCGACGTGCTGATCGGGTCCGACGACGTGCTGCTGGAACTGGCGATCGCCGGGGCCGTCGGCTGGGTCGCCGGTTACCCCAACGCGCTGCCCGCCTCCAGCGTCGCCCTCTACCGGGCCGCGCTGGCCGGTGACCTCGAGACCGCGCTGCCCCTGTACCGTACGCTCCACCCGCTGCTGCGCTGGGACTCCAAGACGGAGTTCGTGCAGGCCATCAAGCTGTCGATGGACATCGCGGGTCGTCACGGCGGGCCCTGCCGCCTGCCGCGCGTGCCGCTGACCGAGACGCAGGAGGCGGCCGTACGCGGCGCGACGGAGAAGGCGCTGGCGGAGGGCATGCGATGAGGACGAAGCGGGTCTTCCACGCCGTCGACTCGCACACCGAGGGGATGCCCACCCGCGTCATCACCGGCGGCGTGGGCGTGATCCCCGGCGCGAGCATGGCCGAGCGGCGCGTCTACTTCCGCGACCATCTCGACCACATCCGCAGGCTGCTGATGAACGAGCCGCGCGGCCACGCCGCCATGAGCGGCGCCATCCTGCAGCCGCCCACCCGGCCCGACGCCGACTGGGGCGTGCTGTTCATCGAGGTGTCCGGGCTGCTGCCGATGTGCGGTCACGGCACCATAGGCGTGGCGACCGTGCTGGTGGAGACCGGCATGGTGGAGGTCGTCGAGCCGGTCACCACCGTGCGCCTGGAGGTGCCCGCCGGGCTCGTCGAGGTGGACGTGGCCGTCAAGGACGGCATGGCCATGTCGGTGACGCTGCGTAACGTGCCCGCCTACAGCGACCGGCTCGACGCCGTCGTCACGGTGCCCGGCTTCGGCGACATCCGCTACGACCTGGCGTACGGCGGCAACTTCTACGCGATCGTCGACCTCGACGACTACGGCCTGCCCTTCGACCGCAAGGCCAAGAACGAGATCCTCGCTGCCGGGCTGGCCACGATGGCGGCGATCGACGCGGCCGACGAGCCCGTGCACCCCGAGGACGACCGCATCCGGGGCTGCCATCACGTCTACTTCGCCGCGCCGGGCTCGGACGCCCACCACTCGCGGCACGCCATGGCCATCTACCCGGGCTGGTTCGACCGCTCGCCGTGCGGCACCGGCACCAGCGCCCGGATGGCCCAGCTGCACGCCCGTGGCCAGCTGGCCGTGAGCGAGGGGCCGGGCAGCGGGGAGTTCGTCAACGAGTCGTTCATCGGCACCCGTTTCATCGGCCGTCTGCTGGGGGAGACCACCGTCGGCGGACGGCCGGCGGTCGTGCCGGCCATCACCGGGCGCGCCTGGGTCACCGGCACCGCCCAATACTTCCTCGACCCGCGCGACCCGTTCCCCGAGGGATTCGAGCTGTGAGCGTCACCACGGTCGACTACCACACCGCCGGCGAACCGTTCAGGATCGTCACCGGTGGCGCCCCGGACATCCCGGGCGCCACCGTCCTCGAACGCCGGGCCGCCGCACCTGACGGCCCGGCCGAGCGGGTGCGGCGGCTGCTCTGCCACGAGCCGCGCGGCCACGCCGACATGTACGGCTGCTTCCTGGTCCCGCCCGACGACCCCGGCGCCCACTTCGGCGCGCTGTTCTGGCACAAGGACGGCTACTCCACCGCCTGCGGCCACGGCACGATCGCGCTCGGCGTGCACGCCGTCCGCGAGGGCCTGGTCGAGGCGGACCCCGGCGGCGAGACGGACGTGGTCGTCGACGTGCCCTCGGGCCGCGTCACGGCCCGCGTACGCGGCTCGCGGGACCGCGTCGAGTCGGTCACCTTCGTCAACGTCCCGTCGTACGCCATCGCGCGCGCCCTCCCCGTCGCCGGGGTCGAGGTCGACCTCGCCTACGGCGGAGCCATCTACGCCACCCTGCCCGCCTCGGCCGTCGGCCTGTCCGTCAAGGCCGGGAGCCTGACGGAGTTCGTCGGCCACGGCCGCCGGATCAAGGCCGCCCTGGCGGGCCACCCGGCCACGCGGCACCCGTCGGACGAACGGCTGTCCGGCGTCTATGGGGTGATCTTCTACGAGGACGTCCCGGGCGACGGACTGCGCCAGCGCAACGTGACCGTGTTCGCCGACGGCGAGGTGGACCGCTCGCCGTGCGGGTCCGGCACGGCCGCCCGGCTCGCTCTGCTGTACGACGACGGTCACCAGGGTCCGCTGATCCACACCGGCATCGCGGGCGGCACGTTCGTCGCCACCGTGGGGAAGGTGACCGACCGGGGCGTCGTCGCCGAGATCGAGGGCATGGCCTACCGCACCGGGCGGCACACCTTCGAGCTCGATCCGGAAGACCCCCTCGGCACCGGGTTCGTGCTGCGGTGAACGCGCTGCCCTACCTCGACGCCGCCACCATCGAGCGGCTGGTGCCCGTGGCGCGGGCCGTACGCATCCTGGAAGAGGCCCTGCGGGACGGGCTCGATCCGGAGGAGACGCCGCTGCGGCCGATCGTCGAGCTGCCCGCGGGGCAGCTCCTGCTGATGCCCGCCGCCGCGGGACGGTACGCGGGCGTGAAGGCCGTCACCATCGCACCCGGCAACGCCGAGCGCGGGCTGCCCCGCATCCAGGGGACGTACCTGCTGCTCGACGGCGACACCCTGAGCCCGCTGGCCGCCATGGACGGCATCACGCTCACCTCACTGCGCACCCCGGCGGTCTCGGCGCTCGCCGTCAAGCACCTGGCCGGGCCGGACGCCCGTAACCTGGTGGTGTTCGGCACGGGCCCGCAGGCGTGGGGGCACATCCTCGCGCTGGGCGCGGTCCGGCCGGTCGAACGGGTCACGATCGTCGGCCGTGACCCCGAACGCGCCGAGAGCCTCGCCGCCCGCTGCCGCGACCACGGCCTGCCGGCCCGCGCGGTGCACGGCCAGGCTCCGGACCTGAGCGCTGTGGCGGAGGCGGATCTGATCGCCTGCTGCACCACGGCCAGGGAGCCGCTCTTCCCCGGCGAGCTGGTCCGCGACGACGCCACGGTGGTCGCGGTCGGATCGCACGAACCGGAGGCGCGCGAGCTGGCCGGAGACCTCGTCGCTCGCGCCACGGTCGTCGTCGAGGCCAGGTCGGCGGCGCTGGCCGAAGCGGGGGATGTGGTCATCCCGGTGCGCCAAGGTACGATCACCACCGGTCATCTCGCCGGGAACCTCGCCGACCTGATCGCCGGCCGGGTTCCTGCGGGCTCCGGTCCCCGCGTGTTCAAGAGCACCGGGATGGCGTGGGAGGACCTGGTGGTCGCCGCCGCCGCGTACGAGGCGTGGGTTTAGCGGGGTGCCCCCAGCGGGGGGTGATCAGCGGGCGTGTACTGAGCGAAGGGATGGCCGGATGGCTGCCGAGGACCGGCTCGACCTGCCGATGGTGGGCGAGCGGCAGAGCTTGCGCGAGCAGGTCGCGCACGCGCTCCGCGCCGCGTTGATCACGGGTGAGATGCGCCCGGGGGTGGTCTACTCCGCGCCGGTGCTGGCCGCGCAGTTCGGCGTCTCCGCCACGCCGGTCCGTGAGGCCATGCTCGACCTGGCCAAGGAGGGACTGGTCGAGGCGGTGCGCAACAAGGGCTTCCGGGTCACCGAGCTGTCCGACCGCGATCTCGACGAGCTGACCGAGATCCGGCAGCTCATCGAGGTGCCCACCGTGACCCGGCTGGCCGACAGCTCGCGCGCGGCCGACTTCGAGCGGCTGCGGCCCGTCGCCGAGGAGATCGTCGCCGCCGCCGAGCGGGGTGACCTGCTCGCGTACGTGGACGCCGACCTGCGCTTCCACGTGGAACTGCTGACGCTGTCGGGCAACGCCCACCTGGTCGAGGTGGTCAAGGACCTGCGCAACCGGGCCCGGCTCTACGGCCTGTCGCAGCTGTCGGAGCGCGGCACGCTGTCGGACTCGGCCCGCGAGCACGTCGCGTTGCTCGACGCGCTCAAGGCCGGTGACACCGAGGCGGCCCGCCACATCATGTCCGAGCACATCCAGCACGTCCGCGGCATCTGGGCCGACCCACACTGACTACTTGTCCGGGCCGGCCCGCACTGATCGCGTCCGCGGTATTCGGACCGGCCCGCACTGATCACGTCCGGGGAGGCTACTTCGTCTTCGTCGCGCGGGTCGTGCCCAGGCTCGCGGCCACGATGCAGATGATCGCCGCCCACTGCTGCGCGTGCAGCATCTCGCTGAGCACCAGCACGCCGACCAGCGCGGCCGCCGCGGGCTCCAGGCTCATCAGGATGCCGAACACGTGCTTCGGCATCCGCCGCAGCGCCTGCAGCTCCAGCGAGTACGGGATCACCGACGACAGCAGCCCCACCCCCAGCCCGATCAGCAGCAGATGCGGCTGGAGCAGGTCGCCGCCGCCCGACGCGATGCCCACCGGCGCGACCACCACGGCCGACACGATCATCGCGACCGACAGCCCGGTGGTGCCGGGGAAGCGCCGCCCCACCGAGGCCGACAGCAGGATGTAGGCCGCCCAGAGCACTCCCGCCCCCAGCGCGAACCCGATGCCGGCCCAGCTCACCGACGCCGACTGGCCCCAGGGCGCGAGCAGCGCCACGCCCGCCGCCGCCAGGCCGATCCACACCAGGTCGAGCCGCCGCCTGGAGGCCGCCACCGCCACGCCCAGCGGCCCGAGGAACTCGATCGCCACCGCGATCCCCAGGGGCAGCCGCGCTATCGCCTCGTAGAACGACAGGTTCATCAGCGCCAGCGTCACGCCGAAGGCGAGCCCGACCCCCAGGTCACGCCACGACATGCCCTTCAGCTTGGGCCTGGCCACCGCGCCCATGATCAACGCGCCCGCGGCGATGCGCAGGAACACCACCGCGCTCGGCGGCAGCGCCGCGAACAGCTCCTTGGCGAAGCCCGCCCCCAGCTGTACGGAGAAGATCGCCAGCAGCACCAGCCCGGAAGGCGGTATGGAGTCGGCGGCGCTGCGCAGCACACTGCCGGGTCTGGGCAGGCCGGATCCCCGGTCGAAGGGATCATCCAGGGCGAAGGCGCTCACAGCACTCCTCAGTAGGCATGGCGGGCTCAGTAGCGGGACGGCGGGTAGAACGGTACCGAGCTGGGCCGACATTCCCCCACTAGGGTGGTACTTATACGCACTTAACCGTTGAAGCCGACAATTGACTATGGAGCCATGACCGCACCCCCGGCCTCCCTCGTCCGTCCCCCGCTCGTGCTGTCCGTGGCCACCTTCGTCAGCAGCTTCGACCGGTTCGCCGTGAACCCCATGCTCGTCCTGATCGCCGCCGACCTCGGCGTCCCGCTGTCGGCGGCGGTCGCGGTCGCCAGCGGCTACTACCTGGCCTACGGCCTGACGCAGCCGCTGTGGGGCGTGCTCTCCGACCGGTTCGGCCGGGTGCGGGTGATGCGGGCGGCGATGTTCGGCGCCGCGCTGGCCGGGGTGGCCTCCGCCCTGATGCCGGTGCTGGGCGCGCTGGTGGTGTCGAGGATCGTGGCCGGCGCCTGCTTCGGCGCGGTGATCCCCACCTCGCTCACGTACGTCGGTGACACGGTCGCCCCCGTCGTACGGCAGCGCGCCCTGTCGGACCTGATGGGCGCGGGAGCCCTGGGCATCGCCATGGCCACCGGTCTCGGCGGCGTGCTCGCCGACCTGGTGGACTGGCACGTGGCGTTCACCGTGCCCGCGGCCTGCGCGCTGGCCTGCGCGCTCGCGCTGCGCTCCCTGCCCGAGCCGCCCCGGGCCGAGATCGGCGGGCTGGGCAGGCACGTGGGCGCGGTGCTGCGCGAGCCGTGGGCGCTGCTGGTGTTCGGGCTGGCCTTCGTGGAGGGCGCGGTGCTGCTCGGCACGATGGCCTTCCTCGCCACGGCCCTGGAGCACAACGGCGTCAGGGCGGCGGTCGCCGGTCTGGCCACCGCCACCTACGGCGTGGGCCTGTGGCTGTTCACCAGACTGGTCAAACGCCTGTCGCGGACATGGTCCCCGCCCGTGCTCATCGCCATCGGTGGAGCGCACCTCTGCGCCGGGTACGCGCTCGTGGCCGTCCACGTCAGCCTGGCGACCGTCGGTGCCACCGCGCTCCTGCTGGGCGTCGGGTGGTCGTTCATGCACTCCTCGCTGCAGACCTGGATCACCACCGTCGCGCCCAACGCCAGGGGGACCAGCGTGGCCTTCTTCGCCGCGGCGCTGTTCGTCGGCAGCGCGGTGTCGTCGTGGGCGGGCGGCCCGGCCGCCCAGGACGGCAGGTACGCGCTGCTGTTCGGCGTCTCGGCGGCCGTGGCGGTGCCGCTCACCGTGGTGGCCGTCATCGGCCGCCACCGCTACGGTGTCACCGGCCGCGCCTGACACCCCGCCCCGTCCAGCGCAGGCGCGCTCGGCTCAGGGCCGTCTACCAAAGGGCCGTCTACCAAAGGGCCGCCCAGCTCAGGCCCAGCTCACTCCCAGCGGAACGTGCGCGCGGCGATGCCCAGCGACAGCACCGCCCAGGCGGCCAGCACTCCCAGCGCCCCCAGCGGCACGGCCGCACCCCCGGCGAGCACGGAACGCAGCCCGCCGGTCAGCGCCGAGATCGGCAGCACCTCCAGGGCCGGCCGCATCCCGGCGGGGAACTTCGCCAGCGGGAAGATCACCCCGCCCGCTCCGAGCAGCACCAGGTAGACGAGGTTGGCCGCGGCCAGCGTCGCCTCGGCCCGCAGCACGCCCGCCATGAGCAGCCCCAGCCCGCTGAACGCCGCCGTCCCCAGCAGCACGAGCAGCAGCGCGCCCACCGGCGAGCCCTGGGGCCGCCAGCCGAGCGCCAGCGCGACCGCCACGATCACCACGACCTGGACACCCTCGACCGCGAGCACCGCCACCGTCTTGGCCAGCAGCAGCCCGGCCCTGGACAGGGGAGTCGCGCCGAGCCGCTTCAGCACGCCGTAGCGGCGCTCGAAGCCGGTCGCGATCGCCTGCCCGGTGAACGCCGTCGACATGATCGCCAGCGCGAGCACGCCCGGCGCGAGGAAGTCGATGCGCCGGCCCCCGCCGACGTCGATCAGCGGAGCCAGCGAGAACCCGACGAGCAGCAGCACCGGGATGATCAGCGTCAGCAGCAGCTGCTCGCCGTTGCGCAGCGTCGCGCGCGTCTCGGCCGCCGCCTGCGCCAGCACCATGCGGGCGAACGGCGCCGCCGCCGGGGCGGGGGTGAAGTCGAGCGTGGTCATCGCAGCTCCCTGCCGGTCAGCTCCAGGAAGACGTCTTCGAGCGTACGGCGCTCGATGCTCAGGTCGTCGGCCATCACGCCCTCGGCGGCGCACCAGGTCGTCACGGTCGCCAGCAGCTCTGGGCCCACCTGGCCCTCGATGATGTAGTGGCCGGCGGGCGACTCCTTGGCTGCACTACCCCCCGGCAACGCGTGGAGCAGCTCGTCCAGCGAGAGCCCCGGCCGGGCACGGAAGCGCAGCTGCCGCTCGGCCCCGGTCAGCGACGCCGGGCTGCCCTCGGCCACCACCCGGCCCCGATCGATGATCACCACGTGGTCGGCCAGCCGTTCGGCCTCGTCCATGTGGTGGGTGGTGAGCACCACGGAGACCCCCGCGGCCCGCAGCTCGCCCACCAGGTCCCAGCAGGCGTGCCTGGCCTGCGGGTCGAGCCCGGCCGTCGGCTCGTCGAGGAACACCAGCTCCGGCCGGCCGATCACCGCCGCGGCCAGGGAGAGCCGTTGCTGCTGGCCACCCGACAGGCGGCGGTAAGGGGTGCGGGCGTGGTCGGCCAGGCCGAGCCGTACCAGAAGGGCGCCGGCGTCGAGCGGGCGAGCGTAGAAGCGCGAGACCAGGCGCAGCCACTCGCCGCAGCGTACCGCGGGCGGCACGCCGCCCGCCTGGAGCATCACGCCCACCCGGGGCCGCAGCTTGGGCTGGTCGGGCGGCAGGCCCAGTACGCGTACGGTGCCGGAGTCGGCCTCGCGGAACCCCTCGCAGATCTCGACCGTGGAGGTCTTGCCGGCGCCGTTGGGCCCGAGCACGGCGGTGACCGCGCCCCGCTCGGCGCGCAGCGTCAGGCCGTCGACCGCCGTGGCGCCGCCGTAACGCTTGACCAGGTCGATGAGCTCGACGGCTGGGGATTCCATGGCCACGAGTTTAGGGACTGTCCGCGGCGGTCCGCCTGGCAACCCTGCCCGGCCCGCCCAAGGCCGATCGCGTCAATCGCGTGACCGGATATGGACAGCTGTTGACCCGGCCGTTTCCCGGAAAGTCCCCACCAGGAGTGAAAGTCTGAGAGGGACGTCCACATCACAGGAGGTTTCCATGTCACAGCGTAGTGGCTATGAGCCCGGTGTTCCGTGCTGGGTGGATCTGTCGAGCACCGACGTCGAGGCGTCCGTCCGCTTCTACGACGACGTCTTCGGCTGGCAGGCCGAGATGATCGACGACCCGGCGGCCGGGGGCTACGGCCAGTTCACCTACGACGGCGAGAAGGTCGCCGGAGTGGGCCCCGTCATGGGGGAAGGCATGCCCTCGACCTGGAACACCTATATCGCCATAGAAGACGCCGCCGCCACCGCCGACCGGGTCAAGAACGCGGGCGGGACCGTCGTCATGGAGCCCATGCAGGTGTTCGAGGAAGGCACCATGGCCGTCTTCCAGGCGCCCGACGGGTCGTTCGTCTCGGCCTGGCAGGCCGGCCGCCACAACGGCGCCGAGCTGGTCAACGAGCCGGTCTCCTTCTGCTGGAACGAGCTCGTCACCCGCGACGTCGCGAGCGCGGAGCGGTTCTACCCGGCCGTCTTCGGCTGGACCCCGCACCACCAGGAGATGGACGGCGTCAAGTACACCGAGTGGCACCTCGGGGACGCGAGCATCGCCGGCATGATCGAGCTGTCGCCGAACTATCCGCCGGAGACGCCGTCCCACTGGATGACGTACTTCGCCGTCGACGACCTCGACGCCACCGTCGCCGCCGCCGAGCGCGCGGGCGCCACGATCCTCGTCGGGGCGATGGACGCGCCTCCCGGCCGCTTCGCCATGCTCACCGACCCGCAGGGCGCGGCACTGTCCGTGATCCAACTCCACGAAGTCAGCTAAATATCCCATAACCGGGAATTAGGTAGACCGGATCTTGGTTCCATCCCTCGGCCCTCGTGGGCCACACGCCTGCGAGGGAGAGGGGTTCACGCATGTCCGTGGCAGAAGCCACGCCACTCACGTCACCTGTCGTCAAAGGGAACCGCCGCGGACTGCTGTTAATCATTCTCGGAGCGCTCTCGGCCATCGGCCCGCTCTCGATCGACATGTACCTGCCCGCGCTGCCCGCCATCACCGGCGAGCTGGTCAGCACCCCCGCCCAGGTACAGCTGACACTGACCGCCTGCCTCATCGGCGTCTCCGTCGGCCAGGTGGTCGCCGGGCCGGTGAGCGACGTGCGCGGCCGCCGGCTGCCGCTGATCGTGGGCGTGGCCGGCTACACCCTCGCCTCGCTGCTGTGCGCCTTCGCCCCCTCGGTGCCGGTGCTCATCGTGTTCCGCCTGCTGCAGGGCATTCTCGGCGGCGCGGCCCTGGTCATCGTCCGGGCCGTCGTCCGTGACCTGTACGACGGCGCCGCCATCGCGCGCATCTTCGCCACCCTCATGCTCGTCAGCGGCCTCGCGCCGATCCTGGCCCCGATCGCGGGCGCGCAGCTGCTCGGCTTCACCTCCTGGCGCGGGGTGTTCGTCGCGCTGAGCCTGGCCGGGATCGTGCTGCTCATGGCCGTGCTCGGCGGGGTGCGTGAGACGCTGCCCGCGTACGAGCGGGAGAGCGGCGGGCTCGGTCACACCGTGCGCACCTTCTGGCAGCTGCTGCGCGACCGCTCGTTCATGGGCGGCGCGCTGACCGCCGGGCTGGCCTTCGCCGCCATGTTCGGCTACATCTCCGGCTCACCGTTCGTGCTGCAGGAGGTCTACCACGCCACACCGCAGCAGTATTCGCTCATCTTCGGGCTCAACGCGCTCGGCCTGACCCTCATGGCGCAGGTCGGCGGGCGGCTCTCGGGGCGGGTGCCGCCGGCCCGGCTGGTGGCCATCGGCCTGTGCGTGGGCTTGACCGGCGCGGCGCTGCTGCTGGCCGCGGCCATGATCGGCATGGGGCTGGCGGGCATCGTCGCCGGGCTGTTCGTCATCATGTGCGGCCAGGGCCTGGTGCTTCCGGGAACCGGCGCGCTGGCGCTGGCCAGCCAGCCGCAGCAGATCGCGGGCAGTGCCTCCGCCCTGCTCGGCGTGCTCCAGTTCGCGCTGGGCGCCCTGGCCGCGCCGCTGGTCGGCCTGGTGGGTTCGGGTACGGCGGTGCCGATGGCGTCGGTGATGCTGGGGCTCATCGCCTGCTCGGCCGTGTCGTTCCTGGTCATCGGCAGAGTTAGGTAAGCCTACCCTGCGTGAGAAATTCCATTCCTCCGTCTTCCTGGATCCATTTGTGAATCGGGAAGGAATTACGGCACACTGATGTTGTGAAAAACGTGCCCACGTCGATCGAGCCTGGACACGAGCGCGGCACCCGCGCCCGTGTGGCTCGGCTGATCCTTGAGCACGGTCCCGTCGCGGCTGCCGCGCTGGGCGAGCGACTCGGGCTCACGCCCGCCGCCGTCCGCCGTCATCTCGACGCGTTGCTGGCCGACGGGATGATCGAGCCTCGCACCGTGCGTCCGCGCGGGCAGCGCGGGAGAGGGCGACCGGCCAAACTGTTCGCCATCACCGACGCGGGGCGCAGTGCTTTCGAGCACGCCTACGACGACCTGGCCGGCAGCGCGCTGCGTTTCCTGGCCGAGCGCGTGGGTGAGGAAGCCGTGACCGACTTCGCCCGTTCGCAGGTGTCCAGCCTGCTGCGGCGCCTGGAGCCGGTCATGCGGACGGTGCCGGCCGACCAGCGCGTACAAGTGCTGGCGCAGGCGCTGTCGGCGGATGGATACGCCGCCTCGGCCACCAAGGCCAATCTGGGCGGCGACCAGCTCTGCCAGCACCACTGCCCGGTGGCGCACGTGGCCGCGGAGTTCCCGCAGCTGTGTGAGGCCGAGACCGAGGCGTTCGCGCAGCTGCTCGGCACCCCCGTGCAGCGCCTGGCCACGATCGCGCACGGCGACGGGGTCTGCACCACACATGTGAGCCCGCACGCGCTGGGTCTTGCGACGAGCAGGGCCACCCATAGCGACAAAAGCAAGGAGACCGGAAGGTGACTGTCACCGACCGCCCGGAGCTGGAAGGCCTCGGGAATTACAAGTTCGGCTGGTCCGACTCGGATGCCGCAGGCGCGGTTGCCAAGCGCGGCCTGTCCGAGGAGGTCGTCCGCAACATCTCCGCGCTCAAGAACGAGCCGGAGTGGATGCTCGACCTTCGCCTGAAGGGCCTCCGCCTGTTCGGCAAGAAGCCCCTGCCCACCTGGGGCTCCGACCTCACGGGCATCGACTTCGACAACATCAAATACTTCGTGCGCTCGACCGAGAAGCAGGCCGCTTCCTGGGACGAGCTGCCCGACGACATCAAGAACACCTACGACAAGCTCGGCATCCCCGAGGCGGAGAAGCAGCGCCTCATCGCCGGTGTCGCCGCCCAGTACGAATCCGAGGTCGTCTATCACAAGATCCGTGAGGACCTCGAGGAGAAGGGCGTCATCTTCGTCGACACCGACACGGGCCTGAGGGAGCACGAGGAGCTCTTCAAGGAGTACTTCGGCTCGGTCATCCCGGTGGGCGACAACAAGTTCGCCGCCCTCAACAGCTCCGTGTGGTCCGGTGGCTCGTTCATCTACGTGCCGCCGAACGTCGAGGTCGAGATCCCGCTGCAGGCCTATTTCCGGATCAACACCGAGAACATGGGCCAGTTCGAGCGGACCCTGATCATCGTCGACGAGGGCAGCTACGTCCACTACGTCGAGGGCTGCACCGCGCCGATCTACTCCTCCGACTCGCTGCACTCCGCGGTCGTCGAGATCGTCGTGAAGAAGAACGCCCGCTGCCGTTACACGACCATTCAAAACTGGTCCAACAACGTCTACAACCTGGTCACCAAGCGCGCCGTCGCCTACGAGGGCGCGACCATGGAGTGGATCGACGGCAACATCGGCTCCAAGGTCACCATGAAGTACCCGGCCGTCTACCTGATGGGCGAGCACGCCAAGGGTGAGACGCTGAGCGTCGCCTTCGCGGGCGAGGGCCAGCACCAGGACGCCGGGTCCAAGATGGTGCACCTGGCTCCGCACACGAGCTCCACCGTGATCTCCAAGTCGGTGGCGCGCGGCGGCGGCCGCACCTCCTACCGCGGTCTCGTGCAGATCGAGGAGGGCGCCCACGGCAGCGCCAGCACGGTCAAGTGCGACGCGCTCCTGGTCGACCAGATCAGCCGCTCCGACACCTACCCCTACGTCGACGTCCGCGAGGACGACGTCTCGATGGGTCACGAGGCCACGGTCTCCAAGGTGAGCGAGGACCAGCTGTTCTACCTCATGAGCCGCGGTCTCAACGAGGACGAGGCGATGGCGATGATCGTGCGCGGCTTCGTCGAGCCGATCGCCCGCGAGCTCCCCATGGAGTACGCCCTTGAGCTCAACCGCCTCATCGAGCTGCAGATGGAAGGAGCCGTCGGCTGATGGGCCTGACCGAGAAGCCCTTGTCGACCCTGCACGAGAAGGCGTCCTACGACCTGGACGACTTCGAGGTCCCGACCGGGCGCGAAGAGGCGTGGCGCTTCACGCCGCTGTCCCGCCTGAAGGGCCTGCACAGCGGCAAGGCGGAGATCACCGGCCGGGTGCTCACCCAGGCCTACACCCCGGCGGGCGTCACCGCCGAGTGGGTCGGGCGTGAGGACGCGCGCATCGGCAAGGCGTACGTGCCGGCCGACCGCGTCAGCGCGCAGGCCTACAACGCCTTCGAGAAGGCGCTGGTCGTGACCGTGCCCAAGGAGGCCGTGCCGGCCGAGCACATCCGCATCGAGGTGCGCGGCGGCGGCAACGACGGGGCCACCTACGGCCACATCGTGGTCGTGGTCGAGCCGCTGGCCGAGGCCGTGGTCGTCATCGAGCACCAGGGCAGCGCGGTCTACGCCGACAACATCGAGTTCGTCGTCGGCGACGGCGCCACGCTCAAGGTCGTCAGCCTGCAGGACTGGGACGACGACGCCGTACACGTCTCCCACCACCACGCCCAGCTCGCCAAGGACGCCACGTTCAGGGGCTTCGCGGTGACCCTGGGCGGCGACCTGGTGCGCCTGTCGCCGAGCGTGTCCTACACCGGTCCCGGCGGCGACGCCGACCTGTCCGGCGTCTACTTCGTCGACGCGGGCCAGCACCTGGAGCACCGCCTCCTGGTCGACCACTCGCAGCCCCACTGCAAGAGCAACGTCGACTACCGCGGCGCCCTGCAGGGTGAGGACGCGCACGCCGTGTGGATCGGCGACGTGATCATCAGGGTCGAGGCCGAGGGCACCGACACCTACGAGCTCAACCGCAACCTGATCCTCACCGACGGCGCCCGCGCCGACTCGGTGCCCAACCTGGAGATCCTCACCGGCGAGGTGGCCGGTGCCGGCCACGCCAGCGCCTCCGGGCGCCTCGACGACGAGCACATCTTCTACCTGCAGGCCCGCGGCATCCCCTTCGACGAGGCCCGTCGCCTGGTCATCCGGGGCTTCCTCGGCCAGCTCATCGAGAAGATCCAGGTGGCGGAGATCCGTGACCGCGTCATGAACGCGGTGGAGGCGGAGCTCGCGCGATGAGTTTCGAGAAGGTGTGCAAGGTCGAGGACATCCCCGACGGCGGGGTCCTGGGCCTCGAGGTCGGGGAGACCCCGGTCGCGCTCGTCCGCAAGGGCGGCGAGGTGTTCGCCCTGCACGACGTCTGCTCCCACGCCGAGGTGAAGCTCAGCGAGGGAGAGGTCTACGACGGCACGCTCGAGTGCTGGCTGCACGGCTCGTGCTTCGACATCCGCTCGGGCAAGCCCACCGGCCCGCCCGCCATCCGACCCGTGAACGTCTACACAGTCCAGATCGACGGCGACGACGTCCTCGTCTCGCTCTCGAAGGAGTCATAAACACATGTCCACCCTTGAGATCCGTGACCTGAAGGTCGCCGTCGAGGACAAGGAAATCCTGCGCGGCGTCAACCTCACCGTGCAGTCGGGCAAGACCCACGCCGTGATGGGGCCGAACGGCTCGGGCAAGTCCACGCTCGCCTACGCCATCGCCGGTCACCCGAAATACACCATCACCGGCGGTGAGGTGCTGCTCGACGGCGTCGACCTGCTGGAGCTGACCGTCGACGAGCGGGCCCGCGCCGGCCTGTTCCTCGCCATGCAGTACCCGGTCGAGGTGCCGGGCGTGTCGGTCTCCAACTTCCTGCGCTCCGCGGTCACCGCGGTCCGCGGCGAGGCGCCCAAGCTGCGCCAGTTCGCCAAGGACCTCAAGACCGGCATGGACGCGCTGGCCATCGACGCCGAGTTCGCCCAGCGCAACCTCAACGAGGGCTTCTCCGGCGGCGAGAAGAAGCGCCACGAGATCCTCCAGCTGGAGCTGCTCCAGCCGAAGGTCGCGGTGCTCGACGAGACCGACTCCGGCCTCGACGTCGACGCGCTGCGCGTGGTGTCCGAAGGCATCAACCGCTTCCGTGCCTCGGGCGAGACGGGCATCCTGCTGATCACGCACTACACCCGCATCCTGCGGTACGTGAAGCCCGACTTCGTCCACGTCTTCGCCGGCGGCAAGATCGTGGAGGAGGGCGGGCCGGAGCTGGCCGACAAGCTCGAGGCCGAAGGCTACGAGCAGTACACGAAGGCGCTTGCATGACTTCCACCAGCTTGGACGTGGAGAGGATCAGGAAGGACTTCCCGGTTCTCTCCCGCGAGCTGCCCGGCGGGCGTCCGCTCGTCTACCTCGACTCGGGCAACTCCTCACAGAAGCCCACCGCGGTCGTCGAGACCGTCCGTGAGCACCTGGCGATGCACTACAGCAACGTCGGGCGGGCCATGCACGCGCTCGGCGCGGAGTCGACCGAGGCCTTTGAGAGCGCGCGCGACAAGGTGGCCGGTTTCATCGGCGCCCCGTCGCGCGACGAGGTGATCTTCACCAAGAACGCCTCCGAGGCGCTCAACCTGGTCGCCTACTCCTTCGGCAACCCGGGCAACACCGACCCCCGCTTCACCCTCGGTCCCGGCGACGAGGTGGTGATCTCCGAGATGGAGCACCACTCCAACATCGTGCCGTGGCAGTTCCTGGTGCAGCGTACGGGGGCGACCCTGAAGTGGTTCGGCGTCACGGACGACGGCCGCCTCGATATTTCGGATATTTCAGGACTGATCACCGAGCGCACGAAGATCGTGTCGATCGCGCACCAGTCCAACGTGCTCGGCACCATCAACCCGGTCGCCGACGTGCTGCGCCGGGCCCGCGAGGTGGGCGCGCTGGTGATGCTCGACGCCTCCCAGTCGGTCCCGCACCACGCCGTCGACATGGCCGCGCTGGGCGTCGACTTCGTGGCCTTCACCGGCCACAAGATGGTCGGCCCCTCGGGCATCGGCGTGCTCTGGGGCCGGGCCGAGCTGCTCGACGCCATGCCCCCGTTCATGGGCGGCGGCGAGATGATCGAGGCCGTCTGGATGGACCACTCGACGTACGCGCCGGTTCCGCACAAGTTCGAGGCGGGCACGCCGCCGATCGTCGAGGCCATCGGCCTCGGCGCGGCCGTCGACTACCTGACCGGTGTCGGCATGGAGGCCATCGAGGCGCACGAGCGCGGCCTGACGGCCTACGCGCTCGACGCGCTGCGCCAGGTCCCCACGCTGCGCCTGATCGGGCCCGACTCGCTCGACCAGCGGGGGGCCACCCTGTCGTTCACACTTGAGGGCATCCACCCGCACGACGTCGGGCAACTGCTCGACGACGAGTTCGGCATCGCGGTGCGGGTCGGCCACCACTGCGCGCGGCCGCTCCACCTGCGCTTCGGAATACCGGCGACCACCAGGGCGTCGTTCTATCTGTACAACACCACGGACGAGATCGACGCCTTGGTCCGCGGCCTCCATCACGTTCAGAAGGTGTTCGCATAGCCATGATCGGCGAGTCGATGTACCAGGAACTGATCCTGGAACACTACAAGCACCCGCAGGGGCGGGGGCTCCGTGACCCCTACGACGCCGAGGTTCACCACGTGAACCCCACGTGCGGCGACGAGATCACGCTCCGGGTCAAGCTGGGCGACGCCGGCAAGATCGAGGACGTCTCCTACGACGGGCAGGGCTGTTCGATCAGCCAGGCCGCCGCCTCTGTGCTGCACGAGCTGACCACCGGCTCGACGGTCGAGGAGACGCTGTCCGTGGTCGACGAGTTCACCCGCCTCATGCAGGGCAGGGGCAAGGTTGAGGCCGACGAGGACGTGCTCGGCGACGCGGTGGCGTTCGCGGGCGTGGCCAAGTTCCCCGCGCGCGTGAAGTGCGCGCTGCTGTCGTGGATGGCCTACAAGGACGCTGTAGTGAGGAGTGCTGCCCGATGAGCAAGCCGGTGGAGACACCGACCGGGTTCGATGGTGAGGCCACCGTCGACGAGGTCATGGAGGCGCTCAAGGACGTCGTCGACCCCGAACTCGGCATCAACGTCGTCGACCTGGGCCTGATCTACGGGCTCAATCTCGACCCCGCCGAGGGCGGCCAGCCTGTGGCCACCATTGACATGACGCTGACCAGCGCGGCCTGCCCGCTGACCGATGTCATCGAGGATCAGGCGCATTCCGCGCTCGAAGGCATGGTTTCGGATGTTAAGATCAATTGGGTCTGGCTCCCGCCGTGGGGACCGGACAAGATCACTGACGAAGGGCGCGAGCAACTTCGTATGCTAGGCTTCAACGTCTGATCGTTGCTGTACGGCTGGCATCTCGGTGCCAGCCGCTTCAGCCTGCCAAAGTCTGAAATTCGGACAAGTCGGGGAATACATGGTGTCTTCCTCGTGTTGGCAACACGTGCACCTAGCGCACCGATGTGCGTTTCAACGCCGCCTGCGGCCGGCAAATGGGTGCGCGTAGACGGCCTGTCCTCCGGGCCAGTCCCCACCCAGCAGGTGCCGACCACCTGCGCCTCGCAATGAAGTACGGCACCGCCGTACGTCCCGGCTCGTCCTTTTCGCAGAAGTGACGCGCCACTTCGACTGAAAGGCACGAAGTTCGTGACCATGCTTGACGCTGTCCTGCCCGAGTTCAACGAGGTCCTGCCCGAGCTCGACGAGAGCGCCCCCGAGGCGGGGCCCGGGTTCGAGGAGCTCGGCCTGCCCAAGCCGCTCGTCACCGGGCTGGCCAAGCAGGGCATTGCCAGCCCGTTCCCCATCCAGAGCGCGACCATCCCCGACGTTCTGACCGGCGCCAACGTCCTCGGCCGCGGCCAGACCGGCTCCGGCAAGACCCTCGCCTTCGGGCTGCCCCTCATGGCCCGCATCTCCGGCGTCCGGCCCACCCCGGGCCGCCCCCGCGCGATGATCCTCGTCCCCACCCGTGAGCTCGCGCTCCAGGTGCACGACGCCCTCGAGCCGCTCGGCCGGGGACTCGGCCTGCGGATGAAGGTCATCGTCGGCGGCATGTCGATGGGCAAGCAGATCGAGGCGCTGCGCCGCGGCGTCGACGTCGTCATCGCCACCCCCGGCCGCCTGGGCGACCTCATCCGGCAGGGCGAGTGCTCTCTGGGCGACATCGAGGTCAGCGTCCTCGACGAGGCCGACCACATGTGCGACCTGGGCTTCTTCCCCGTCGTCACCGAGCTGCTCGCGCAGACTCCGGCCGACGGTCAGCGGCTGCTGTTCTCGGCCACGCTCGATGGCGACGTCGACAAGCTGGTGCGGCGCTTCCTCAAGGACCCGATCACGCACTCCGTGGCTCCGGCGACCTCCCCGGTCGAGCTCATGGAGCACCACGTGGTGCAGGTCAGCCGCGACGACAAGTTCGACGTCACCGCGGAGATCGCCAACCGCGAGGGCCGTACGATCATCTTCGTCCGCACCCAGCACGGCGTCGACCGGCTCTGCAAGCAGCTGGCCCGGGTCGGCATCAAGTCGGGCGGCCTGCACGGCGGCAAGCGCCAGAACCAGCGCACCCGCATCCTGGCCGAGTTCCGCGAGGGCTCCGTCAACGTGCTCGTCTGCACCGACGTCGCGGCGCGCGGCATCCACGTCGACAACATCAGCCTCGTGCTGCACGTCGACCCGCCGCAGGACCACAAGAGCTACCTGCACCGCGGCGGCCGCACCGCCCGCGCCGGCGAGAAGGGCACCGTGGTCACCCTGGTGCTGCCGAGCGAGCGCCGTTCGACCGACCAGCTCACCCGCCGGGCCGGGATCCACCCGTTCCGCCTCAAGGCCGAGCCGGGCCACCCCCGCCTGGCCGAGGTGACGGGCGCCCGCGTCCCGAGTGGCGAGCCCATCCCCGTCTGGGAGCCCGACGTCCGCAAGCCGCTGCGTCCCCGCCGCGAAGGCGGCCACAGTGGCTCCGAGCGTCGCGGGCGCCGTCCGCGCCGCGAGTTCGACGGTGAGCGCCGTCCGCGCCGCCACGAGGACGGGCAGCGTCCCTTCGCCTCGGGCGACGACCGGCGCCCCCGCCGTCACGACGGTGACGACCGCTACCCGCGCCGGCACGCCGAGGGCGGCTCGCAGGAGCCCCGCACCTCCGGCGACGACCGCGGCCAGGGCAGCGGCTACCGTGGCGGTGACCGTGGCCCGCGTGGCGGCGGCTACCGCGGCGACGACCGCCCGGCCCGCTCGGACGCCCCGCGCGGCGGCTACCGTTCCGACGACCGTCAGAGCGGACCGCGCTCGGACGACCGTCAGGGTGGCGGCTACCGCTCCAACGACCGTCAGGGCGGCTACCGCTCGGACGACCGTCAGGGTGGCTTCCGCTCCGATGACCGCGGCCCGCGTGGCGGCGGCTATCGCTCGGACGACCGCGGCTCCCGCGCCCCCGGTGGCGACCGTGGCCGCCCGTTCTCGGCCGACCGCGACCGTCCCGCCCGCACCGACGACCGTCAGGGTGGCGGCTACCGCTCCAACGACCGTCAGGGCGGCTACCGCTCCGATGACCGTCAGGGCGGTTTCCGCAGCGGCACCGGCCGCCGCTTCGACCGCTGACCCCGGCGGGCCACCGGTGAACGCCGGGGGCCGACGCTGATCAACGCACGGCGCTGCCCGCCGTACTCCTTCATGGGGGTACGGCGGGCAGCGCCGTTTTCTGCTCAGGAGTCGGGCACGTGTTCCCGACGGGGTCGCAGCGCGTGGATCGCAGCCCCGGGATCGTCGGCGAAGAAGCGGATCACCCTGACCTCGGCGCGGCGGCCGAGAGGACGGACGGCGGGGATCGGTTCGGTCAGTTCGAGGATCAGGTTGGTCTGGGAGGCCACCGCCACGACCAGCCGCTCGCCCTCCACCTCCACCTTGATCGTGCCGTTCTCGTTGAAGTTGCGGACCTGGCGTACCTGAGCGATCCGCTCGCGCGGGACGCGCAGGTCGAAGAACGCGCCGTAGCGGATGCGTACCTCGTCGGCGGAGACGACGTGGGGCCGGGTGACGCAGGCCGCGATGACCGCGAGCACGACCAGGACCGTATTGGCGTCCACCACGAGTAACACGACGCGCAGGCCGACCGGCGCGCCGAACGCCCGCAGCAAGATCTCCGCGACGATCAACTCCATGACCATCGCGAACAGGAAGATCATCATCGTGGAGGTCTGCGCGCGGGAGTAGGAGAGGGCGGTGGCACCATGCGGCACGCCGTGGCGGCGCCGCGCGACCCACAGGGCGAGGCTGACCATGCCCTTCGCGTCGAACTCCACGATCCGGCGCACCTGATCGGGGACCAGCCTGCCGAAGGCCGCCCGCAACGCCGTCCGCCGGTCCGCGCCGCCTCGGCGCTCGGCGCCGAACAGCCGGTACAGGGTCACCGCCTCCAGGAGGAGCACGGCGACGACGGCCGTCTCGGCCGTCGCGATCAGCGGGCGGGGCAGCGCCACGCCGGACACCAGCAGGACCGCCAGCGGTCCGTTGTGGCTGGGGTCCTTTGAGGGGGATACCCCCTTCGGGGGTGCGGAAGGAGCTGGTCCGTCGTGGACGGGGTTTCCGTCGGCGGATAGGACTTGCCGTCTCGGGTGGCGGACAGGGGCCTGTTGACCCGTGCGCGCAGACTAGGCTTGTCACGCATGCCAGCCGACCGACGAGAGAGATCATGAAGACCTTCGAAGAGCTGTTCGCCGAGCTGTCAGAGAAGGCACGCACCCGACCCGAGGGTTCGGGCACCGTGGCCGCCCTCGACGCCGGCGTCCATGCCATCGGCAAGAAGGTCGTCGAGGAGGCCGCCGAGAGCTGGATGGCCGCCGAGCACGAGTCGAGTGACCGAGCCGCCGAGGAGATCTCCCAGCTGCTCTACCACGTTCAGGTGCTCATGCTCGCCAAGGGCATCGGGCTGGACGAGGTGTACAAGCATCTCTAGGGCGCCCCGCGCCCGTCAGCCCGTACACCTACCAGCTCGCGAGACATCAAGGACACACAGCCATGTTGCGTCTGGCCGTACCCAACAAGGGCGCGCTCAGTGAGGCCGCCCAGACCATGCTCAAAGAGGCCGGTTACCGGTCCCGCAGGGACAGCAAGGAGCTCGTCGTCGTCGACGAGGACAACAGTTGTGAGCTGTTCTTCCTGCGCCCCCGCGACATCGCGGTCTACGTCGGCGAGGGCATGCTCCACGCCGGCATCACCGGCCGCGACATGCGCGTCGACTCCGGCGCCCCCGTCGAGGAGATCATGCCGCTCGGCTTCGGCGGCTCCACCTTCCGGCTGGCCGCCAAGGCGGGTGCCATGACGTCGGTCAAGGACCTCGACGGCCTGCGCATCGCCACCTCCTATGCCGGGGTGCTCGGCAAATACTTGTCCGAGTCCGGTGTGGACGCCCGCGTCATCAAGCTCGACGGCGCGGTCGAGACCGCCATCAGGCTGGGCGTCGCCGACGCGATCGCCGACGTCGTGGAGACCGGCACCACGCTGCGCAACGTCGGCCTGGAGGTGTTCGGCGAGCCGATCATGCGCTCCGAGGCCGTGCTGATCAAGCAGCAGGGCAACGGCAACGGGGAGGACGCCGGCATCGAGCAGCTCGTTCGCCGCCTGCAGGGTGTCGTGCACGCCCGCGACTTCGTGATGATGGACTACGACATCCGCGCCGAGCGGATCGAGGAGGCCATCGCGCTCACGCCCGGTATGGAGGGGCCCACGGTCTCGCCGCTGCACCGCGAGGGCTGGGTCGCCGTCCGGGTGATGGTCCGGCGGCGCGGGCACCAGCAGGTGATGGACCAGCTCTGGGAGATCGGGGCAAGGGCCATCCTGGCCACCGACATCTACGCCTGCCGCCTCTGAGATCTGTCCGCTAGGTGATGTCCCGTCCGGGAATCAGCTAGCTGTGGGTGACGAAACGCTTGCTTGTAGTTATGTCCCGTTCTGTGATGCCGCCGCCTCGCAGGCCTGGGCGGCATTGCAGCGCGGCAACCGGCGCTGGGCGGCGGGCGCGTCCCGCCGCCCCCGCCAGGATCCCGCCCGCAGGAGGCAGGTGGCGGCGGGGCAGTCTCCCTACGCGGTGGTGCTGTCGTGCATCGACTCGCGGGTGCCGCCCGAGGTCGTCTTCGACGCCGGGCTGGGCGATCTGCTCGTCGTCCGTACGGCGGCGCACACCGTCGACCGGCTCGTCACCGCGGCGGTCCAGTACGGCCCGCAGGACTTACGCGCCAGCCTCGTCGTCGTCCTGGGACACCAGCGCTGCGGCGCCGTCACCGCGGCGGCCAGGGCGCTGCGCGAGCGGGAGACACTGCCCGGAGAGCTGCCCAGCATCGTCGCCGCCCTCGAACCCGTCTACACCGGTTCGGGGGGCGAGGTGGAGGCGATGGTGCGCGCGCACATCGTGCGGACCGTGTCGGGGCTGAGGGCCGACACCCTGTTATCCGGCAAGGCCACCGTGGTCGGCGCCTACTACAGCCTCGACACCGGGCTGGTGCGGCGCGTCGCCTGACAAATGTCACCGTCAACCCCGGAAGTAACGCACTAACCAGGCAAGATCCACCGCCCTAGCGTTGATGTCATGAACGCCATCGTGTTCGACCACGTCAGCAAGGACTACGGGGACGTCCTTGCCGTCGATGATGTGTCCCTGGAGATAGAGCCCGGCAAGACCGTGGCCCTGCTCGGCCCCAACGGCGCGGGCAAGTCGACCTCCATCAACATGCTGCTCGGCCTGCTGCGGCCCTCCAAGGGGACGGTCAGCGTGTACGGCCGCACTCCCCGCCAGGCGGTCGCGGCCGGCCAGATGGGCGCCATGCTGCAGAGCGGCCAGCTCATCCCCGAGCTGACGGTCCAGGAGCTCATCGACCTGGTCCGCAACCTGTACCCCCAGCCGCTGGACCTGGAGGAGATCCTCAAGCTGGCCGACCTCACCGACCTGGTGAAGCGGCGCGCGAACAAGCTGTCGGGCGGCCAGTCCCAGCGCGTCAGGTTCGCCCTGGCGATCGCGGGCGCGCCCAAGACGCTGCTGCTGGACGAGCCGACCGCGGCCATGGACGTGGAGTCCCGGCTGCGGTTCTGGGAGAGCATGCGCGCGTACGCGGCGGGCGGGCGGACCGTGCTGTTCGCCACGCACTACCTGGAGGAGGCCGACGAGCACTCCGACCGGGTGATCGTCATCGCCAGGGGCATGGTGGTCGCCGACGGCACCGCCGCGCAGATCAAGGCGGGCGTCGGCGGGCAGGTCATCCGCTTCACCCTCGGCGAGCAGCCCGCGGCCGGGCTCGACCTGCTGCCCGGCGTCACGGCGGTCGAGATCGCCGCGGGCACGGCCACGCTGCGTACCTCCGACGCCGACGCGACCCTCGCCGGCCTCTACCGGGGCACCACGCTCGACGTGCGCGGCCTCCACCTCGCCGGCGCCGACCTAGAGGACGCCTTCCTCGCCCTCACCAGGGAGTCCTGATGCTCTACTACGCCAAGACCGAGGCGCTGCGGATGCTGCGCAACCGCCGGTACATCATCTTCGTGGTGCTGTTCCCCGTCGTGTTCTACCTGATCAACGCCAACATCTACGGCACCCAGACGGACTCGGCCGGCGTGCGGATGAGCACCTACCTGCTGGTGTCGATGGCCGCCTACGGCGCGCTCGCCTCGTCCATGATGAGCTCGGCCGTGCCCTGGGCGCAGGAGCGCCAGTCCGGCTGGCTGCGTCAGCTGCAGATCACCCCGCTGCCGAGCTGGGCGATCATCGTCACCAAGCTCGGCGCCGCGATGGTCCTCGTGCTGCCGTCCCTGCTGCTGGTCAGCGTGGCGGCCGTGCTGCAGCAGGGCGTGTCGATGCCCGCCGGGCAGTGGGTGGCGCTGCTGCTGTCGCTGTGGGTGGGGGCGATCCCGTTCATCGCGCTCGGGTTGTTCATCGGCTCCCTGCTGAGCGCCGACGCCGCCCAGCCCGCCGCGATGATCTGTATGTTCGCCCTGTCGCTGCTCGGCGGCCTCTGGTTTCCCATCGACGCCATCGGCGGCACGATGCGGACCATCGCCGGCTTCATGCCCTCCTACCACTACGCCAGCCTCGGCTGGAACGTGATCGCGGGCCACGGCGTGTCCATGTCCGACGCGCTGATCGTGGTGGCGTGGGGGATCGTGCTCGGCGGCGCGGCCGCCTACGCCTACCGGCGGGCTACTGTTCGGGCATGAACTGGGCCAATCTGCTGACCTTCGGCGGGACGAGAGGAGACTCGTCCCGCTACCGGCGGTTGTTCGGGATCAGCTTCGGAATGGTCTACCTGATCTTCCCGGTGGCGGAGATCCTGAGCGGGGAGTTCACCGGGGCCAAGGTCGTCTGGGCGTGGCTGTCGCTGATCGCGTTCGTGGTCTCGTACCTGGCGACGGTCCTGAGCCCGCGCAGCATGAAGGAGCGGTCGCGGTCGACGTACCCGCTGCTCGCCCTCACCACGGCGCAGGTGGTGGCCGGCGCGTTCGTCTTCGGCGGCGGCTGGCTGGCCCTGCCCATCTACTCCACGGTGCTCTTCGCCATGATCCTGCCGCCCCGGCGGGCGCTCTTCGGCATCGCCGGAATGCTGGCGATCGTCGTCGGCGCTGGGCTGCTGCACCATTCCGACGAGACCACCCTCGCCATTCTGGGGCTGGAGGTGGTCACGCTGGGCGCGCTGTTCATCGGCGTACGCAACACCAGGCTGCTGGCCATGCAGCTCCGCGACGCGCAGGGCGAGGTGGCCCGGCTCGCCGCGGCGGACGAGCGGCTGCGCATCGCCCGCGACCTGCACGACCTGCTCGGCCACAGCCTGTCGCTGATCGTGCTCAAGAGCGAGCTGGCCGGGCGGCTGGCCGAGGACTCCCCGAAGGTGCTCCAGGAGATCCACGACATCGAGTCCGTCGCCAGGAAGGCGCTGACGGAGGTGCGCGAGGCCGTCACCGGCTACCGGCAGCGCAGCCTGCCGGAAGAGCTCGACAACGCCAGGGCCGTGCTGCGGGCGGCGGGCGTGGAGCCGCTGGTGCGGGTCTCGGGCACGCCGCTGCCCGGCCTGCTCGACGGCCTGTTCGGCTGGGCGGTACGCGAGGGCACCACCAACGTCGTACGGCACGCGCGGGCGCGTCGCTGCCGGATCGAGGTGACGCACGACGGCGAACACGCCATCCTGGAGATCATGGACGATGGGCAGGGCGAGGAGCCGGTCCGGCTCGGCAGTGGTTTACAGGGGCTGACCGAACGGGTGCGCGAAGCGGGCGGGTACGTCGAGGTGGGCCCCGGGGCCAAGGCGGGCTTCCGGCTGCGGGTGCTGGTCCCCGTGGGAGCGGCGGCGTGATCCGCGTGATCCTGGCCGAGGACCAGGCCATGGTACGCGGCGCCCTGGCGTCGCTGCTCGGCCTGGAGCCCGACATCGAGGTCGTCGGCGAGGCGGCCGACGGCGAGGCGGCCGTGGCCGTCGCGGTCCAGAAACTCCCTGACATCGCGCTGCTCGACATCGAGATGCCCATCATGGACGGCCTCAGCGCGAGCGCCGAGATCACCTCACAGGTGCCCGGCTGCCGGGTGATGATCCTGACCACGTTCGGCCGTCCCGGTTACCTGCGGACCGCCATGGAGGCGGGGGCGGTGGCCTTCCTGGTCAAGGACAGCCCGGCCCGGGAGCTGGCGGCGGCGATCAGGCGCGTACACGCGGGGGAGCGCGTCATCGACCCGGGCCTGGCGGCGGCGGCGCTCAGCGCGGGGCCCAATCCGCTGTCGGCGCGCGAGCGGGACGTGCTGGCGGCTGCAGTGGACGGCTCGACCATCGGCGACATCGCCCGGCACCTGCACCTGTCGGAGGGCACCGTACGCAACTACCTGTCGTCGGCCATCCAGAAGACGCATGCCCGCAACCGCATCGAGGCGGTCCAGCGTGCCAAGTCACAGGGGTGGCTCTGAGGCGGGTTATCCAGAATTGATCATCCTGCCCAGGCCACGTGCCGGATGAGGTCCGACACCCGCACGATGCCCAGGCAGCGGTTCAGCTCGTCGGTCACCACCAGGTCGTCGTAGACGCGGCCGGGGTCCTGGCCCGCCGCCCGCATGGCCGCCACGGCCGGGGTGGTCTTCGGCACCGTGCGCGGCGGGTCCGCCAGTCGCTGGGCGGGCTTCGCGCCGTGCAGCGCGTGCCCGTAGCGGGCCGCGAACGACAGCAGGAACCGGCTGCGGTCGAGGCTCCCCTTGGGCCGCTGGTACTCGTCCACCAGGATCACACTGGTGATCGACGGCTCCTGCCCGAACGCCGCCACCACCTCCTCCGCCTTGGCCCCGGCGGGCAGCGTCACGGCGGGCAGCAGGAACTCCTGCACGCGCGGCCCGAGCTGTACCGTGTCTGACGGCTCCTCGGTGGGCGGGAGCGGCACCCGTACCTTCCCATCGGGTCCCGGGCTCAGCAGCGGCCCGCAGGCCAGCCGCACCTCCCAGCCGCGCACCGCGGCCAGCTGCGCCTCACGCTCGACCCCCGAGACCAGCGCGTGCGCGCCGAGGCCGCGGGCCAGCGCCACGACCGACCGCGCCACCGCCGCCGGCCGGCGGTCGCCCGGCAGCCCTCCGATGGGCTCCGGGGCCAGGGCCAGCAGGTACGGGGAGGCGTCGGCGATGATGTCGAGCGGCACGCTCTCCGCGCCCACGTCGGCGAAGCCCAGCAGGTAGCCGAGGTTGCGCAGCCCGTTGAGCGTCACGTTCAGCACCGGCCGGTCGGCGGGCCCGCACGGGCCGGTGAGCAGCACGATGGCCTCGCGCGGGTGCCTGCCCGACCGCCGCAGCGCCTCGTGCAGGGGAGCCAGCGCCCCCGCGCCTCCCAGGACGATCCGCATGGGCAGCTCCAGTACGACGGGCAGCGGGTCGGGGCGGAGGTAGCCCGCCGCGTCGATGACCGCCGGGCGCGCGATGACGGCTCCCGTGTCGAGGTCCACCACGGGGCTGGTGAGCAGGGAGGACACGTAGCGATGATGGGCTTGTGTCGGGTTCGGCAGAAGTGACTTGAAACGAAATTCACCGATATTTCGTTCAGAGTTCCCGGCCCTCGGGGAGGGGTGGGCGCGCACCCTGGCCGGCTGGCTTTTCGGGCACGCGGGCTCCGGCCCCCGGTCGGCTAACCTTCCCCCCATGAGCGCGCGACCGGCCAAGGGCGGCGGACGGTGGGTGTCCGTCGTGCCCGAGCGCGTGCACCCGTGGATCGACGGCTTCGCCGATCGGCACGGTCCGTTCGAGGCCACCGGTGACGAGCTGGTCGTACGCCTGGTGGCCGCCGACGGGGCGCTGGCGGAGCTGCACGTGCCCTTCCCGCCCCTGCCGCTCGGGCCACCGTACGTGACCAGGCTCGTCACCCACGCGCGGGCCGAGCGGCGCGTGGGGGTGATCCTGGTACGGATGGGCGGCTACGCGACCGGCATGTTCCACGGGTCGCGGCTGGTGGTGTCCAAGGTCGGGTCCCGCCTGGTCCAGGGGCGTACCGCGGCGGGCGGGTGGTCGCAGCAGCGCTTCGCCAGACGCCGCCAGAACCAGGCGGACCAGGCCTTCGAGGCGGCGGCCGAGACCGTGGTGCGCGTCCTGTCGCCGTGCCTGGGCGAGCTGGACGCGGTCGTGCTCGGCGGCGATCGCCGGGCCGTGGACGCGCTGCGCGCCGACCGGCGTCTGGCCGGCCTGCTGGCGCTGGAGACGGAGCCGTTCCTCGTCGTCCCCGACCCGAAGCTGGCCGTACTCAAGGACACGCCCGCGCTGTTCCGCGCGGTACGCATCCGCGTGGTGGACCCACCCACCACGGGCGGGGAATCTTAAGCGACATCGTCCGTCGGGGGGTGAGCGGTGACCCCTGAGAATAACGCCCGTCGGGGAAGCACTGACCGTGAGTGTATGCTCGCCGGAAGATCGGTGTCTTGAGTCGATTCAAAAAGATCATGAGTAAGGCTATGATAAGCCGCGTTCAACAATGGAGCGGCCTCGTGAGGATCAATGTCGACCACGAACATCAAGGAGGTCGCGCAGCGGGCACGCGTCTCCGTGGGCACTGTGAGCAACGTGCTCAACCGCCCCGAGATCGTCTCCCCCGCCACGCGTAAGCGCGTCTTCGACGCGATCCGCGAGCTGGGCTTCGTCCGCAATGAGGTGGCCCGCCACCTGCGGGTCGGCCGCAGCCGCACGGTCGGCCTGGTCGTGCTCGACGTGGCCAACCCGTTCTTCGCCGACGTCGCGCAAGGCGCCGACGCCCTGGCGGACGAGCACGACACCATGGTGGTGCTGTGCAACAGCGCCGCCGACCCGGCCCGCGAGCTGCGCCATCTCGACCAGCTCGAACAGCAGCGGGTCATGGGCATACTGATCACGCCGGTCGACGCGAGCAGCCCGAGACTGGCGGAGCTCGCCGCCAGGGGTACGCCCGTGGTGCTCGTCGACAGCGCGGCCACCGGGCTCCAGTGCTCGGTGGCGGTCGACGATCGGCTCGGCGGCCACATCGCCGGAGTTCATCTGATCGAGCGGGGACACCGCAAGATCCTGTTCGTCGGCGGGCCGCGGTCGATCAAGCAGGTGGGGGACCGGCATTTAGGGATCACGAGCGCCGTCTCCGAGGCGCGGGACACCGAGCCGGGTGGGGGAGTCGAGCCCGGCGGCGGGCCGGGTGGCGGGGTCGAGCTGATCGCCTGGTTCATGCCCGCGCTGAGCGTGGCCCACGGGCGGATCGCGGGCGAGCGGGTGGCGGCGCTGCCTGTCGAGGAGCGGCCGACGGCCGCCTTCTGCGCCAACGACCTGCTCGCCCTGGGATTCCTGCAGGCCATGGCCGCGCACGGGTTGCGGGTTCCGCATGACATGGCGATCGTCGGCTACGACGACATCGACTTCGCCGCGGCGGCGACCGTGCCCCTGTCGTCGGTCGGCCAGCCGCGCGAGCTGCTCGGGCGTACGGCCATAGACCTGCTGCTGGAGGAGGTGGCGGAGCCCGAGCTGCACCGGCACCGGCAGGTCATCTTCCAGCCGGACCTGGTGGTGCGGCAGTCCAGCGACCTGCACAGGAGCCCACCTTGACAGATACCGCAACCCGGTCGCCGGCCCCCGACGACCCGCACAGGAGCCCACCTTGACGGAGATCTACCGCAACCCGCTAGCCGGCCCCGACGACCTGGCGGGATTCCGGCTGGAGGGGGACGGGGCGACGACGTTCCCGATGGGGCGGATGCGGCTGGAGAGCCTCAGACCGCCCGCTGACGGGCAGGCGGCCAACGTGGTGCTGTGGTGCCCCGAGGAGCTGCCCGCCGACGTACGGATCGAATGGGACTTCTGGCCGGTCAGGGAGCCGGGGCTGTGCATCATGTTCTTCCATGCCCGCGGCCGGCGTGGTGAGGATCTGTTCGATCCGGGCCTCGCGCCGCGTAACGGGCCGTACGAGCAGTATCACCACGGCGACATCGATGCCTACCACGTGTCCTATTTCCGGCGGATGTGGTCGTCGGAGCGCGCTCTGCACACCTGCAATCTGCGTAAGAGCCACGGGTTTCACCTGGTCACGCAGGGTGCCGACCCGCTGCCCGCGGCGCTGGACGCCGTCGGGCCGTACGCCGTGCGCCTGGACGTCCTGGGCGGCGAGATCACCTTCTCGATCAACGATGTGGTCTCGTTCCGCTGGACGGACAACGGGAGTACGGGTGGTCCCGCGCTGCGTGGCGGCAAGATCGGATTCCGGCAGATGGCCCCGATGATCGGGGAGTATGCGAATCTGCGGGTTTCACGTCATTGACATTGAGTCGATTCAACACTAATTTCGCACCAACCGCCGTTCACCCGTACGAAACGGACTAGGAACTGCGGCGCAACACTCCACCCCCGTGTCCGCGCACACGCCACGAGAAGGTGGTGCCGGATGAACCATCCCGCCACGTCGATCAGAATTCAAGCTGCCTGCTCAGAGCTCATCTGGGCGGCCCGGCTGAACCTCCTCTGGATCGTGTTCACCCTCCTGGGTGGCGTGATCCTCGGGCTCGGGCCCGCCACCGTCGCCGCCTACACGCTGGCCCGGCGGCACAGCCAAGGTGAATCGTTTCAGGCTTGGCGGGAATTCTGGACCGTCTACCGGCGGGAGTTCGTCCGCGCCTCGCTGCTGGTCCTGCCGGTGGCGGTGATCGGCACCGTCCTTGTGGGCAACTACCTGTACCTCTCCGCTCTCGGGCCCGGCTCGGAAGCGTTGCGGATCGCGACCTTGGTGGCGATGGTGGCGCTGGCCGGGGTGGGGACCTATCTCGGGCCGCTCTACGCGCACTATGAGCTACCGCTGTGGGCCTACCTGCCCAAAGCGTCGCTGTTAGCGCTCACTCGGCCGGCCTCGTCAGTGGTGCTGTTGTTCGCGCTCGCAACCATCGTCTTCGTGACCTCGGCGGCGCCCGTTCTCACCGCGGTGATCAGCATCGGTGCGTGGATCTATCTCAACACGTGGCTCTGCCTGCGTTTCTTCGAGGAGAACGAGGCGCGCCTGCATTCGAAAGGGAACTCATGAGCGCATCTCGTCGCCGGCTCGTCGCCGGTGCACTAACGCTGACGGCGGCGCTACTCGCGTCCGCGTGCTCCAGCGGCGGTGGGGGCAGTGAGGCCGACAGTGGCACGGTGACCATGATGGTCCCGCTGTTCGGCACGGCCCCCGACCCCAAGGGCGAGATGCAGCAGGCGGTCGAAAAGCTCGTCGGCAAGAAGCTCCAGATCACCTGGGTGCCCAACGCCGACTACAACGACAAGACCAACGTCACGCTGGCCTCGGACAAGATGCCGCAGATCATGGTCATCCAGGGCGACAAGACCTCGTCGTTCGTCCGCGCCGCCCAGGCTGGGGCGTTCTGGGACCTGACCGACAAGCTGGACAAGTATCCGAACCTGAAGAACCGGGACGCGCAGACGGTCCGGAACTCCTCCACCAACGGCAAGATCTACGGCATCTACCGCATCCGTCCCCTGCTCCGCTCGGCCGTAGTGATCAACAAGCAGTGGATGGACAAGCTCGGGCTGAAGACGCCTGAGACCGTCGACGACCTCTATGACGTCGCCAAGGCGTTCACCGAGAAGGACCCCGACGGCAACGGCAAGAAGGACACCTACGGACTGATCATCCCGAAGTGGCCGTCCCCGCAGTACGCCAGCTCCAGCCCGTACGACGTGATCGAGACCTGGTTCGGCGCCCCGAACGGCTGGGGTGAGCGGGGCGGCAAGCTCGTCCCCGGCTTCGACACCCCCGAGTTCATCGAGGCGAACAAGTTCGTCAAGAAGATGGTCGACGAGGGCCTGGTCAACCCCGACTACGCCACCCTCGACTCGGCCAAGTGGAACGACCCGTTCATCCAGGGCAAGGGCGGCATCATCGTCGACGTCAACGTCCGTGGCACCAACCTCCTCGACCTGCTCAAGGAGCAGAACCCCAACGACTTCGACAAGGTCCTCACGGTCGGCAACCTCAAGCGCTCGGACGGCAAGAAGTTCTCCTCCCCGTTCACCGGCTACAACGGCGTCATCGCCATCCCGCGGCAGAGCGTGCAGACCGAGCAGCAACTCGATGAAGTGCTGACGGTCCTGAACAAGATGGCCTCCAAGGAGGGCGGGATCCTGCTGAGCAACGGGCTCGAGGGCCGCAACTTCAAGGTCCAGGACGGCTACGCCGCCCGCGTCAACCAGGACGACCCCAAGGTCAAGCAGATCCAGCAGGACGTGGACAAGGCGTTCATCCAGCTCGGCACCACGGCCAGCGTCGGCCTCGGCGCCTACCCGGACCTGTACCCGGACAAGCCGCACCAGGACCAGGTCAAGCTGCGCACCAAGCTGGCCGAGGAGGACCTGAAGACCGCCGTGCACAACCCGGCGCTCCCGGTCATGGCGCCCACCACCATCGCCAAGGGCCAGACCCTCGACCCGATCATCACCGACGCCCGGATCAAGTTCATCTCCGGCGCGATCGACGAGGCGGGGCTGAAGGCCGAGATCAAGCGCTGGTACGACAACGGCGGCACCCAGATCGCCGCCGAGACCAACGACCTGGTCTCCAAGCTCGGCAACTGACCTCGCCCAAGGGGCCCGGGACATTCCCGGGCCCCTTCTGTGAAAGGAGGTGGCTGTGGCCACCGACCTGGCGCCGCCTCCCGTGAAGGCGGCCACCAAGCCCGGGCGTCCCCGCGAGAGGCTGACCTTCCGGACCGCCATGCTGCGCTACCGCTGGCTGTACCTGATGCTGCTGCCCGGTCTCGCGTACTTCGTCGTGTTCAAGTACCTGCCGATGTACGGCGTGACCATCGCCTTCCAGGACTTCCTGCCGTTCCTCGGTTACTCCGGCAGCCCGTGGGTCGGCTTCAAGCACTTCGAGGAGCTGTTCAACGGGCCGGACTTCGGCCGCCTGATGTTCAACACGCTCATCCTGGCGCTGCTGACGGCGGTCTTCGTCTTCCCGGCGCCGATCATCGTTGCGCTCATGCTGAACGAGCTGCGGCACAGCGTGCTCAAGCGGTCGATCCAGTCGCTGGTCTACATCCCGCACTTCCTGTCCTGGACGATCGTCGCCTCGCTGACGTACCTGCTGTTCTCCGTGGACTTCGGGGTGATCGCCACCTTCTTCCACGAGCTGCTCGGTGGCAAGAAGGTCGACTATGTGGCCCAGCCCGACTGGTTCCGGCCGATCATCGTCTTCCAGCTGCTGTGGAAGCAGACCGGCTGGGGCACGATCATCTACCTGGCCGCGCTGGCGGGCGTGAACACCGACCTGTACGAGGCGGCCCGCATGGACGGCGCCGGGCGCTTCCGGCAGTTCTGGCATATCACGCTGCCCGCGATCCGGCCCACGATCGTGGTGATGGCCGTCCTGACCTCGGGCCACCTGCTCGACACCGGTTTCGAGCAGATCTGGCTGATGACCGGCGCGCTGAACCGCTCGTCGGCGGACGTGTTCGACACCTTCGTCTACTACATGGGCATCACCCAGGGCGCCTTCAGCTACTCCACGGCCGTCGGCCTGTTCAAGGGACTGGTGGGCGTCCTCCTGATCTTCGGCTCCAACTGGCTGGCCAAGCGCCTCGGCCAGCGTGGACTGTTCTAAGGAGCGCTTGAATGCCCAACCAGTCGCCCACACACCAGCACACGCTCAGCAGCCGCGTGTTCGACGTGCTCAACATCGCCGTGCTGCTGTTCCTGGCGCTGATCACGATCCTGCCGCTGCTGTACGTGCTGGCCGGATCGTTCGCCTCGGAGGCGGAGATCGCCTCGCGGCCGTTCTTCCTGTGGCCGGAGAAGTTCGTCACCACCACCTACGAGTACATCTTCGACTCGGGCACGTTCGTCCGGGCACTGCTCACCACGATCTGCGTGACGGCGGTGGGCACGGTGGTGCAGGTGCTGCTGACGTTCACGATGGCCTACCCGCTGGCCAAGCGGTACCTGCCGGGACGGACACTGGTCCTGAACCTGGTCATCTTCACGCTGGTCTTCACCGGCGGCATGATCCCCACCTACCTGGTGGTTCGGGACCTGGGGCTGCTCGACAGCTACTGGGCGCTGATCCTGCCGCTGGCGATCAACCCGTTCTATCTGATCATCGTGAAGAGCTTCTTCCAGGAGCTGCCGCAGGCGCTGGAAGAAGCGGCGCGCATCGACGGCTGCAACGAGATGGGCGTCTTCTTCAAGATCGTGCTGCCCCTGTCGAAGCCGATCATCGCGACGTTCTCGCTGTTCTACGCGGTGGGCATCTGGAACGACTACATGTCGCCGCTGCTGTACATCGACGACTCCAAGAAGTGGACGCTGCAGGTGCTCGTCAGGCAGCTGACCAGCCCTGACGCCCAGAACGCGATGGCCATGCTGGAGTCGGTGTTCTTCCCCACCCAGGGACTGAAGTTCGCGGTGGTCGTCATCGCGACGCTGCCGA
This sequence comes from Nonomuraea sp. NPDC052129, assembly GCF_040680095.1. Lineage (NCBI taxonomy): Bacteria > Bacillati > Actinomycetota > Actinomycetes > Streptosporangiales > Streptosporangiaceae > Nonomuraea > Nonomuraea sp. NPDC052129. Next base: position 309,745 of record NZ_JBFAVX010000006.1, on the reverse strand, counting down.
TCCTGTTCTTCTACCCGTTCCTGCAGAAGCACTTCTCCAAGGGCGTCCTGCTCGGGTCGGTCAAGGAGTGACCCGCACCGTGCTGCTGGCCGGTGACTCGACGGTCGCCTCCTGCCCGGCGTTCGAGGCGCCGATGTCGGGCTGGGGGGCGCAGCTCGGCGCCCATGTCGGCGGCCCGGTGCGCAACTTCGCCAAAGGTGGCGCCACCACGGCCAGCCACCGGGCGGAAGGGTTGTGGGCGGCGCTCCTGCGGGAGGCCGCCCTCGGCGACGTCGTGGTGCTCCAGTTCGGGCACAACGATCAGAAGGAGCCCGACCTGCCGTACCGCGACAACCTGCGTGTCTTCGTCGAGGAGGCGCGCGGGGTGGGGGCGCTGCCGGTGTTGTGTACGCCGGTGCAGCGGCGCAGGTTCGACGGCGATCGGCTGGTGCCGACGCATGGCGACTATCCCGGGCAGGTGCGTGAGCTGGCGGCGGCCGAGGGTCTGCCGCTGATCGACCTGACCGCCGCGACCACTGAGCTGTACGAGCGGCTCGGCCCCGAGGGCTCCAAGGCCCTGTTCACCCATTTCGCGCCCGGCGAGCACCCGCTCTATCCCGATGGCGTCGCCGACGACACCCACTTCTGCTTTCGCGGCGCCGACGAGGCGGCGGCGATCGTCGCCGGGCGACTCAAGGAGATCTGTTGACCACGCTGAACTGGCTCGACCGGCCCAAGGAACAGGGCGTGACCTGGGGGGTCCCGTGGGCGCGCGGCACGGTGGAGCGCGACTCCCCGTTCGCGCTCACCGACCCCGAGGGCCGCGCGGTGCCGGTGCAGAGCTGGGTGACAGCCACCTGGCCGGACGGGTCGGTCAAGTGGTCGGCGCACGCCATCGGGCCGCAGGCCCAGCCCGCCGCGTCGTACGAACTCGCGGCGGGACCACCGAGCGCCGACCAGGACGATGCGGCGGGGCAACCTGGCACTGTGCCGGAGCGGCCCGTCACCGTCGTCCGTGCGGGCGGCGTGCTGCGGGTCAGCACCGGGCCCGTCATCTGGACGATCGAGGAGGCGGGCGACACGCTGGCCCGCTCCGTCTCCCACGGCTCCCGCGAGATCGCCAGGGACGTCCGCCTGGTCAGCCTCCACCAGGACGGCCCCACCCCGGACGAGGGCGGCACCGTCACCCGCGAGCAGGCCACGGGCATCGTCCGCGAGGTCACCGTCGAGCAGGACGGACCCGTCCGGGCCGTGATCCGCCTGACGGGCGACCACGGCGGCCGGCTGCCGTTCACCGTCCGCCTGTACTTCTACGCGGGCGCCGAGGACGTACGCGTCATGCACACCTTCGTCTGGGACGGCGACCCGGAGCGCGACTTCCTGGCCGGGCTCGGCCTGCGCGCCGACGTGGTCATGCGCGACGAGCTCCACGACCGCCACGTACGGCTGGCCGGACAGGACGGCTTCCTCACCGAGGCGGTACGCGGCCTGACCGGGCTGCGCCGCGACCCGGGGGAAGCCGTACGGCGGGCCCAGGTCGAGGGCAGGCCGTGCGGCCCGATCGGCAACCCCGAGGTGGCCGATCGCCTGCACCTCATCCCCGCGTGGAACGACTACACCCTCGACCAGAGCTCGGCCGACGGCTTCACCCTGCGCAAACGCACCGCCGACGGCCACGCATGGGTGACCGTTCCGTCGGGCACCCGCTCGGCCGGGTACGGCTACCTCGGCGGCGCGAGCGGCGGCCTCGGCTTCGGCCTGCGCGACTTCTGGCGGCTGCACCCGACCCGGCTCGACGTCAGAGGCGCCGCCACGGACCTGGCCACCGCGACCGTCTGGCTCTGGTCGCCCTCCGCGCCCGCCATGGACTTGCGCTTCTACCACGACGGCATGGGCCAGGACACCTTCGCCGAGCAGCTGGAGGGCCTGGAGATCACCTACGAGGACTACGAGCCGGGCTTCGGCCACGCCCAGGGCATCGCGCGTACCCACGAGCTCACGCTGCGCGTCCACGACGCCACGCCGTCATCAGAGGGCCTGGCCGGGCACGCGGACGCGATGAACGAGCCCGCGCTGCTGGCCGCCGCCCCGGAACGCGTCCGCGAGGCGGGCGTGTTCGGCGACTGGGCGCTGCCCGACCGCGCCACGCCCGCCCATGCCGCGATCGAGGACCGGCTGGACCTGCTGTTCGACTTCTACCGGCGCGAGCGGGAGCAGCGCAGGTGGTACGGGTTCTGGGACTACGGCGACGTCATGCACACCTATGACGCCGACCGGCACACCTGGCGCTACGACGTCGGCGGCTACGCCTGGGACAACTCCGAGCTCTCGCCCGATCTGTGGCTCTGGTACCAGTATCTGCGTACGGGACGGGCCGACGTCTTCCGCTTCGCCGAGGCCATGACCCGCCACACCGGCGAGGTCGACGTCTATCACCTCGGCCGCTGGAAGGGCCTGGGCACCAGGCACAACGTGCAGCACTGGGGATGCAGCGCCAAGCAGCTGCGCATCTCCAACGCCGCCTACCGGCGCGTGTTCTACTACCTGACCGCCGACGAGCGCACCGGCGACCTGCTCGACGAGCTGGCCAGGCCCGAGGAGACGTTCCTCGTGATCGACCCCACGCGCAAGGTGCGCGAGGACGTCTACACCCCTGATCCGTCCGCCCTGGCGGTCGGGCTCGGCACCGACTGGGGCGCGCTCGCGGCGGCCTGGCTCACCCGGTGGGAGCGGTACGGCGACGAGCACGCCAAGGACAGACTGCTGGGCACGATGGCCGGCATCGGGGCACTGCCGCGCGGGTTCCTGACCGGCGAGGCCCGCCTCGACCTGGCCACGGGCCGCTTCGACACCTCGCGGGACCAGATCTCCGTCTCCCACCTGTCGTCGGTCTTCGGGCTGCCCGAGATGTGCTCCGAGCTCATCGCGCTCGACCTGGACGTCGCCGGGTTCGAGCAGGCGTGGCTGGACTACTGCCGGCTCTACCTGGCCTCCCCCGAGCGGCAGGCCGCCGAGGTGGGTCACCCGCTGAGCGGCATCTCGCTGGTGCAGGCGCACAGCCGCCTCGCCGCGTACGCCGCGGCTCGCTCAGGCGACGCCGAGCTGGCCGACCTGGCCTGGCGCAAGTTCTTCCTCGACGAGGGCGACCAGCTCAACCGCAACCCCCTGCAGCGCGAGCCGGACTGGCGCCTGACCCGGGTCGAGGGGCCGCACGTCCTGACGCATGTGCTGGAGGCGCCGTTCGTCTCCACCAACGACGCCGCCCAGTACGGCCTGGCCGCGATCCAGAACCTCGCACTGATCGGAGACCACCTGCCGGCCGATTAAGCAGAGGTGGGGCTCCCGGCGAGGGCTCTACACTGATCTGTATGCACACTCCCGATTGACCGGCGTCCCCCACGCCCAACTCTTCTTACCCCTAGCTCGGGAGTGTTCCGTCAATCATGATCATCGCCAGTGACATCGAGCTGCGCGCGGGCGCGCGGCTACTCATAGAGAACGCCTCGTTCCGGGTCAATCCCGGCGACAAGATCGGGCTCGTCGGCCGCAACGGCGCGGGCAAGACCACGCTGACCAAGGTGCTGGCCGGCGAGGGCATGCCCGCCGCCGGCAGCGTCACCACCAGTGGCGCCGTCGGCTACCTGCCGCAGGACCCGCGCACCGGTGACCTGCAGGTGCTCGCCCGCGACCGCATCCTGTCGGCCAGAGGGCTCGACGAGGTGCTGCGCAAGCTGCGCGAGGCCGAGCTCGGCATGTCCTCCGCCGACGTGCGCACCCGCGACAAGGCCGTCAAGCAGTACGGCCGGCTCGAGGACCAGATGCATGTGCTCGGCGGCTACGCGGCCGAGTCCGAGGCCGCCTCCATCGCCTCCAGTCTGGGCCTGCCCGACCGGGTCCTCGGGCAGCCACTGGAAACGCTTTCCGGCGGCCAGCGAAGGCGCGTGGAATTGGCACGCATTCTTTTCAGCGGAGCGGAAACTCTCCTTCTCGACGAGCCGACAAACCACCTAGATGCGGACTCAATCGGGTGGCTTCGTGATTTTTTGCGATCCCATCAGGGCGGCTTGGTGATCATCAGTCACGATGTGGGCCTTCTTGAAGCGACGGTCAACAAGGTGCTGCACCTCGACGCCAACCGCAGTGTGATCGACCACTACAACGTCGGCTGGAAGGCCTATCTGGCGCAGCGCGAGACCGACGAGAAGCGCAGGAAGCGCGAGCGGGCCAACGCCGAGAAGCAGGCGGGCGCGCTGCTGTCGCAGGCCGACAAGATGCGGGCCAAGGCCACCAAGGCCAAGGCCGCTCAAGACATGATGCGCCGCGCGCACCGGCTGCTGGCCGGCACGGAGGAGGAGCGCCAGAGCGACAAGGTCGCCAAGCTGCGCTTTCCCGACCCGCTGCCCTGCGGGCGCACCCCGCTCACGGGCGCGGGCCTGTCCAAGTCCTACGGCTCGCTGGAGGTCTTCACCGACGTCGACGTGGCCATCGACCGAGGTCACCGGGTCGTGATCCTCGGCCTCAACGGCGCGGGCAAGACCACCCTGCTGAGGCTGCTGGGCGGGGTCGAAAAGCCCGACAGCGGCGAGATCAGGCCCGGCCACGGCCTCAAGATCGGCTATTACGCCCAGGAGCACGAGACGCTCGACGGCGAGCGCACCCTGCTGGAGAACATGCGCTCGGCCGGCGACAAGTTCACCGACACCGAGTTGCGCAAGGTCCTCGGCTCCTTCCTGTTCTCCGGTGACGACTCCGACAAGCCGGCGGGCGTGCTGTCCGGCGGCGAGAAGACCCGGCTGGCGCTGGCCATGCTGGTGCTGTCTAGTGCGAACGTACTTCTGCTCGATGAGCCCACGAACAACCTAGATCCGGTCAGCCGCGAGCAAGTTCTGAACGCTCTGAGGTCATATTCAGGAGCGATCGTGCTCGTTACCCATGACGAGGGTGCCGTTGACGCCTTGTCACCGGATAGGGTGATCTTGCTACCAGACGGAACTGAAGACGCGTGGAGCGAGGAATTTTCCGATCTTGTGGCACTTGCCTGATCTTAATTTGGGTGGGTACGGATCTTTTCCCGTGGAGTAGGTAGCCGATCCCGCTGAAATGACTGATCATGGCGGAGTAACGCTGCGGAAGTCCGGCACTACAGGAGGTACTCGTGGCCGAGACACTGAAGAAGGGCACCCGGGTAACCGGGGCCGATCGTGAAAAACTGGCCGGCGATCTCAAGAAGCGCTACGCCGCGGGCGAGAGCATCCGCGCCCTGGCCGCTTCGACCGGTCGGTCTTACGGGTTCATCCACCGCATCCTGAGCGAGTCCGGTGTGACTCTGCGCGGGCGCGGAGGAGCGACCCGAGGCAAGTCCAAGCGCTGACGGCCGCCTCGGAACGTGCGACCGCAGCCGCTCGTCCCAAGTCAGCCGCCGTCGCGCCCGAGTCCCAGAATGACATTCTGTAGGCTCGGGCGCGACGGCTAAGGCAATGAGGGAGCGGGCGATGGCGGAAGCGCAGGCGCCACAGCGTGGGGGGTACACGGAGGACGTCTCTGCCGAAAGGCTGGCGGAGATCGGACTTCGCTTCGAGGTGGACGGTGAGATCGCGACGATCGCGCTGGATCGGCCCAGTAAGCGAAACGCACAGACGTTCGCGACCTGGGCGGCACTGGCTGACATCGGGGGCAACCTGCCTGAGCAGGTGCGCATCGTCGTCGTGAAAGGCGAGGGACCGTCCTTCTCAGCAGGCATCGACCTGCGAATGTTCACGCCCGAGGGAGTGCCCGGACAGGGCTCGTTCAGTTCGGCGGCACAACTCGACACCACAGCGTTCGAGCAGCAGATCAGGAAGGCCCAACAAGGGTTCCTGTGGTTCCGCCGACCGGAGATCGTCTCCATTGCGGCCGTGCAGGGGCACGCGATCGGCGCGGGGTTCCAGCTCGCGCTCGCCTGTGACCTGCGCATCGTGGCCGACGACGTCAAATTCTGCATGAAGGAGCCCGCACTGGGGCTGGTGCCCGATCTGACCGGCACCAAGCCACTGGTCGAGCTGGTGGGGCTGGCCAAGGCGATCGACATCTGCCTGACTTCTAGGACGATCGGGGCGGAGGAGGCCCTGCGGATCGGCCTCGCCGAACGCGTGGTCGCGGCGGATGACCTGGCGCGAGCCGTACAAGACAAGATCGCGGAGCTGCTGTCGACCAACCGGGACGCGGCGGCGGCGACCAAGCGACTCCTCCAGGGAGCGCGGGCGCGCACCCTGGAGGAGCAGAGCGTGGCGGAAGGTGTCGAGCAGGCACGCCGCCTCAAGGCGCTCTTCGGCGCAACCTGAGCGTCGCGCTGACTCGGGAGCCGCTGGGGGTGCCGCGTTGGGCCGGCCCGGCGGCGCCGATGTTTCGCGCTGAGCTGACCCGGGAATCCCACGGGGCTCCCGGGTGCTGAGGCGGGGGAGGAGGACCCCCGAATGGCGATGATGGGAGGGGGCTTCGGCCCCCAGGTATGGGCGTCCCTGCGGCGCGACGGCTCCGTGACCAAGCAGCGGCTCACCCCGGGCACGGTCCGGCGCATCGCGCGCTACGCCAAGCCCTATACCCGGCAGATAACCGCGTTCCTACTGCTGGTGATGGCGGGCGCGGTGATCGTGATCGCCAACCCGCTGCTGATGAAGGCGATCATCGACGACGGCATCCTGCCCAGGCGGAGCGGCGTCGTGGTCGGCCTGGCCCTGGCGATCGCCGCGCTCGCGCTGGTCGACGCGGCTCTCACGCTCGTGCAGCGCTGGTTCTCCGCGCGCATCGGCGAAGGGCTGATCTACGATCTGCGCACCGAGGTGTTCGACCACGTGCAGCGCATGCCGGTGGCGTTCTTCATGCGCGCGCAGACCGGCGCGCTGGTCAGCCGGCTCAACAGCGACGTGATCGGCGCTCAGCGCGCCGTGACCAGCACGCTGTCCTCGGTCGTCAGCAACGTGATCAGCCTGGTCCTGGTGCTGGGCGCGATGCTGGCGCTGTCGTGGCAGGTGACGGTGGTCGCGATGGTGCTGCTGCCGATCTTCATCGTGCCCGCCAAGTGGGTCGGGCGGCGCATGTCCGCGCTGACCCGCGAGCAGATGCAGCTCGACGCCGAGATGAGCTCGGTCACGACCGAGCGGTTCAACGTGGCGGGCGCGATGGTGGCCAAGCTCTACGGCCGCCCCGAGGACGACACCGCCGTCTACAGCTCCCGCGCCGCCAGGGTGCGCGACGTGGGCGTGACGGTCGGCATGTACGGCACCGTGTTCCGGGTCGCGCTCGGCCTGGTCGCGGCGCTGGCCACCGCGCTGGTGTACGGCATCGGCGGTGTGCTGGCCGTCGGCGGCGCCTTCGAGCTGGGCACCCTGGTGGCCCTGGCCGCCCTGCTGATGCGGCTGTACGGGCCGCTCACCTCGCTGTCGAACGTGCAGGTGGACGTGATGACCGCGCTCGTCAGCTTCGACCGGGTCTTCGAGATCCTCGATCTCAAGCCCATGGTGTCGGAGAAGCCGGGCGCGCGGCCGCTGCCGGACGGGCCGGTGACGATCGAGTTCGACGACGTCGAGTTCCGCTACCCGGCGGCCGAGGAGGTGTCGCTGGCCTCCCTGGAGTCGGTGGCCAGGCAGGACACGGGCCCGTCCCAGCAGGTGCTGCGCGGCGTGTCGTTCACGGCCGGGCCCGGCCGGCTCATCGCCCTGGTCGGTCCCTCGGGGGCGGGCAAGACCACGATCACCTCGCTGGTCTCCCGGCTCTACGACGTCAACGAGGGCGCGGTGCGGATCAACGGCCTCGACGTGCGCGAGGCCACGCTCGCCTCGCTGCGCGACACCGTGGGCGTGGTCATGCAGGACGCTCATCTCTTCCATGACACGATCGGGGCCAACCTCCGTTACGCGAGGCCAGGGGCGAGCGATGAGGAGATCTGGGACGCTCTCAGGGCCGCGCAGATAGGTGACCTCATCGAGGCGCTCCCCGACGGGCTGGACACGGTCGTGGGCGACCGCGGCTACCGGCTGTCCGGCGGCGAGAAGCAGCGGCTGGCGCTGGCCAGGCTGCTGCTGAAGGCGCCGCGCGTGGTGGTGCTCGACGAGGCCACCGCGCACCTCGACTCGGAGTCGGAGGCGGCCGTGCAGCAGGCGCTGAAGACCGCGCTGGCCGGTCGCACCTCGCTGGTGATCGCGCACCGGCTCTCGACGATCAGGGAGGCCGACGAGATCCTCGTCGTGCAGGACGGCCGCATCGCCGAGCGGGGCCGCCACGAGGAGCTGCTGGCGCGCGGCGGGCTCTACGCCGAGCTCTACCGCACCCAGTTCAGCGCTTCAGATAGCCCAGTCGCGTGAGCTCCTGCCTGGTGACCTTCTCCACCAGGGTGAGGTCGCCGGGCCGCAGGCGGGTGCGCCAGGAACCGACCTCGGAGACGCGCGGGGCGTACAAGCCGATCTTGGAGACGCGCGTCTCCAGGAACTCGGTGAGCGCCGCCACCGGCTCCGCGGGCCGCTGCACGAGATCCTCGTAGCGCAGCGTGAGGAGCTGGCCGGGTGGCAGCTCCTTGCGGAGCGTGGCGCTGAGCCGTACGGCGCTGCGCCAGCGCAGGGCGCTCTTGCCCGCGGCGGGCATGCCCTTCCAGCGGTCGCGGTGCTCGTCGCGGTTGACGCCGAGGAACGGGTTGGGGAACTCGGTCTCCTCCGACAGCATCACCGGCTTGAACCAGGCCAGGCAGTCGGGGTCGTCGAGCATGTCGGCGACCACGTCGCGGCCGTCGCGGATGAGCTGCACGAACCGGGCGTCGGGGAAGGCCCGGAGCAGCACCGGCGCGCTGTAGAGCAGGTCGGGGCTGCCGTCGCCGAACCTGGTCACCTCGCTCGTGGCCACGCACGGGCCCAAGCTCATCACGCCGCCCGCCTCCCGGCACGCCGCGGCGCACTGGCCGCACGAGCGGGGCAGCACCTGCCACGACTCGGCCAGCGCGTCGCGCAGCACGCGCACGGCCCCCGATGTCTGGCCGATCGACGGCTTGCGGGCGAAGGCGTACACCACGTGGGCGACGGACGCGCGGCCCATCGTGACGTGGAAGCCGGGGGACCGTTTCAGGGCGCGGGCGAGCAGGTCCGCGCCGGAGTGCGGAGCACCGAGCAGGAAGACCGGCCGGCGGACCTTGATGCCGTTGACCACGAGGATGTGGGGCGGAAGTCGCATACGAGAGGTAAGTGTGACACCGTTTGGCGAGTGAAAAAGCCAACGTCGGCGTCGCCGCCCGTCCGGGAGTTGATCAATGCGGCAGGGTGACACCGTCGCCGTCGTCTCGCCCTCGGGGCCACCGAACGCCATCCTGCTCAGGCGGGGGGTCGAGCGCCTGGAGGGGCTCGGGCTGAAGGTCGTGGTCGGCGAGCACGTTCTCGGCAGCCAGGACCTTCCCTACCTCGCCGGAGCCGACGCGGCCCGCGCCGCCGACCTGCAGGCCGCCTGGTGCGACCCGGCCGTCTCCGTGGTGTTCTGCGCCAGGGGCGGTTACGGCGCGGCCAGGCTGCTCGGCCTGCTCGACTGGGGCCTCATGCGCGCGGCGGGACCCAAGACGCTGATCGGGTCGAGTGACATCACGGCGCTGCACCACGCGTTCGCGGCGGAGCTGGGCGTGCCCACGCTGCACGGTCCGATGCCGGCCTGCGACGTGATCGCCAACGAGAAGCGGGCCGAGCCGCGCACCTGGGAGCACCTGCGGGCCGCCCTGGCCCGCCAGGCGCCGCCCGTCGTCGGCGACCAGGTGCTGGCTCCCGGCCGGGCCGAGGGCATACTGGCGGGCGGTAACCTGTCGCTGCTCGCCTCCATGTGCGGCACCCGCTACCATCCGTCGTTCGCCGGGAAGATCGCGCTGCTGGAGGACATCGGCGAGGAGCCCTACCGCATCGACCGGATGCTCACCCAGCTCTTGCAGGCGGGTGCCTTCGACGGCGTGCGCGGGATCGCCCTCGGTTCGTGGGTGGACTGCGGGGATCCCTATCCCGTGCTTAAAGACCGGCTGCTGCCGCTCGGAGTGCCTGTCCTGGCGGGGTTGCCGGTGGGTCACGGCACACCACAGATGAGTGTGTGGCTTGGGGCTCTTGGGGCTATCGATACCGAATCGTGCTCGCTGGCTGGTCTGTTCCGCGACGAGGAGCAGGCAAGGTAGGAATACACGCATACCGACAAAACGGACAGAGGGGACACGGCGCGTGAACTTGTTCAGGCGTGACCGGGAGCCCTCGCGACGCTCGATCGAGGACACCGATCTCGACTCCCTGCTCGGGCTCGTCGCCGATTCCCTCGGCTTCACCTGCGTCTTCGCCGCCGACGGCGCCTCGCTGACGCTGAGCGGCGGCAGGGAGATCCTGGTCAGGCTCACCGGGCTGCGCCGCGAGGCGGGCCGCAGGCCCAGGGACGACTGGCCGATGCTGGTCTCCGAGCACCTCGCCAACGCGGTCGCGGCGGCCGACGAGCGGCTCGACGTGTGCGATCTCGACCAGGTCAAGCCGCTGCTGCGGACCCGTGTCGAGGCGGTCGACGAGGTCGCCGACCTGACCAGGGTGATCGGCCGCCACCTCAACGGCGACCTGGTCGAGCTGCTCACGGTGGGCTCCAGGCCGGTACGCCCCGAGGAGGCCGGCTGCTGGCCCGTCCCGTCGGGCCGGGCGCTGGAGCTGGCCGTCACGAACGTCGGCCGGGACGAGCGGCTGGAGATCGAGTCCATCGAGCTGTCGGGCACGCCGGTGTGGCGCCTGACCAGCCGGACCCCGGCCGCCGCCACCCATCTGCGCTGGCTCGGCGACTATCTGCCGTTGCCCGCCGACGGAGTGCTGGTGGTGCTGCCGGATCCGTACACGCTGATCGTGCACCCGGTCGACGGGATCGGCGTGGTGCGGGCCCTGGAGCGGCTGCGCGTGCACGCCGTACGCACCGACGGGCTCAGCCCGCAGGTCTACTGGTGGCACGAGGGGCGGCTGACCCTCATCAGGGCGGACATCGTCCTGCAGGACGGCCTGGCCCGCCTCGTGGTGGCGCCGCCGCCGGAGTTCGCCAAGGTGCTGGCCCGGCTCGCCGCTTAGCCCAGCCGGGAGAGCGCGCGGGCGGCGTGCACCAGGGGGACGTGGCTGAACGCTTGGGGGAAATTTCCCACCATACGGTCGTATCGCGGGTCGTACTCTTCGGCGAGTAGCCCCACATCGTTGCGCAGCGCGAGCAGCCGCTCGAACAGCTGCGTCGCCTCCTCCTTGCGCCCCTGCATGGCCATCACCTCGACCAGCCAGAAGCTGCACGCCAGGAACGCGCCCTCGCCGCCGGTCAGGCCGTCGACGTCGTTGTCCTCGGCCACCGGGTAGCGCAGCACGAAACCGTCGGACATCAGCTCCTTCTCGATGGCCGCCACCGTGCCGACCACCCGCGGGTCGTCGGCCGGCAGGAAGCCCACCATGGGCATGAGCAGCAGCGAGGCGTCGAGGGCCGTCGAGCCGTAGTACTGGGTGAAGGTGTTGCGCGTGGGGTCGTAGGCCCGGTCGCAGATCTCGGCGTGCACGACGTCGCGCAGCTCCCGCCACCGGTCGACGGGGCCGGTCCTGCCGAACTTCTCCACGTACTTCACGGCCCGGTCGAGGGCCACCCAGCACATCATCTTGGAGTGGGTGAAGTGCCTGCGCGGGCCGCGTACCTCCCACAGTCCCTCGTCGGGCTCGTCCCAGTGCTCGGCCACGTAGTCGAGCAGCTGGCGCTGGATCGCCCAGGCGCGGTCGTCGGCGGCCAGGCCAGAGGTCCTGGAGAAGAACAGGCAGCTCATCACCTCGCCGTAGACGTCCAGCTGGAGCTGCATGACGGCGTCGTTGCCGATCCTGACCGGGCGGGAGCCCTCGTAGCCGTCGAGCCAGGCGAGCTGCATCTCCGGCAGCCGCCGCTCGCCCGCGACGCCGTACATGATCTGCAGGTCCTGCGGGCGGCCCGCGATCGCGCGCAGCAGCCAGGCCCGCCAGGCGGCGGCCTCGTCCAGATAGCCGGAGTTGATCAGGGCGTCGAGCGTCATCGTCGCGTCGCGCAGCCAGCAGTAGCGGTAGTCCCAGTTACGCACCCCGCCCAGGTCTTCGGGGATGGAGGTGGTGGGCGCGGCCACGATGGCGCCGGTGGGGTCGTAGATGAGGCCCTTGAGGGTGATCAGCGAGCGGACGACGGCCTCGCGGTAGGGGCCTTCATAGCTGCATTTGGCCACCCACTCCTTCCACAGCGCCTCGGTCTCGGTGAGCTGGGTCTCGGCGTGGATCTGCGACGGCATCGGCTGGTGTGAGGGGTGCCAGGTGAACACGAACGGCAGCCGCTCGCCCTCCTTGATGGTGAAGGTGGCGCGGTGCGCGTAGTCGCCGCCCTTGAGCGGGACGGGGGAGTGCAGCCAGATGGAGTCGGGGCCGCCGACCGCCTGCAGGTGGCCGTTGTTACGGCGGACCCACGGCACGATCCTGCCGTAGTCGAAACGGACCCTGAGCTGCGTGGACATCTCGACCGTGCCCGAGACGCCCTCGACGATGCGGACCACGTCGGGGTTGCGGTCACGTGGCGGCATGAAGTCGATGACGCGGACCGTGCCCGTGGGGGTGTCCCACTCGCTCTCCAGGATGAGCGTGTCGGGCCGGTAGCGCCGCCGCGTGGCGGGCCGCCTGCCTGTGGGGCCGAGCCACCAGTGGCCGTTGCGCTCGCTGCCGAGCATGGCCGCGAAACAGGAGGGGGAGTCGAATCTGGGCAGGCAGAGCCAGTCGATGGAGCCGTCTCTGCCGACCAGGGCCGCCGACTGCATGTCCCCGATGAGCGCATAGTCCTCGATCCGCATGTATTGACGCTACCGGCGGAAGGGCGATCTCGCGGCCGCTCCGCGCACGTCGCGTCGTGAGCGGGCACGGCCGCGAGATCAGTCATGGCGAACCAGCGGGCGAGCGGCTGGGATCACGTCATGGGGACCAGCGGGTGGGCAGCGGGGTCACGTCATGGGGAACCAGCGGGTGAGCAGCTGGGTCAGCGGGCCGATGGCCAGCGCGAAGATCAGGGTTCCGACGCCGACCGTGCCGCCGAGCAGCCAGCCCGCGGCCAGCACCATGATCTCGATGAGGAAGCGGGCGAGCCGGAGCGACAGGCCCAGCCGGGTCAGGCCGGTCATGATGCCGTCCCGCGGTCCCGCGCCCATCCCCGCGCCGATGTACAGGACAGTGGCCAGGGCGATCGACAGCACGCCGAGCGCCAGGTAGAGCCAGCTCGCCGCCCAGTGCGTGGCGGTGGGCAGCACCGAGAAGGCGGCGTCGGCGAACAGGCCGACGAACAGGACGTTGCTGATCGTGCCGAGGCCGGGCTTCTCCTTCAGCGGGATCCACAGCAGCATCACCAGCACGCCGACCACGAGGATGATCGTCCCGACCGACAGGCCCGTCCGCATGGCCAGGCCCTGGTGGAGGGTGTTCCACGGGGCGTTGCCCAGCCCGGACACGAGCTGGAAGGCGATGCCCAGCCCGTACAGCGCCAGACCGCCGTAAAGACGCAGGAGACGGACAGGGAGGGTGTTCGGGCGTGGGACGGTCGCTTCGCTCATAATGGTCCCAGAGTGGCAGGGGCATGGCTTGCCAAAACAGGGCCAATCCCGGAAAGTGGCCTTTATGAGGCATTTGTCGGCGACTCAGGTGGCCAGGCTGGTGGACGTCCCGGCGGGCGCCCGGCCCTATTACCGCGCGCTCGCCGACTCCGTGCGCGCGCTCATCATGGACGGGCAACTGCCGGTGCGGGTGCGCATGCCCGCCGAACGCGACCTGGCCAAGACCCTGGAGGTCAGCCGCACCACTGTAACGGCCGCCTACGACCTGCTACGCGAGCGGGGCTACCTGGACAGCAGGCAGGGCTCGGGAAGCTGGACCGCGCTGCCGGACCCGGCCATGTCGGCGGACAACCCGTGGCTGTCCGTCGACGGTGACGGGCTCATCCCGCTGCACTGCGCCGCCCCGCCCGCGCCGTCGGCGCTGGCCGAGGCCATGACCGAGGCCGTGGCGGACCTGCCCAGGTATGGCATGGGCCACGGCTACGACCCGATGGGCCTGCCCGCGCTCAGGGAGCGGATCGCCGCCCACTACACCGGCCGCGGACTGGCCACCAGGCCGGAGCAGATCCTCGTCACCACCGGCTCCCAGCACGCGATCCAGCTCGTGCTGGGCCTGCTGGTCGGCGCGGGCGACCCGGTGCTCGTCGAGTCGCCCACCTACCCGCACGCCATCGACGTGGCCCGCCAGCGCGGCGCCAGGATCGTGCCCGTCGGCATCTCGCACGAGGGCTGGCAGGCCGACCTGGTCTCCTGCGCCATGCGCCAGTCGGCGGCCCGGCTGGCCTATCTGATGCCCGACTTCCAGAACCCGACCGGCGCGCTCATGGACGACGCCACCAGGGCCGCCATCGCCGGGGCCGCCAGGCGTACCGACACCGTGCTCGTGGTCGACGAGACCTGGTCGGAGCTGGCCCTGGACGAGGTGCCGCGCACGGCGCCCATGGCCGCCTTCGACACCGACAGCCGGATGATCAGCATCGGCTCGGCCTCCAAGCTGTGGTGGGGCGGGCTGCGCATCGGCTGGGTGCGCACCACGGCCGCGCTGGCCCGCCGCCTGGCCGTCCACCGCGGGGCCGTGGACATCGCCAGCCCGGTGCTGGAGCAGCTCGTGGTGGCGCGGCTGTTCGACCGGATCGAGCAGACCAGGGCCGAGCGCCGCCGCACGCTGCGGGCCTCCCGCGACGCGCTCGTCGCCGGGCTGCGTGAACGGCTGCCCGGGTGGAGCTTCACCGTGCCGAAAGGCGGCGGCACGTTGTGGGTACGGCTGGACGGGGGCTCCTCGGTCGCTCTGGCCGACGCGGCGGCCCATCATGGGGTACGGCTCGCTCCGGGGCCCTGGTTCGGGCTGGAAGGCACGCTGGAGGGCTACCTGCGCCTGCCGTACACGCACTCGCCCCAGGTGCTCGCCGAAGCCGTCAGCCGGATCGCGGCGGCTCGCGAGCGCGGAGCCGCCGGGACCAGGCCGCGGCTGCCCGACTCGCTCATGCCGATGGTCTGAAGCGCCTGGCTTATTCCGGGGGTTTGACACCCCTGGCCAGCGGGGCGCGCCAGTTGTAGCGCATCGCGGCGATGCGCAGGCCGAAGGCCAGCACGGCGGCGGCCAGCGTGGCGGGCCAGCCGTGCAGATCGTGCGTGTAGAGCGCGGCCATCACCGCCGAGCCGAGCGTCGCGGGCACCGCGTAGAGCTGGCGGTCGTACAGCAGCGTCGGGATCTCCCCGGCCAGCACGTCGCGCAGCATGCCGCCGCCGATCGCCGTCGTGACGCCGAGCAGGGCCGCGTGCAGGGGGCCGAGCCCGTAGTCGAGCGCCTTCTCGGTGCCCACCGCGCAGAACAGCCCGAGGCCCGCCGCGTCGAGCACCAGGATGGCGGGCATCACCTTGGCCACGTGCGGATGCCAGAAGAACACGATGACCGTGGCCGCGAGCGGCACGAGCACGTAGCCGGAGCTCTGGAAGGCGGTGGGCCGGACGTTGAGGATCAGGTCGCGCACGACGCCGCCGCCCAGCGCGGTCATCTCGGCGATCACCGCCATGCCCACCACGTCGAGCCGTTTGCGTACGCCCATCAGCGCGCCCGACAGGGCGAAGACGAAGATGCCTACGAGATCGAGAATTTCCGACACGAGAGAGATTTCTACCGGAGCGGCTTGGTGTGGTGCTCCGCCATCAGTACCCGCAACCGCCGGGTGAACACCAGCAGCACCACTCCCGCCACGACCGCCGTCGAGGCCAGGAGCAGGTAGTAGGCGGGTTCGGACAGCACGTTGCCGAGCCGCCCGGTCTGCCCGCCGACCGCGTCGCCCACCGACACCGCGATGAACCAGATGCCGAGCATCTGGCCCTTGAACGCCTGAGGCGCCAGCTTGCTGGTGACCGAGAGTCCGACCGGGCTCAGCGACAGCTCGCCGAACACCTGGATCAGATAGACCAGCACCAGCCACCAGACCGAGATCTTGCCCGTCTCGGCCAGCTTGGCGGCCAGCGCCATGACCACGAAGCTGAGGCCCGCCATGAACAGCGCGAACGCGAACTTCTGCGGTGTGCTCACCCGGGTCCCCAGCTTCGTCCACAGCGCCGCGAACACCGGCACCAGGAGCAGGATGAACAGCGAGTTGAACGACTGCGTCGTCGCCGCCTCGATGGGGATGCCGAACAGCGACAGGACGGTGTTGTGCTGGGCGAAGAACAGCAGCTTGCTCGGCGCCAGGTCGAAGATCATCCAGAAGATCGCGGCCGCCACGAAGAGCCAGATGTAGGCCTTCATCCGCAGCCGTTCGTCCTCGGTCAGGTCGTGGCTGCCGAGCATGATGTAGCCGAAGTAGAGCACCGGCACCGCCAGCACCACGACCGTCACCACGACCGTGAGCCTGGACAGAGTGAACGTCCCCGTCGCCACCCAGATCGCCATGGCCACCACGGTCACGGCCACCGCGAACGAGACGAGCTTGACGGCCCTGGCCCGTTCGGACGGCGTCAGCGGCAGGCCCGGCTCGTCGCCGACGCCCCTGAGGCTCTTCCTGCCCAGCGTGTACTGCAGCAGGCCGAGCGCCATGCCGACCGCCGCCGCGCCGAAGCCCAGATGCCAGCGGCCACCCTTGGCCAACTCGCCCACCACGATCGGCGCGAGGAAGGCGCCGATGTTGATGCCCAGGTAGAACAGCGAGAACCCGGCGTCCCTGCGCCCGTCGTCCTCGTCGCGGTAGAGCCGGCCGACCATGACCGAGATGTTCGGCTTGAGCAGGCCGGTGCCCGCGATGATCAGCAGCAACCCGAGCCAGACGAAGAACGACCCGCCGACCGGGAGGGCCATGCTGATGTGGCCGCACATGATGATGAAGCCGCCCAGGAAGACCGATCTGCGCGGGCCCAGCACCCGGTCGGCGATCCAGCCGCCGGGCAGCGCCACCAGGTAGATCAGCGCGCCGTAGACGCCGACCACCGCCTGCGCGGTCTGCTCGGTCATGCCGAGGCCATGCTGGGCGGGGGAGGCCGCCATGAAGGTGGCCAGGATGGCGCGCAGGCCGTACCAGCTGAACCGCTCCCACATCTCGGTGCCGAACAGCGTCGCCAGGCCCCACGGATGCCCGAAGAACGTCCTTTCGCCCTTGGTCATGCGACCTCCCGCTTTTGTGCGCGATCCATCACTCTACGTGACGACGGTGGCGAGGTCTTGCCGCTACCCCGGCGGTGTGGTGCGATGCATCCCAGCTGAGCAAGTGATTACTGACTGGAGGCGGGTGCCATGGCAGATGTCCTCGAAGTCCGGGCGGAGATCGACCGTTTAATCGCCGGCCGTACGGTATGCGGGCAGCTCAGCGAGCTGGCCGAGCGTTACCCTGACGCGCCCGCCTACTCCGACCCCGTCGACGGCGGCTGGAACACGCTGAGTTACGGCGAGGCCAGGCAGCGGGTGCTCGAGATAGCGGCCGGATACGCCGCGCTCGGCCTCGAACCCGGCGAATCCGTCGCGCTGATGATGGTCAACAGGAGCGAGCACGTGCTCGCCGACCTCGGCGCGGTGCACGCGGGTGGCGTCGGCTGCACCGTCTACTCGACGTTCGCGCCCGACCAGATCGCGTTCGTCGCCGCCGATGTGAGCGCCCGGATCGCGGTGCTCGGCGGCCCCGCCGAGCTGGCCCGCTGGCAGCCGGTGCTCGACCGGCTGACGGGACTCCGCAAGATCATCATGCTGGAGGGCGCGCCCGACGACGACCGGTTCCTGTCCTGGACGGACTTCCTGGAGCTGGGCCGCTCCGCGCTGGCCGCGCGCCCGGAAGAGGTCGAGGCCCGCTGGCGCGCCGTGACGGCGGACGACGTGGTCACCGTCCTGTACACCTCGGGCACCACCGGCCGGCCCAAGGGCGTCCCCCTCACCCACGCGAACGTCTTCTACGAGGTCGAGTCGACCGACCGCATCACCTCGCTGCCCATCCAGGGCACGCAGATCTCCTACCTCACCTACGCGCACATCGCCGAGCGGGTGCTCAGCCTCTACCTGCCCTTGGTGAAGGTCTCCCACGTGCACTTCTGCACCGACCTGGCCAACCTCGGAGCCACGCTCGGGCAGGTCAAGCCGATGATGTTCTTCGGCGTGCCGCGCGTGTGGGAGAAGATGATGGCCCGCCTGCTGGCGGTCCTCGCCACTCAGACGGACGAGCAGCAGGACGCCGTACGACGGGCCATGGCCGCCGGCGTCGCCTACGTCGAGGCCGGGCAGTACGGCGGCACGCTCACCCCCGAGATCGCCGCCGCCTACGAGCAGGCCGACTCCTCGCTGCTGTCCATCATCCGCGGCATGATCGGCTTCGATCGCGCCGGGTGGACCGCCACGGGTGCCGCGCCGCTCCCCGCCGAGGTGCAGCGCTTCTACGCCGGTCTCGGGCTCAAGGTCATCGACGTGTACGGCATGACGGAGACGACCGGCGCCTTCACCGGCAACAGCCCCTCCTGCTACCGCCTGGGCACCGTCGGCCGGGCGGAGCCGGGCGTCGAGGTCCGCATCGCCGAGGACGGCGAGATCCTCACCCGAAGCCCCCTCAACACCCGCGGCTACCACAACCGTTCCGAGGACACCGCCCAGCTGATCGACGAGGACGGCTGGCTGCACACCGGCGACATCGGCTCGGTCGACGACGACGGCTTCTACCGGGTCGTCGACCGCAAGAAGGAGCTGATCATCACCGCCGGCGGCGAGAACATCTCCCCGGCCGAGATCGAGAACCACCTCAAGGAGCACCCCCTCATCGGCCAGGCCCTCGCCTATGGCGACAACCGGGCCTACCCGGTGGCCGTGCTGACGCTCGACGCCGAGGTGGCGCCCGGCTGGGCCCAGGCGCGCGGCATCACCTTCGGCTCGCTCGCCGAACTGGCCGAGCACTCCGCCGTGCTCAAGGAGGTGGAGGCCGCCGTCGTGGTGGCCAACGCCAAGCTGGCCAGGGTGCAGCAGGTCAAGCGGTGGGCGCTGCTCGGCACCGAGTGGACGGCCGAGACGGAGGAACTGACGCCCAGCCTGAAGCTCAAGAGGCGGGTGATCCACGCCAAGTACGCCGACGTCATCGAGGGCCTGTACTCCGGCTGATCCTTTGCCGTTCGGGGCGTGCGTCGTGGTCCTGGTCATTACCGGGTGCTTCCTAGCGTCTCGACCATGACCAGAAGTCTTCTTCTCGTCTCGCTCGCGGCGGGGGCCCTCGCGGTGCCCATACCGGCGTCCTCCGCAGCGACCGAGCTCGCCATTCGTGAGATCAACATCCGGCCCGCAAGCCCCGTCGTCGGGGCCGGGAACACCGTCCGCCTGGTGATCGACGTGGTCGCCAAGGGGGTGAAGGGCAAGGACGGGGTGAGCATCAAGGTGGAGCCCGGGTCCACGCCCGGCGCCACCGGCCAGACGCCCATCACCGGCGGATCACCCGTCGGCGCCGTACCCCCGGCCACGGGCGCCATGCGCGTCACCGCTCCGGGCGGAGAGGCCGTCGTGGATCCCGCCCACGCCGTGGACACCGGGGCGCGGCCCGTCGGGGAGGGGTGGCCGGCCTGGTTCGGCCCGGACATCTGGGCGTCGGCCAGGCGGCCGCAGCCGCGGCCCATCACCGTGGAGCCCGCGCTGCCGTTCATGCCGGAGTGGCGGACGGTGCCGGTCGGGATGCGGATGCTGGACGGCTGGCAGACCTGGAGGTTCCTGCCCGACAAGGTCCTCACCCGCTTCTACCCGTCGGGCACCTGGACGATCACCGCCACCGCGACGGGCGACGACGGGCAGAGCGTGACGCGCAACCAGACGTTCCAGCTCAAGCGGGAGACCAAGATGTCGTCCGTACGGGCGGAGAAGGCGGGCGGAGCCGACTCCGTACGGCTGCGCGGCTCCCTGACCAGGGTGGACCCGCGCGGCTACGAGGACTACGCACCGTTCGCCGACCAGCAGGTGGAGATCCTGTGGCGCGCGGAGGCCGAGGACACGTGGGAGCGGGTGGCGATCGCGACCACCGGCGAGACGGGCGACTTCGGCAGGACGGTACGGGGACGCTCCGGCGGCTACTGGCGAGCCCGCTACCTGGGAACCGACCATTATGCCGCAAAGGTCTCGAAAATCCACGAAAGCGGGATAAACACCTAAAAACGGTGTCATAAAGCCCGTCGGGTGAATTGTCGTTGCAAGATTGTGATCGGGGCTTTCGCAACTTTTCCTTTCCCCAACGCGTCAATGGCGTTGACGTGCCCTGTCCTAGGGGCGCGTTCTCCACACGGGGAAGGAAGTTCATTCATGATGCGACGTCTCGCCGCCGGACTGGCTGCGGCTGCTCTGGGCGCCACGGTCGTGGCGACCGCCGCCACTCCGGCGCTGGCGGATCCCGGGCCCGACGGTGGTCACACCGCCCTGCAGTTCGACGCCAACCCCGAACCGGCCTGGCGCGGCAAGCCCCTCAATCTCGAGGGCAAGCTGTCGGTTCAGTGCGAAGAGGACTACATCAGCGGCTTCGTGTCCGTTCACCACGCCGACTACTGCAAGGAGTCGGAGTCGTGGCACCGCCTCGGCTGGAAGCGGATCTCGATCCTCTTCAAGGCCGACGGCAGCGGCCGGTGGGAGTACGTGGAGTCGGTCCGGACCAGCCGTGACGGCTACTTCTCCACCCGCGTCCCGGCCTACACCTCGGGCACCTGGAAGGCGGTCTTCGAGGGCGCCGAGTGGCTCGACGGCTCGCAGGCCACCGACTGGGTGAAGGTCGTCGGCCGCCGCCACTGACCGCACGCGGTTCGAGAAATGCCCGGTCCCCGGCACGGGGCCGGGCATTTCTGGTTTCAGGCTTTACCTGCGCTTTTTCCGGGATGTGGTTCCTCCCGGTAGAGCACCAGGTGCTCGTGATAGAGGACGCCGTCACGGATGTCGCCCGTCGCGGTGAACCCGGTGTCGTCCACATAGTCCAGATGGGCGCCCGTCACGGTGTAGCGGCCGGTGTAGGCGCTGCGCCGGTCGCCGCGCGCCTCGTCGTAGCGCCCGTCCGGCAGAAGCTCCTGCCGGATGTAGCCGTCGGCCGTCACCCACATGCCGACCACGTTCACGTCGGACATCGGATCCCCCCTCGTCGGTTCTCTGTTCCTTCGCCAGTCTCCCGCCCACCCCTGTCCGCTGACAGGCAGCGCTGTTCCTAGGTGCGCGCCACCCAGGCGGGCGCATGGCTCAACCGGTGATGGCGTAGAGTCCCGCGGATGATCGAAGAGCCGTTGGCGGGTGGCGGGGTCAATGAGGTCGTCCGGGTCGGGAACACCGTCCGGCGGCCGGCCGGTCCCTGGACGCCCGCCGTACACCGTCTGCTGGATCACCTCGCCGCCGCCGGGTTCGACGGGGCGCCCCGCGCGTACGGGCTGGACGAGGCCGGCCGGGAGATCCTCGACTTCGTCCCGGGCGATGTGGCGCACTACCCGGTGCCCGCCTACGCCTGGAGCGACGCCGCGCTGGAGGCGCTGGCCGTACTCATGCGGGCCTATCACGACGCCACCACCGATTTCGCGGCACCGGACGCCGAGTGGTACTTCCCGGCGCGCGAGCCGGCCGAGGTCGTCTGCCACAGCGACATCGCGCCCTACAACTGCGTCTACCGCGACGGCCTGCCGGTGGCGCTCATCGACTTCGACACCGCCCATCCCGGGCCGCGCCTGTGGGACGTCGCCTACGCCGCCTACCGGTTCGTCCCGCTGTCGGCCGTCGGCAACGGCGAGGCCGTGACGTCGGTGACCGAGCAGGCCAGGCGGCTCCGGCTGCTCGCCGACGCCTATGGCCTTTCCGGTGACGAGCGTACGGCCCTGCCCGAGATGGCGGCCGAACGGCTGCGGGCGATGGTGGATCACATGCGGCGGCAGGCCGCGGCCGGGAACGAGGCGTTCGCCGCCCACCTGACCGACGGGCACGCCGACCTGTACCTGACGGACATCGAACACATCACTCGCCACGCCACGGAGTTCCGGAACGCCGGGCGAGGAATCACCTGATCGCGAACCGCGTTGTCGTCCGGTGAGTTGTCGGGTTTGGGAGCGGCAGGAAGACCGGCATAGGCTGGGCTCTGGCGACGGATTGGAGGTGACGCCATGTTGCGAGACTCGTTCGGACGGGTGGCGACGGATCTGCGGGTGTCCCTCACGGACAAGTGCAACCTGCGCTGCACCTACTGCATGCCGCCCGAAGGGCTCGACTGGCTGCCCAACGCCCAGCTCCTCACAGCCGACGAGATCGTCAGGCTGGTCACGATCGGCGTCGAGCGGCTGGGGATCACCGAGATCCGCTACACCGGCGGTGAGCCGCTGCTGCGCCGCGAACTGCCCGACATCGTCGGGCGCACCGTGGCGCTCGACCCCAGGCCGCAGGTGTCGCTGACGACCAACGGCATCGGGCTGGCCCGGCTGGCCGGGGTGCTCGTCGAAGCCGGCCTCGACCGGGTGAACGTCTCCCTCGACACCCTCGACCGCGACACCTTCAAGCGGCTCGCGCACCGCGACAGGTTCGACGACGTGATCGCCGGGCTCAGCGCCGCCCACGAGGCGGGCCTGCGCCCCGTCAAGGTCAACACGGTCCTGATGCGCGACATCAACGACCACGAGGCAGTGCCGCTGCTGCGCTATTGCCTCGAGCAGGGCTACGAACTGCGCTTCATCGAGCAGATGCCGCTCGACGCCCAGCACGGCTGGAGCCGCGCGAACATGGTGACCGCCGACGAGATCCTCGCGATGCTGTCGGACTCGTTCGACCTCACGGCCGACGATCTGGAGGATCGCGGCAGCGCCCCCGCCGAGCGCTTCCTGGTGGACGGCGGCCCCGCCCGGGTGGGCGTGATCGGCTCGGTGACGCGCCCGTTCTGCGGCGCCTGCGACCGCGTACGGCTGACCGCCGACGGGCAGATCCGCAACTGCCTGTTCGCCACCGAGGAGTCCGACCTGAAGACACCCCTGCGGGCCGGCGCCTCCGACGAGGAACTCGCCGCTCGCTGGATCGCCGCCGTCTCGCGCAAGCGCGCCGGGCACGGCATCGACGACCCGTCCTTCCTCCAGCCGTCCCGCCCGATGTCGGCGATCGGCGGCTAGCCCTCTTTAGCCGTACGTCGTACGGAGCGGCTTGCCCGTATCCGTACGCGGTGCGGGCGCTGCCCCGCCGACCGAGAGCCGTGGCCGGGGTGCGTACCGTGGGGGCGTGACGATCGGCGGAGAGTACGACGCGGTCATCCTGGCCGGGGGACAAGCGCGCCGGCTGGGCGGCGTGGACAAGCCCGGCTTGAGTGTCGGGGCGCGGGCGATGATCGAGGGCGTCGTCCTGGCGGCCGCCGGAGCCCGCAGGGTGATCGTGGTCGGCCCCGAACGCCCACTGCCGGGAGTGTTCTTCGCGCGGGAGGATCCGCCGGGCGGCGGGCCGGTTCCGGCGTTGCGGGCCGGGCTGCGCGAGGTCACGGCGCCACGGGTGGTGCTGCTCGCGGGAGATCTCCCGTACCTCAGAGCCGGACACGTCGCCGAACTGCTCCGCGCCTCGGCTCGTGCGACGGGCACCGGTGGCGAATGCGCGGATGCCAGGGGCGTCATCGGCGAGGGCATGGACGCCGGGAGCGTCGGTGGCGGAGTGGTGGCGGTGGACGACGGCGGGCGGGAGCAGTGGTTGCTGAGCCTGTGGCCTGCCGAAACGCTGCGCCGAGCGCTGGACGGCTACACCGGGCGCTCACTGAAAGGGCTGCTCGGCCCGCTCGTCCACGCGCGCGTCGCGCTGTCCGGCCGGCCGTGGTTCGACTGCGACACAATGGACGATCTAGAGGAGGCTCGCATGAACGTGCTGAACGAGTGGACCGCCCTGGCCTGCCAGGAGCTGGGCATCGACCCGGCCCGCGTCGACCGGGACCTGATCCTGGACCTGACCAAGGAGGTGGCGCACGGCGTCGCCAGGCCCGCCGCGCCGCTGACCGCCTATCTGCTGGGGCTCGCCGAGGGCGCCGGCACCGCGCCCGAGGACGCCGTCGCCCGGATTACCGCGCTCGCCAAGAACTGGGGCGCGGCCACGACCGAGACGCTGACCGAGAGTTGACACCCCAACGAACTGTTGGTGTCAAGCCATGCTCAAAGTTGCCAATTTTCTGCGAATAATGAGCGGCAGAGAGCGTAAACGATTTTGGGAAAGCGGCCCTACCCAACAGGGTTCCGGGGCATTGGACTGATCGTCCGAGTGAGAGTTTCCCCAGGAAAAGGGCGACGCCGGGTGGTTACGGGGGCAAACCACCCGGCGTCGCTTCATCGGCGTTCCGA
This sequence comes from Nonomuraea sp. NPDC052129, assembly GCF_040680095.1. Taxonomy (NCBI): domain Bacteria; kingdom Bacillati; phylum Actinomycetota; class Actinomycetes; order Streptosporangiales; family Streptosporangiaceae; genus Nonomuraea; species Nonomuraea sp. NPDC052129. Next base: position 285,411 of record NZ_JBFAVX010000006.1, on the reverse strand, counting down.
CGGGGGCCCGGAACGCCGGCACCAGCACTCCGACGGGGGACCGGAGCGCTTGCCTAAAGCGTACACCTACAACCCATGGGATGCGTCAAGACTTAGTCACGACCCGATCTCGCGTCGATGCCTTGGTATCTCGCTTTGGTTAGCTTCCGGTGTGTGAAAGGTAGGGGGAGGGGCATCCCTGCCCCTCTCATTGGCCCCGATTACGGCTATGTATGGCAAAAAGACGGCCGCGGCGATGAACAGCAGCCGGTACGGCACGGGCACCGGGACGACCACGGCCAGGATCAGGCACAGTGTGCGGATCCCCATCTTGATGAGGTAGCTGATCTCCCGCCGGTGGATGTCCGAGCTCAGCGACGGTTTCGCGTCCGTGACCTGGTGGACGTCCTGCTTCTTGCGCCACCCCTTCATGACATCCACGGTAGACCCCGGGTGCGCCGCACGCGACAGCGACCAGGGGCGGCGGCAGCGGTCATGCGATCATGGCCTTCGAGTAAGGAGTGTGGAGATGACGGATCGTACGTACCGGGTGACCGAGATCGTCGGCACGTCGGGGGAGAGCATCGACCAGGCCATCCGCAACGGGATCAGACGCGCGTCGGAGACGCTGCGGCACCTCGACTGGTTCGAGGTGACGGAGGTGCGCGGGCACATCGACGCGGGCGAGGTGGCGCACTTCCAGGTCGGCATGAAGGTGGGCTTCCGCCTCGAGGACGCCTGACGGCCCCGAGCAGAGCGCTGAAACGGCCATGAGCGCGCCCAGGTGAGTCCCGGACGCGCTCATGAGCCAGTGCTACGGCGAAAGGGTCAGCTCGCCTGGCTGACCGTGGACATGTTGAAGTCCGGCACCCTGATGGCCGGCATCACGGTACGGCTGAAGTAGTCGCCCCACTCGCGCGGCAGCGTCTGCTCGCTGGAACCCACCTCCGAGACCCGCCCCAGCAGGTCGACCGGGCTCTCGTTGAAGCGGAAGTTGTTCACCTCGCCCACGACCTCGCCGTGCTCGACCAGGTAGACCCCGTCACGGGTGAGCCCGGTCACCAGCAGCGTCTGCGGATCGACCTCGCGGATGTACCACAGGCACGTGAGCAGCAGGCCGCGCTCGGTGTCGGCGATCATCTCCGTCAGCGAGCGCCCGTCGCCGGGAGCCCGCACGATCAGGTTGTCGATCGAGGGCGTGACCGGCAGTCCGCTGAGCTCGGCCGAGTAGCGCGTCTGCCGCAGCGCCGTGAGCTGCCCTTCCCGCACCCACTCGGTCGCCGACAGCGGCAGGCCGTTGTCGAAGATCGAGCTCTCGCGGCTGGAGGCGTGGGCGACCACGAACGGCGCGCACTCGATGCCCGGGGCGGCCGGATCGCTGACGAGCGTCACCGGCAGCGTGGCCAACTGCTCACCGACCCGGGTGCCGCCACCCGGCTTGGCGAACACCGAGCGGCCGTCCAGCGCGTCCCTGGCGCCCGCGGACCAGTAGGCGTAGATCATCAGGTCGGCCACCGCGCTCGGCGGCAGCAGGGCCTCGTAGCGCCCCGCGGGCAGGTCCACCCGGGTCTTGGCCCACTCGAGCCGCTGAGCCAGCGACGCGTCGAGCGCCGCCACGTCCACGTCGGAGAAGTCGCGGGTGCCCACGCCCGTCCAGGCCGAGCGCTTCAGGTCAGCCGACTTGGCGTTGAGCTCCAGCCGGCCGGACGGCTGGTCGTGGCGCAGCCGCAGCCCGCTGGAGGTGCCGAGGAACGTCGAGGTCAGCGAGTGCTCCGCGAAGCCGTACAGCCTCCTGCCGCCCGCCTCCGCGGCGGCGAACGCCTCGCCGAGCGCGGGCGCGAACCGTTCGAACACCCCGATGTCGGTCGGGGTCACCGGCTCGGCCCACGAGGCGCTCGCCGGCAGGCCCTCGACCAGCGGCCGCGCGTCCTCGGCCGGCTGCGCCTCGCGCGCCGCCCGGTCGGCCGCGGCCACCACGTCGGCGAGCTGATGCGGTCGTACGGCGGCGCGCGAGACCACGCCCACGCCCTGGCCGGCGATCGAGATCACGGTCAGCCGGGCGGAGCGGGCCACGCCATTGGTCGTGAGCGTGTTGCCCGCGAACCGCAGGTTGGCCGTGGACCCCTCGTCCACGAGCACGACGCAGCCATCGTTGGTGGACAGCTCCAGAGCCTTCTCCACCATGTCCTGCGGAGAGATCTGGACAGGCAGACCGGTATGGCCCGCTGCGGATCGCTGCTCGCTCACTTTCCACCCTCCTGCACGGTGTTGAGGATCCGTACATCCCTGAACAGGCCGGACGGGCAGCCGTGGCTGACCGGCGCGACCTGGCCAGGCTGGCCCTTGCCGCAGTTGAAGGCGCCGCCCAGCACGTACGTCTGCGGCCCGCCGACGGCCTCCATCGACTGCCAGAAGTCCGTTGTGGTCGCCTGGTAGGCGAAGTCGCGCACCTGCCCGGCCAGCCGGCCGTGCGAGATCCGGTAGGCCCGCTGCCCGGTGAACTGGAAGTTGTAGCGCTGCATGTCGATCGACCAGCTCTTGTCGCCGACGATGTAGAGGCCCCGCTCGACCCGCGAGATGAGCTCCTCGGTCGACGGCCCGCCGGGCGCGGCGGCCAGCGAGACGTTGGCCATCCGCTGGATGGGCATGTGCCCCGGCGAGTCGGCGAACGCGCACCCGTTGGACTGCCCGAACCCCTTCATCAGCGCCATCCGCCGGTCGAGCTGGTAGCCGACCAGGATGCCGTCCCTGACGATGTCGAAGCTCTGCCCCTGCACGCCCTCGTCGTCGAAGCCGATCGTGGCCAGGCCGTGCGTGACGGTCCTGTCGCCGGTCACGTTCATCACCGGGGAGCCGTAGACGAGCTCGTTGAGCTGGTCGAAGGTGGCGAAGCTGGTGCCCGCGTAGGCGGCCTCGTAGCCGAGCGCCCGGTCGAGCTCGGTGGCGTGCCCGATCGACTCGTGGATGGTCAGCCACAGATTGGACGGGTCGATCACCAGGTCGTGGTCGCCCGCCTCCACCGAGGGCGCGGCCAGCTTCTCCGCCAGCAGCCCGGGCAGCTGGGCCAGCTCATCGGCCCAGTCCCAGCCGGTGCCCGTCAGGTATTCGTAGCCGCGGCCGACCGGAGGCGCGATCGTCGACATGTCGTCGAATCCGCCGTTGGCCGCCTTCATCGCGTTGAGCTTGGGATGCACGCGTACGCGCTGCTGCGTAGTGACCGTGCCCGCCGTGTCGGCGTAGAACTTCTGCTCCTTGACCTGCAGCAGCCGGGCCGAGACGTGGTCGGCGCCCTTGAGCAGCCCGGCCGACCAGTCGGCCAGCAGCGCCACCTTCTCCGCCGACGGCACCTCGAACGGGTCGACGTCGTAGGCGGAGACCCACACCACCTCGGAGTGGACCGGCTCGGGGGCCAGCTCGATGGGCTCCCGGTTGATCGGGGCGCTCACCTCGGCCACCCGGATGGCCTGCTCGGCCACCTTCGCGGCCGCCTCGGGCGTGAGATGGATGCCTGCGGCGAAGCCCCAGGTGCCGCCCTTGACGACGCGAACCGCGTAGCCGAGGTCGTCGGCGTCCATGGCTCCTTCGAGCCGGGCGTCGTAGAGGCTGAGCGACTCGGCTCTCACGCGTTCCAACCGGAAGTCGGCATGCTCGGCGCCCAGGTCACGAGCGCGTTGCAGGGCGGCGTCCGCCAGCTGCCGCATCGGCAGCTCCAGGAAATCGGAATCGATCTGGCGCATGTCCACGATCCTAACCCTGCGATCTTGTATCCCCCGGACAAGTGGATACCCGCCGGTAGGAGATAGCGTCAGGTGTCATGGCACGCTCTGTACTCGTCACCGGAGGCAATCGCGGCATCGGCCTCGCGATCGCCCGTGAACTAGCCGCGACCGGCGACGCCGTCGCGGTCACCTATCGATCGGGAGAGCCGCCGGAGGGGCTGTTCGGCGTCAAGTGCGACGTGACCAGCATGTCCGACGTCGAGGCCGCTTTCGACAAGGTCGAGGCCGAGCAGGGCCCGGTCGAGGTGCTGGTCGCCAACGCCGGCGTCACCAAGGACACGCTGCTGGCGATGATGAAGGAAGAGACCTTCACCGACGTCATCGACGCCAACCTGACCGGCGCCTACCGCGTGGCCAAGCGGGCCATCAGGCCCATGATGAAGCTCAAGCGCGGCCGCGTCATCCTCGTCTCCTCCGTCGTCGCCCTGTCCGGCTCGGCGGGCCAGACCAACTACGCCGCCTCCAAGGCGGGCCTCGTCGGCTTCGGCCGGTCCATGGCGCGCGAGTACGGCTCGCGCGGCATCACCGTCAACGTGGTCTCGCCCGGCTTCGTCGCCACCGACATGACGGCCGACCTCGACGTGGAGGCCATCACCAAGAACATCCCGCTCGGGCGCCAGGCGTCGCCGAGCGAGGTCGCGCGCGTCGTCCGCTTCCTGGCCAGTGACGACGCCTCATACATCACCGGGGCCGTGATCCCGGTCGACGGCGGACTTGGAATGGGGCACTGACGTGGGAATTCTCCAAGGCAAGCGGATCCTGGTGACCGGCGTGCTCACCGACGCGTCGATCGCGTTCTCGGTGGCCAAGCTGGCCCAGGAGGAGGGCGCCACTGTGGTGCTCACCGGGTTCGGCCGGTTGAGCCTGGTCGAGCGCATCGCCAAGCGGCTGCCCGAGACGCCGCCGGTGATCGAGCTCGACGTCCAGAGCACCGAGCACCTCGACACGCTGGCCGACCGGGTCGGCGAGCACGTCGACGGCCTCGACGGCGTCGTCCACTCCATCGGCTTCGCCCCGCAGAGCGCTCTGGGCGGCAACTTCCTCAACACCACCTGGGAGGACGTCGCCACGGCCCTGCACATCTCGACCTACTCCTACAAGTCGCTGGCCGTGGCCTGCCTGCCGCTGATGAAGGAGGGCGGCGCCGTCGTCGGCCTCGACTTCGACGCGAGCAAGGCATGGCCGGTCTACGACTGGATGGGCGTCGCCAAGGCGGGCCTGGAGTCGTGCAACCGCTATCTCGCCCGCGACCTGGCCAAGCAGAACATCCGCGTCAACCTCGTCGCCGCCGGGCCGCTGCGCACGATGGCGGCCAAGTCGATCCCGGGCTTCAAGGAGTTCGAGGACAGCTGGCCGGAGCGCGCCCCGCTGGGCTGGGACCTGTCCGACACGGTCCCCGCCGCCAAGGCGTGCGTGGCGCTGATGTCCGACTGGTTCCCCGCCACCACCGGCGAGATCGTCCACGTGGACGGCGGTGCCCACGCGATCGGCGCGTGATACCAGGCTGAACGGGCCAGTACGTTGGGCGACGCCGCACAGGCGTCGCCCTTCTTATTTCGCTGAGGCTTATTTCGCTGAGGCTTGTCTTGGTGAGGCCCTGGCATGGAGGGCAGGCGAGCGCGGATGCTGGTGTGATGGGGCGCTGGCTCAAGAACCCGGCAAGGCTGAAGACGCTCAGCGCGCTGAAGAACCCGTGGGTGCTGGGCACGGTGGCCAGTATCGGTGCCGGGGTCCTGCCCCTGGTGGTGCCGGGGGAGTGGCCGCTGGTGTGGCGGGCGCTGATCGCGGTCGTGGCGGCCGCGTTGGCCGGCGCCAGCGGATCGTACTTCGGCGTGGTGCTGACCCGAGCCGAGGACGCCGCCGCGGCCATCGAGGCGCTGCACTTGGTTCTGGACCCGCTGATCCACCACCCGCAGGGCCCGGCCGGCGGAGAGCGCAGCGTGTTCGAGCTGCTGCTGCCCCAGTCATGCCCCACCCCCTTCTGGGGGCGGCGTGGCGAGCGGGACTGGTTGTGGGCCTGGTGCCAGGAGGAGGCGGTGCCGGGCCTGCTGGTGGTGGACGGGCCGGGCGGGTGCGGCAAGACCCGGCTGGCGTTACGGGCCGCCCAGGAGGCCGCCGCGGACGGGTGGGTGGCCGGCTGGCTGCGCGAGGGCAAGGCCGCCGACCTGGTCGACGCGGCCGCGGCGGTGGCCGACTCCCAGGTACTGGTCCTGGTCGACAACGCCGACATCCGAACCGACCTGGCGAACCTGCTGGGCGCACTGGCGCGCTACGAGGGGCGGGCCCGGCTGCGGGTGGTGCTGATCACCCGGCACGGCGTCGAACTCGGCCAGGCGCTGCAATCTCACCTCCCCGAACAACACGCCCTGCTGGTGAAGAGCGCCCCGGTGATGTCGCTGCTGCCGCTGGGGGAGACCTCCGACCTGATCCGCTGGTACGGCGAGGCCGTCCGCGCGTTCGCGGCCGCGCGGGCGACGCCGGCGCCCCCGGTCTCGGACACGATCGCGCCGGTCCGGGAGGGCCAGACCATGGTCGAGGTGCTGACCCAGGCGATGGTGACGGTTTTGCGCCAAGCCGCGCCGACCGGCTCACCCGCGCCCCTGGACGAGGTCGCCGGCGTACTGTTCGAGCACGAGGCACGCTGGTGGCGCGGCACCGCCGCACTGGACCGGTGGGCGGTCGGCCCGGTCACCGACGTGCTGCTGGCCCGCATCGTCGCCGCCCTGGCCCTGTTCGCCCCCGCCGATGAGCCGGACGCCATCGGGGTGCTGAGGCGCGTCCCTGAATTGGCCGACGCCCCCGCCGAACGGGTCACCAACCTGGTCCGCTGGGCTCACTCTCTCTACCCGCCCGCCGCAGGGGCGGGAGTACGTCTCGGCCCGAACCTGCTGGCCGACTGGTTCATCACCACCAGCCTGACCCGTACGGAGGGCGACCGCCATTTCGCCCGCCACCTGCTGAACGACCCGACCGAGGAGCAGGCCGCCCGGATCCTGACCCTGCTGGCCCGCGCGGGCGAACATCACCCACCCGCCCGGCTGCTGTTCGAGCAGCTGCTGGGCGGCGACCCGGTACGGCTGGCCCGCCACGCCATCTACGCCGCCCTCACCACCGCCACGAACCGTCGCGAGCTGGACCACACCACCGCCACCGCCCTTGCCGCCGCCGACCTCGACCCCGACACCACCACCCGGCTTCTGCGGCTCACCCCCGCGTACGCCTTGCCCCGCTGCGCCCTCACGCTGACCCGCCGCCGCCTGCATGGCGCCCGCGCCACCGGCACCCCACCTGAACTCGCCGACGCCCTGACCGACCTCGCGGCCGCGCTGGAGCGGGTGGGTGAGCACAGGGAGCAGGTGCTGGTGACCCGGGAAGCGGTCGGCCTGCGGCGCGGGCTGGCGGACGGCACCCCCGCCCGCCGATTCGACCTCGCCGAGGCCCTGGGCAACCTGTCGGTCGCGCTGAACGGGGCAGGTGAGCCTCGCGAGCAGCTGCTGGCGGCGCGGGAAGCGGTCGATCTGTGCCGTGAGCTTGCGGACGGTGCCCCCGCTTATCGGCGCGACCTCGGCCGAGCCCTGGGCAACCTGTCGGTCGCGCTGCACCACGCGGGTGACCCTCGCGAACAGCTACAGGTGGCACGGGAAGAGGTCGACCTGCGACGCGGGCTGGCGGACGATCACCCCACCCACCGGCCCGGTTTCGGCCGATCACTGATCAGGCTCGCGGGCGCGCTGCACCAGGCGGGTGAGCATCGCGAGCAGCAGCTGCTGGTGGCGCGGGAAGCGGTCGGTCTGTGCCGTGAGCTGGCGGACGGCGACCCCGCCCTCCGGCCCACCCTTGCCCACGCCCTGATCCACCTGTCGGCCGCGCTGAACCGGGTGCGTGAGCATCGCGAGCAGCTGCTGGTGGCGCGGGAAGTGGTCGGCCTGTGCCGTGAGCTGACGGACGGCAACTCCGCCCACCGATTCGACCTCGCCGAGGCCCTGATCGAATGCACGACCGCGCTGAACCGGGTGGGTGAGCACGGTGAGCAGTTGCGGGTGGCGCGGGAAGCGGTCGGCCTGTGCCGTGAGCTGGCGGACGGCAACCCCGGTTGTCGGCCCGCCCTCCGCCGAGCCCTGGGCAACCTGTCGGTCGCGCTGCACCGGGCGGGTGAGCACGGGGAGCAACTGCGGGTGGCACGGGAAGAGGTCGGCCTGTGCCGTGAGCTGATGGACGGCAACGCTTACCGGTCCGACCTCGCCGATGCCCTGGCCAACCTGTCGTTCGCGCTGCACCAGGTGGGTGAACACCACGAGCAGCTGCGGGTGGCACGGGAAGCGGCCGGCCTGTGCCGTGAGCTGGCGGACGGCAACCCCGCCCACCGCCGTGTCCTCGGCGAAGCCCTGGGCAACCTGTCGGCCGCGCTGGACCGGGTGGGTGAGCACGACGAGCAACTGCGGGTAGTACAGGAAGCGGTCGGCCTGTACCGGGAACTCGCCGCCCACGACCCCGAACTCTTCCACCAGGCGTACGTCGACAACCGCGCCACCCTACGGCAGCTACGGCCTCAACATGGCGACCAAGACGACATCACCTTCAACCTGTGACGCGTCGCTCGCCGGCCGCGCGGCTCACTGAAGGGTGGCCACGAACTTCCCGAGCCGGGTGAGTCCTTCGCGAAGATCGTCCGCTGGCGCCGCGTACGAGAGCCGGACGTGTGTCTCCGCCGTGTGGACGCCGAAGTCCCTGCCCGGGGTGAGGGCGACGTGGGCCTCCCGCAGCGCGCGCTCGCAGAACTGCCAGGAGGTGAGCCCGGTGTGGCCGACGTCGAAGTACACGTAGAACGCGCCGTCGGGCGGGACGGGAACCGGCAGTCCGATCCGCGCCAGCCCGTCGAGGACGAGCGCGCGCCGCTCGGCGAACTCGACGCGGCGTGCCTCGCAGACCGCCAGGGACTCGGGGGTGAAGCAGGCCAGAGCGGCATGCTGGGCGGGTGCGGAGGCGCACAGGAAGTAGTTCTGGGACAGGCGTTCCATCGCCGGCACGAGGATCTCCGGGACGACGCACCAGCCGAGTCGCCAGCCGGTCATGCCGAAGTACTTCGAGAAGCTGTTGATGACGATGGCGCCGGGATCGAACGACAGCACACTCCGCGGTGGCCGGCTCCGTTCGTCGTGGTCGCTGAGGTTGAGGTAGATCTCGTCGACCAGGCGCCACGCGTCACGCTCGCGGGCGAGTTCGCAGATCGCGGCCAGTTCGCCGGCCGGAACCGAGGTGCCCGTCGGGTTCGACGGGGTGGCGATCATGATCCCTCGGGTCCGGTCCGTCCAGTTCTCCTTCACCGATGCCGCGTCCAGTTGGAACCGGGTCTCGGCGGTGGCGGGGATGAGCGTGACACGGGCGCCGAAGCTTTCGACGATCTGCCGGTTGCAGGGGTACGACGGGTCCGCGATCAGCACCTCGTCGCCCGTGTCGACGAGTGCCGCGGTGGCCAGCACCAAGGCGGCCGAGGCTCCCGCGGTCACGACGACCCGGGAAGGGTCGACCTCGACGCCGTGCTCGTTCCGGTAGAACCGGGCGATCGCCCGCCTCAGCTCGGGCAGCCCGAGTGCCGCCGTGTAGGGCATCGGCCTGCCGTCCATGGCCTCACGCATCGCGTCGAGTACCGCCGGGGGCGCGCCGAAGTCCGGTTCGCCGATGCTGAGCTTGATGACGTGATGGCCCTGGGACTCCAGCGCAGCGGCGTGCTTGCCGAACTCCATCGCGAAGAACGGCGCGACAGCCTGTGCGCGTCGCGAGATTCTCACGCCACGATCTACGGTGCCGGTCACGCGGTTTCGCCTCTTCCTCCGCCCAAAGTCATGAAAGGGAAGCTTATGCGTAGTTTGCGCGAAGGTGTTCCAACCCGGCAGCTCACAGAGGCAGGGCCGGTTCTCCACGACGCTCTTCATCTGAATGGAGACTCGGTCCTTCAGGGCCGGGAGGAAGCGCCACTCCTCCTTTCGAAAACAGTATGGAAAGGCTCGGTCACGTTCGGTAATATGTGCGGTGGGTGAGGCTGCTGTGACAGGAGGTGCGCGATGGCGATCCGCCGCTCCGCCACCAAACGCAACGGCTTGCCCATGATCGTGCAACTGCGGCTCACACCCACCCCGGCCCAGGCCGACGCCCTGGCCGCGGCGGTGCAGGTGTGCAATCAGGCGGCCACTGCCGTGTCCCGGCTGGCCTGGCAGCACCGTGTCTTCGCTGTGGTGGAGTTGCACCGGCTGGCCTACTACGAGGTGCGCGGGCAGGTGGCCGGGCTGGGCGCCCAAGCTGCCGTGCGGGCGATCGCCCGGGTCGCCGGCGCCTACGCCAACCGGCGCGCCAGCAAGAAACGCGCTCACATCTTCCGCCCGCACGGTGCCGTCCCCTATGACGCACGGCTGATGAGCTTCAACCGGGACGCCCGCACGGTGTCGCTGTGGACCCCCACCGGCCGCGTCACCGTGTCCTACGTCGGCCGGCCGGAAGACCTCAAGGCCGTGGAGGCGCTGCCGCTCGGGGAGGCCGACCTGATCTGCCGGCGCGGCGTGTGGCTGCTGCAGGTCGCCCTCATCCTGCCCAAGCCGGTGGTGCGTGAGCCGGTTCACGGCTTTGTGGGGGTGGATCAAGGGGTGGCGAACCTGGCGGTCACCTGCGACGGCGCGGTGCTGCCCGGCCCCGCCTTGGCCGGGTCGGTCGACGGCAACGGGCACGTGCGTACTCTGCGGGAACGGCGGCACCGGCAACGCCGACGGCTGCAGAAGAAGGGCACGTCGGCGGCGCGGCGGGTGCTGCGCCGTCTGTCTGGGCGTGAGCACCGGATGATGACCGACCTCAACCACCAAATCAGCAAGCACGTGGTGCGCGAAGCCGAACGCACCGGCCGTGGCATCGCCCTGGAGGATCTGCAGGGTATCCGCGGGCGGGTAAGGGTTCATCGGTTCCAGCGGCGCACCCTGCACAACTGGGCCTTCGCCCAGCAGATCACCTTCACCCGCTACAAAGCCGCCCGAGCCGGAGTCGCCTTCGTGCTGGTCGACCCCGCGTATACCTCGCAGGCGTGTCCGGAGTGCGGGTGGGTGTCCAGGGCGAACAGGCCGGCGCGGGGCCGGTTCGTCTGCCAAAGGTGCGGCCTCGCTGGGCACGCCGACCACATCGCGGCCCGCAACATCGCCGCACGCGGCATTGCGGGCTGGGCTGTTATCAACCAGCCACACGCTACCGGCCTCCCTTCCGCCAGACGGGACCGTGAGAGCAAACCACCAGCTTCAACCAGTGGTAGTTGATGACGAGAGTGGAGCTGAGGCGCTGGGCGGTTCTCGCGCCCGCCACGGGTCGAGGTCTTCGGCGTCACCGGCGCCCAGCGGGAGCTCATCGCGACCGGCCAGCAGACGCTGATCTGCCTGCGCTGAGGATCCGCCCAGTGGCCGCCCACGGCCCCTGAGGATCCGTGACAGGGCGCTCCACGGACGAGGCAAGCTGTCCGCGGCAGACCTGTTGGGCGGGGCGTCAGGCCAGGAGGTGGCGGCGGACCTGTTGTGCAGGGCGCTAAGCCAGGCGGTGGCGGCGGCCGTTGTTCGCTCTGGCCGGTTCGAAGGGGATCGAGTCCGGCTGCTCCGTGCGCTGGCGGCGCTGCTGGACGATGCGGGTCGCCAGGATCGCCGAGGTCAGCAGGGCGATCGTCAAGGAGGTGCCCAGGACGTCCGAAGTGGGCTTCGACGGGCGGATGATCGGCTGGTCGCGCAGGGGGGCCGTGAGGTCCTGGGCGAAGGGGTTGGGCCACAGGAGGTCGATACGCGGCTCGTCGGTGTCAGCCGTCTGGATCTTGATCGGGTTCGCGGTCGTGTCCGGCTCGCGGGGATCGGTCTCGGGCGGTGTCGGGCCGTCCGTCGGAAGGGTGGTCGTCGTCGAGTCCCTCTTCTCCCGCTTGTTCGGCTTCGCCGTGGGAGTGGGCTTGGCGGAGTCCTGGGGGGACGGGGTCTCCAGGACGTGTTCGGGGTCCTTGTGCTGCTGGGCGTCCTTATGCTCGCAGGCCAGCACCGGGAGGCAGACCTCGCTGAGGGTGTTGGGCAGCAGGTCCTGGTCCGACGGAGTCGGCTGGGGCTGCCCCGACCTGGTGGGGATCGTCGTCGGGACCGCGTCGCCCACCGTTCCCAGGAGGTCGTCGGCGGTGCCGCCGACCTTCTTCGTCACGGGTTTGAGCGTGTCGCCCGTGAGGCTGTCGACCGTGCCGGTGACCGCCTCCACGACGTCGCACAGGCCGTTCGTCACCCCGGACAGCAGCCCGTCGCCGCGTTTGCAGTCGACCGCCTCGGCCAGCGCGGGCGAGGAGACGACCGGGATCGCGGCCAGCGCCAGCGCGAGAGCTCCAGCCGAGATCGCGGTCCTGCTGCCCATCCGTCCCCTCCTGCGTCGCTTACGGGGGAAATCTTTATGGACATCGGCGGTGTGTCGCAGGCGTTTTCCGGCTAAAGTTGCGATTCGGTATCGACGCGTGACACGCGAGCATGACTCTCGTTCGCTCTCAGTCGAGCGACGACACGTCATCCAGGGCCTCACGTATCTCTCGCGGCAACACCACGTCCTCGGCGGTCAGTGCGCCGGCGAGCTGAGCGTGCGTACGGGCACCGACGATAGCGGAGGCCACGCCCGGCTGGTCGCGAACCCATGAGAGCGCCACCGCCAACGGCGAGACCCCGAGCCCGTCGGCCGCGGTCATCACGGATTCGACCACACGACGGCTGCGTTCGTCGAGATAAGGGCGGACAAAATCGGCGAAATGTGGCGTAGCGGCCCGCGAATCGGCCGGGATGCCCGTACGGTACTTCCCCGTCAGAACCCCCCTGCCGAGCGGCGACCAGGCCATCACGCCCGCGCCCACGTGCTCGGCGGCGGGCAGCAGCTCGCGCTCCGGCTCGCGGGCCAGCAGGGAGTATTCGGCCTGGGCGGAAGTGATGGGGATGCGGCCCGGGATCGCCCGCTGCATGACCGCGGCGGCGGCCAGCTGCCAGCCGGCGTAGTCGCAGACGCCCGCGTAGACGGCCCGGCCCGAGGAGACGATCGCGTCGAGCGCCGCCATCGTCTCCTCCAGCGGCACCTCGGCGTCGTAGGTGTGCAGCTGCCAGAGGTCGATGTAGTCGAGTCCCAGGCGGTTGAGTGAGTCGTCGACCGCGGCGATCAGATGGCGCCTGGAGGCGTCACGCGGCCGGCGGCCCGAGGGCGTCACCACCGCCTTGGTCGAGATCACCAGCTCCGAGCGCGGCACCGAGTCGCGCAGCAGCCGGCCGAGCAGTCGCTCGGCGTCGCCGCCGGTGTAGACGTCGGCCGTGTCGACCAGGGTGCCGCCCGCGCTCATGAAGGTGCGCAGCTGCGCCGCCGCGTCGTCGGCGCTGGTGTCACGCCCCCAGGTCATCGTGCCGAGCCCCAGGCGGGACACCGACAGGCCGCTCCGGCCGACATAGCGCTGCTCCATGATCCCGCCAGGTTACCGCCCGGGTGCGTCAAACGCCGTGATCCACGCCTGCGACACTTGGTCGGTGACCACCCTCCTTCTCGCCCGCCACGGGCTCACCGCACTCACCGGGCCGGTGCTGGCCGGCCGCACTCCCGGAGTGCATCTGAGCGAGGCGGGCCGGGCGCAGGCCGCGGCGCTGGCCGGGCGCATCGCGGGCGTCCGGCTCGACGCCATCGTCTCCAGCCCGCTCGAACGCTGCCAGGAGACGGCCCAGGCCGTCGCCGAGGGGCGCGGCATGGCCGTACAGACCGATGAGCGGTTCGTGGAGTGCGGTTACGGAGCGTGGACCGGGCGGCCACTCAAGGAACTGGCGAAGGAGCCGTTGTGGCAGGTGGTGCAGGCGCACCCCAGCGCGGTGACATTTCCGGAAGGGGAGGCCTTGACGGAAATGCAACACCGGGCCGTGGCCGCCGTACGGGAGTGGAATCAACGCCTGGGGGAGAAGGGAGTCTACCTGGCGTGCAGTCACGGAGACGTGATCAAGGCCATCGTCGCCGACGCGCTGGGGCTCCACCTGGATCACTTTCAGCGGATAACTGCAGATCCCGGAGCTCTCACCGTCATTCGCTATGCCCCCTTGCGCCCCTTTGTTCTCAGGCTTAACGATATGGGGGAATTGCAGCTTCCCGAGGATTCGGAGGAGAAAGACGGGGGAGAAAAACTCTCCGGGAGCGATGCCGCCGTCGGCGGTGGACCCGGAACCACGTAAGGTCAGGCTATGCCGGTCTTCGACTACGACCCACCAGAGAGGTTCGTGGCCGGTGCCTTGGGGCAACCGGGCGCGCGAGCCTTCTTTCTGCAGGCCAGAGCCGAGGGCAGACTGACCACGGTAGCGCTGGAGAAGCTGCAGGTGGCGGCGCTCGCGGGCAGGCTGGACGAGCTGCTCGACGAGGTGCTGCGCCGCAGCGGGGGCACCGCGCACGTGCCCGCCATGGCGCCCGCCGACCTGACGGACGACAAGCCCCTAGAGGTGCCTGTCACGGAGGACTTCAGGGTCGGCACCATGGCACTGGCCTGGGATCCCGATACTTCACAGGTGGTGATCGAAGCGCAGGAGATCATCGACGAGGAAGCCGTCGAAGCACCCGAGCCCGCCATGCTGCGGGTGCGGATCAGCGCCGGGGTCGCCCGTGCGTTCACCCAGCGGGCGCTCCAGCTCGTCGCTGCGGGCCGACCGGCCTGTCCCCTTTGCGGGCAGCCACTCGACCCCGAGGGACACGTCTGCGTCCGCCTCAACGGCTATCGCGGGGGTGAGGCGACATCATGAGCGCTCCGGAGAGCGAACCGGCTACCAGGCCGCCGTCGCACCCGTCGCCCATGGAGGACGAGGGGGCGCTCAAGCTGCTCCGCGACGGCCGCCTGGAAGTGGCGGGCCGCCTCGTCGAGGCGACCAACATGACGCTCTACTGCTCGATCACGCTCGGTGAGCGCACCGCCGCCTGCGTCTACAAGCCCGTACGCGGCGAGCGCCCGCTCTGGGACTTCCCCGACGGCACGCTGGCCGCCCGCGAGGTCGCGGCGTTCGAGGTCTCCCAGGCGACCGGCTGGCAGATCGTGCCGCCGACCGTCCTCCGGGAGGGCCCGTTCGGTCCCGGCATGTGCCAGCTGTGGATCGACACCGAGCGTGAGGTCGACCTCATGCGCCTCGTACGCAGCCGCAACCCGGTGGTGCGCCGGATGGCGGTGTTCGACGCGGTGGTCAACAACGCCGACCGCAAGGGCGGCCACCTGCTGCCGCTGCCCACGGGCCACGTCTACGGGGTCGACCACGGCGTCTGCTTCTCCGCCGAGGACAAACTCCGTACCGTGCTCTGGCAGTGGCGGGGCAAGCCGCTGGCCCGCGACGCCGTGACCACGCTCACCAAGCTGGAGCGCGACATCGAGTCGGGTCAGCTCGGCCGCAGGCTGCGCGAGTTGCTCACGCTCGCCGAGGTCGAGGCGACCTGGAACCGGATCAGGAAGCTGCTCGAAACCGGCCTGCACCCCTACCCCTCCCGCGACTGGCCGGCCATCCCGTGGCCGCCCATGTAGACCGACGCGTCAACTGGCCATCCCCTGGCCGCTCATGGAAAACCGTTTACTACGCTTTGCCCTATGTGCACGGTGATCGTGAAGACGGGTCAGCCCCTGACGCTGATGGGCGTGCGAGACGAGTTCGCCGACCGGCCCTGGGAAGGGCCGGGAGAGCACTGGCCCGAACACCCCGGCGTGGTGGGCGGGCGCGACCTCAAGGCGGGCGGCACCTGGCTGGCCGTCGACCCCGCCCGGCGCCGCGCCGCCGCCCTCCTCAACGGGCACGGCCGGCCCGCGGCCGAGGCCACCAAGATCTCCCGCGGCGACCTGCCGCTCCTCGCCGTCGCGGCCAATGACCTGCCCGATGTCGACCTGACCTACTACGACCCCTTTCACCTGCTGCTCGCCGACCCGAGGCGGGTGCGGCTGTTCAGCTGGGACGGGGAACGGCTCAGCGCCTCCGAGGTGCCCGACGGCACCAGCATGATCGTCAACACCGGTCTCAATCCGGAACACGAACGGGTGGCCGCCTTCCGGCCGCGCTTCGAGAGCACCGCCGACTGGCGCGAGCTCATCGCCGCCGCCCCCTCGTCCGACCCGGCGGCCCTGATCATCCGGCACGAGCTGCCCGACGGCCGCGTCTTCGCCTCGCTGTCGGTGACCCTGGTCACGCTGGCGGCGGAGGGCGTGACGTACGAGTTCACGGACCTGACCGCTGATTCTGGACGGATAGGCTCAAAGGCATGAGATCGTGGTCTGCCCCCGCCATTCCCGCGCTTCCCGGTGAGAGCGTCCCACTGCGGCTCTACGACACGGCGGCCGGGCAGGTCCGGCAGAGCGACCCGGGTCCGACCGCCCGCATGTACGTCTGCGGCATCACCCCCTACGACGCCACCCACCTGGGCCACGCCAACACCTACCTGGCCTTCGACATGGTCGGCAGGGTGTGGCGCGACATGGGCCACGAGGTCCACTACACCCAGAACGCCACCGACGTCGACGACCCGCTCCTGGAGCGGGCCGAGCAGACCGGTGTCAGCTGGCAGGACCTGGCCGAGCGGGAGATCGAGCTGTTCCGCACCGACATGGAGGCGCTGCGCATCGTGCCGCCGCGCGAGTACGTCGGAGTGACCGAGGTCGTCGGCCGGGTGGCCGAGCTCATCGCCAAGCTGGCGGCCAAGGGCGTCACCTACGACCTCGACGGCGACGTCTACTTCAGCGTGGCGGACGCGCCCAAGTTCGGGCAGGTGTCCGGCTACAGCGAGGAGCTCATGGTCGAGCTGTTCGGCGAGCGCGGCGGCGACCCCGACCGGCCCGGCAAGCGCCACCCGCTCGACTGGCTGCTGTGGCGGGCCGAGCGGCCCGGCGAGCCGTCATGGGAGTCGGCACTCGGCCGCGGCCGGCCCGGCTGGCACATCGAGTGCACCTCGATCGCCCTCGACAACCTGGGCGCCGGCTACGACGTCGCGGGCGGCGGCACCGACCTGATCTTCCCCCACCACGAATGCGGCGCCTCCGAGGGGCACGCGGCCACCGGGGAGTGGCCGTTCGCCAAGTTCTACACGCACGCCGGGATGGTGGCGCTCGACGGCGAGAAGATGTCGAAGTCCAAGGGCAACCTGGTCTTCGTCTCCAAGCTGCGGGGGCGGCACGATCCGATGGCGATCCGGCTCGTGCTGCTCGCCCACCACTACCGCGAGGACTGGGAGTACGTCCCGGCCCAGCTCGCCACGGCCGAGGCCCGCCTCGCCAAGTGGCGCTCGGCGGCCGGGCTCGCCACCGCGCCCGAGGCGGGCCGGTTGCTGGCCGAGGTGCGCGAACGGCTCGCCGACGACCTCGACACCCCGGGCGCGCTGGCCGCCGTCGACGCCTGGGTCGAGCGAGCCCTGTCCGAGGGCGGCTCGGACCCGGCGGCGGCGGCCCTGGTCCGCGACCTGACCGACGCCCTGCTGGGCGTCGCACTCTAGACGGACGACGCGGCGAGGCGGCCTACCTTGCCGTCGATCACCTGCGTGTACACGGCCTCGGTCTGCTGCGCGACGCGGGCCCAGCCGTACCTCTCCTGGGCGCGGCGGGCCCCGGCCGCGCCCAGTGCCCGGCGCCGGTCCTCGTCGGCGAGCACGTCGCGCAGGGCCCTGGCCAGCGCGCGCGGGCGGCGGGGCGGCACCAGCACGCCGCAGCCCGCGACCGTGTCGAGGTGGCCGCCGACCGCGGAGGCGACGACCGGCACGCCGCACGCCATCGCCTCGACCGCCACCATGCCGAACGGCTCGTACCAGGGCACGCAGACCACCACGTCCGCCGAGCGCATGAGCGCCGGGACCCGCTCGCGGGGGACGCTGCCGATCACGTGCACCCGGTCCCCGACCCCGCACCCGGCCGCCAGTTCGCGCAGCCGCGCCGCCTCCTCGCCGTCCCGCTGCCCGCCGGCGATCACCAGGTCGGCCCCGGGGAGCCCGCGC
Organism: Nonomuraea sp. NPDC052129; assembly: GCF_040680095.1. Taxonomy (NCBI): domain Bacteria; kingdom Bacillati; phylum Actinomycetota; class Actinomycetes; order Streptosporangiales; family Streptosporangiaceae; genus Nonomuraea; species Nonomuraea sp. NPDC052129. Next base: position 267,658 of record NZ_JBFAVX010000006.1, on the reverse strand, counting down.
ATGGCCTGGATCACGGTGTCGACGCCCTTGCGCGGCACCTGGCGGCCGATGCTGAGCACCATCGGGCGCCGGGCGCCCACGGCCACGCGCGGCGCGACGGGGCCACGGGGGCAGAACTCGGTCAGGTCGACGCCGCACGGCACGACCGCGATGCGCCGCTCGGGCACACCCATCGAGAGCAGCTCGCTCACCTCGTCGCCGCAGGTGGCCAGCACTCTGTCGGCGCGGGCGCCGATCTCACGCTCCGTCGCGAGGCGGTGCGCGGGGCTGGTGTCCGCGGGGCCCTGCCAGCGCCGCTTGACCGTGCCCAGCGCGTGGAACGTCTGCACCACCGGTACGTCCTCGGTTGCCTGCAGGGCCGCCTGGCCGCTCATCCAGAAGTGCGCGTGCGCGACGTCGGGCCGGCGCATCGACCAGCGGTCGGCGAGACGATCGGTGAACTCCGGCATGTACAGCGGGAGCTCGTCCTTCGGGATCGGACCTGCGGGCCCGGCCGTGACGTACTCGACCGTGACGCCGGGCGTCAGGGGCACCGAGTCCGGCTGGGCCGGATCGGAGCGGCGGGTGTGAACGACGACCGTGTGCCCGCGCTCTCCCAGCGCGACGGCCAGCGCGGCGACGTAGACGTTCTGGCCACCTGAGTCGACGCTGCCGATCGCGGCCAGGGGGTCCGCGTGTTCAGAGATCAGATCGACATTCACTGGTCAGCTCCCTCACTGCCTTGACCACCACTGCCTTGACCACCTGCTCGCTTGTCACCTGTGACAGACCTGAGTCCCCTGGTGTCCCGGCCGGGGCTCGCGGGACACCGAGGGCACTCCGTAGGGGCCCACCGGGCGGACAGGACGAGCGGGGTGAACAGGCTCACAGCAGGCGTACCGACCACGGCTGCCGGGTGCGCGGGCCGGGTGTTTCCCGCCGCGAGCACGCCGGCCCGCTCGATGAGGGCTGCCAGCTGTGAAAGCGTCGTTCTTCCGCCGAGGCCGACCGCGACATTGTGGGCGACATAGGCGGTGAGCTCGTGCTCCTTGCCTGTCACGATGACCCGGTGCCCGTCTTCGGCCAGCTCCCGGACCGCTTGCCGAGCCGTTCGGCAGGCCAGGTCCTGGCGGGTGCTGACGTCCCCGTGTGCACCACTACATACGCGCCTTCGCCGGCGCCTGTGCCGGTATCTATAAGGTTCCCGATAACGTGCCCGATATCCGGGAGGGGGCGCCGGACAGCGAGTTTTCCCTGATCATCGGGCGATAATTCGTACCCGGCCGCTTGCGCGGGCGCGAACATCCGCCCGCGCCGCCCCACGTACCGCCCCAGAGCCGGCACCTCGACCGGCGAGGGATCGTCCGCCATCGGCCCTCATCTCGTTCCTACTCCTGGACGTAGAGAGGGCGGCTACCGAGAGAAGCGGCTCTCAAACCTGATTCAGCCCTCTGTACTGCGGAAACAGGTCGAATGTCTGGTGGTTTGTCACGCTATGTAGTTGTTTGTGGAAGGGGTCCTCGGGTAGCTGAGGGACAGCGCGACGGAGCTTTTGCTACGGAGTTTTTGCTACGGAGCTGTGCTACGGAGGTGAAGGGTGTTCGAACCACGACGTCCCGGAGCCGTGCTCTTCGACCGGGACGGGACCCTGATCAAGGACGTCCCCTACAACGGCGACCCGGCCAGGGTCGAGCCGATGCCGGGCGCGCTGGAGGCGCTGGCGCGGCTGCGCCGGGCCGACGTGCCGGTGGCGGTCGTCACCAACCAGTCGGGCGTGGCCAAGGGGTTGCTCACGCCGGACGACATGGATCAGGTGAACGCCAGGGTCGAGGAGCTCCTCGGCCCGTTCGACGCGTGGGCCATCTGCGTACACGACGACTCCGACGGCTGCACCTGCCGCAAGCCCGCGCCGGGCCTGGTGATCAGGGCGGCGGCCGTCCTCGACGTCAGCCCGCGCGACTGCGTCGTGGTGGGTGACATCGGCAGGGTCATGGAGGCGGCCAGGGCGGCGGGGGCCAGGGGCATCCTGGTGCCGACCGGCGAGACCCGCAGGGAGGAGATCCAGCAGGCCGCCGAGGTGGCCGAGGACCTGTCCGACGTGGCGGACCGGGTGCTGAGCGCCGTCGCCCAGGCCGGCCAGGCGGCTCGCGTGAGCACGAGCGCGGCGGTCTGGTCACCGCTGGTGGGCTGGAGTCGTTGGTGAGGACTCGCACCGGCAGGTGCACGGCTCCTTCATATGTGACGAGCACGACTATGTGCTTCCGCTCGTTCCCGGCCCAGGTTCCTGGCCGGCTTGGATCGCTTTCTTGAGGATGTATGACCGAGAAAGTGATGGGTAGGGCCATTTGGCATGATGCCAATAGATTGGTCGCACAAGGCCGCCTGCCTGGTCGAAGACCCGGAATTGTTCTTCCCGATCTCGCCCGAGGGGCTGGGTCACGCGGAAGCCGAGCGCGCGAAAGTGATCTGCCGCGACTGCCCAGTACGTGAGCCCTGTCTCGACTACGCGCTCAGCACCGGACAGGCCTACGGCGTCTGGGGCGGCACCGACCCGTCGCAACGACGGGAGATCATCCTGGCATCACCTCGGCGAGAAAGCGTTGGCGCTCGCCGTCCTCGAGGTGGTCGCTGAACAGCACCCCGTCGAGGTGGTCGACCTCGTGCTGCAGCACTCTGGCCAGCACACCCAGCGCCCGCACGGTCACGCCCTTGCCGAAGGCGTCGCGGCCCCGAGCCGTCACCATGTACGAACGTTCCAGCGGCCACCACAGTCCCGGCGCCGACAGGCACGCCTCGTCAGCCGTGACACGCCGCTCCGACAGCTCCAGCCGCGGATTGACCAGGCATCCAGACTTGCCGTCGTAGGAGTAGACGACCACACGTAGCGGCACCCCGATCTGGGGCGCGGCCAGCCCGGCGCGGCCGGCTCCCGCGCGCATCGTCGCGGTCAGGGACTTCACCAGCCCCCGGAGTTCGCGGTCGAAGTCGTGAACCGGCGCCGCCACCGAGCGGAGCACCGGATCGCTGAACATGCGAATAGGGCGGACTGTCACCGCAACTCCCCGATCGGTCGCGTGGTCTGGGGTGGTGCTTCCCATCCGCCTTCGGGATCAACCGCCAGGGTTCTGGGTTGTGGCATCGCGGTAACGGTTCTGCGTTGCAGCAGAGCGGTAGCGGTTCTGGGTTGCGGCAGAGCGGTAGCGGTTCTGGGTTGTAGCACAGCGGTAACAAGGGGGACCCAGCGGCGAAACCGCCCGAAAGCACTATCTACTCTGTGATCTCACTTCCGGCTCATGGACCTGTGATGTTTGGCCGGGCGCTCGGGGCCCGGCCAAGCCCACCACCACGGGGGGTGTTCGCGTGAACGCGCTTCCCCTCGACGACCCGGCGCGTGAGCTGGAGACGGCGCCGGACGCGCTGTCCGGCTTCACCGTCGGCGTGACCGCCACCCGGCGGCGCGAAGAGTTCGGCGCGTTGCTCGAACGGCGCGGCGCACGGGTGGTGAGCGCGCCCGCCATCAGGCTGGTGCCGCTCTCCGAGGACTCCGACCTGCTGGCCGCCACCCGGCTCAGCCTGGCCGGCCCGGTGGACGACGTGGTGATCACCACTGGCGTCGGCTTCCGCGGCTGGATGGCTGCGGCCGAGGGCTGGGGCCTGTCCGCCGACCTGGCCGACCACCTGACCAGGGCCCGCCTGCTCACCCGCGGCCCCAAAGCCAGGGGAGCGGTGCGCGCCGCCGGGCTGAACGACCACTGGACCCCCGCCACCGAGTCCTGCGAGGAGGTCAAGCAGTACCTCCTGGCCCAGGATCTGCACGGCCGCCGCATCGCGGTGCAGCAGCACGGCGAGCCGCTGACGGAGTTCGTCGAGGCGCTGCGGGAGGCCGGGGCCGAGGTGATCGAGATCCCGGTCTACCGGTGGCTGCCCTACCGCGACCCCTCACCGCTGCGCCGCCTCATCACCCAGACGCTCTCCGGCGCCGTGGACGCCGTCGCCTTCACCAGCGCGCCCGCCGTACACGCCATGCTCGGCGCCGCCCGCGCCGAGGGGCTGGAGGACCAGTTGCTGGCGGCGTTCGGCGACCGCGTCGTGGCGGCCTGCGTCGGGCCGGTCACCGCCGGGCCGCTGGTCACGCGCGGCGTACCTACCCTGCAGCCCGAAAGATCCCGCCTCGGCGCCCTGGCCAGGGCCCTGGCCAGGCACCTGCCCGAACACGGCGTCATCCGGCTGGTGGCGGGCGGGCACCGGCTGGAGATCCGCGGGCACGCGGTGGTCGTCGACGGCGAGCTCAGGCCGCTGCCGCCCGCGCCGATGGCCGTGCTCAAGCGCTTGGCCGACAAGCCCGGCAATGTGATCTCCCGCACCGACCTGCGTACCGTGCTGCCGGGCAGCCTGTCGCGCGACTCGGCGGAGCACGCGGTCGAGATGGCGATCACGCGGCTGCGGCGCGCACTGGGGCCCGCCGGGATCGTCGAGACGGTGGTCAAACGGGGCTACCGGCTCGCCTGCAGCCACGAGACGGCGCCCCTGTGACGTCGTCGTCGCGGGCCACTCCCGCTTCTGGCGCGCCGATTCCGGGCGCGTCCACATCGGCCGATTCGAGCGCGTTGGTGCCAGCCGCGTCCGTGCGGGCTGGTTCGGGTGCGTCGGTGCCGGCTGGGTCTGTGGGGGCTGGTTTGGGCGCTTCGGTGCCTGTTGAATGCGGGAAGGTTGGTTCGAGCGCTTTGGTGCCGGTCGTGTCCGGACGGGCCGGTTCGGCCGTGCCCACGTTGGTTCTGGCCGCGCATGGGACGCGGAGCGCGGCGGGGGAGCGGTCGCTGGCCGCCCTGGCGGCGGCGGTCAGGCGGGCGCGGCCCCGGCAGCGCGTCGAGCTGAGCTACCTGGAGATCAGCTCGCCCCTGCTGGCCGACGTGCTGCCCGCCGTCCCCGGGCCCGTGGTCGTGGTGCCGCTGCTGCTCGCCGGCGGCTACCACGTGCACATCGACCTGCCGAACGTCGTCGCCGAACACCGCCCTGACGCGCTCGTCGCGCCGCCGCTCGGCCCGCACCGGCTGCTCACCGTCGCGCTCGCCCGCAAGCTGGCCCGTGCGGGACTGGGCCCCGCCGACACGGTCATCCTGGGCGCGGCGGGCTCCTCGGACCCGGCCGGGCTCGCCGACGTCCGCGCCGCCGCCCACCTGCTGGCGGTACGGTTGGGCCGCCCGGTCACGGCCGCGTTCACCTCGGCGGGCAGCCCGTCGCTCGGCGAGGCCGTGGAACGTCTCAGGTCGGGTCCGTTGCCAGGCGAGGCCGTGGAACGCCTCCGCTCGGGCCCGGCGTCGCGCCTGGCGGTCGCCTCGTACCTGCTGGCGCCCGGCTTCTTCCACGGCCGCCTGGCGGAGGCGGGCGCGGACCTGGTCAGCGAGCCTCTGGGAGCCGACCCGGCCGTGGTGGAGCTGATCTGGCACCGCTTCGACCAGACGACGACCCGGACGGCCGTACCGAACACCTGGAGCGCCGTACAGACCGCTTAGCGCGGCTCACCCGCCGCCGACGGTTTCCCCGGCCACGACACTTCAGGGCCCGGGCCACTCACGGTCGCAGCACTCACGGCCGCGACGCCCGCGGTCCCGGCGCTTGCGATCCCGAGGGACGCGATTCGGACCGACGTGGTTCGGACGCCCGCGATCCCGAGGGACGTGGTTCGGACGCCCGCGATTCGGACGGACGTGATCCGGCGCCCGCGATCCCCGCCGCCCGCAGCTCCTTCGATCCCAACGGACGCCGTGGTCGACGGACGCCATGGTCGGTGGTTGGCGGTTTTAGGGAGGGTGGGCGGTGCAGCCGGGGAGTGTCAGGCGGGGGCGGGTTCGAGGCGGAGTTCGCGGACGATCTCCTGGGCGCCGGCGTCCCGGGACGGTCCCGCGTCGGCGCCCACGAACATCTCGATGTAGGCGTGGTGGAAGCACCCCGCCAGCAGCAGCCGGGCGGTGCCCTCCGGGTCGACGCCGGCGGTCACCCGGCCCAGACGCTGCTCGCCCTCCAGGTAGGCGGCCAGCGGGAGGATCTCCGCCATCGGCCCGAGCCCGTGATCGCGTACGGCCTGCCGGAAGCGGACGGTGACGGACGGCGAGGTGAACGCGGGCAGCGCCACGGCCTGCACATCCGTGTAGTAGTCGATGCCCGCCCGCACGATGGGCAGCAGGTTGTCGGTGACGCTGCCCCTGCCGACGCGGTGGGACAGTCCGTGCAGGATGCTGAGCCAGAGCGGGAGCCGGTCCTGCAGCAGGGCGAGGAAATGGTCCACGGAGCCGCCGGGGCGGTCATCCCTGAGAGAGAGCGCCATCTCCAGGATGCGTCGCCGGGTGTCCTGACTCCTCTGGTGCGGGTCTACGTGGGAAGTCGCCATGGTTGGCCTAACGTGCGCAGTCACATGGATAGGTTCACGTGGGTAGGTGCAACGTGGCATTCGCGGCCGGGGTCCTAGTGACGAGCCGGTCCTGTGGTTCCAGCTTGGTGCAAAGTTGTATGGCTACCGATTATTACCTGAAACTTCCAGAAAGTTCGGTAAACAAAGGCTGCGAGTCAGCTGTCAGTGTCGCGGTCCCGGCGCCGCAGGTAGCGCTCGAACTCGGCGGCGATCGCGTCGCCGCTGGCCTCGGGCAGCTCAGCGGCGTCCTTGCGCTCCTCGAGCTCCTTGACGTATTCGGCCACCTCACTGTCCTGGGAGGCGAGCTCGTCCACGCCGTTCTCCCAGGCGCGGGCCTCCTCGTCGAGATCGCCGAGCGGCATCGGGATCTCCAGCAGGTCTTCGAGGCGGCGCAGCAGCGCCAGCGTGGCCTTGGGGTTGGGCGGCTGGGCCACGTAGTGCGGCACCGACGCCCACAGCGAGACGGCGTCGAGGCCGGCGTCGCCGAACGACTGCTGGAGGACGCCCACGATGCCCGTGGGGCCCTCGTAGCGGCTCAGCTCCAGGTTGGTCGAGCGGGCCAGGTTTTCGTCCGTGGCGCCGCCCAGGATCGGCACGGGGCGGGTGTGTGGTGAGTCATTGAGCAGCGCGCCGAGCATCACGGCCAGCTCGACGCCGAGCTCGCGGCAGACCTCGACGATGTCGGCGCAGAACGACCGCCACCGCATGTTGGGCTCGATGCCGCGCAGCAGCACCACGTCACGCTCGACGCCCGGCGGCCGGGCGCGCAGCAGCCGCGTCGTCGGCCAGATGATGGAGCGGGTCAGGCCGTCGCCCATCTCCACGACGGGCCGGGTGACCTGGAAGTCGTAGTAGTCGTCGGGATCCAGCTCGACCAGCGGCTCCGCCTTCCAGGCGGACTCGAGGTGGGCGATCACACCACTGGATGCCTCGCCGGCGTCGTTCCACCCTTCGAACGCGGCTATGAGCACCGGGTCGACGAGCTCGGGGAGCCTTTCGAACTCGATCACGTGTCGCCTCCTCTCTCCGCTGTCCAGCTAAGCCTATGCGGTGAGGAGGCGGTCATGTCACGGAGTAACGATGATCAGTCATCGTCGCGGAGCGACCGGTCAGACGCCGCCACGCGGCGACGGCCCGGGCGCCCTCAGGTCAGGCGCTCGCACTCGGTGCGGGGTGAGAGTAAGGCGCGGCCGCCAGCACGGGGTGATGGTCAGGCGCGGCCGCCGGAGGTGCTGTGGACGATCAGCACGTCGCAGGAGGCGCGGTGGGCCACGTGCGAGGGCACCGAGCCGAGCAGCCGCCCCGCCAGGCTGTTGAGCCCGCGGTTGCCGACGACCAGCAGATCCGCCTGGTGCGCGGCGGCCAGCGTGATGAGTACGTCGACCGCGTCACCCTCCTCCGCCGCCAGGACGACCTCGGTCGCGCCGGCGGCGACGGCGTGCTCGCGGGCGGCTCTCAGGGCGTCGTCGGCGGGGGTGGAGCCGCTCACCTTGTAGGCCAGGTCGCCGAGCCGGTCCGCGGCGGCGGCCCGCTCGCTGGCCCGCATGGGCAGGTACGCGCACGCCAGGACGAGGGTGGCGCCGGTCGCGCCGGCCAGGGACGCCGCCGCGGAGACGGCGCGGAAGGAGGAGGCGGAGCCGTCGGTGCCGGCCAGCACGGTGCGGTAGGCCATCGGGAACCCCTATTAGACATTTGGTCAAATTGTCTTCCTGGCAGAATAGCCGTCCGCTCAAGCCTTTCTGCACAGCCGATAAGCTCTAGCCCATGAGCAGCTCCCCGTCCTTCCGTGAAGTGTTGTCCCAGCGAGTGATCGTCGCCGACGGGGCGATGGGGACGATGTTGCAGGCCCAGGACCCCACCCTCGACGACTTCGAGGGGCACGAGGGCTGCAACGAGGTGCTGAACGTCACCCGTCCCGACATCGTGAGCGGCGTCCACGACGCCTACTTCGCCGTGGGCGTCGACTGCGTGGAGACCAACACCTTCGGCGCCAACCTGGCGGCCCTGGGCGAGTACGACATCCCCGAGCGGGTCTTCGAATACTCCGAGGCGGGCGCCAGGATCGCGCGCGAGCGGGCCGACCACTGGTCCACGCCCGAGCAGCCGCGCTTCGTGCTCGGCTCGATGGGCCCCGGCACCAAGCTGCCGACCCTGGGGCACCTGCCGTACCACAAGCTACGCGAGTCCTACCGCGACAACGCGGCGGGCCTGATCGCGGGCGGCGCCGACGCGTTGATCATCGAGACCTGCCAGGACCTGCTCCAGGTCAAGGCCGCCGTCATCGGCGCCAAGCGGGCCGCCGAGGAGTCCGGGCGCGACGTGCCGATCATCGCCCAGGTGACGATCGAGACCAACGGCGCCATGCTGCTGGGCTCCGAGATCGGTGCCGCGCTGACCGCGATCGAGCCGCTCGGCGTCGACCTGATCGGCCTCAACTGCGCCACCGGCCCGGCCGAGATGAGCGAGCACCTGCGCTACCTGGCCCGGCACTCCCGGCTGAAGCTCTCGTGCATGCCCAACGCCGGCCTGCCGGTGCTGACCTCCGACGGCGCGTACTATCCGCTCGGCGCCGACGAGCTCGCCGACGCGCACGAGACCTTCACCCGCGACTACGGCCTGTCGCTGGTCGGCGGCTGCTGCGGCACCACCCCCGAGCACCTGCGCAAGGTCGTCGACCGCGTGCGCGGCAGGCAGACGGCCGCGCGCCGCCCGCACCCCGAGCCGGGCGCCTCCTCGCTCTACCAGACCGTGCCGTTCCGCCAGGACACGTCCTACCTGGCCATCGGCGAGCGGTGCAACACCAACGGCTCCAAGGCCTTCCGCGAGGCCATGCTCGAAGGCCGCTGGGACGACTGCGTGGAGATGGCCCGCGAGCAGGCGCGCGGCGGCGCCCACCTGCTCGACCTGTGCGTCGACTACGTGGGCCGCGACGGCGTGGCCGACATGAAGGAGCTGGCGTTCCGGCTGGCCACCGCCTCCACACTGCCGATCATGCTCGACTCGACCGAGTCGGAGGTGCTGCGGGCCGGCCTGGAGATGCTCGGCGGGCGCGCGGTGGTCAACTCGGTCAACTACGAGGACGGCCGCGGCCCCGACTCACGCTTCCACAAGACGATGACGGCCGTACGCGAGCACGGCGCCGCCGTCGTGGTCATGTGCATCGACGAGAACGGCCAGGCCCGCACGGCCGCCGAGAAGGTACGCATCGCGAGCGAGACCATCGACGACCTGGTCGCCAACTGGGGCATGCAGGTGTCCGACATCATCGTCGACTGCCTCACCTTCACCATCGCCACCGGCATGGAGGAGAGCCGCCGCGACGGCCTGGAGACCATCGAGGGCATCCGCGAGCTCAAGCGCCGCTACCCCGACGTGCAGACCACGCTGGGCCTGTCCAACATCTCCTTCGGCATCAACCCGGCTTCGCGCATGGTGCTCAACTCGGTGTTCCTCAACGAGTGCGTCAACGCCGGGCTCGACTCGGCCATCGTCCACGCCTCCAAGATCCTGCCGATGTCGCGCATCCCCGACGATCAGCGTCAGGTCGCGCTCGACATGGTCTACGACCGCCGCCGCGAGGGCTACGACCCGCTGCAGCGCTTCATCGACATGTTCGAGGGCGTCGACGCCTCGGCCATGCGGGAGGGCAGGGCCGAGGAGCTGGCCGCGCTGCCGCTGTGGGAGCGGCTCAAGCGGCGCATCATCGACGGCGAGAAGAAGGGGCTGGAGGCCGACCTCGACGCCGCCCTGGAGCAGCGGCCCGCCCTGGAGATCATCAACAACGTGCTGCTCGACGGCATGAAGACGGTCGGCGAGCTGTTCGGCTCTGGGCAGATGCAGCTGCCGTTCGTGCTGCAGTCGGCCGAGGTGATGAAGACCGCCGTCGCCTACCTCGAACCGCACATGGACCGCGTCGAGGGCGAGACGAAGGGCCGCATCGTGCTGGCCACGGTCAAGGGCGACGTGCACGACATCGGCAAGAACCTGGTCGACATCATCCTGTCCAACAACGGCTACCAGGTGGTCAACCTCGGCATCAAGCAGCCGGTCTCCGCGATCCTTGAGGCGGCCGACGAGCAGAAGGCCGACGTCATCGGCATGTCCGGACTTCTGGTGAAGTCGACGGTCATCATGAAGGAGAACCTGGAGGAGATGAACTCCAGGGGCATCTCCGATCGCTACCCGGTGCTGCTCGGCGGCGCCGCCCTCACCCGCGCCTACGTCGAGCAGGACCTGGCCGAGCTGTTCGCCGGCGAGGTCCGCTACGCCCGCGACGCCTTCGAGGGGCTGCGGCTCATGGACTCCTTCATGGCCGTCAAGCGCGGCGTCGCCGGCGCCACGCTGCCGCCGCTGCGCGAGCGCCGGGTCAAGACCGGCGCCGTCCTGACCCGCACGCCGGAGGAGGAACTGCCCGCCCGCTCCGACGTGGCCGCCGACAACCGGGTGCCGGTGCCGCCCTTCCAGGGCGACCGCATCGTCAAGGGCATCTCGCTGAGCGACTACTCCGCCTTCCTCGACGAGCGGGCGCTCTTCCTCGGGCAGTGGGGCCTCAAGCCCACGCGCGGCGGCGACGGCCCCGGCTACGACGAACTCGTCGAGACCGAAGGACGGCCGCGGCTGCGCATGTGGCTCGACCGTATCCAGACCGAGGGGCTGCTGGAGGCGGCCGTCGTCTACGGCTACTTCCCGTGCGTCAGCGAGGGCGACTCGCTGATCATCCTCGACGAGGCCGGAAACGAGCGCACCCGCTTCGCCTTCCCGCGCCAGCGCCGTGACCGGCACCTGTGCCTGTCCGACTTCTTCCGCTCGCGCGAGTCGGGCGAGGTGGACGTGGTCGGCTTCCAGGTCGCCACGATGGGCGGCAAGATCTCCGAGGCGACGGCCGAGCTGTTCGCCAAGGACGCCTACCGTGACTACCTGGAGCTGCACGGGCTGTCGGTGCAGCTCACCGAGGCGCTGGCCGAATACTGGCACGCCCGGGTCCGCGCCGAGTGGGGGATCGGTGGCGAGGAGTCGCTGGACGACATGCTCAAGGTCAACATCCAGGGCTGCCGCTACTCCTTCGGCTACCCGGCCTGCCCCAACCTCGAGGACCAGGTGCAGCTGTTCCAGCTCCTGGACCCGGAGCGGATCGGGGTCACGCTGTCGGAGGAGTTCCAGCTCCACCCGGAGCAGGCCACTTCCGCCCTGGTCGCCCACCACCCGGAGGCGAAATACTTTAACGTCTGAATACTTTCAACGTCTGACCTTGGCCCGAGCGCCGCTCATCCGGCGGCCTCCGGGCGTTGTGGGGCGCTCATCTGGGGGTCTCTGGGCGTTGTGGGGCGCTCGTCCGGCCTCGCTCTCGGTCACGCCCGTGGGTGAGGCCCCGGCGCTCGCGATCTTCTCGTCGGCGGTGAGAATGGCGGGACGGGGTGCCGTCGCGGTGCCGTACACGAACTGATCGGGGGATGCATGGAAGCCGTCTTCTTCGACATGGACGGGTTGCTGGTCGACAGCGAGAAGGTGTGGCTGGAGATCGAGACCGAGGTGATGGCGCGACTCGGCGGCGAGTGGACGCTCGACCACCAGGCGCACCTCGTCGGCGGCTCCATGGAACGCACCGTCGCCTACATGCTCGCCGTCTCCGGCTCGTCCGTCTCCCCGGAGGACCTGCGCGAGTGGATGATCGACGGCATGGTGGCCCGCCTGGCGGACGGCGTGGCGCTCATGCCCGGCGCCTCCGAACTGCTCGATGCCGTACGCGAGGAGGGCATTCCGGTCGCGCTGGTGACCTCGTCGCTCAGGGAGATCGCCGACGCGGTGCTCAAGGGCGTCGGCCGTGACCGCTTCGACGCCATCGTGACGGCCGACGACGTGACTCGCACCAAGCCCGACCCCGAGCCCTACTTGACGGCGGCCGAGCTGCTGAGCGTTGACCCGGTGCGCTGTGTCGTCCTGGAGGACTCGCCCAACGGCGTGGCCGCCGCCACAGCCGCGGGCTGCGCGGTCGTAGGGGTCCCCAGCCTCCTGCCCATCGACCCGGCTCCCGGCCGCCTCGTGGTTCCCTCTCTGACGGACGTCACCATTCCTACCCTCCGCGCGTTGATCCCCTGACCCGGCCGAGTTCCCTGAACGGGCCGATTCCCTGGCCGCGCCTCCGGCTGACGATCCGTCGAAACCGAGGAGCGCGCGTAACGGCGGCCGGCCACCATCCGGTCAGAGGCCGTATTCCTGGAGGCCCTCCGCCCCGTGCGGCGGGTGGCGGGTTCCCCATGCTTGCCGTACAAAAAAGTAAAGCTTTCACCCCGGCAAAAGGGCGACCCCCAACCGCGCGTAAGCCGATCCCCTAAGGGAGGGCCGGTACTTGGGGAGGAGGGACGGTGGGAGAGAGCGTGCCAGGATGGGAAGCACAGCCACATAACCGAGGGGCGGCGGAATGACTTTCGAGCAGATCTACTGGTTGCCGCTGTGCGCCGGTGTGACCATCGCGGGGCTGGTGCTCAGTTTCCTGGCCTTCCGGCGCAGAGGCGCGGCGGCCGGCATGAGGATGGCCGCGTGGGCGCTGCTCCCGCTGGCCGCCTACCTCACCGGCGCGTTGCAGTCGTTGTGGACCATCGGCGCCACCATCGTGAGTTTCGTGACGAGCCTGATCTTCAACCCCCTTGTCTGGGCGGGTGTCGCCGTGACCGGGCTGTCCGTGGTGCTGTTCGTCGCCTCCGGGTTCATGCGCGGCCGGAAGCTGAAGGTGGCGCGCGACGGCAAGCCGGGCAAGGCCGCGGAGGCCCCGGCCGCGCCGCAGCAACGCGCGGTCGGCCAAAGGGCGGGGCAGGCGGCCGGACAGGCGCCAGGGCAGGCGGCGGGACCGGCGGGCCAGCCTGCAGGAAAGCCCGCCGCGGCGGCGGCGAAGAAGAACAACGACGATGACTTCTCCGACATCGAGGATATTCTCAAGCGCAGGGGCATCAGCTGATCCGAGGTGTGTCACAGTTCCGAGACGCAACCGGGACGGGGTGTAGACAATCTTCCCAAGATCGATACGAATGAGTTTCGCGTCAATCACAGTTGAGCCACATCCCGCCCTGAGGGGCTGGTCACACCAGCTCAGGCCATAGATTCTGCCTCCTGAGGACGCGACTAGCGACTTCACCAGCGCGGCGCATAACCTGATCGGGACCGCCGCCCATTCGGACGACGTCGTCTGGCATCCAGGGGGCCATTGGCATGACCGCACCGCTCGATGTTCCGGGCTCGGCTATCGAAGCCGGACCGGAAACCGTTCTGGAGGGCGCGGACTCCTCAGTCATCCGAGGGCGTTCCCTTGGCCAGATCGCCTGGATGCGGCTGAAGCGCGACAAGATCGCGATGATCGGCGGCATCGTCATCATCGTGCTGATCCTCGTCGCCATCTTCGCGCCGCTGCTGGTGTCGTGGCTCGGTCACCCGCCGGCGGAATGGCACCGGGAGAAGATCGACCCGGCCATCCAGGCGCCGATCGGCACGTTCGGCGGCATGAGCTGGGACTTCCTGTTCGGGGTCGAGCCCACCACGGGCCGTGACCTGTTCAGCCGGGTCCTCTACGGCGCGCGCGTCTCGCTGCTCATCGCCTTCTTCGCGACGCTGCTCTGCGTCTTGCTCGGCACCGTGTTCGGGATGATCGCCGGTTTCTTCGGCGGCTGGATCGACACGGTCATCAGCCGGCTCATGGACATCTTCCTCGCCTTCCCGCTGCTGGTGTTCGCGCTGGCGCTCGGCGGGGTGATCCCCGACAAGGCGTTCGGGATGTCCGGTGACACGCTGAGGATCAGCCTGCTCGTGTTCATCATCGGCTTCTTCAACTGGCCCTATATCGGGCGTATTATCCGAGGTCAGACGCTGTCTCTGCGTGAACGGGAGTTCGTCGACGCCTCCAGGAGCCTGGGCGCGCGCAACCACATCATCCTGTTCAAGGAGATCCTGCCGAACCTGCTGGCCCCGATCCTGGTCTACTCGACGCTGCTGATCCCGTCGAACATCCTGTTCGAGGCCGCGCTCTCCTTCCTCGGCGTGGGCGTACGGCCGCCGACCCCGACGTGGGGAGGCATGTTGGCTGACGCGGTCCACAACTACGAAGTGGCGCCCAACTACATGGTCTTCCCCGGTCTCGCGATCTTCGTCACCGTGCTGGCGTTCAACCTGCTCGGCGACGGCCTGAGGGACGCCTTCGATCCCAAGGCTCGATGACCTCGTGAGTTATCCCGCAAATTTTGGACTCCTAGTTACAAGGGGTGTGTCAGGTCGATGAAGATAAAATCCATGGCGTCGGCGGTCGCGATCACCGCCGCTCTCGCCCTGGCCGTCTCCGCGTGTGGTGGCGGCGGCTCTGCCAAGAAGACCGGCGGTGCCACCGCTGAGGCACCCGCCAGCCAGTACAACGCCGGAGTGACGCAGGTCGTCAACCCGTCCGACAAGACGGGCGGCACGCTCCACATGGGCATGCCGGGCGACTTCGACTCGGTTGACCCCGGCGACCAGTACTACGGCTACGCCTGGAACTTCTCCCGCCTTTACACGCGCGCGCTGACCATGTTCAAGCCGGTGCCGGGCAAGGAGGGCCTCGAGCTCGTCGGTGACCTGGCCGAGGGCCTCGGCAAGGCCAGTGACGGCGGCAAGACCTGGACCTACACGCTGCGCAAGGGCATCAAGTTCGAGGACGGCACCCCGATCACGTCCAAGGACGTGAAGTACGCCGTGGCCCGCTCGCTGGACAAGGAGATCCTGCCCAGCGGCCCGACCTACTTCAACGACTGGCTCGACAACGGCGACTACACCGGCCCGTACAAGATGAAGGACAAGCTCGACTCCTGGAAGGGCATCGACACGCCCGATGACCAGACGGTCGTCTTCCATCTGAAGAAGGCCTACGGCGGCTTCGACTACTTCGCCATGCTCCCGTCGACGGCCCCGGTGCCGGCGGCCAAGGACACCGGCACCAAGTACAAGGAGCACCCGGTCGCGACCGGCCCGTACATGTTCAAGGCCCACGAGCTCGGCAAGCGCATCGAGCTGGTCAAGAACCCCAACTGGGACGCGGCGACCGACCCCAACCGCAAGCAGCTCAACGACTCGATCGAGGTGCTGCTCGGCCAGAACGAGGACGACCTCGACCAGCGCCTGCTCTCGGGCAAGATCGACGTCAAGATCAACAGCACCGGTGTGGGGGCCAACGCCCGCAAGACCGTCCTGACCGACGACAAGGTCAAGCAGTACGCCGACTCGGCGCCGCTCGACCGCACCTGGTTCACCAACCTCAACGCCGACGTGCCGCCGCTGGACAACATCCACTGCCGCAAGGCCGTGCTGTACGCCGCTGACCGCTCCGCGATCCAGGGCGCCTACGGTGGTCCCGACGCCGGTGGCGAGGTCGCCCTCAGCCTCATGCCGTCGAAGATGACCGGTTACGAGAAGAACGACCTTTACGGCGTCGAGGCCAACCCCGGCGGCGACGTGAACAAGGCGAAGGAAGAGCTGAAGGCCTGCGGCCAGCCCAACGGCTTCAGCACCACCATCTCCTTCCGCGTCGAGCGCGCGGCGGAGAAGCAGACCGCCGAGGCGCTGCAGCAGTCGCTCGGCCGCGTGGGCATCAAGCTGGAGGTCAAGGGCTTCCCGCAGGGTGACTACTTCAAGCTGTACGCCGGCAAGCCCGACTTCGCCAAGAAGAACGGCCTGGGCCTCATGGTCTACGGCTGGGGCGCCGACTACCCCGAGGGCTTCGGCTTCTTCCAGCAGATCGTCGACAGCCGCGTCATCCGCGCCGCCGGTAACACCAACCTCGGCGTGAAGGACCCGGAGATCGACAAGCTGATCGACCAGGCCGCGGCGGAGCAGGATGCCACCAAGCGCAACGCGGTCTGGGCCTCGGTCGACAAGAAGGTCATGGACGACGCGTTCATCCTGCCCTACGTCTGGGCGCACGGCCTGTTCTACCGGCCGCCGACGCTGAAGAACGCGTTCGTCAGCCAGAACTTCGGGATGTACGAGTTCCTGACGCTGAGCACCCAGTAACCCGGTCCGGGAAAACCTCCGGAACGTTCGTCGAAAGCAGGTGAAGGCTTCGGCGGCCGGGCCCACAAGGCCCGGCCGCCATAGCCGAGATCAGTGGCCACATACATCATCAGACGGTTGATAGCGGCCGTCATGCTGCTCTTCGTGGTGAGCATCGCGACGTTCGCCATCTTCTTTCTCGTCCCGCGGCTCGCCGGGATGTCCGCTGACGACCTCGCTTCCCGCTACGTGGGCAAGGCCGCCAACGATCAGATGATCCACGAGGCCGCCGTCAGGCTGGGCTTCAACGACCCGCTGGTCGTGCAGTACGGGCGGTTCGTGAAGGGCATCTTCGTCGGGGTCGACCGCAACTACGGTCCCGGCGTCGAGCACTGCCCCGCCCCGTGCTTCGGCTATTCCTACGTCACCCAGAACCCGGTGCTGCCCGACCTGCTCGACCGGCTGCCGATCACCCTGTCACTGGCGCTCGGCGCCGCCGTGGTGTGGGTGGTGTTCGGCGTCTCGACGGGCGTGCTGTCGGCTCTGCGGCGCGGCAGCTTCTTCGACCGCCTCTCGATGGGTGTGGCCCTGGCGGGCGTGTCGCTGCCCATCTTCTTCACCGGCATCGTGTCGCTGGCCATCTTCCGCGACCAGCTCGGCCTGGTCGGCGACGTCGCCGACTGGGTGCCGTTCTCGGAAGACCCGCTCACCTGGGCGAACAACCTCATCCTGCCCTGGGTGACGCTGGCCTTCCTGTACGCCGCCGGTTACGCCCGGCTCACCAGAGCGGGCATGCTGGAGACCATGTCGGAGGACTACATCCGCACGGCGCGGGCCAAGGGCCTGCCCGAACGCATGGTGGTGGTCAAACACGGCCTGCGTGCCACGCTCACGCCCGTGATGACCATGTTCGGCCTCGACCTGGGCCTGCTGCTCGGCGGCGCGGTGCTGACCGAGAGCACGTTCTCGCTGCCCGGCATCGGCAAGTACGCGGTCGACGCCATCAACAACAACGACCTCCCCCAGGTGATGGGCGTCACGCTGACCGCGGCGGTCTTCATCATCCTGGCCAACCTGATCGTCGACCTGCTCTACGCGGTGGTTGACCCGAGAGTGAGGCTGACGTGAGCGAGAGCCCCTTTCTCGACGTCAAGGACCTGAAGATCCACTTCTCGACCGACGACGGCGTGGTCAAGTCCGTAGACGGGCTGTCCTTCAGCCTCGAACGCGGCAAGACCCTTGGCATCGTCGGCGAGTCCGGATCGGGCAAGTCGGTCACCAGCCTCGGCATCCTCGGCCTGCACCGCGGCAAGAACGCCCACGTCTCCGGCGAGATCTGGCTCGACGGCGAAGACCTCGTCACCGCCTCGCAGGAGCACGTACGCCGGCTGCGCGGCCGCAAGATGGCGATGATCTTCCAGGACCCGCTGTCGTCGATGCATCCGTTCTACTCGGTGGGCGACCAGATCATCGAGGCGTACCGCATCCACCACAAGGTCTCCAAGAGCGTGGCCCGCAAGCACGCCATCGACATGCTGGGCCGGGTCGGCATCCCCGAGCCCAAGCGCCGGGTCGACTCCTACCCGCATGAGTTCTCCGGCGGCATGCGCCAGCGCGCCATGATCGCGATGGCGCTGTCGTGCGACCCCGAGCTGCTCATCGCCGACGAGCCGACCACCGCGCTCGACGTGACCGTGCAGGCGCAGATCCTCGACCTGATGCGCGACCTGCAGCGTGAGTTCAACTCCGCGCTGATCATCATCACCCACGACCTGGGCGTGGTGGCCGAGCTGTCCAACGACATCCTGGTCATGTACGCGGGCAAGTGCATCGAGTACGGCTCGGCCGAGGACATCTTCTACCGGCCCGAGCACCCCTACACGTGGGGACTGCTGGGCTCGATGCCCCGGCTCGACCGGGAGCCCACCGAACGGCTCCTGCCCGTCAAGGGCACCCCGCCGTCGCTGATCAACGTGCCGTCGGGCTGCGCCTTCCACCCCCGCTGCCCCTACTCCGACCAGACCGACGGTCAGTCCAAGGCCGAGATCCCTGCCTTGATCAACACCGACCCCGGCCACCTGGTGCGCTGCCACCTGAGCAGGACGCAGCGGCGGACGCTGTGGGAGAACGAAGTCAAGCCAGTGCTGGAGACGCAGTGACCACCTCGAACGAGCCGCTTCTTTCCGTCCAGGACCTGGAGAAGCACTTCCCGGTGACCAAGGGCCTGCTCAAGCGGCAGGTCGGGGCCGTCAAGGCGGTCGACGGGATCAGCTTCGACGTGTTCAAGGGTGAGACGCTCGGCCTGGTGGGGGAGTCGGGCTGCGGCAAGTCCACCACCGGCCGGCTGGTGACCAGGCTGCTGGAGCCGACCGGGGGCAAGGTCGTCTTCGAGGGCCGCGACATCACCCACATGAGTCAGGGCAAGCTCCGGCCGCTCCGCCGCGACATGCAGATGATCTTCCAGGACCCCTTCTCCTCGCTCAACCCCCGCCACACGGTCGGCACCATCGTCGGCGCCCCGTTCCGCATCCAGGGCGTGCAGACCGAGCACGGGATCAAGAAGGCCGTCCAGGACATCCTCCAGCTGGTCGGGCTCAACCCGGAGCACTACAACCGCTACCCCCACGAGTTCTCGGGCGGCCAGCGCCAGCGCATCGGCATCGCCCGCACGCTCGCGTTGAAGCCCAAGCTGATCATCGCCGACGAGCCGGTCTCGGCGCTGGACGTCTCGATCCAGGCCCAGGTGGTCAACCTCCTGGAGGACCTGCAGAACGAGCTGGACCTCACCTACGTGGTCATCGCCCACGACCTGTCGGTGGTCCGCCACATCAGCGACCGGGTCGCGGTGATGTACCTCGGCAAGATCGTGGAGATCGCCGACCGCAAGCGCCTCTACAGCAGCCCCATGCACCCCTACACCAACGCGCTGCTGTCGGCGGTCCCGATCCCGGATCCCAGGGCCCGCGCGGACGGCGACCGCATCAGGCTGACGGGCGACGTCCCGAGCCCGCTCAACCCGCCGCCTGCCTGCCGCTTCCACACCCGGTGCTGGAAGGCCCAGGACATCTGCAAGACGGTGGAGCCGCCCCTGGAGGAGCTGGCCAGCGGCCACCGCGTGGCCTGTCACTTCCCGGAGAACGCCCCCGCCCAGGCGCCGGAGACGGCCGCCACGACCTCCTGACGCCGGTCGGCGGAGGGGAGCCCCACCGCCGACCGGTTTCCTTTGGACCAGCGGATGCCGCCGCCACCAGATCGGCGGCCGTCACGGTGAAGATCAGGAAGCGGCACCCGGTGTCGCGAGGCCGGTCTCATAGGCGAGGACGACCGCCTGCACGCGGTCGCGCAGGCCCAGCTTGGTGAGCACGTTGCCGACATGCGTCTTGACCGTCGTCTCGCTGACCACCAGCTTCCGGGCGATCTCCGCGTTGGACATCCCCTTGGCGATCAGCCGCAGCACCTCCAGCTCCCGCTCGGTCAGCCGGTCGAGCCGCGCCGGGGTCGCCTGCTCGTACGCCGACGGCAGCCGCTTGGAGAAGCGGTCCAGCAGCCGGCGGGTCACGCTCGGCGCCACGATCGCGTCGCCCGCCGCCACCACCCGGATCGCCTGCACCAGCTCGTCCGGCGGCACGTCCTTCAGCAGGAACCCGGAGGCGCCCGCCCGCAGCGCCTCCACGATGTACTCGTCCAGGTCGAACGTCGTCAGCACCAGCACCTTCGGCACGTGCGCCGTCGGCGCCGCCTCCCGCACGATCCTGCGCGTCGCCTCAATGCCGTCGACCCCGGGCATCCGGATGTCCATCAGCACGACGTCGGGCAGCAACGCCCGCGTCTGCTCCTGCGCGTCCTTGCCGTCACCGGCCTGCCCCACCACCGTGATGTCGGGCTCGGCCTCGAGTATCAGCCGGAAACCGGTGCGCAGCAGCGGCTGGTCGTCCACCAGCAGCACCCTGATCGTCATGGTGAGTCCTTCAACGGGAACCTCGCGCGCACCTCGAAACCGCCCCCCGGTCGCGGACCGATGCTGAGGATTCCACCATAGAGGGCAACGCGCTCGCGAATGCCCACCAAACCATGCCCTGGCGGCCCGGAGAGGCTCGCCGGCCCCCGCCCGTCGTCCTCCACTCCCACGTCCAGCTCACGCGGACCATGGCGTACGGTCACCACCGCCTTGGCGCCCGCGCCCGCGTGCCGCAGGCTGTTGGTCAGACCCTCCTGGATCAGCCGGTAGGCGGCCAGATCGACCCCGGCGGGAATCGGCCGGGCATCGCCCTCGACCGACAGCCGCGTGGCCAGCCCCGCCTCCCGCATCTGCTCCACCAGCGCCGGCAGGTCGTCCATCCCCGGCTGCGGCCCCAGCTCGGCCCGGGCGTCGGTACGCAGCACACCCACGATGTTGCGCATCTCGCTCATCGCCATCCGGCCCGTGTGCTCGATGGCCGACAGCGCCTCGCGCGCCATGTCCGGATCGGCGGCCAGCACCCGGCGCGCGGCCGCCGCCTGCACCGTCATCACGCTCACATGATGGGCCACGACGTCGTGCAGCTCGCGGGCTATCCTCGACCGCTCCTCGGCCCGCGCGGCCCGCGTGTCGGCCGCGTAGGCACGCTCCAGCCGGGCCGCGCGATCCTTCAGCTCCTCCAGGTACGCGCGGCGCAGCCGCAGGCTCCGCCCGGCCCCCCAGACCGCGAGAAGCACGATGAACGCCACCAGGTGCTCACTCCAGTTGCCGCCGGTGACCGGGCTCAGCGCCCCGGCGAACGCGTAGGCCAGCAACGACAGCAGCAGCGCGCACAGCGCCACGGCCAGCCCCCGGAAAGAGGCCACCGAGTAGAGCAGCACCAGCACCGGCGCCGCCGCCGCGCCGGAGCCGTAACCCAGCCCGGTCAGCAGCGTCTCGGGCAGCAGCCCCGCGCACAGCGTCGCCAGCGGCCAGCGCCTGCGTACGGCGACCGGCGCGCACGCCAGGAGCACCAGTACGGCGCCGAACGGGTCGGCGTCCCGCGTCTCGCCGACCGCCTGCCCACCGCCCGGCTCCAGCAACGCCGAATCGGCGGACAGGAAGAGCCAGACCGAGACCGCGGCCATCGCCACGGCGAACAGGGAGTCGTGGAACCTGGCCCGATCGATGCGCACCGCTTCACTGTAGGTCCAGGTGAAAGCCCGGAACCTCCTCCCTTGGGAGGAGAGCCGGACTCCTGCAGGCTGTCCATGACCGCCCGCCGGCCGCTCCGGACCGTGCCGCCCGCACCTCGTTCGTGGCCGTCCGGCGGTCGCTCCGCAGCAGGTGGCCTACAGCTCGTCCGTGGCCGCCCGGCGGTTGCTCCGTACGGTGTCGCCCGGCTGCCGGTCGGGCACCGGCGGCGGGGTGCCGCCGAACTCCGGGCAGATCGCCTGGTGGTCGCACCAGTCGCACAGGCGGCTGCGCCGCGCCCGCCACTCGCCCGTCTCCAGCGACCGCTCGATCGCCGTCCACAGCGCCCGCACCTTGCGCTCGGTGGCCAGCAGATCGGCCTCATCCGGCGCGTAACGCAGCACCTCGCCGCCGCCGCCCAGGTAGACCAGCTGCAGCAGCCTCGGCACGTGGCCGCGCAGCCGCCACAGCACCAGCGCGTAGAACTTCATCTGGAACAGCGCCTTGGCCTCGAAGTCGGGTCCTGGCGCGCTGCCGGTCTTGTAGTCGACGACCCGCACCTCGCCGGTCGGCGCCACGTCGAGCCGGTCGACATAGCCGCGCAGCATGAGGCCGCCGTCGAGGACCGCCTCCACATAGAGCTCCCGCTCGGCGGGCTCCAGCCGCGTCGGGTCCTCCAGCGTGAAATAGCGCTCCAGCATCGCCCGCGCCTGCGCCAGCCACGTCGCCTGCTCCTCGTCGTCGGCGAACATCTCGGCGTAGTGCGGATCGTCGGACAGCAGCCGCGCCCACTGCGGCTCCAGCAGCTCCAGCGCCGCCTCCACCGAACGACGCGGCGCGGGCAGGTCGTACAGGCGCTCCAGGACGGCGTGGATCACCGTGCCGCGCACAGCGGCCGCCGAGGGCTTCTCCGGCAACTGGTCGATCACGCGGAAGCGATAGAGCAACGGACAGGTCATGAAGTCGCCCGCCCGGGAGGGGGAGAGGGCTCCGATGATCACCGGTTCGGTCAACGTCATGCACCGCACTCTAGGTCAAGAGCCCGACAGAATAGGGCCCGCGAAGCCGGGAGCACCTCGTCCGGCGCGTAGCATCAAGGCAGCGGAAGCACGTAATGAACGGCAAGGAGCGCGGTGAGCGAGCAGAGCCCGCAGCAGGAATTTTCCGGTCTTCGGATGGGAAAGCCGTTCGGCATCCCGGTCTACGTGTCGTGGACATGGTTCATCGTCGCGGCCTTCATCACCTGGATGTTCGGTGATCAGGTGCGGGCCATGCTGCCCGAGCTCGACGCCACAGCGGCCTACGCCGTCGCCTTCGTCTTCGCCGTCCTCCTCTATGTCTCGGTCCTGCTGCACGAGCTGGCCCACAGCGTGCTGGCCAAGTTCTACGGCCTGCCGGTCCGCCGGATCACCCTCTACCTGCTCGGCGGCGTGTCGGAGATCGAGAAGGAGCCGCCGACGCCCGGCAAGGAGTTCATGGTCGCCGCCGCCGGCCCGGCCCTGTCGCTCGGCCTGGCCGGGATCGGCCTGGCCGCCGACGTCTTCCTGATCAACGGCGGCGGCATCCCTGAGGTACTGATCTGGCAGCTCTGGCTGGCCAACCTCATCGTCGGCGTGTTCAACCTGCTGCCCGGGCTGCCGCTCGACGGCGGCCGGATGCTGCGCGCCGGTGTCTGGAAGCTGACCAGCAACGCCGGCTCCGGCACCATCGCCGCCGCCTGGGGCGGCAGGGTACTGGCCGTGCTGCTGGTGGTCCTGCCGATCGCCACGCCGCTGATGAGCGGGCAGGAAGTGGACCTTCGCGACGTGCTGTGGCCGCTGGTGCTGGCCTCCTTCATCTGGCTCGGCGCCACCCAGTCGCTGCGCGTGGCCCGCATCCGCGCCAGGATCCCGCAGGTCAACGCCCGTACCCTGGCCCGTAGGGCGATTCCCGTCGTCGCCGAGACCCCGTTGTCGGAGGCGTTGCGCCAGGCCACCGAGAAGCGGGCCGGCGCCCTGGTCGTCGTCGACCACGAGGGCCGCCCCGTCGCGATCGTGCACGAGGCGTCCGTACAGGCCACTCCCGAGCACCGCCGCCCCTGGGTGAACGCCGGCTCCATGGCCAAGTCGCTGGAGCCGTCCATGGTGCTGGCCGCCGACCTGACGGGGGAGGCGCTCATCGACGCCATGCGCGAGGCCCCGGCCGGCGAATACCTGCTCGTGGAGCGCGGCGGCGAGATCTACGGAGTGCTCGCCACGGCCGACGTCAACCGCGTCTTCAGCGGCGTCTGATATGTCCCACTCGTATAACCGGCAGCCCCCGGCTAGTGTCGTGTCCAGTGATCAGGTGATTCCGGATCGCACCCGGCGGTTCGAGGATGAGACGGCTGGCCGATAGTGTTCTGTTCGGCCAGGTTTATTGCGGTCCACCGGTCCACCGGTTCACCGAATCGAGACGGGGGCGGCCGCGACGCCGCCTCGCCGTATGGGTATGCGTATGGCTGGTGGCCGGCACGGCAGTGCGGGTGCCGTGATCACGCCGGCTTCCGGGGAGGAGAATTGAGTGACCGAGCGCAGCGAGGGCACCGATGAGCGCAGCGCGGTCGTCATGAAGGAGGAGTCATGACGGGCCAGGGCTTCGGGGCGGTACGCCCGCTTCCCGGAGATGGGCTGGTCGCCTATCTGGGCGGGCTGTTGCTGGTGTGCGACGCGGCCGAGGCCGCGGCCGATGAACTGCTCAAGGCACTACGCGAGACGGCCGCCGCCGGGGGCGACGGCAGAGCGCTCGCCAGGCGCGCCGCCCAGGTGCTCGCGGCCAACATGACCGGCGACCCCGCCACCTGCGCGGTCGCGGGGCCGGTCGACGGTGGTGTGGCCGTCCTGGTCAGCGGCTCCGCGTCGGCCACGGTCACCACGGCCTCCGGCGAGACCCGGCTGGCCGGCAGCGACTCTCTGACCTGGGCCGACCGGCTCATCAACGGGCCGGTCCAACGCGTCTCGCTGAGCCTGCCCGGCGGGGGCGAGCCGCATCCCGCGGTCAGCTTCGACGGCGGCGTGGTGCACGGCGGCGGGCTGATGGGCGACTTCGGTGACGTCGCCGAGCGGCCCGCGGCGCAGTCCAGGCCGCTGACCAGCGAGCTGCCCAACACTGCCCTGCACTTCGAGCCCGACCTGGTCGTGCCGCCTCCGGTGCAGATGGCCCCCTATCCGCTGTCGGGCAATGACCAGCCCGCCACCCCTTCGGCCGCCGGACCCTCGGGCCCGCAGCCGTTCTCGGGCCCTCAGCCTTTGTCAGGCCCGCAGCCGTTGTCGGGCCCCCAGCCCGCCTCAGGGCCGCAGCCGCCGCCTCCCGCGCTGGAGCAGCAGCCGCCGTTCCTGTCAGCGGTCCCGGACCCGCCGCCCCCGGCCGAGCAGCCGAGCGGGTTCCCCACCTACGACGAGCCCGCACCCGCGCACTCCGGCAACGGCACCATGCCCGAGTACGAGCAGCCCTCTTCCCCCTACGATCAGCCGCGGGAGCAGTACGACCAGCCCCGCGAACATTTCGAGCAGCCCGCCTCCCCCTACGACCAGCCGCGGGAGCACTTCGAACAGCCCCGCGAGTTGTTCGAGCAGCCGCCGCCTCCGCCCGCCCAGGAGGAGCACGGCGACCGGCAGCTCGTCTACGGCGTCGACTGCAAGAACGACCACTTCAACGACCCACGCGTGCCCTACTGCGCGGTCTGCGGCATCGCGCTCGTCCAGCGCACCCTCGTGCCGTACAAGGGGCCGCGGCCCCCGCTGGGCGTCCTCATCCTCGATGACGGCACCGCGCTGCCGCTGGAGAGCGACTACCTGCTCGGACGCGACCCCGAGCGCGCGCCGGAGGTGGCGGGCGGCACGGCCAGGCCCGCCAAGGTGACCAGCCCCGACGGGTCGGTCTCCCGCAGGCATCTGCGGGTGGCGCTCGACGGCTGGGACGTCAACCTGGTCGACCTGGGGTCGGTCAACGGCACCCAGATCCAGCCGCCCGGCGACCCCAACTTCTACGACATCCCACCCAACGAGCCCGTCACCATCGTCCCGGGCACCACGGTCCGCGTCGGCGTCTCCCGCACGATGCGCTTCGAAGCCCACCGGGGATGAGCCCTTCGTCCAGAACCTTTCCGAAACTTGCTGAACGCCCGTGCTCCTGGTGGGAGTGCGGGCGTTCCGCTTCGGCCCGTGCTCCGCTTGGGGGTGCGGGCGTCCTGCTGTGACCCGCCACCGTGCACCGCCCGCCACCGTGCACCGCCAGCCGCCGCCAGCCGCCGACGGAGCCGCCGCCGTGCGCCAATGGGCCCCGTGCGCCAGGCCCCCATGCGCCACCCGCTGGCCGCCCAGGGCTGAGGGCCTTCAGGAGGGCCTTCAGGAGGGCCTTCAGGAACGACGTCGGTCCTCTCGCCTTGGGGCTTCTCGCTCCTGAGCCCTCGCGTCTCTGGGCTTCTCGCTCCTGGGGCCTCTCGGTCCGGGGTTTCTCGTCCCTGGGCCCTCGTGTCCTCAGCCCTATCCGCTTCGGCCGTGCCGTCTCGCTTTCGGTCGCGGATCTGGCGCATTTCCGGGCGGCCGACGCCGGTCGGCCAGGAGCGTGCTGGACGTCGCGCAGGGTGCGGTCAGGAGGTCGTACGGCCGAGGCACGCGCTCAGGAGGTCGTACGGCTGAGGCACGCGCTCAGGAGGCCGTCCGGCCGAGAGTGGGCGTTCACGAGGTCGTACGGGCGAGATAGGCGTTCACGAGGTCGTCGACCGGCAGTGACAGGTCGAGTGCGACGCCGCGTTCGTCGGGGCCGAGGGGTTCGAGGGCCGCGAACTGCGAGGCCACCAGCGACTCGGGCATGAAGTGCCCGGGCCGGTGCGCCACCCGCTTCCTGATCATGTCGACGTTGCCGTCGAGGTGCAGGAAGCTCACCTCGGGGGCGGCCTCCCGAAGCAGGTCACGGTAGCGGCGCTTCAGCGCCGAGCACGCCATCACGGCCCCGGTGCCGGCGTGCTCGGCGAGCCAGGCGCCCACCGCGCGCAGCCACGGCAGCCGGTCGGTGTCGTCGAGCGGCATTCCGGCGGACATCTTGGCGACGTTCGCGGGGCTGTGGAAGTCGTCGGCGTCGGCGAACGGCACCCCGAGGCGTTCGGCGAGCGCGGCGCCGACGGTGGACTTGCCGCATCCCGTCACCCCCATCACGACGATGAGCTGCGGGCGGGGTGAGTCGTCCATGCGGGGCAACCTCTCGGGCTCGAATGCGCGTCAGACTAGACAGCTTGCGTCATATCAATCAAGCTGAGAAGTCGAATAAATCATACTTTTGAATCGAAGCACGTGAGGCATGTGAGCAGGGACGTCACGGACGAGAGTCTGCACGGCAGCGTGCTCGACGAGCTGGGCGCCCTCGTGGTCGCGGGCGCCTACGCCGCCGGTCAGGTGCTCAGGATCGAGCAGCTGGAGGCCAGGTTCGGGGTGTCCCGTACGGTCGTGCGCGAGGCCGTACGAGTCCTGGAGTCCATGGGCCTGGTCAGCAGCCGCCGGCGTGTCGGCATCACGGTGTCGCCCCGGACCTCCTGGAACCTGTTCGACCCCCGCGTCATCCGCTGGCGGCTGGACAGCGGCGAACGCGCCTCGCTGCTCCGCTCCCTCGGCGAGCTCCGCCGCGGCGTCGAACCCGTCGCCGCCGCGCTCGCCGCCACCCACGCCACTCCCGAGCAGTGCGGCCGGTTGACGGAGGCGGTCATGCGGATGGCCGTCCACGGCAGGTCCGGCGACCTGGAGTCCTACCTGGCCGCCGACATCCTGTTCCACCGGACCCTGCTGGAAGCCTCGGGCAACGACATGCTCGGCGCGCTCACCACGGTGGTCACGGAGGTGCTGGCGGCTCGTACGCACCACCACCTGATGCCGGCCTTCCCGGAGCCTGCGGTGATCCGCCGGCACGCGGAGGTGGCCCAGGCGATCCAGGCCGGAGACCCCGCGGAGGCGCAACGCGCGATGGGCGACATCGTCGACGAGGCGACAAGCGCCATGCTCGGGCAAGACGTCTGACGCGCAGTGGTCGCGGAGCGACATCTCACACGCACCGATCCCGAGCGACATCTCACACGCACCGGTCCCGAGCGACAGCTGACGCGACGTTGGTGGAGCGGTGCCGCTGATGCGTGATCGCGCAGGCGATGCGCCATTGGTGCGGGCACACTCGTCGTTCCCTAGGGCGGCAGGATGCGAAATATGCCGACGATTACCGCGGTGCCCGGCGGCCGCAGCGGGGTGTACGAACTAGGCGGTCCGCAAAGCCGCTTCCGCGGCAAGCAGGCCGGCTATTCGCCAGGCCACGCGCCGATCCTGGCCGCCGAGCCGCCGATCGCCGGGAGCCCCTGAGCAGCGGGGCCGCGCGAGCCGCGACCCCGCCACAGGTGTCCGGAAGGCCACCTTCACCCATTCTGTGGAAATCCCGTAATTTCCAAGTTTGGGCATAGAAAAGCGCGAAGAATCTCCTGGAACGGCAGCACGGAAACGGCCGCCGCACCCATCGGACCCACCCGTAGGTCATCCGTATTCTCGCGATCCGGCCCGTACCGAACCCGGCCCGGCGACGCCCGTCACCCGCGGGAGAACGCCTGCACGCCGCGTAACAGCCGGGTGGCCGCCTCCAGCCCGCTGGCGGCCTCCAGGGCCCGGCCCGCGGCGGTGGCGAAGCGGCTCAGCAGGTGTTCCTCCGGCTCCCCGAACCGGCGCCCCGCCACCCACAGGAACACGTGCTCCCTCGTGGCGAGCGGCACCGGCATGGCCAGGAACCCGGGCTCGCCCATCGACGCGTCCGGCACGATCAGCAGCCGGACGGTCCGCGTGGCGAGCGTCTTGAGCACCCCGGACTCCTCCAGCCACGGGCGTACCCGCAGCGGATCGACCGGGGGCGCGTGCACATTGACGGCCTGGGCGACCTCCCGTAGCGCGTCCACCCGTACGAATCCCGCGTAGGCCGCTCCGGTGACCGCCGCGGCGGTCCCGCTCAGCCTGTCGATCAGTCCCGCGGGGTCCAGGCAGGAGAACGAGGCGATGAGTTCGCGCATGGCGACGTCGGCACGGTTGTAAGTCATCGCTGTATCCCTCTGAGGAGGGGAGAGTGAGATCGCGCAGCCTGATCACGCGATCTCAGGGGCGGTGACCCCGAGTCTCACCGCCGCCGTGTCACTTGACCACCCCCAAACCGGAAACCGGGATTTCCGATCAGTGGGAGCGCAGGCGGAGCCACTCCAGCTCGTCCGACCGGGTCCCGTCCTCCCTGGGGAACAGCTCGCGGAGCGTCGACTCCTGGACGAAGCCCGACCGCTCCAGCACCCGCTGCGAAGCCTTGTTGCCCACCTCGGTCCCGGCCACGATCCGGTGCAGCTGGGTGTTGGCGAAGGCCCAGTCCACCAGCAGCCGCACGGCCCGCGTCATGAACCCTCTGCCCCGGAACTCCGACCGCAGCGAATATCCGATCATGCCCTGCCCGATCATCGGCGCCACCTGCACCAGTTGCACGTGCCCCGCGAACCTCCCGGAGACGGCATCCTTGATCGCCAGCTCGATCCGCTGCCCAGACACCCACCAGTAGCCGGTGTAGCGGCAGCGCCGCTCGTTGTCCTCCAGCGTGGCACGCGGCCCGACCGCGTAGGCGGCCACACTCGGCTCCCGCATCATCGCGTGGAACTCGGGGGCGTCGGCCACCTCCATCGGTGTCAGCCGTACCACCCCGTCGCTCAGCTCGCCGCCGTCGAAGAACGGCAGGTAGGACTCGGCCGGCAGGCCGGAGTCGCGCCGGATCCGGGCGAACGTGATGATGTCGGTGCGGCGCCCGTCACGCCCGACCTTGGCGTCGCGCCTTCGCCCCTCCTCCTGGAAACCGGCCTTGTAGGCGACTCGCAGGCTGGCGATGTTCTCCACGGCGGCGTGCAACTCCACGCGCTCGACGCCATGGTCGAACAGCCACTCGGTCACCGCCCGCGTCGCCCGGCTCACCACGCCCTTGCCACGCGCCCACGGCGCGGCCAGGTAGCCGATCGCCGCCACGCCCCACGGATCGGGCGGCTGGACGCCGATGGCACCGACGTAGTGGCCGTTCTCGGTGATCGTGAACTCGGCGCCGCCGTCCGCCCACTTCGCCTCCGCCGCCCGCAGGTAGGCGCGCGCGTCCTGCAACGTGTACGGCGACGGCAGGGCGTACAGAAACCGGGCCGTCACCGGGTCGTCACACGCGCGTACGATCGCCTCGGCGTCGGAATCGCAGGGACGTCGCAACACCAAGGGACCGGTAGAGATCACTGCATGGGGGAACATCCCTCATAGATATCGCGCGTCAAGGCGTGCTCGAAAGCCCTATAACCTTGCCGACATGGGTTTCCGCAGGCATGGGCCGTTCCAGGCGGGGGATCAGGTGCAGCTCACCGACCCCAAGAACAAGCGCCACACGATCACGCTCAAAGAGGACGGCGTCTTCCACACGCACAAGGGCGCCATCCCCCACAGCGACCTGATCGGGCAGCCCGAAGGCTCCGTGGTGCGCTCCTCCGGCGGCACCCAATACCTCGCCTTCCGCCACCTGCTGCAGGACTACACTCTGGCCATGCCGCGCGGCGCCGCCGTGATCTACCCCAAGGACGCCGCGCAGATCGTCGGCATGGCCGACGTCTTCCCCGGCGCCCGGGTGATCGAGGCGGGGGTCGGCTCCGGCGCGCTGACCTGCTTCCTGCTGCGCGCCGTGGGCCCCGAGGGTCACGTCACCTCCTACGAGCGGCGCGAGGAGTTCGCCGACGTCGCGCGCAAGAACGTGGAGAAGTTCTACGGCGGCCCCATGGACGACACCTGGCGGCTCGTCGTCGGCGACCTGGTCGCCTCGATCGACGAGGTGGACGTCGACCGCGTCATCCTCGACATGCTCGCCCCCTGGGAGTGCGTCGACGCCGCCGCCAAGGCCCTCACACCGGGCGGCGTCATCTGCTGCTACGTGGCCACGACGACCCAGATGTCCAAGACCGTCGAGGCCATTCGCGATCACGGGAGTTTCACCGAGCCCCATGCGTGGGAGACCCTGGTTCGCGACTGGCATGTCGAAGGGCTCGCGGTGAGACCGGATCATCGGATGATCGGCCACACCGGATTCCTCGTCAGCGCCCGCCGCATGGCGGACGGTGTGGCACCGCCACCACGCCGCCGACGACCGAAGGGGACCACTGAGGAACTATGACAATTTGGCCACGAGGGTGCGTTGGTGCGTGACACGGGAACAGATCGCCGTGTTCCTATGCTGCCAGTATTAAACGCACTATTAGGGATTATTCGCCGAACACTGAATGTCACACGACGAACACTGCCCGGCCAGGTTACGGAGGGGCCCGAGATAGGTAAGGTCCTTAGTAGTCGCCCTCGACTGGGAAGGAGGTGACGGGGCGTGGCAGCTCGCGATGATGCTGAGGCTCGAGCCGCGCAGCGCGAACGGGAGGTCGCTGATCTTTCAACACAGGTCTCCTTCCTCCAAGAGGAGATCACCGCGCTGAGGCGGAAGCTGGCCGAGTCACCCCGTCAGGCCAGAGTCCTTGAAGAGCGTCTCCACGAGGCGCAGGCGAACCTCGCGGCCGTCACCGGCCAGAACGAGCGCCTGGTCGCCACACTCAAGGAGGCCAGGGATCAGATCGTTGCCCTCAAGGAAGAAGTCGACCGGCTGGCACAGCCGCCATCCGGATTCGGCACCTTCCTGGAGGCCAGAGAAGACGGCACGATCGAGGTGTTCACCGGCGGCCGCAAGCTGCGGGTGAACGTCAGCCCCGCCGTCGACGTCGACTCGCTCCGGCGTGGCCAGGAGGTCATGCTGAACGAGGCGCTCAACGTGGTCGAAGCCCTCGGCTACGAAGAGGTCGGCGAGATCGTGATGCTCAAAGAGCTCCTCGACCAGGGGCAGCGCGCACTGGTCATCTCGCACGCGGACGAGGAGCGCGTCGTGCGGCTCGCCGAGTCACTGGTCGGGCAGCCGATCAGGGCGGGCGACTCGCTGTTGCTCGAACCCCGCTCGGGCTACGTCTACGAGCGGATTCCCAAGTCCGAAGTCGAAGAGCTCGTGCTCGAAGAGGTCCCCGACATCTCCTACGAGGAGATCGGTGGCCTGATGAGGCAGATCGAGCAGATCAGGGACGCCATCGAGCTGCCCTACCTGCACGCCGACCTGTTCCGCGAGCACAAGCTGCGCCCGCCCAAGGGCGTTCTGCTCTACGGCCCGCCCGGCTGCGGCAAGACGCTCATCGCCAAGGCCGTCGCCAACTCCCTGGCCAAGCAGGTCGCGGAGCGCACCGGCCAGGAAGGCAAGAGCTTCTTCCTCAACATCAAGGGCCCCGAACTGCTCAACAAGTACGTCGGCGAGACCGAGCGGCACATCCGCCTGGTCTTCCAGCGGGCTCGAGAGAAGGCCTCAGAGGGCACCCCGGTGATCGTGTTCTTCGACGAGATGGACTCGATCTTCCGCACCCGAGGCTCCGGCGTCTCCTCGGACGTCGAGAACACCATCGTTCCCCAGCTCCTTTCGGAGATCGACGGTGTCGAGGGCCTGGAAAACGTCATCGTCATCGGCGCCTCCAACCGCGAGGACATGATCGACCCGGCGATCCTGCGGCCCGGCCGCCTGGACGTCAAGATCAAGATCGAGCGGCCCGACGCCGAAGCGGCGAAGGACATCTTCTCCAAGTACCTCATCTCCGAACTGCCGCTGCACCCCGACGACCTCGCGGAGCACAGCGGTTCCCGCGAGGGCACCATTCACGGCATGATCCAGAGCGTCGTGGAGCGCATGTACACCGAGAGCGAAGAGAACCGCTTCCTCGAGGTGACCTACGCCAACGGCGACAAGGAAGTCCTCTACTTCAAGGACTTCAACTCCGGCGCGATGATCCAGAACATCGTCGACCGAGGCAAGAAGATGGCCATCAAGCAGTTCCTCGAGAGCGGCCAGAAGGGCCTGCGGGTGCAGCACCTGCTCACGGCCTGCGTGGACGAGTTCTCCGAGAACGAGGACCTGCCCAACACCACCAACCCGGACGACTGGGCCCGCATCTCCGGCAAGAAGGGCGAGCGGATCGTCTACATCCGCACGCTCGTGTCGGGCAAGCAGGGCGCGGAGGCGGGTCGCTCCATCGACACCGTCGCCAACACCGGCCAATACCTGTAAGAGGCTGCTGAGAAGGGGCCGCGCGGATCCCCGCGCGGCCCCTTCTCATGCCGCCCCATCTTCTCCGCGTCGCCGAGGGACCCGTGTGAAAATTGGGACCAACGGAACCAAAGTGATCGTTGTGCCGTCCAACAGGGCGTGCAACCACCCAACCGGCCGAGGCGCTCTCCCGGAGAAGGCCGGCTGGCCGAACTCGATCTGCTCAGGTTCGTCGCCGCCCTCGCGGTGCTGGCCTTCCACTACCTGATCGCGTTCGCCTCCGTCTGGGGAGACAGGCCCGCCGAGCTCTTCCCCGCCGTCGCTCCGTTCGCCGGGCTCGGCATCCTGGGCGTGGAGTTATTCTTCGTCATCAGCGGCTTCGTCATCCTCATGAGCGCGTGGGGGAGGGGGCTCGGAGCGTTCGCCCGGAGCAGGTTCGTCCGCCTCTATCCGGCCTACTGGCTCAGCCTCGCCGCCGTCGCCACTCTCTACGGTCTCACCGGCACCAAGGTGCTCGACCCCAAGCTTTCGCCTGGGGAGTATCTGGTGAACGCCAGTATGTTCCAGCGGCTGTTCAAGGTCTTGGACGCCAGCGGCGTCTACTGGTCGCTCTGGGCCGAACTCCGCTTCTATCTCCTCATGGCCATCCTCGTGATCATCGGTGTCACCTACGGTCGCGTCCTGATCTTCGCCGGTGTCTGGCTGGCCGCCGCGCTCGGCGCCGAACTGCTCGGCAACGAGGTGCTCAACGAGATCGTCATGCCCCGCTACGCCCCCTACTTCGCCGCCGGCATGGCCCTCTATCTCATCCACAAACACCGCAACGCCGTGCTGCCCTGGCTCTACGTCGCCTGCGGCTACGTCCTGGCGGTGCACTCCGCGCTCGAACGCGTCCACGGCCGGATCAAGGTCGCCGGATTCAAGAGCATGCCCGTCACCGACCTGAGCGTGATCATCACCATCACGGTCATCTTCGCCGCGATGTCGTTCGTCGCCCTCGGAGTGTTCCGGCTAAGACCGTCCAGAACGCTCACTGCGCTCGGCGCGACGACCTACCCGCTCTACCTCTTCCACTCGGTCGTCGCCGTGGCTCTGATCCCCATCCTGGCCACCAGAATGGCCCCCTGGGCCACGGCCCTCACCACCACGCTCGCGGCCGTGCTCCTGTCCTACCTTGTCTACTCCCTCGCCGAACGCCCCATCCAGCGTCTCCTTAAGCCCCGTGCGCGTCCACAAACCCCCCCAGTTCCCGCCGTAAAGGTGGAAAAGACTGCGGTGCCATAACTCTGTGACCCTGGGGCACTGTGAAGGGCATAGGCTCGGGCATATAAACGGCGGATAGGCAGATCCGGACGAACAGAGGGTGTTGCATGACGGTGCGTCGGGTGATGGGCATCGAGACCGAGTACGGCATCTCCGTACCAGGTCAGCCAGGCGCCAACGCGATGGTCACCTCCTCGCAGGTGGTGAACGCCTACCTGGCGGCCTCCGCCGCCAGGGCGCGCAGGGCGAGGTGGGACTTCGAAGAGGAGAACCCGCTGCGCGACGCTCGCGGCTTCGACCTGGCCAGAGAGGTCGCCGACCCCAGCCAGCTCACCGACGAGGACCTCGGCCTCGCCAACGTCATTCTCACCAATGGCGCCAGGCTCTACGTCGACCACGCCCACCCCGAATACTCCACCCCGGAATGCACCAACCCGCGCGCCGCCGTCATCTGGGACAAGGCCGGCGAACGCGTCATGTACGACGCCGCCCAGCGGGCCTCCGCGATCCCGTCCAACGCGCCGATCCAGCTCTACAAGAACAACACCGACGCCAAGGGCGCCAGCTACGGCTGCCACGAGAACTACCTCATGCGGCGCGCCACCCCCTTCGCCGACATCGTCCGTCACCTCACCCCGTTCTTCGTCTCCCGTCAGGTCGTCGTGGGCGCGGGCAAGGTCGGCATCGGACAGGACTCGCGCGGCGAGGGCTTCCAGATCAGCCAGCGGGCCGACTTCTTCGAGGTCGAGGTGGGCCTGGAGACCACGCTCAAGCGGCCGATCATCAACACCAGGGACGAGCCGCACGCCGATCCGGAGAAGTACCGGCGGCTGCACGTGATCATCGGCGACGCCAACATGTCGGAAATTTCGACATACCTGAAGTTGGGCTCCACCGCCCTCGTCCTCGCCATGATCGAAGACGGCTTCCTGAGCCGCGACCTCGCCGTCGAGAACCCCGTACAAGCCCTGCGCGCGGTCTCCCACGACCCCACCTGCCGCTACGAGATCCCCCTGCGCGACGGCCGCAAGCTCACCGCCATCCAACTGCAGATGGAATATCTCGAGCAGGCCCGCAAGTACGTGGAGGAACGCGGCACCGCCCAGGAAGAGATGAACAAGGACATCCTCGACCGCTGGGAATCCGTTCTCACCCGCCTGGCCGAAGACCCCATGCAGCTCTCCCGCGAACTCGACTGGGTCGCCAAACTCGAACTCCTCGAGGGTTACCGCACCCGCGACTCACTCACCTGGTCCCACCCCCGGCTGCAACTCGTCGACCTGCAATACTCCGACATCCGCCCCGACCGCGGCCTCTACAACCGCCTCGTCGCCCGCGGACGCATGCAGCGCCTGGTCACCGAGGACGACGTCCAGCGCGCCGTCGAGAACCCACCCACCGACACCCGCGCCTACTTCCGCGGCCGCTGCCTGCGCCAATACAGCGAGTCCGTCGCGGCCGCCTCGTGGGACTCGGTCATCTTCGACATCCCGGGCCGCGAATCCCTCCAGCGCGTGCCGACCCTCGAACCACTGCGCGGCACGAAGGCCCACGTGGGCGAACTCTTCGACCGCTGCCGCACCGCCGCCGACCTGGTCGCCGCCCTCACCGGCGGAGACTAGCCGCCGTACGTCTCCGGGCCGGGCCGCTGTCACGTCGCGCTCCCGGCCACGGGCGTTCTTCCAGCCCTTGGTCTTCCGGTCCTTGGACTTCCGGTCCCCGGAGGTGTCCGGTCAGAGCAGGCCGATGCCCAGCGTCAGCGTGCCCACCGCCAGCGACGCGCCGCCCACCACCGTCAGCCCGATGAGCTTGCTCGGCTTGGTGTCGCTGGGACGGACCACCGACAGGAAGAAGCCGAGCGGCATGAGGATCGGGGCGGCCACGATGAGGATGCGGACCAGGCTCTTCAGGCCGTCCGAAAGATCCGCCTGATCCACGTAGAGCATCGCCACGAGGCTGAACAGCACCAGCACGCCCGCGTGAGCGTGACCGGCCCGCCAGAGGCTGCGGCGTACCGGGTTGTCGTTGTAGCCGGGGACGTTTCGCATGAGGAACGTCAGCAGCGAGACGCCGCCGAAGGCCACCGCCGGGACTGTGATGAGAAGCACACCTGCCGTGCTCAGAGACGAGGGGGACATCGAAACCTCCTGTGGGACAGGGGCCTCATTATTGGATAGGGGAACTATCTAGTCAAGTCGGCAAGATCGCGGGGCCTTGGGCGCGAAATGTCGCCCGGTTCGGGGAAGATATGCCTAGAGAGCAGTCCCCCAAGCGGAGGTAGGTAGGACATGGCAAGCAAGGACACAGGTGGCCAGAAGCAGGCCGGTCGGCGCGAGAGCGAGGTCGAGGAGACCGAGGCTTCGGCGGCGCCGGATGTGCAGGAGCGTCAGGAGAAGCTCACTGACGATGTCGACGCGATTCTGGACGAAATCGACGAAGTTCTCGAAGAGAACGCAGAGGAATTCGTGCGCTCGTACGTCCAAAAGGGCGGAGAGTAGGGCAAATCGGACATCAAAATCGGGAGGAATGGGGTGGAAACGCCTGAGGGGATGAAGTGGTGCCCGGACTGTAAGGAGGTGAAGGAGGTCTCTGAGTTCGGGCTCAACAGGCGCATGAGTGATGGGCTTGCGCGGTACTGCAGGGAATGCTTCAAGGTCCGCTCGCTTCGGAGCTACCGGAAGCGTAAGGCCGAGCAGGGGAAGACTGTTCGCGAGAAGGTCGAGGTTCCTGCTGGGCACAAGTACTGTCCGCGATGCGCGGAAGTTAAGGCGTGGGATGGCTTCGGGCGCAATCGATCCAGCAAGGATGGGTTGACTGATTATTGCAAGCCTTGCCACTCCCAGGTGATGCGGGAAAACAAGATCAAGAATCACGGGAGCGAGCGGAACTACCTGCTCAAACACCGCTACGGCATAACCGAGGACGACTTCGAGCGCATGCTTGCCCAGCAGAATGGGCTATGTGCCATCTGCCAGGTGGTCCCCGGCACGTTCGTCGACCACTGCCACCAGAGCGGCCTGGTGCGGGGGGTTCTCTGTTTCAACTGCAACAACGGGCTGGGGCATTTCGGTGACAACACCGTGTTGCTCGAACTCGCCGCCCTCTATCTGGACGGGGAGATCCTCTGGCCCGAGTTCGTGATCCCGCCGCAGCGGCGTCCGGAGTCGGTGGCGCCGACGAGGACTTACCACCTGACCCAGCGTTACGGCATGCGGCATGAGGATGTCGAGCGCATGGTGGTCGATCAGTACGGGTTGTGTGTGGTCTGCTGGGACCGTTCGCCCGAGCATGTCGATCACTGTCACCGTACGGGCGATGTGCGCTACGCGCTCTGCTTGCCGTGCAACACCGGTATCGGCCAGTTCAGGGACGATCCGGGTGTGGCGTGGCGGGCGTTGGCCTATATCGAGGCGACGGTCGAGTGGCAGGACATCGAGGATGTGTCTGAGGAGGAGATCCAGGAGTTCATCCGCGCCGATGAGGAGATGCGGTCCGAGTTCTATGAGCGAGCGGTCCGGGTCTGATCCGGTGGGGCGTATTCGACGGCCACGCCGAGGAGGCGGACCGGCCGGTTGAGGTCGAAGCGGTCGAGCACGGTGAGGGCGGCGCGGGACAGCTCGGCCGCGTCGGTGGTGGGTGAGGGGAGCTTCGACTGGCGGGTGCGGGTGAGGAAGGGCGCGAATCGCACCTTTACCGAGACGCGGACGATCACTCGTCCCGCGGCCGTCGCGTCTGAGGCGACCTGTCGGGCCAGTGTGGCTATGTGGGTGGATATTTCGGTTCCGTCGGTGAGGTCGTGCGGGAAGGTGATCTCGCGGCTGTGCCCGCGGGCGGCCCAGGGAGTGGTGACGACCTCGGCTTCGCCCTTGCCGAGGGCGAGATAGCGATACCAGGGGCCGTTGGTGGGGCCGAAGCGGCGGGCCAGGTCGGCGGGGTCGGCGGCGGCGAGTTGGGCGACCGTGTCGAGGCCCAGGTCGGCCAGCTTTTTGGCGATCTTGGCGCCGATGCCCCAGAGCGCGTCGGTGGGCCGGTCGTTCATGACCTCGGCCCAGTTGTCGCCGGTGAGACGGTAGATCCCGGCGGGTTTGGCGAACGCGGAGGCGAGTTTGGCCTGATGCTTGTTGTCGCCGATGCCGACGGAGCAGGACAGGGCGGTTTCGGCCAGAACGGCCTGCTGGAGGGCGGTGGCCAGCGCCTCGGGGTCGTCGGTCCGGGCGCCGATGAACGCCTCGTCCCAGCCCCAGATCTCCAGCAGGACGGGAAACCCGCGCAGCGTGGCCATGACGCGCTCGGACGCGGCCTCGTAGGCGGGCGGGTCGCTGGGCAGGAAGACGGCGTCGGGGCAGCGTTTGAGCGCGGTGCGGAGCGGCATGCCGGAGTGGACGCCGTGTTCGCGGGCTTCGTAGGTGGCAGTGGCGGCGACGGTGCGCGGCTGGGTGGGGTCGCCGGAGCCGCCGACCACGACGGGTCTGCCGCGGAGTTCGGGGTGGCGCAGGATCTCGACGGCGGCGATGAACTGGTCGAGGTCGACATGCAGGACCCAGTCCCTGGTGGACATGTCTCTCAGAGTAGGACGTGCAGCACCCAGTCCCTGGTGGACGCGTCTCTCAGACGGGCTCCAGTCCCTGGTCGACGCGTCTCTCAGAGTTTGGACGTGCGGGACTCAGAGCCCGGTGGACGCCTCTCTCAGAGTAGGCGGCCGAACCAGAGGAAGCCGACGACCGTGCTGGGCAGGATCCACGACAGCAGTACCACGCCTTCGACGGCCCGTCGTAGCGGCCCGCGGCGGGTGCGCAGCAGCCAGGCGAGGGTGAAGCCGAGCCCGGCCTGGCCGAGGACGGCCGAGCCGCCGACGTAGACGACGGTGAGCCACAGCGAGCTGAGGAAGCGTGGGTCGGTCAGCGTGGTGGTGTAGTTGTCCAGGCCGACGATCTGGGGGTCGGCGGCGGCCAGGCCGGTGAGGCGATAGTCGGTTAGCCCGAGGTAGATCGTCCAGAGGGCGGGGAAGACGAGGAAGACGCCGATGAGGACGAGAGCGGGCAGGACGAACCCGGCCGCTCTGGCCTTGCCAAGCCCAGCCGCGTCAGTGATCATTCCGCTCCCTCACCCGGCGACGTGGTCGGCGCCGCCTACCAGCCCTTCCAGCTTGGTCTGGTAGGCGGCCGCCGCCTCGTCGGCGGTCTTGCCGCTGACGATCGCGGCGGTGGCCTCCTGGAGGGCGACGGAGACCTGTGGGTAGACGGCGAGGCCGGGGCGGTAGGCGGTGATGGGCAGCACCTTGTCGGCGATGTACTTCAGCATCGGGTCGGCGGTGAGGACCTCGCTGTTGACGTCGCCGCGGGAGCTGATCCGGGCCTGTCCGGCCAGCTGCGACTTGGTGGCCGCCGCGGAGTGCATGAACGCGAGCAGTTCCCAGGCGAGCTTGGGGTTCTTGGAGAAGGGGTTCAGGACTCGGACGGCGCCGCCCGACATGCTGGCGAAATCCTGGCCGCGGATGGCGCCGCCGGGGTTCTTGGCGGGGATCTCGGCGTAGCCGACGGCCGAGTCGCGGTCGGCCATGGGGGCGACCCCGGCCTTCGGCTCGATGACGGAGCGCCAGAAGTAGTCACTCTCGGCCAGGATGCCGATCTTGCCGGCGGCGAACTGGGCGAAGGACTTGTCGCGGCCCTTGGCCTCCTGCTGCAGTTTGGGGTCGCTGAGCCCGGAGGCGTAGAGCCGCTGGTAGAAGCCGAGGACGTCCTTCATGGCCTGGGTGGCGCCGGTCCACTTGCCGTCGGCGTAGATCTCGGACCCGGCGGCGGCGAGGAGGGGGAGCACGCCCTGCATGGTGGTGGCCTCGCCCATCGCGGTGCCGGCGTTGATCTGGATGGGGGTGGGCACGCCCGCGGCCTTCAGCCTGCCGGCGGTCGTCAGGATGTCCTCCCAGTTCGTCGGCTGCCATGGGTCGGGCAGTCCGGCCTTCTTGAACAGGGTCTTGTTGTAGAACAGGACGCGGCCGTCGGTGCCCTGGGGCAGGCCGTACTTCTTGCCGTCGAAGACGCCGAGCCCCTGTACGGCCTGCGGGATCTGTGACCAGCCCTCCCAGGAGTCGACGGCGGGCCCGCCCACGTCGGTGAGCGGCTTGATGTAGCCGGCCTGGGCGAACTCGCCGACCCAGATGCCGTCGAGGTCGATGACGTCGGCTCCGGCCTTGGACTTGAGGTCGAGCGCGATCTTGGTCTTGTACTGCTCGTCGTCGACGCCGCTGGGCTGGAAGAGCACCTTGACGTTGTGGTGGGTCTGCTCGAATCCGGGGATCACCCACCGCTTGATCCAGTCGGCGGACTCGGAGTTCTTGCCGCCGGAGATGGAGTTGGCGGTGATGACGAGGGTGATGCCCTCCCCTCCGGCGGGCGCGCCGGTCCCGCAGGAGCTGAGGGCCACGATGGCGAGAGCCGCGATCACCGCAGGTCGGCTGGGGAGTCGCACGTCGGCCTCCTGTTCAGGACGTGCAGACATACCGACAATCGCACGGCCTCTACTGGGCGTAAAGAAACGATCTGGTGACCGGTTCGCCGTGGGCTGATCGTGGGAAGTGCAGACAGCGACGCAACATGAGTAGGGTCCCCTTTAGGGACAGTGACGTTTGGGAGGGAGTCGCGTGGCATCGCACAGGGATCTGCCCGTCGGCTTGATGGACCAGCTTTTCCACAACACCGGAAGTTCCTCGTTCACCGAGTTCGTCGGTTCGCGCGCGCCAGGGCTGCTTCCGGTGCGTGGTGAGATTCTGGCCGCGCCGATCGGCGACCAGGTTCCGCACGCGACCACGATCGTCGCCGCCACGTTCGCGGGTGGCGTGGTCATGGCGGGCGACCGGCGGGCGACGTCCGGCAACATCATTTCTCAGCGTGACGTGGAGAAGGTGTTCAGGACCGACGATTATTCGTGCATGGGCATCGCCGGCACGGCCAGCACGGGCATCGAGATGGCCAGGCTCTACCGGGTCGAGCTGGAGCACTACGAGAAGCTGGAGGGCCGCACGCTATCGGTCAACGGCAAGGCCAACCGGCTGGCCGCGATGATCCGCGGCAATCTCGGCATGGCGATGCAGGGGCTGGTGGTGGTGCCGCTGTTCGCCGCCTATGACGCGGAGCGCGACGGCGGGCGGATCTTCAGCTACGACGTGGCGGGCGGCCCCTACGAGCGTGACCGGTTCGACGCGATCGGTTCCGGCTCGATCTTCGCGCGGGGGGCGCTGAAGAAGCTCTATCGCGATGGGATGTCGGCGGACGACACGGTGATGGCGTTGATCCAGTCGCTGTACGACGCGGCGGACGACGATTCGGCCACCGGCGGGCCCGATGTGACGCGGAAGATCTGGCCGATCGTCTCGGTGATCGACGCCGACGGCTTCCGCCGGCTGTCGGACGACGAGGTGGCCGGCTACGTCGAGCAGATGCTCGAACTCCGCCTCATCTCCCCTGACGGCCCCATCGCCCCGCTGCGCTAGAAAGGACCCCTTCCGTGTCCATGCCTTTTGGATATGCGTCCCCTGAGCAGATCATGCGGGACAAGGCCGACTACGCGCGCAAAGGCATCGCGCGGGGCCGCAGTGTCGTCGTGCTGCAGTACGAGGACGGCATCCTGTTCGTCGCGCCCAACCCGTCGCGGGCGCTGCACAAGGTCAGCGAGATCTACGACCGCATCGGGTTCGCGGCGGTGGGTCGTTACAACGAGTTCGAGGAGCTCCGGCTGGGCGGCATCCGCTACGCCGACATCAACGGCTACACCTATGACCGCTCCGATGTGACGGGTCGTGGGCTGGCCAACCTCTACGCGTCCAACCTGGGCCGCATCTTCACCGAGTCGATCAAGTCGCTCGAGGTGGAGGTCGTGGTGGCCGAGGTGGGTGACACGCCGGAGGGTGACGCGATCTACCGGCTGACCTTCGACGGGTCGGTCTTCGACGAGCATGGCTTCGCGGCGATGGGCGGTCAGGCGGAGGCGGTGGCGACGCGGCTGAAGGAGGGCTACCGGGAGGGCATGCCGCTGGCCGCCGCGCTGGAGGTGGCGCTGACGGCGCTCACGGAGCCCGGTGGGGAGCGTCCGCCGGTGGGGCAGCTGGAGGTGGCGGTGCTGGACCGCAACCGCGAGCACCGCAAGTTCCAGCGGCTCGCGGGGCCGCGTCTGGAGCGTCTCCTCGCCGCCGCTCCGCCCGCTGCCACTCCGCCCGCCGCCGGCGGCTCTCCGCTCGAATCCGATGCCGGCTCCGACACCCCGCCTCCGACCGGTCCTGAGGGCGACGTCGACGACGGCTCGCCGCCGCTCTAGGCCCCGCCTCCGGGCATGCGTGGCCGGGCATGGCCACCGCTCCGGGTGTGCGCGGCTCGGGTGCTCTGATCTCGTCCTGCTCGGGCGGGCGATCTTCGCCCGTCCGAGCTTTTGTCGTACAGGGCCGGCGTCCGCCCGGCTGGAAGGGGATCGGGCGCCGTCACGGGACCGCCCGCGAGCCCTGGGGGAGTGTGACCTGGTTCACACGCATTTGGGCGAACCGCCGAGCGGGAACGAGGATCTCAGAAGGCGTGAAGAACCCAATGCGTACCCTCCTGGCTGGCGCCGCCGCCGCGACCGTCGTCCTTACGGCCGCCACCGCCGCGAACGCCGCCACCACGGGCCTGCCCAAGTTCAAGGCGCCCAAGACCTTCGGCACGACCTTCCAGGCCGACCCGAAGCACGACTTCACCAAGCACATCTCCTCCCGCCACGACGGCATCCTGCGTGGCCAGATCACGCACCTCAGCGGTGACACCGCCGAGTACACGCCGGTCAAGTGGAAGAAGGGCACCATGACGGAGGGGCAGTTCGTCACCCCGCCCGAGGGTGAGTCGATGGCCTACTCCTCGCGGATCGCCAAGAACGTGGTGTTCCTGTCGGCGTTCGGCTGCAAGGTGGCCGAGGGCGACCTCACGGTCGGCAAGAAGGACGCTCTCGGCAGCAAGCGCTGCTCGCGGTCGGTCCTGATCAAGCGGCACAAGAGCAACGCCCACCCGTCGCTGATCACGGTCTACAAGGGCGAGATCGTCCAGGTCCAGGAGATCTACACCCCCTGATGCCCCAAGCGGCCGTACAAGCGGAAAATGACGCCGGTATGACGATCCGGCGGGGCCGCCTCGCGAGACGGACGGAAGCGCGTGAGGGAAACACGGGGAAGATCTCTCCCGCTTGACGATCCGTGGGCATAGTGTGAGGTGATGGATCGTCGCATCTTCGGGCTGGAGAACGAGTACGGCGTGACCTGCACGTTCAGAGGACAGCGCAGGCTGTCCCCCGACGAGGTCGCGCGCTACCTGTTCCGGCGGGTCGTGTCCTGGGGCCGATCGAGCAACGTCTTCCTCCGCAACGGCGCACGTCTGTACCTCGACGTGGGCAGCCATCCTGAATACGCAACACCCGAGTGTGACAACGTCATCGAACTCGTCACCCATGACAAGGCCGGCGAGCGCATCCTCGAGGGACTCCTTGTCGACGCCGAGAAGCGGCTGCGCGAAGAGGGCATCGCCGGTGACATCTACCTCTTCAAGAACAACACCGACTCCGCGG
Organism: Nonomuraea sp. NPDC052129; assembly: GCF_040680095.1. Taxonomy (NCBI): domain Bacteria; kingdom Bacillati; phylum Actinomycetota; class Actinomycetes; order Streptosporangiales; family Streptosporangiaceae; genus Nonomuraea; species Nonomuraea sp. NPDC052129. The sequence continues at coordinate 224,141 of NZ_JBFAVX010000006.1, read as the reverse complement.
GAAACTCCTACGGCTGTCACGAGAACTACCTGGTCGGCAGGCACGGCGAGTTCGGCCGGCTGGCCGACGTGCTGATCCCGTTCCTGGTCACCCGGCAGATCATCTGCGGCGCGGGCAAGGTGCTGCAGACGCCGCGCGGCGCGGTCTACTGCGTCTCGCAGCGGGCCGAGCACATCTGGGAGGGCGTCTCCTCGGCCACCACCCGGTCCCGGCCGATCATCAACACGCGCGACGAGCCGCACGCCGACGCCGAGCGGTTCCGCCGCCTGCACGTCATCGTCGGCGACTCGAACATGAGCGAGACCACGATGCTGCTCAAGGTCGGCGCCACCGACCTGGTGCTGCGCATGATCGAGGCGGGCACGGTGATGCGCGACCTGTCGCTGGAGAACCCGATCAGGGCCATCCGCGAGGTGTCGCACGACATGACCGGGCGGCGCCGGGTGCGGCTGGCCAACGGCCGCGAGGCCTCCAGCCTGGAGATCCAGCAGGAGTACCTGTCGAAGGCGAAGGACTTCGTCGACCGGCGGGGCGGCGACGCGATCGCGCGCCGGGTGCTGGAGCTGTGGGAGCGGACGCTGCACGCGGTCGAGACCGGCAACCTCGACCTGGTGGCGCGCGAGATCGACTGGGTGACGAAATACCAGCTCATCGAGCGTTACCGCAAGAAGTACGACCTGCCGCTGTCGTCGCCGAGGGTGGCGCAGCTCGACCTGGCCTACCACGACGTGCACCGCAAGCGCGGCCTGTTCTACCTGCTGCAGAAGCGTGGCTCGGTGGAGCGGGTGGCGTCCGACCTGAAGATCTTCGAGGCCAAGTCGGTGCCGCCGCAGACGACCAGGGCGCGGTTGCGGGGTGAGTTCATCCGGAAGGCGCAGGAGAAGCGGCGCGACTTCACCGTCGACTGGGTGCATCTCAAGCTGAACGACCAGGCGCAGCGCACGGTGCTGTGCAAGGACCCTTTCCGCAGCGTCGACGAGCGGGTGGACAAGCTCATCGCCGGAATGTAGCGACTGGTTTACCACGGCCCTACTTCGTTGTCGGATAGGGTGACGCGAATCTGACGTCTTTCCGAGGGAAATCCATGCGCCGCGCTCTGGCCGCTCTGGCCGCCGTGCCTTTGATCTTCTTCGCCGCCGCGTGCGGCGGCTCCGACTCGGGTGCCAACGGAGCCGCCGCCACCGCGAGCAGCGCTCCGGGCAAGGTGCAGGTCACCGGCAATGTGGGCGCCAAGCCCACGGTGACCTTCCCCGCCGGTTCGCCCGCCACCAAGTCCTCCTACGAGGTGCTGACCCCTGGCACGGGCCCGCAGGTGAAGAGCGGCGACAAGATCATCATCAACCTGACCGTCTACAACTGGGACGGCAAGCAGAACGCCTTCCAAGGCTCCTCCTACGACTCCAAGGCGCCGGAGACCATCGCGGTCGACCAGCAGCTGCCGCAGGTGCTGCAGGACGGCTTCTCCAAGGTCAAGCACGGCGGCCGGGTGCTGGCCGTGCTGGCCGCCGACGCCGCTCAGCAGCCGCAGCAGCAGGGCCAGCAGCCGCAGCCGACGAAGGTGTTCGTCGTGGACGTGGTCGGGGCGCCGCCCGCGGCGCTCAAGGCGGCCACCGGCAAGGAGGTCGGCGAGAGCATCAAGGGTGTCAAGGTCGTCAACCCGGGTGGTGACAAGGCGCCCGAGCTGACCACCAAGACCAAGGACAAGCCGTCCAAGGAGCTCGTGGTCAAGACCGTGATCCAGGGCACCGGCGCGAAGGTCAAGGAGGGCCAGACCGTGGTCGCCCACTACACGGGCAAGATCTGGGGCACCGACAAGGTCTTCGACTCCAGCTGGACCAAGGGTGAGCCGGCCTCGTTCCCGCTCGCGAACGTGATCAAGGGCTGGCAGCAGGGCCTGGCCGGGGTTCCGGTCGGCAGCCGGGTCGTGATGAGCATCCCGCCGGACCTCGGTTACGGCAAGCAGGAGCAGAACGGCATCCCGGCCAACAGCACCCTGGTGTTCGTGGTGGACGTACTGTCGGCTTACTGACGGGTGATCTGATAACGCGGTAGCATCTCCGGGCCCGGCGACGACACCGTCGCCGGGCCCGCCCGCTCGGGAGGGGTCCGATGCGCCGCCGTACCGCCGTGCTGCTGTTACCGCTGGCCCTGCTGACGGCCTGCACCGGCACCGAGACGGGCGATCCCGAGCTGAAGGTGGGCGGCCGGTTCGGCGCCAAGCCCACGATCGTCTTCCCGGCCGGCAAGCCGGCGGCGGGGCTGCAGGTGGACCAGCTCGCCGAGGGCAAGGGCGCGCCGCTGGGCAAGGACGACGTGGCGATCGTCCAGTACACCGCGCACGTCTGGGACGGCGGGGAGAACCGGCTCGTCGACTCCAGCTTCAACCGCGGCGCCCCCGCCGCCTTCCCGGTCGGCCGGCTGATGCCCGGCCTGGACCTGGCATTGCGGGGCCGCAAGGTGGGCAGCAGGGTGATCGCCGCCATCCCGCCGGCCGACGGCTTCGGCGCGAACCCGCCGCAGGGGGTCGGCTCGGGCGACGACCTGTTCTACGTGATCGACATCCTCGGCGCGCACCCGAAGAACGCCTCGGTCAAGGGGCGGGCCGGGTCGATGGCGGGCGTGCGGGTGACCGGCGGCGCTCGGCCGGGGCTCTCGGTGCCCGCAACCGCGCCGCCCCGCCGGTTCGCCGCCAAGGTGCTGGCCAAGGGGACGGGCCGCCGGACGCGGGCGGGGCAACTGCTGGTCACCCAGTACGAGGGGGCCATCTGGGGGCAGCGGCGGATCTTCGACGCCACCTGGAGCACCGGGCAGCCGAAGGCGTTCACGATCGGCGACGGCAGTGTGATCAAGGGCTGGGACCGGGCGCTGGTGGGCGTCCCGGTCGGCAGCCGCGTGCTGATGATCGTCCCGCCCGCCTACGGGTACGGGCCCACGGGCCAGCCCGCCTTCGGCATCCGCGCCGCCGACACGCTGGTCTTCGTGGTGGACGTCCTGGCCGCCTACTGAGACGTCCTGGCGGTCTGCCGAGACGTCCTGGCGGCCTGCTGTGACGGTCCTTGTCGTGTGCTGGAGCGAACGGGACGGGGTCAGGGCGTCCAGACGTACGGCGTGGTCGTGGTCACGGTGTGGAAGCCCAGGCGTCCCAGGATCGGCCGGCTGTCGTCCGAGGCGTCCACCTGGAGATGGTCCACCCCGGCCGCCACGGCGAGCTGGGCGCGCCGGGCGACCAGGGCGCGGTAGATGCCGCGGCCCCGCCACTCCGGCAGCGTGGAGCCGCCCCAGAGCCCGGCGAAGCCGGTGCCGGGCATGTGCACCAGCCAGGCGGCCGAGACCACCCGGCCGTCCGCCTCGGCCACCAGTACGGCGATGCCGCCGGGATCGCTCGTGACCCGCTGGATCAGGTCCTCGCCCAGCCAGCTCCAGTCCTCGCCCCAGACGGCGGACTCCATGGCGGCGATGGCCCGCAGGTCGGCGTCGGCGGTCACCTGGCGGATCGTCGCGCCGGCGGTCAGGGGCGGCGCCTCCAGCATCTCCTTGGCGACGCCGACCAGCACCGTCTCCCGCTCCTCCGGCGCGAAGCCCGCGCGGACGAGCCGGTCCGGCAGGTCGGCGGGCAGGTCGTGGGCGCGGGTCTTCCACTCGACGGCCTCGCCGCGGGCCGCGAAGTGGTCGCGCTGGCGGGCGATCAGCGCGTCCAGCCGGTCGCCTTCGACGCCGAGCACGGGCGGGCCCTCGACGAAGCCGCGGAATCTGCCGGTGACGCGCAGCAGCGGGCCGTCCATCTCGTACACGAGCCCGTCGGCGGGGTGCTCGGGGACACGCAGCCTGGTGCGGTCGTAGGCGGCGAGAAGGGGGGAGGGTTCGCTCACGGGGAGAAGCCTAGGGGGTGCGGCCTGCGCCGGGAGATGGCGGTACGGCCGCCGGCGGGAGATGGCGGTGCGGTCCGCGGTGGAGAGGGGCGCCTAGACTCCCGCTGTGAGCGATGACGACCTCGAGGCCCTGGCGCTGCTGCACGATCCGGTGCGGCGCAGCCTGTACGAGGCCGTGGCGGGCAGCGGCGGCGACCTGGGCCGGGGAGAGGCGGCCGAGCTCACCGGAGTGTCCAGGACGCTGGCCGGGCACCACCTGGACAAGCTCGTCGACGCCGGGCTGCTGGAGAGCACCTTCAGGCAGCAGGAGAAGAAGGGGCCCGGCAGCGGGCGGCCCGCGAAGGTCTACCGCAGGGCCGGGGGAGAGCGGTCGGTGAGTCTGCCGCCGCGTGACTACGTGGCGCTGGCCTCGGTGCTGGCCGAGGTCGTCGACTCCCTCGGCGCCGAGGAGGCGGCCGAGAAGGCGGCGCGCGCGGCGGGGGAGCGGCTGGGCCGGGGGCGGAGTGAGCCTGTCGAGGCGGTGCTGCGTGAGCGGGGTTACGAGCCCTACGCCGAAGGCGGCACGCTGCGGATGCGCAACTGCCCTTTCCACGTGCTGAGCCACGAGCAGCCGCTGCTCGTGTGCTCCATGAACCTGGCTCTGTGCCAGGGGGTGCTCGAAGGGCTCGGCGACGATCCCGGGCGGGCCCGGCTGGATCCGCGGCCGGGCGAGTGTTGCGTGGCTCTTTCGGAGACGAAAGACTCTAAAACAAAAGAAGATTGACATAGAAGAAGGAGGGGTGGTGTGCTGAGCGTCATGCATCTAGCCGAGCTGAACATCGCCCACATGCGCGCCCCGATCGACAGCCCCGAGCTGGCCGAGTTCGTCGCCGCGCTGGAGCCCATCAACACCCTCGCCGACGGCTATCCCGGATTCGTGTGGCGGATGAAAGAGAGCGACGAGGATCCGACCGCGACCCTCACCCACGAGTACGGCGACCACCTGCTGCTCAACTTCTCGGTGTGGGAGTCGCTCGACTCACTGTGGAACTACGTCTACCGCAGCGCCCATCTGGACGTGCTGCGCCGCCGCAGGGAGTGGTTCCTGCGGATGGCCGAGCCGTACATGGTGATGTGGTGGATCCCCGAGGGTCACATCCCGACCCTCGCCGAGGGCATGGCGCGCCTGGAACGCCTCAAGGCCGAGGGACCCAGCCCTGAGGCGTTCACGTACAAGGACTCCTACGACAGCAGCGAGGCCGCGCACCTGCCCGCCGCGGCCGAGGCCAGGAAGTAGGCCAGGTCCTCTTCCAGGGACCGGCCCATCGTCGAGAGCCTGACCGGCGAGTCGCGCAGCGCCTCGTGCAGGCCGCCGACCGGCACGGGCACCAGCTCGTGCCGGACGGCCAGCAGCTCGGACTGGTCCCTGACCCGTTCCCCGAACTCACCAGGCAGCAGCGGCACCGCCACCCGCGCCGGAGCCAGCGCGACGCGGCCGTAGGCGGTCAGCGAGTGGTGCGAGACGCCGAGGTGGCGCTCGCGCAGGTCGCCCTCGCTCACCCGCAGCGCCGCCACCGGGCGGCCGCGCAGCACCGCGGCGGCGTTGACCGCCTCGCCCGCCGAGACGCCCGAGAAGCCCCACCGCGTGCCCGTGCCGAGGTTGCCGGGTCCCTGCGTGACGATCGCCACGTCGGCCTCCAGCACGTGCCTGGCGGCCAGCAGGCCGGTATGGACGGTCACCGCCTCGACGTCGCCGCCGAACGCCTGTCCCGCCGTCACCACCCCGGCCAGCCAGTCGATCTCCCGCAACTTCGCGCAGGCCATCGAGAACCAGGCGGGCAGCGCGCCGCCGTCCTGCATCACGTAGGCGACGCGTACGCCCGGGCGCGCCTCGTACAGGCCGCACAGGATCGGCGCCAAGGCCGAGTGCAGGTCGGCGACCACCACCGGCATGCCGTCGACCGAGTCGGCCTCGCGCAGAACCTCGTGGAAGGGCGAGTCCTGCTCGTCAGCGCCGAGCACGGTGGCCTGCAACGGGGTGTAGCGGGCCTTCACCAGGTGCCCAGGTCCCTGCGGATCTTCCGGTAAACGGTTCGGGACTGCCACCACCATGGCGTAACCTCCCGTACCGAGACCCATCGCGAGTGCCGTCGTGTTGAGCAGGACCTCGTCGCCGGGTTCCGGACGGCCCACCAGGAGCGGATAGGCCAGTGCCCGGTACGTCCCGCCGGGTTCGACGCCCGGCTGGTGGTCCCCTCCGGAGACGGCGACGTCCAGTTCCATGGCTCCCGGCCACTCGCGCCGGATCCGCACGACCTCGCCCTTGCGCCATCTGATCACTCGGGCAGGGTAGCGTCGTTGAAGGAGGAGTGAGGCAGGATGTCGCGCCGCAAGACCGAGCGATTGCTGAACCTGGTGATCTGCCTGCTCGCCACCCGCCGCCCTTTGTCGGCCGAGCAGATCCGCCAGGCCGTCCCCGGTTATGACCGGGATGGCGACGAGGCGTTCCAGCGGATGTTCGAGCGCGACAAGAACGAGCTGCGCGAGATCGGCATCCCCATCGACGTGGTGCGCGACCCGTGGGAGGACGAGCCCGGCTACCGTATCGAGCGCCAGTCCTACGAGCTGCCGGAGATCACCCTGGAGGCCGACGAGGCCGCCGTGCTCGGCCTGGCCGCGCAGGTGTGGCAGCGCGCCAGCCTCGCCGAGGCCGCCTCCGGGGCGCTGCTCAAGCTGCGCGCGGGCGGCGTGGCCACCGACGAGACCATCGGGGCAGGGGCGCTGGAGCTGCGCCTCGACACCCGTGACCCGGCCTTCCCCGCGCTGTGGGACGCGGTGCGTGACCGGCGCCTGGTGCGCTTCGACTACCGCAGCGCCGGCAGCGAGAGCGTCCGCAGCCGCACCGTCGAGCCCTGGGGCGTGGTCAGCCGCCGGGGCCGCTGGTACCTCGCCGGGTTCGACCGCGGCCGCGACGCGCCGCGCGCCTTCCGGCTCAGCCGCATCACCGGGCAGGTCGCCACCGTCGGGCGGCCCGGCTCGGTCGAGGTGCCGCCCGGCGTCGACCTGCGGGCCATGGTCGGCTTCCCCGAGGAGCCGGTCGAAGGGCGCACGGCGGTCATCCGCGTACGTGAGGGCGCCTGCGAGGGGTTGCGGCAGCTGTCCACGGCCGAGCGTGTGGGCTCAGACGGGTGGGACGAGGTCGAGCTGGGCTTCACCGACCCCGAACGGCTGGCCGGCTGGATGGCCAGCCTGGGCGCCGACGTCGAGGTGGTCGGGCCGCCCGACGCCCGCGAGGCCGTCATCCGCCGACTGAAGGGAGCGCTGGCGTGAGTGGATCCGCCGACCGGCTGCCGAGGCTGCTCGCGCTGGTGCCGTACCTGATGTCGCACCCGGGCGCGCAGCTCGGCGAGGTGGCCGGGGTGTTCGGGCTGAGCGAGAAGCAGCTCATCGATGACCTGCAGCTGGTGTGGATGTGCGGGCTGCCGGGCCACACGCCCGGCGACCTGATCGACGTGTCGTGGGACGGCGGCGAGATCCTCATCGACAACGCCGACACCATCGCCCGGCCGCTGCGGCTGGGCATCGACGAGGCCAGCGCGCTGCTGGTCGCGCTGCGCATGCTCGCCGCCATGCCGGAGCTGGCCGAGGTGCCCGGTGACGCGCTGCCCCGGGTGGTCGCCAAGCTGGAGCGGGCCGCCGGGGAGGGCGCGGCGGCCGTCAGCAGCCAGGTCGCGGTCGACGTCGACGCCACCCCCGACGCGCTGCTGCGCGTGCGCGAGGGGCTGACCAGGCGGCGCCGCCTGTCGCTGCGCTACTACGTGCCGGGCCGCGACGAGGTGACGCCGCGCGAGGTCGACCCCATGCGGCTGGTCGTCGTCGACGGCCGCACCTACCTGGAGTGCTGGTGCTACCGGGCCGAGGCGATGCGGCTGTTCCGGCTGGACCGGATGCTCGGCGTCGAGGTGCTCGAGGTGGCCGCCGACCCGCCCGCCGAGGCCGAGCCGATCGACGTGGCGCAGGGCGTGTTCCGGCCCTCGCCCACCGACGAGCTGGTCGAGCTTGAGGTGACCGCCGCCGGGCGCTGGGTGGCCGAGTACTACCCGTGCGAGGAGGTCACCGAGCTGGGTGAGGGACGGCTGCGGGTGGCGCTGCGGGCCCGCGACGAGGACTGGCTGCTCAAGCTGGCGCTGCGCCTCGGCGACACCGGCAGGGTGCTCTCGCCGCCCGCGATGGCCGAGCGGGTGCGAGAGGAGGCCGAGCGGGCCCTGAGCCGCTACGCTCACCGGACATGACCTGGATCTTCGTGGCGGCCGGGCTCGGCGTCGCCGGGCTGGCCGCGCTCGGGGTCGTGGGTGTACGACTCCTGTCCGCCGCGCGTAGTCTGAGCAGTGAAGTAGCCGAGGCGCGGGCCCAGCTCGAGCCGCGGCAGGCCAGATTGAGGCACCGGGGGGATGAGACCAACCCTCCGGCAGCGTACGATCGTGGCTGAAACAGCACTCGCTCAAAAAGGACGTTTCATGGGAAACCTCGGACCCACTGAGCTTCTGATCATTGCCGGCGTGCTCGTCCTGCTGTTCGGTGCTAAGAAGCTGCCGGAGATGGCCAGGGGCCTCGGCAGGTCGATGCGCATCTTCAAGTCGGAGACGGCCAAGCTGCGCGAAGACGACTACGACGACCGGCCGGCCACGGTCGAGACGGCGACGCAGACGACCGCCCAGCCGCAGCCCGCGCCTCCGCAGCCCATCCACGCCGCGCCCGCGCTGTCGGTGGAGGAGCAGGCTCGCCAGTTGGAGGAGCAGGCCGCCAAGCTGCGCGCCAGCGCCGACAAGAAAGCCTGACCCTGCCCCTCCTCGCACTCCTGGGACTGCTAGATGGCGCTGCTCAAGAAGTCGAGCGGAGAAGGTTCGGCCCGCGATCCCGAGGGCCGCATGCCGCTCATGGATCACCTGCGGGAGCTGCGTAACCGGCTGCTCATCGCGACGATCGCGGTGGTCGTCGGCATCGTCATCGGCTGGATCTTCTTCGACCCCGTGTGGGCGATCCTCAAGGCCCCCTACTGCGACACCATCCAGTCGCAGCAACTCGTCAAGGGCCACTGCAGCCTGACCTACAGCGGCATCTTCCAGTCGTTCTTCATCACGCTGAAGGTGTCGGCGATGGTCGGCCTGGTGCTGGCCTCGCCGGTCTGGCTCCACCAGATCTGGGCGTTCGTCACGCCCGCGCTCTATCGCGCCGAGAAGCGTTACACGGTCGTGTTCCTGCTCCTGGCGATCCCGCTGTTCGCCCTGGGCGCGGTGCTGGCCTACATCATCATGCACACCAGCCTGGGCTTCCTGCTGGGCTTCTCGCTCGACGACACGGTCGCCACCATCGGGATCGACGACTATCTCGACTACGTCCTGATCATGATCGCCATCTTCGGGATATCGTTCGAGCTGCCGCTCTTCCTGGTGTTCCTCAACGTCATCGGGGCGCTGTCGCACGCGACGGTGGCCAAGCACCGGCGCATGGTCATCTTCATCATGTTCGTGTTCGGCGCGGTGATCACGCCGGGTGGCGATCCGTTCGCGATGATGGCCCTGGCCGCACCCATGATCGTCCTGTTCGCGGCGGCCGAGTTGTTCATGTACCTGCGCGAGCGGCGACTGCCCGCCGGCGAGAACTTCTCCCACCTGTCCGACGACGAGGCATCACCCCTGGAACAGGATTCCGATGCGGACCGATAGGCGATAAGTTCCGGGCGTGGCCCCTCAACTCGTCCTGCTCGTCAACCCCGCCGCCCGAGGCGGCCGGACGGTGCGCCTGCTCGGACCCGTGGCCCGGCGCCTGCGCGCGGGCGGCGCCGAGGTGTCGGTGATCGTCGGTGACAGCGCGGCCGACGCGCTGGAGCGTGCCTGCGCCGCCGTGGCCGAGCGCCCCGACGCCCTGGTGGCCTTCGGCGGCGACGGCCTGGTCCACCTGGCCGTGCAGGCCGTCGCCGGGACGGACGTGCCGCTCGGCATCATCCCCGCGGGCACTGGTAACGACATCGCCAATGCCCTGGGCGTGCCGCGCAAGGATCCGATCGCGGCGGCCCGTACGGTGCTGCGCGGCCGCTCCCGCCTGGTCGACGCCGCCCGCGTGCGCACGGGCCGGGCCGAGGAGCTGTTCGCCGGGGTGGTGTGCTGCGGGTTCGACTCCCGGGTGAACGAGCGGGCCAACGGGCTCACCTGGCCGCCGGGGATGGCCAGATACCTGCTGGCCACCGTCCAGGAGCTGCGGCGCTTCCGGCCCATAGCCTTCCGCGTCACCTTCGACGACGGCGAGCCGATCGAGCGGGAGGCCATGCTGGTCGCGGTGGGCAACACCTCCTCCTACGGCGCCGGGATGCGGGTCTGCCCCGACGCCCGGCCCGATGACGGGCTGCTCGACGTGATGATCCTGGAGGCGGTGTCGACGGCCGAGTTCGTCCGGGTGTTCCCGAGCGTCTATCGGGGCTCGCACGTCTCTCACCAGGCCGTGTCCGTCAGGCGGGTGCGGAGCGTGCGGCTGGAGGCGCCCGACGTGGTGGCCTATGCCGACGGGGAGCGGATCGGGCCGAGCCCCATCACGTGCGAGATCCAGCCGGGAGCGCTGCGGGTCATCACCTGAGATCCACCAGTTGCGGGGCGGGCGGGTCGGCGGGCAGCGCGGGGCTGGTCCTGAGGAAGGCGGCGAGCAGTACGGCGAGGGCCATCACGCCCGCCGCCGACAGGAACACCACGTGCACACCTGACAGCAGCGCGTCCACCACCCGTTCACGCGTCTCCGGCGGCACCGCCCTCGCCAGGCTCCCGGCCCGGGTTCCGGGCGGCAGGTGCGACTCGGTGGCCCGGTTCAGCACGATGCCGAAGATGGCCGTGCCCAGCGCCGAGCCGAGCACCTGGACGAAGCGGATCGACGTGGTGGCCACGCCGAGCTGGGAACGCGGTGCCGAGTTCTGCACGAGCATGACGACGATGCCCAGCACCATGCCGAACCCGACGCCCATCACGAACAGGTCCAAGCGCAGCGTCCAGGACGACGTGGCCGTCTCCAGGCGGCTCAGCAGCACCATCGCGGCCGTCACGCAGGCCATGCCCGCGATCAGGAACGGCTTGGTGTCGCGACCGCGCCCGATGAGCAGGCCGGAGATGGTGCCCGACACGACCATGCCGATCGCCATCGGGATGAGGTACAGCCCCGAGTCGGTGGCTTTGACGCCGGCCACCGCCTGCAGGTAGATGACCGTGTAGAAGATGCCGCCCGCCATGCCGAGGCCGGTCAGGAGCTGCAGCGGCAGGGCGATCCTGAGCGTCGGGTGGCGGAACATGGAGAAGGGCAGGATCGGCTCCGCCGCGGTGAGCTGGCGCCAGGCGAACGCGGCGAACAGCACCACGTCCAGGCCGGTGAGCGACAGTATCGTGGCCGAGTCCCAGGCGTAGGTCTTGCCGCCCCACTCGACGACCAGCAGCAGCAGGCAGGCCGCCGCCGCGATCAGCGCCGCTCCCGGATAGTCGATGCGGTGGCGCAGCCCGCCGTCGCCGAGCCTGATCGCGATGGCGGCCGAGACCAGGACGAACAGGCCGATCGGCAGGTTGAGGTAGAAGATCCAGCGCCAGGTGGCGTGGTCGGTGAACACGCCGCCCAGCAGCGGGCCCGCCACCAGGCCGAGTCCGGCGATGAGGCCGCCCGCGCCGCCCGCCGAGGCCCGCTGCTGGGGCGGGGTGAGGTGGGCGGCGACGATCATCGTGACGCTCATCAGGCCGCCGCCGCCGAGTCCCTGCACCGCGCGGAAGGCGATCAGCTGCCCCATGTCCTGAGCCAGCGCGCACAGCGCGGACCCGGCCAGGAACAGGCCTACGGCGCCCAGATAGACGTGCTTGGCGCCGTAGACGTCGCACAACTTGCCGTACAGGGGCAGGGCGGCGGTGGCGGCCAGGGAGTAGGCGGTCACCAGCCAGGGCAGCCGCTCCAGACCGTGGACGGGGTCGAGTTCGCGGACGATCGACCAGGACGCGGTCGCGACGATGTTCTGGTCCAGCACGGCCAGGATGAGCGTGAGGAGCACGCCGACCATGGCGATCCGTTTCTGCGCTTCGGTCATATTCGTAGACTGGGTCAAAATTTAGACCTAGTCAACTCCGTTAGGATGGGCGCTGTGGAAGAGGGGTTGCGCGAGCGCAAGAAACGGGAGACCCGGCAGAAGATCCACAACACGGCGATGGAGCTGTTCACCCAGCGTGGATTCGCCGAGGTGTCGGTCCTGGAGATCGCCGAGCGCGCGGGAGTCTCCAAGATGACCGTCTTCAACTACTTCCCCACGAAAGAGGACATCGTCCTCGACGTGATGGGGGAGGGCTTCAACGACATCGCCCAGATGGTGAGCGGCCGGCGGCCGGGTGAGTCACTGGTCGAGGGAGCGCGCCGCGAGTTCCTGGAGCGGCTGGCCCGCCACGCCCCCGAGACCGGGCTCGACGACGCTCCGGCCTACACGGCACAGCTGCAGCTGTTCAGGAAGACGCCCTCGCTGGCGGCCAGGCTGCTGATGTTCCACATCGCGGCCGAGGGGGCGATGACCGAGGCCATCGAGCGGGAGCGGCCCGGCGACCCGCGCGCGCCGTTCGCCGCCGGGCAGCTCTACGCGCTGCTGCGCACCCTGCAGGTGCAGAACAGCCGGCGCATCTACCTCGGGCAGAGCGCCGAGGAGGCATACCCCGACGCGGTCGCCGCGGCCAACGCCGGTTTCGACCTGCTGCGCGGGGGCCTGGGTGACTATCTGGCGGGCTAGCCGGGACGGACCGGAATAGCGATTTCGGTAGGGTGACGGGTATGACGAGTCCAGCGGAGCGGTACGCGGCCTTCCGCGAGAAATACGGGGACGACGGAGCCGCTCTCGGATCGTTCCGGGGCCTCTACGACTTCGAGCTCGACGACTTCCAGGTCGACGGCTGCCGCGCTCTGGAAGCGGGCGACGGGGTGCTGGTGGCCGCCCCCACCGGCTCCGGCAAGACGGTGGTCGGCGAGTTCGCCGTCCACCTGGCCCTGGAGCAGGGGCGCAAGTGCTTCTACACCACTCCGATCAAGGCGCTGTCCAACCAGAAGTACAACGACCTGGTCAAGCGCTACGGCACGGCCAAGGTCGGGCTGCTGACCGGCGACAACAGCGTCAACGGCGAGGCCCCGATCGTCGTCATGACGACCGAGGTGCTGCGCAACATGCTCTACGCGGGCTCGGCCACGCTGGGCGGGCTGGGCTACGTGGTCATGGACGAGGTCCACTACCTGGCCGACCGCTTCCGCGGTGCCGTCTGGGAAGAGGTCATCATCCACCTGCCCGAGTCGGTCCGGCTGGCGGCGCTGTCGGCGACGGTCAGCAACGCCGAGGAGTTCGGCGAGTGGCTGGGCGAGGTACGCGGCGACACCACGGTCATCGTCGACGAGCACCGGCCGGTGCCGCTGTGGCAGCACATGATGATCGGCAACCGCATCTACGACCTGTTCATGACCGACGACCTGACGCCGCGCATCAACCCCACGCTCATGCGGGTGACCCGCGACACCGAGCGGCTGACCGCCGGGCGCGGCCGGCGCGGCTACGGCCGGCCGCAGCGTTCGCGCCCGCCGGACCGCGCCCAGGTGATCGAGAAGCTCGACTCCGAGGCGCTGCTGCCCGCGATCACCTTCATCTTCTCCCGCGCCGGCTGCGACGCGGCCGTCCTGCAGTGCCTGCACGCCGGCATCCGGCTCACCGACGAGCGGGAGCGGCACGAGATCCGGCAGCTCGTCGACGAGCGCACCGCGCACCTGCCCGACGAGGACCTGTCCGTGCTCGGCTACCTGGAGTGGCGCGACTGCCTGGAGCGCGGCCTGGCCGCCCACCACGCGGGCATGCTGCCGGCCTTCAAGGAAGTCGTCGAGGAGCTGTTCACCCGCGGCCTGGTCAAGGCGGTCTTCGCCACTGAGACGCTGGCGCTCGGCATCAACATGCCCGCCCGCAGCGTGGTCATCGAGAAGCTCGACAAGTGGAACGGCGAGACGCACGCCGACCTCACCCCCGGCGAATACACCCAGCTCACCGGCCGGGCCGGGCGGCGGGGCATCGACGTCGAAGGCCACGCCGTGGTGCTCTGGCAGCCCGGCATGGATCCGTTGTCGGTCGCCGGGCTCGCCGGGACCCGCACCTATCCGCTGCGCTCCAGCTTCCAGCCTTCGTACAACATGGCCGTCAACCTGGTCGGCCAGTTCGGCCGCGAGCGCGCCCGCACGCTGCTGGAGGAGTCCTTCGCCCAGTTCCAGGCCGACCGGGCGGTCGTCGGGCTGGCCAAGCAGCTGCGCAAGCACGAGGAGGCGCTGGAGGGCTACCAGGAGGCGATGACCTGCCACCTGGGCGACTTCCCCGAGTACGCGGCGCTGCGCCGCCGCCTGACCGACCGCGAGGCCGAGCTGTCCAAGCAGCGCGGCGCCGCGCGCCGGGCCGCGGCCGTCAAGTCGCTGGAGGCGCTGCAGCCCGGCGACGTCATCCGTGTGCCGGGCGGGCGCCGGGCCGGGCTGGCGATCGTGCTCGACCCGGGGCGCAACCCACGCGGCACCGGCCCCAGCCCGCTGGTCCTGACGATCGGCAAGCAGGTCAAGAAGCTCGATCCGGCCGACTTCCCCGTCCCGGTCGAGCCGATCGAGAAGCTGCGCATCCCGAAGAACTTCAACGGCCGCTCGCCGAAGGAGCGCGCCAACCTCGTCTCCACGCTGCTGGCCAAGATCGGCGACCGCGACCTGGGCAAGCCCACCAGGGCCCGCGACCACGCCGTCGAGGACGAGGAGATCAACGAGCTGCGCCGGCGGATCCGCCAGCACCCGTGCCACGGCTGCGACGAGCGGGAGGACCACGCCCGCTGGGCCGAGCGCTACCACAAGCTGCAGCGCGAGACCGAAGGGCTGCGGCGGCGGGTCGAGGGCCGCTCGCACGTCATCTCCCGCACCTTCGACCGGATCTGCTCGGTGCTGGAGCAGCTCGGCTACCTGCACGACGAGGCCGTCACCGACGAGGGCCGCCGCCTGGGCCGCCTCTACACCGAGCTCGACCTGCTCACCGCCGAGTGCCTGCGCAGCGGGCTGTGGGAGCAGCTGGAGCCGGCGGAGCTGGCGGCGTGCGTGTCGGCGCTCGTCTTCGAGTCGCGCAACGCCGACGACGCCCGCCGCCCCAAGATCCCCGCCGGGCGGGCGCAGGACGCGCTGACGGCCATGATGCGGCTCTGGGGCGAGCTGGAGGGCATCGAGTCCGACCACGGGCTGTCCACGATCCGTGAGCCCGACCTGGGGTTCGCGTGGGCGGCGTTCCGCTGGACCAAGGGGCACAGCCTCGACGCGGTGCTCATGGACGGCATCAACGGCAACGAGCTGGCGGCCGGTGACTTCGTGCGCTGGGTGAAGCAGCTGATGGACCTGCTCGGCCAGCTGGGGCACGCCGCTCCGCAGGGGAGCAAGATCAAGCAAACCGCCGCCAAAGCCATGGACGCCATGCGCCGGGGGGTGGTCGCGTATTCGTCCCTGTCTTGATGCGTTGCGTCTCCGTCTTGATCTGTTGCGGCTCTGTCTTCAGGTCTAAGGGCCCTGTTGACCAGGGCCTTCCTGTCCGACTGACCGTCCGGTCAAGGTGATGTAGTGGGCTGTATACGCAACGTCACCATGAGGTCAGTTTCCGGGCGGTTCGGTGTGGAAATGCCCAGGTCGAAGCGGGTTTTGACAAGCCGGAGGTCGCCATGTTCGCTCTCATCGCCGCGGTGCTGTTCCTGCTCGCGCTGATCTTCGAGATCGCCAACGTCGCCGTGGGCGGCGTGCTCACGGCCACCACCCTCAGCACCGCCGGGCTGCTCTGCGTCGCGCTGCACCTGATGGGGCTGGGGGCAGCCTGGAAGCCCCTCAAGCGGTAGCCGGAACTCATGGAGCCGCGTGCGGGGCCTGGCCTCCTGCGCGCGGCTCCGTCATGTCAGGGGCACTGCTCTGTTACGCCAGGGTGAAGCGGACCTCGCGGGTGGCCGGGTCGGCCTGGGTCAGGCGTACCGAGACCTGCTCGCCCAGGGGGAGCGGGCCGTCGCAGCGGGCGATCACCGCCGGGTCGGCGATCTGGACCTGGCCGCCCTCGCGGCGCTCGTCGACGTCGATCACCATCGCGTCGAACGCCTGGCCGACGCGGTCGCGCAGCAGGAACGCCTCCACCAGGTCCACGCAGGCGCGCTCCACCGCGCCCGCGCGGCGACCGGTCCCGGACATGATCTCCGGCAGGCCCGTCAGCGCCTCCGTCACGTCCTGCGGCACCGGCTCGCCCGCGGCGATCGCCAGGCAGACCTCCGTCGCGTAGCGGTCGACCAGGCGCCGCAGCGGCGCCGTGACGTGCGCGTACGGCGCGGCCACCGCGGCGTGCTCGGCCAGCTTCGGCGGCTCGCCGTTGAAGGCCACGTAGCCGGCGCCGCGCAGCAGCACCCTCGACTCGTGCAGGAACGCCGCCTGCTGCGGGTTCTTCGGATCCAGGTCGTGGACCACGTCGCCGTAGGAGGCGCCGCCGGGCCACGGGACGCCCAGCGCGTCGGCCACCCGGCGTACCTTGTCCAGGTCGCCGGAGCGCGGCGCCGGCAGCACGCGCAGCACGCCGATCTCCGCGTCGAGCATCATCGAGGCCGCCGCCATGCCGGTGAGCAGGGAGATCTGCGCGTTCCACGCCTCGGCGGGCAGCGGCAGCCGGTATTCGAGGCGGTAGCCGTCGCTGTCGGGCACCACCTCCTGCTCCGGGGTGGGCAGGGTGACGCCGCCGCGCTCGCGTTCGAGCTCCAGCCGCAGCCTGCCGATCTCGGCCAGCAGACCGAGCGCGCCGCCCGCGGTGTCGGTGTCGATGGCCGCCTGCACGTAGGCGTAGTCGAGCCGCTCGCGGCTGCGTACCAGGGCCCGTTGTACGTCGGCGCCGACCGTGCGGCCCTCCGCGTCCAGGTCGATCCGCCACACCGCGGCCGGGCGGGTCACGCCGGGCAGCAGGCTGGCCGCGTCCTCCGACAGCACCTTCGGGTGCAGCGGCACCTTGCTCGCGGGCAGGTAGACGGTCTCGCCCCGGGTGCGCGCCTCGGCGTCGATCGCGCCGCCCGGCCGTACGAACGCGCCGACGTCGGCGATCGCGTACCAGACGCGGTAGCCGCCGCGCAGCCGCTCCAGGTGGACGGCCTGGTCGAGGTCCATCGAGCCGAGCGGGTCGATGGTGACGAATGGCAGCTCCGTCATGTCCTTGCCGCCGAACCTGGGCACCGACGCCACCCAGTCGGCCTCGTCCAGCACGGCTCTCGGGAACTCGCCGGGCAGCCGCTGCTCCCGCCGGATCCGCTCGAACCCGTCGTCTAGGCGGGCGGGGACGTCGCTGGGTACCCGGATGTTCGTCACAAGAGCAACCTATCGTCACAAGCTCCTCGGCCTGCTCCGCATGAACTCCTCAGCGTGGCGGTGGGGGCCTGGCGCGCGGTCATGCCTGGCCGAGTGCCTCCAGCAGGCGGTTGAGGGGGCTGTCGAGGCCGTACTGGTCGGCCAGCCGTACGAGGGAGTCGGGGTCGCGGGGCTTCTGCGGGAGCGTCAGGTCGGCCTCGGGCAGTGGCGCGTCCGAGGCGACCGCCACCACGGCGGGGGCGACCCGCAGGTAGTCGCGGGCGGCGGCCAGCTTGGTGCGGCTGCCCGCCGGGAAGCCGTCCGTGGCGCCCGTGTCGAGGGCGTCGAGCAGCGCGCCGAGCGAGCCGAACCGGGTGATGAGCGCGGCCGCCGTCTTCTCGCCGACGCCCGCCACGCCCGGCAGGCCATCGCTCGGGTCGCCGCGCAGCGTCGCGAAGTCGGCATAGGTACGGCCGGGAATGCCGTACTTGTCCGTCACGAACGCCTCGTCGACCGTCTGCAGGTTGCGGATGCCCCGCACGGTGTAGAGGACGCGCACCGGTCGGGCGTCGTCGACCAGCTGGAACAGGTCGCGGTCGCCCGTCACGATGTCGACCGCCCCGCCGGCGCGGTGGGTCAGCGTGCCGATCACATCGTCGGCCTCGTAGCCGGGCGCCTCCAGCCGGGCGATGCCGAGCGCGTCGAGCACCTGCTCGATGACCGCGATCTGCGGCACCAGCGCGTCGGGCACCTCCTCGACGTCGCCGTGGGCGACCCGGTGCGCCTTGTACGTCGGGATGGCGGCCACCCGGAAGGCGGGGCGCCAGTCGGCGTCCATCGTGGCGACCAGCTCGGTGGGGGAGTGGTGGCGCACCAGGGTGGCGATCATGTCGATGAGGCCGCGCACCGCGTTCACCGGCGAGCCGTCGGGCGCGGTGATCGACTCCGGGATGCCATAGAAGGCGCGGAAGTACAGCGACGGGGTGTCGAGAAGCATCAGCACCCGCCTATGGTCGCACCTCCGCAGGTCGGCCGCCCACTCCCGGCCCGGACTCCCGGCTCCGCTCAGCTCTCGCCCAGCCCTCCGCCCAGCCCCACCGCGAGGAGACAGGCGTCGTCCTCCGGGTTGGGGCCGCCGATGCCGGCCAGCAGCCGGTCCAGCCCGGCGTCCAGGTCGCGGCCCGGCAGCTCGCAGGCCGCCGCCGTGGCCAGCGCCAGGCCCTCGTCGATGTCGCGGGTGCGCCGCTCCACCAGCCCGTCCGTGAACAGCAGCAGCACGTCCCCGTCGCGCAGCCGCGTGGTGGCCAGGCCGTACGGCTGGTCGGTGGCGCCGAGCAGGACGCCCTTCGGCTGGCCCAGCGGGCCCGCCACGCCGTCGCGGACCAGGATCGGCGCCAGGTTGCCCGCCTGGCTCCAGGTGAAGACCCGGCTCGCGGTGTCGAGTTGGCCGATCACCGCGGTCGCCGTGGTCTCGTGCAGCCGGTGCATGACCAGCTCGTTCAGCCAGGCCAACAGCCGGTTCGGCGGCTCGCCGGTCATCGTCAGGCCGATGAGGGCGTGGCGGAGTTGCGCCATGTGCGCGATGGCGGGCAGGCCGTGGCCCGAGACGTCGCCGATCGCCAGCAGCACCCGGCCATCGGGCAGCGCGGCGGCCTCGAACCAGTCGCCGCCCAGGTTCGAGGTCTTCTCGGCCGGCACGTAGCGGACCGCGATCCGGGTGCACGGCAGGTCGAGGCAGCCGACCGGCTCGGGCAGGATCGCCTCGCGCAGCGCCAGCATCACGTGGCGCTCCTCGGCCGCCTTCTCGCGGGCCTCCAGCAACTGACGGCGCGACTCCGACATGATGCGCTCGGCGCGGCGGCGGCCGGTGATGTCCTGGACCACGCCGTGCACGCCCTCCGGCCCGCCGGGCGCCATCAGCGGCTCCAGCACGACCCGTATGTTGCGCAGCTCGCCGCCCCGCCGGATGCGGAACTCCGCCTGCACCGGCTCCACGCCCTGCACGACGCTCCACAGGAGCTGGTCGAGCGCGCCCAGGTCGCCGGGCTCGACGTGTGCCGCCAGGTCGGGCAGGCGGATCGGCCCGTCCTCCCGGTCCCGCCCGAAGATCAGGTAGACGTGGTCGGACCAGGTGGCCGTCCCGGTGTGGAGGTTCCATTCGGCCCAGCCCATGTTGCCGAGGCGTTCGGCGTGCGCCAGGCGTACGGCGAGCATCTCGGCGTCGCGCTCGGCCGCGGGCGGCTCCGCGAGCTGCCGGACCAGGTCGGCCGCACTCATCGGGCGGCGCTGGTGGCTACCCCAGACGTCGACCATGAGCCTCTCTCTCGGAACGCGGGTGGAAGGGGACATTTGACACCACAGTACGTGACTGTCTGTGGGCGGAGTGTAGCCATGGCTTCTCGCGTTGTGAGAGCTTTTCGCGGATTTTAGGAGGAGCGGTCCGAGTAGATTGTGCCTGTGACGTCCTCAGACTTGTATCCCGTGTCCCGGCTGGCCGCCGTCCAGGAGGCCACCGCGAAGTCCGGCCTCGACGCCCTTTTGCTCACCCCTGGCCCCGACCTGCGCTACGTGAGCGGTTACGACGCCAAGCCGCTCGAACGGCTGACCTGCCTGGTGGTTCCCGCCGCCGGCGAGCCCTACATGATGGTGCCCCGGCTCGAACTGCCCGCCGCCCAGGCCTCGCCCGCCTCGCGGCTCGGCCTGGACTTCGTGGCGTGGGACGAGACCGACGACCCCTACCGCATCGCCGCCTCGCGGCTCGGCCGGGTGGCCAAGGTGGGGCTGGCCGACCGGATGTGGGCGATGGCGTCGCTGCGCTTCCGCGAGGTCATGCCGGAGGCCGAGCAGGTGCTGGCCGGGAGCGTGCTGCGCGAGCTGCGGATGCGCAAGTCCCCGGTCGAGGTGGCGGCGCTGCGCGAGGCGGGAGAGGCGATCGACGCGGTGCACCGGCGGGTGCCGGAGTTCCTGCGGGCCGGGCGCACCGAGCGCGAGGTCGGCCGGGACATCGCCGAGGCGATCCTGGCCGCCGGGCACGAGACGGTCGACTTCGTCATCGTCGCCTCGGGCCCCAACGGCTCCAGCCCGCACCATGAGGTGTCCGACCGGGTCATCCAGGCGGGCGAGCCGGTGGTGGTGGACATCGGCGGGCAGTTCCACAGCGGCTACTGCTCCGACTCCACCCGTACGTACTCCGTCGGCTCGCCGCCCGCCGACTTCGCCGAGTACTACGAGGTGCTGCGCCGCGCCCAGGACGCCGCCTGCGCCGCCGTACGGCCGGGCGTGCCCTGCGAGTCGATCGACGCGGCGGCCCGCGACCTGATCGCCGAGGCGGGCTACGGCGACTACTTCATCCATCGCACCGGGCACGGGATCGGCGTGGAGACACACGAGGAGCCGTACATCGTGTCCGGCAACGCCGAGCCGATGGAGCCGGGCTTCGCCTTCTCCGTCGAGCCGGGCATCTACCTGCCCGGCCGGCATGGGGCGCGCATCGAGGACATCGTGGTGTGCACCGAGACCGGGGGAGAGCGGCTGAACGTCACCTCCCGCGAGCTGGTGATCGTCTGACGGTCCCGTGACGTCCGCTCGCCGGCCCCGTGGGCGGGCCGGCGAGCGGGGGCGCACTCTTCAGGCGATGGTGAAGAATTCCAGCAGTTCCGGGGCGAGAGACTCAGGCGCCACGTTGTGGGTCTGGCCCTCCAGGATTCTGTGGACCGTACGGGGCACGGTTTCGGCGACCGCTCTTCCCGCCTCGGCCATCCACCGAGGGCTGTCCCCACCCGTCAGTACGAGCACGGGTTGCGCGATCGAGGCGAGAACTTCGGCGGGAAGGGCGTTCGCCGGCCCCAAGACGGCGGCCTCGTACGCCAAGGTGTGGGCGATCTCCTCCAGCTGCGGCCAGGAGGGCTGGACACGCATCGCGGCCACCGCCTCGACGGGGACCTCGGCGGCCACGACCATGAACAGCTCGATCGCCTCCGCGCGCCGACCCCGCTTGACCAGGTCTTCCAGCTGAGACGCGAAGTCGTACGGCAGGCTGGGCGCGCTGTCGTCGACGTGGTACGGCGGCTCCCACACGGCGAGTTTCGCGATGGCCAGCTTCGGAGCGGCGGCCAGCGCCAGAGCGGCGCCCGAGGAGCCGCCGAACACCATGGCCGGCCCGCCCGCCGTCTCGATGAGGGCGGCCAGGTCCTCGATCTCACGCTCGACGGCATAGGGCTGGGTGTCGCCGCTTTCGCCACGTCCGCGACGGTCGTAGTTGAACACGGTGAACCATGACCCCAGCGCCTCGGCCACACCGCGCAGGGTGGGGTGAGTCCGATCGGTGAACGCGCCGTGGACCAGGATGACGGCCGGTCCGGTCCCGGACCGGCCGAAGACGATCGGCGTGCCGTCGGCCGAGGTGACCTTGCCGGTCACGGGATGGCTCATGGCAGGGCCCCTCAGCCCTCAGGGGTCGCCAGGCACAGAGCAGCCCAGTGGTGACCGTCGAGGTCGGCGAAGCCCCGCTGGTAGCGGCCCGCGACGTTCAGCGGCTCACCGACGGCGGTCGCACCCGCCGCCAGCGCCTTGTCGACCATCTCGTCGACCTGCGCGGGGTTGTCGAGACCCAGAACCATGATCACCTGTGTGCTCTTGGTCGGGTCGGCGACCTCCGTCCTGGCGTAGGAGGCGAACGTCGGCTCCGTCAGGAGCATGACCTGGGTCTGCTCACTGATCACCACGGACGCCATGTCATCGGTCGCCCCGAAGAAGGGGAAGCCGAGCTCGCCGAAGAACGTCTTCGACCGGTCCAGGTCCTTGACCGGCAGGTTGACGAACAGAGTGGTGGACATCGCTGGGTCCTTTCCTCAGCACAGCGTCTTGCGGACAACTTCAGTCTGCTGATCACGAGCCCGCGCCGCTTGCACCCTGGCGCCGTCCGATTGACTTTCCGTGCCAGGGCTTTCAGCCACCCGGTACGAGGCACGTGCGGCGATACTCGGCGGGCGGCAGCCCGTACGCGTGCCGAAACAAGCGGCTGAAGTGGGCCGAGTCAGGCAGCCCCCATCTGGCCGCGATCACGCTCACCGAGGTATCCCGGAGTGCGACGTCGGCCAGGTCCTTGCGGCACCGCTCAAGCCGCCGATGTCTGATCCAGGCGGCCACTGTGGTGTCCTGCGTCTCGAACAGCCGGTGCAACTGCCGCACGGACACATGGTGCGCGGCCGCGATGGTGGCGGGGTCGAGGCCGGGTTCGCCCAGGTGCTGTTCGATGAAGGTGTGGACGCGCAGCAGCAGCGTTCGTGATCGCGACTCCACCGGCAGCGTGTCGTTCTGGTCGGCGCGTTCGGCGACGGCCGTGGTGACCAAATCCGTCACCACGGTGGACAGCCGCGCCGCGCTGGCCGGCTGATAGGTCTCCAGATCCAGCGCCACCCTGCGCAGCAGGGGTGCGGCGAGGGCACCCGTTCCGCCGTCCGTGGTGATCGGAACGGCCGTGAGCTTCGCGATGGAATCGACGGGCAGAGCCAGCATCTCCCGGGAAAAACTGAACACCGCCAGATGCACCGCCGAGTCATAGGCCAGCTCGTACGGCCGCGCGAAGTCGTAGATCGCGAACTCGCCGCGCCGAAGCTGCGCCTCCCGGCCGTCCTGCGCCAGAAGCGGCCGGCCCGACATGGCCAGTACCACCCGATAGAGCTCGGGGCTGTCGCGGCGGATCATGCCAGGCGTCCGGTGAACGCTGTGCGGCGTCGAGGTCTGGACGATGCCCACACCCACCGAACCGAGTTGCCCCGCGTCGATCGCGCCCCGCAGCGGCACGTCCGGATCCATCCGCATGTCGAGGGGGCCGAGCGTGTCACAGACGATGCTGCGCCACTCCTCGTATCTGCGCGCGGCGGGCACGTCACGGGTACGAATCAGGACAGCCATCCCCACCGCCCTCTCCGTCGGCCAAACCCCGCCAATGCTAATGATGCCTTTCAGCGGCGGACAACGCTGACTGCTGCGCACATCGGACGACTGGAAAGCGATTACCGCCACTTCGCTGCAGGTTTGCGATGAAAAGAGGTGTATCAGAAGCCGCCGCGCGTGCTCTGGGAAGTCGAGGGGCAACGGAGGGAGAAGGGATGTTCGGCGGGAGAGTCTTCGTTGGGAGAGTCTTCGTGGGGAGAGTCTTCGTTGGGAGAGCATTCGTGGGGAGAGCAACGGAGCTCGCCCTGGTGCGCGGGGAATTGCGTGCCGCGGGCAAGGGCGCCGTGCGGCGGATGGTCATAGAGGGGCCCGAGGGTATCGGGAAGACGGCGCTGCTCCGCCAGGTACTCGGGGGAGAGGCGAACGTGCGGGTGCTGGCGGCGAGCGGGGACGAGGCAGAGCGGCACCTGCGGTACGGGATCGTCCGCCAGCTCGCCGACCAGCCGTGGTCCGTCCTGGACGGCACCGGGCCGGCGAACACAGGAGTCGGTGGGTCCGGACCGGGCGGGACCGGCCTGCGGGGGGCCGGGCTACGGGGCGCCAGGCCGAGGCGGAGCGGCTTGGCAGATGCGGTTACCAGGAGCGCGGCGGCACGGGACCTGTGGTTCGTGGGGGAGGCGCTGTGCGAACTGGTCGGGCGCCTGCAGGCCGACGGCCCCGTCGTCGTGTTCGTGGACGACGCCCAGTGGGCCGACAGGGCGTCGCTGCGGGCGCTTGGCTACCTGCTGGGCCGCCTGCGCACCGGCCGCGTCCTCGTGGTCGTCAGCTGCCGATTCCCGGAGTCCGGATGATCCGCACGATGTGCTGGCCATGGTGTTCGCGCGTCCGCGACAGGCCATGACGGCCGCCACCGCCATGCTCGCCGACGGCCGCAGGCCGTACGAGAGCTCGATAGCGCGTCAGGCGATCGGCATCCTGCGCCGCGAGTTCGGCGACCTCGACGCGGCGATCCGCGAGCTGCGGCAGGCGGTACGGCTGGCACGGCGCTCCGGCTCGGCCGACCGCGAGGCCGACGTACTGGCCACGCTCGGCATCGCGCTCCTCCAGCACGGCCGCACCAGGCCCGGCCTGTCCGCGCTCGACACGGCCGCCGCCCTTTCTCTCGGCACCACCCGGGCGCGGGTACTGTTCCGGCGGGCCGGTGCCCGCTGGATCCTCGGCCGGCACGGTGAGGCGCTCGACGACCTCGAGCGGAGGCGCTCAGCGAGGCCCGCGGCGACGACGTCTCGTTCGTCGCGATCGGGGCGGGCTGAGGCGCGGGTTGAGGGGGGCCGAGCGGGACCGAGGAGCGGGCCCACAAGTGGCGGAAAGGATGGCTGACAGAGCGGCCCGAACGGTGGATGCTGAACACGGTGGATGACATGGGGGTGACAGTGCGCGGTGACTGTGGGGGGTGGTGCGGCCGTGTCCCTACCTTGATCAAATGTGGATGATCATGTGAAAATTCGCCAGTAGCGGCAGAAATGCCGGTTTGGGGGGTCGTCGCCCATGATCCGCATGCCGATCGAGCGGCTCTAGGATGCCGGACGACGAGTTGAATGAAGCGTACGAGCTGGGCTTGGCGTGCGCGCTCGCCGCGGAGTGCGGCCGGGATCTACGTCGTTGCGCCCAGATGTACGGTGGGCTGTTCCCACGGGCGGCCTTCGACTCCGACTTCTACACCGCGCTGGCGCTGACCGGCGCCTTCAGCGCCCCTTGGGCCACGTCCGAAGCGCTCAAGATCGTCAACCGGACGTCGCTCTGGGTGTCGGCCGTCGACCGCCTGGTGGGCCACACGACGACGACGCGGTCTCAGGTGGAGGCCCTGATTCGCGACTGTCTGGACGTGGCCGACGGCGCGGCGCCGCGGGCCGCGGTCACCCGCTTCCTGGCCGACCTGCGCGACGAGCTGGCGACGGTCAAGGACTTCGAGGACCTGCACCCGCTCTGGCGCGACCAGCTGGCCGGCATGTTCGACGCGATGGCCAGGGCGTGGGTGTGGCGCGACACCCGGGCCGTCCCCACCTTCGCCCGCTACCTGGACAACGCCGACAGCCGGGGGTCCTGCTTCGTGGACCTGTCGTACTGGATCTACGCGGGCGACGAGTGGGCCAGGCGTCATCTGGAGGAGCTGCGGGCCGTCAGCGCGCACGTGCAGCGCTATCTGCACCTGTTGGGCGACCTCGCCTCCTACCGCAAGGACGTCAGCTGGGGCGACCTGAACGTGCTGATGCTCGGCGTCAGCCGTACCGAGGTCACGGACGCGATGGGGGAGCTGGCGCGCGAGGCGCTGGAATTGCTCAAGCCGGTACGCGAACGCAGTCCGCGCACGGCCGCCTACCTGCGGCGACAGATCGGGTTCAACGCCGGTTTGCACGGTATTTCCGGCTAGGCCCTCTGAAGCCGTTACGGTCTCGCAACCTCCCATGACAGGGGCCTTTACCCTTGGATGAACGGGGGGCGAATAACTGGTCTAGATACGACAAACCGTGACATATTGATTCCTGAGGATGATTGTGGCTTGAGTGGAATATGTGGCGTTGCTAGGGTGTCTCGATGCCAGGCACGTGGCTCGACCTTTTCTCTGCGCCTTGACAGGTTCCACTGACCACGGCTCCTCAGGGCGGATTTGTGCATGCGCGGCACGGCCGCGGAGGGATGTACAGGCGGTGCTGGATGGACTTCGGTCGCTCTGATCGATGGCGGTTGCCGACCGCGATCAAGATTCTGATCGCGGGCGGGTTCGGCGTGGGCAAGACCACCATGGTGGGCGCGGTCTCCGAGACCCGTCCCCTGCGTACGGAAGAAGCGCTCACGCACATCGGCGTGGACATCGACGACCTGTCGGGCGTCGAGGCCAAGCCGACCACCACCGTGGCGATGGACTTCGGCCGGATCACGATCCGCGACGACTACATGCTGTACCTGTTCGGCACGCCCGGCCAGGAACGCTTCTGGTTCGTCTGGGACGAACTGGCGATGGGCGCGCTCGGGGCGGTGGTGCTGGCCGACACGCGTCGGCTGGCCGACTCCTTCCCGGCCATCGACTACTTCGAGCGGCGGGGGCAGCCGTTCGTGGTGGCGCTCAACTGCTTCGACGGCGCGCGCCCCTTCACGGTCGGCGAGGTACGGTCGGCGCTCGGCCTCGAACCGGAGATTCCCATCGTGCGCTGCGACGCCCGCAGGAAGGACTCCGGCCGGGAAGTGCTCATCACGCTGGTCGAGCACGCCATGCGCCAGGGAGCCACCCCGGTCGGGACCATGTCGTGACCATCACCGGCTACCTTTGACCGATGGAGGAGATCGACCGCCAGATCGTCACGCTGCTCGCCAGGGACGGCCGGATGAGCTTCACCGATCTGGCCAGGGAGACCGGGCTCTCGGTCTCGGCGGTGCACCAGCGGGTGCGCCGGCTGGAGAAGCGCGGAGTCGTGCGCGGTTATGCCGCGATCATCGACTATGACGCGATCGGGCTGCCGATGACCGCGTTCGTGTCCATCAAGCCGATCGACCCCGCCGCGCCCGACGACGCGCCCGAGCGGCTGGCCCACTTGGCCGAGATCGAGGCGTGCCACAGCGTGGCGGGCGACGAGAGCTACATCCTCAAGGTGCGCGTCGCCACGCCGCTGGCGCTGGAGGAGCTGCTGCAGCACATCCGCGCGTCGGCGAACGTCTCCACGCGCACCACCGTCGTGCTGAGCACCCCCTACGAGCACCGGCCGCCCGACGTGGCGGGCGACGGCGCCGACGGTCCGGCGCCCACTTCGGCTCCCCCTGCCTGACGGCGGGCCACCGGTCCTGGCAGGCTCGCTCTGTCCGATGACGGGCCGCCGCAGCTAGCGGGATCTGTTCGGCATTACCGAACTGCGCTACGGTGTGGGGCGTGGGAGAGACCATCCAGTCCGTCGAACGGGCCGCCGGCATACTGAGGCTGCTCGCCTCCGGCCCGCGCGAGCTGGGCGTGGCCGAGCTGGCCCGCGCGATGGGCCTGCCCAAGGGCACCCTGCACGGCATCCTGCGCACGCTCGTCCATGTCGGCTTCGTCGAGCAGGATGAAGCCACGGGCCGCTACCGGCTCGGCGGCACGCTGTTGCACCTGGGCAGCAGCTACCTCGACGTCAACGTGCTGCGCACCCGCTCGCTCAACTGGGCCGACGCGCTGGCCGGGCGCAGCAGGGAGAGCGTGTGGATCGGCACCGCGCACGAGGGCGGCGTCCTGGTGGTCCACCATGTGTTCAGGCCCGACGACAGCATGCAGGTCCTGCAGGTCGGCACGCTGCTGCCCGCGCACGCGACCGCGCTGGGCAAGGTCCTCCTGGCCTACGACCCGTACGGCGACGCGGGCGCGGCATTCCACGCGCCGTCCGCCCCGGAACCCACGGCATCATCCAGTACGGCGTCCGCCACAGCGCCCGGCGGCGAGCCCGTCGTCGAGGGGTTGGCCGCCTTCACGCCCAGGACCCTCACCCGCGCCGACGACCTGGCCAAGGAGCTGGAGCTGGTGCGCGGCCGTGGCTGGGCCTGCGACGTGGAGGAGCTGGTCGAGGGCGAGGTCTCCATAGCCGCTCCGATCCGGGACGCGCGCGGCGTCACCGTCGGCGCCATCGGCGTCAGAGGCGCGGTCGAGCGGCTGGCCGAGGGTGGCGAGCCGAGCATCACGATCGTCTCCTACGTCCGCGACGCCGCCCGCGCCATCACCCGCGACCTGAGCCGGTGATGTGTTGACACGCCCGGCCCGACCACAGCTAGGATTTGGCAACCGTTCGGTAATGCCGAACACATCGAAGTGAGGAAGCCGTGCCTGGACCGCATTACGTCGCCGCCATCGACCAGGGCACCACGTCGAGCAGGTGCATGGTGTTCGACCAGGCCGGCCGGATCGTCTCGGTGGCGCAGCGGGAGCACCGGCAGATCTTCCCCCGGCCCGGCTGGGTCGAGCACGACGCCGCCGAGATCTGGGAGGCCGTCCAGGGCGTGGTGGCCGAGGCCGTCACCGGCAGCGGCATCGACTTCGGCCAGCTCGTCGCCCTCGGCATCACCAACCAGCGCGAGACCACCGTCCTGTGGGACCGCCACACCGGGCGGCCCGTGGCCAACGCGATCGTCTGGCAGGACACCCGTACCGACGCCCTGGTCCGGTCCCTGTCCGAGCACGAGCAGCTCTTCCGCGAGCGGGCCGGGCTGCCGCTGGCCACCTACTTCGCCGGGCCGAAGATCCGGTGGCTGCTCGACGAGACCCCCGGGCTGCGGGAGCGGGCCGAGCGCGGCGACGTGCTGTTCGGCACCGTCGACAGCTGGCTGATCTGGCGGCTCACCGGTCGCCACGTCACCGACGTCACCAACGCCAGCCGTACGATGCTGATGAACCTCCGCACCCTGAGCTGGGACGACGAGCTGCTCGCCGCGCTCGGCGTGCCGCGCGCGATGCTGCCGGAGATCCGCCCCTCCGCCGAGGTCTACGGCACCACCGGCGACGGCGTGCCGGTGGCGGCGGCGCTGGGGGACCAGCAGGCGGCGCTGTTCGGCCAGACGTGCTTCGGGCCGGGCGAGACCAAGAGCACCTACGGCTCCGGCAGCTTCCTGCTGATGAACACCGGCATTGAGCCCGTCGCCTCCAAGCACGGCCTGCTCACCACCGTCGGCTACCAGATCGGCGACGCCCCCGCCACGTACGCGCTGGAGGGCTCGATCGCCGTCACCGGCTCGCTCGTGCAGTGGCTGCGCGACAACCTCGGCCTGATCTCCAGCGCCGCCGAGATCGAGACCCTGGCGGGCACCGTCGAGGACAACGGCGGCTGCTACTTCGTCCCGGCGTTCTCCGGCCTGTTCGCCCCGCACTGGCGCTCCGACGCGCGCGGGGTCATCGCCGGGCTGACCGGGTTCGTCACCAAGGGGCACATCGCGCGGGCCGTGCTGGAGGCGACCGCCTGGCAGACGCGCGAGGTGGTCGACGCGATGAACGCCGACGCCGGGCTCGCGCTCACCTCACTGCGCGCCGACGGCGGCATGACCGCCAACAACCTGCTCATGCAGATCCTGGCCGATGTGCTCGCGGTGCCGGTCGTACGCCCGATGGTGTCGGAGACCACCTGCCTGGGCGCCGCCTACGCGGCCGGGCTGGCCACCGGCTACTGGCCCGATACCGACAGCCTGCGGGCCAACTGGCACAAGGCGGCCGAATGGCGGCCGAAGATCGGCCAGGACGTCCGCGACCGCGAATACCGCAACTGGCGCAAGGCCATCGACCGAAGCCTCGACTGGAGCACGCCATGACCACGACCGCCTCCCGCGCCGAGACCCGCGAGGAGCTGTCCAGGGGCACCTACGACCTGCTGGTCATCGGCGGCGGCATCCTCGGGACCTCCGTCACCTGGATGGCCGCCCAGGCGGGCCTGCGGGTCGCCATGGTCGACGGCGGCGACTTCGCCGGGGCCACCTCCAGCGCCTCCTCCAAGCTCGTCCACGGCGGCCTGCGCTACCTGCAGACGGGCAACGTCAAGCTGGTCGCCGAGAACCACCGCGAACGCCGGGCGCTGGCCGGCGACATCGCCCCCCACCTGGTCAAGCCGCTCTCCTTCGTGGTGCCGGTCTACCGGGGCGGCCCGCACGGCGCCGCCAAGCTGGGCGCGGGGGTGTTCCTCTATTCGGCGCTGTCGGTGTTCGGCGACGGGCTCGGCCGGGTCATCACTCCGCACCAGGCGCTGGCCAGGGTGCCCGCGCTCCGCTCCGAGGGGCTGCGCGCCGCCGCCGTCTACGGCGACCACCAGATGAACGACAGCCGCGTCGCGGTGATGACCGTGCGCGCGGCCGTCGACGCGGGCGCGGTCGTGCTCAACCACGCCGAGGTCGTCGGCCTGCGCGAGAGCGGCGGCACCGTCTCGGGGGCGGAGCTGCGCGACCGGCTCGACGGTACGGAGATCGGCATCGGGGCCGGCCTCGTGCTGAACGCCACCGGCCCATGGGTGGACCACCTTCGCCGGATGGAGGACCCCGGGGCGGCGCCGAGCATCCGCCTGTCGAAGGGCGCCCATCTGGTCATGCGCCGCCACGAGCCGTGGAAGGCGGCTCTGACCACCCCGATCGACAAATACCGCGTGTCCTTCGCCATCCCGTGGGAGGATCACCTGCTGCTCGGCACCACCGACGAGGCCTACGAGGGCGACCCCGCCGACGTGCGCGCCACCGACGCCGACGTGGCCCAGATCCTCGACGAGGCCGGGCACGCCGTACGCGAGTCGCAACTGCGGCGCGAGGACATCACCTACGCCTTCGCCGGGCTGCGCGTGCTGCCGGGCGGCCCCGGCGGCGTGTCGTCGGCCAAGCGGGAGACGGTGCTCAGCCGGGGCAAGGGCGGCATGCTGTCGGTGGCGGGCGGCAAGTGGACCACCTACCGGCACATCGGCAAGCTTGTCCTCGACATGCTCGCCCACCTGCCGGGCCACCCGCTCGGCGACGACCTCGCGGCCATCCTGCCCGCCATGCCGCTGCCCGGCCTGGCCAGCCCGGACGCGGTCGCGATGCGCCTGTGGACCGACCGCGAGCCGGGCACCCGGATGGACCCGTTGGTGGCCCGCCATCTCGCCTCCCACTACGGCTCGATCGCGTTCGACCTGGCCAGGCTCATCCGCGACACGCCCGCATTGGGCGAGCGGATCCATCCGGACGGGCCGGACATCTGGGCGCAGGCGGTCTACGCGCGCGACCACGAGTGGGCGGCGACGGTCGACGACGTCGTACGGCGCCGCACCACCCTCACGGTCCGCGGCCTCGACACCCCGGAGGTCCGCACCCGCGTCGAGACGCTCCTCACGGGCGGCCCGGTTCCCGCGTCCTGACCTCGCCAGGGTCCGTCACCGCGAGTCCGTCGCCGCCAAGGCCCGCCCCCAGGCGCCCCCCGAAGGCCCGTCAGGTCTGTTCGTAGCGGGCGCGCAGGCGGGTCTTGGCCAGGTCCGTCGCGCCCAGGTGCTCCAGGCCGTTGAGAGCGGCGCCGACGATCGGCGGGACATCGGCGACCACGAGCTTGGCCCGCGGCGCCCTGGCGGCGAAGGAGGCGTCCAGGAGGGCCGTGAGGAGCGGGTCGCGGGCCCGGAGGATGCCGCCGCCCAGCACCACCTCCGTGGGCGTCTCCAGCAGGTCCAGGCGGCGCAGGCAGACCTCGGCCAGCACGGTGATCTCCTCCGCCTGGCGTTCCACCAGTGATCTGGCGATCGGGTCGCCCGCCGCGGCCGTGGCGAAGACGCCCGGCGTGAGCTCGTGCAGGCGGCCTTCGTCCAGGCGGCCGAAGTGGAGCTCCAGGATCAGCTCCTCGACCGTGCGTACGCCGAAGTGCCGCGTGCACAGCTCCGCCAGCGCGGTCGCCGGCCCGCGACCGTCCTCGGCGCGGGCGGCGTGCCACAGCGCCTCCTCGGCGACGCCCTGGCCGCCGCCCCAGTCGCCGCTGAGGCGTCCGAGGGCGGGGAAGCGGGCCACCTCGCCGGTGGGGGAGACGCCGACCGCGTTGATGCCCGCACCGCACACCACGGCCACGCCCCAGGAGTTCGAGGCGCCCGCCCGGAGCAGGGCGAAGGTGTCGTTGCGGACGGAGATGTCCGGGCCGAAGCCCCGGCGGGCGAACTCGCGGGCCAGGGCCTCCTCCTCGACCGGCAGATCGGCCCCCGCCAGATAGGCCGCCACATGATCGAACCGGCCCACGACCACGGGCCGGTCGGGGGAGCGGTCCGGGGAGGGGTCCGGCGAGCGCTCAGAGGAACGGTCCGGGGAGCGTCCAGAGGAGCGGTCCGGCGAGCCGTCCGGGCCGAGGGCGCCGTCCGGCGGCAGTTGCGCGAGCGCCTGCCGTACCGCCTCCTCCACCGCGTCCAGCGCCGCCGGAACGCCGTCGCTCTGCGGCGCGAACGGGCCCGCGCGGCCGGTGGCCAGCACGTCGCCGTCCTCCGTGACCAGCGCCACGTCGGTCTTGCTGTTGCCGCCGTCGACCGCGAGGACGAGCTTGCGGTGCTCCACTACCTCACCTGGCCATAGCGAGTCGTCCATGGCAGGTAGGCGTGGTTGGCCTCCAGCAGCAGGCCGGTCAGCTCCTCCGCGGTCGCGTCCTGCCCGATCAGGGGATGGGCCAGCAGGGCGTTACGCACGCGGTCCGCGCCGCCGTGCCGGGCCGCCTCGAGGGCGAGCGTCTCATAGGCGGACACGTGCGCGATCAGCCCCGCGAACAGCGGCTCGACCGGCGGCACCGGCAGCGGCGCGGCCCCGGCGGCGGTGACGTGCGCGGGCACCTCGATCACCGTCTCGTCGGCCAGGAAGGGCAGGGTGCCGTGGTTGCGGACGTTCACCACATGAGTGCCGGGGCGGTCGCCGAGCAGCGAGGCGATCAGCGCGACCGCCGCCTCGGAGTAGTAGGCGCCGCCGCGCTCGCCCAGCAGCGCCGGCTTCTCGACGACCGACGGGTCGGCGTACATCTCCAGCAGCTTCGCCTCCATCGCCGCGACCTCGGCCGCGCGCGACGGCTTGGCCCGCTGCTCCTCCACGACCGCGTCATGATCGTAGAAATAGCGTAAATAGTACGACGGCACCACACCGAGCCGGCGGAGCAGTTCGGGGCGCCCCAGGCCGTCGGCCAGCGACTCCGCGTGCTCGGCGAGCAGCGACGGCAGCACGTCCTCGCCGTCCAGGTACACGGCCCGTTCCCAGGTCAGGTGGTTGAGCCCCACGTGGCCGAGCGAGATCCGCGACGGCGGCACGCCCAGCAGGTCGGCGACGTGGCGCTGGAAGCCGATCGCCACGTTGCACAGCCCGATCGCCCGGTGCCCGGCGTCCAGGAGCGCGCGGGTGACGATGCCGACCGGGTTGGTGAAGTCGACGATCCACGCATCCGGCGCGTGCGTACGCACCTTCTCGGCGATCTCCAGCACGACCGGCACCGTGCGCAGCGCCTTGGCCAGCCCGCCCGCGCCGGTCGTCTCCTGCCCCACGCAGCCGCAGCGCAGCGGCAGCGTCTCGTCCACGTCGCGCGCCGCCTGCCCGCCCACACGCAGCTGGAACAGGACGACCTGGGCCCCCGAGACCCCCTCCTCGACGGACGAGGTGGCCAGCACCCGGGCCGGATGCCCGGCATGTGCCAGCATGCGGCGCGCCATCCCAGAAACCACCTCAAGTCGCGATAAATCGGGATCTATGAGTGCGATTTCCGAGACCGGCAGCTCGTCGCGGAGCCGCGCGAACCCGTCGATCAGCTCGGGCGTGTACGTCGAGCCGCCCCCCACCACGGCCAGTTTCAACCCTTCACTCCCGTCAATGTCACGCCCTCGATGAAGACCTTCTGGGCGAAGAAGAACACGATGATCACCGGTGCCATGACGAGCAGCGTCGCCGCCATGGTCAGGTTCCACTGCACGCTGTGCAGCGCCTTGAACGAGGCCAGCCCCACCGACAGGGTCCAGCTGTCGAGGTTGGTGGAGGCGTACAGCAGCGGCCCGTAGTAATCGTTCCAGCAATAGAAGAACTGGAACAGCGCCACCGCCGCGATGCCCGGCCGGGCCATCGGCAGGATCACCCGGATGAGCGTCCTGAAGTCGGTGCAGCCGTCCACCCGCGCCGCGTCGGTGTACTCGCGCGGGATCGAGAGCAGGAACTGCCGCAGCAGGAAGATCGAGAACGCGTCCCCGAGCAGCATCGGAAGGATCAGCGGCAGCAGCGTCCCGGTCAGGTCCAGCCGCGCCCAGATCAGGTAGATCGGCACCGCGACCACCTGGGGCGGCAGCATCATCATGGTGATGACCAGCAGGAACGCCAGCCTGCGCCCGGGAAAGCGGAAGCGGGCCAGCGCGTAGGCCACCGGGATCGACGACACCAGCGTGAACACCGTGCCGGTCACCGCGTAGATCATCGTGTTGCGCAGCCACAGCAGGATCGGCGACTTGGCGAACACCTCGCCGAAGTTGCCCCAGTTCCAGCTGTGCGGCCACAACTCGTCGGTGAGCGTCTGGTTGTCGCTCATCACCGCCGTCAGCAGGACGAAGACCAGCGGCCCGATGAACGCGATCCCCAGTGCGACGGCCGCCGCGTGCGTGGCGATCCAGTACAGCACCCTCCTGGTACGGCCACGCCGCTCCCGGGCGCGCCGCCCGGCGGCCCGCGTGGGGGGCGCCACCAGCGTGGCGGTCATTCGGCCACCTCCTCGAACCCGCGGAACTGGCGCAGCAGGATCAGCGTGAACACCATCGACGCCGCGAACAGCACCAGCGCCAGCACGCAGGCGTAGCCCATCGCGTAGTCGCGAAAGCCCGTCTGGAACAGCCACTGCGGCAGCGTCAGCGTCGACATCTCCGGATAGCCGGGCACGAACGAGGTGCCCGGCGCGTCGGTGACCCCCGCCGCGACCCGGGAGGCGATCATCGCCTGGGTGAAGTACTGCAGCGTGTAGATGACCCCCGTCACCGCCGAGAACATCAGCACGGGACGGATCGTCGGCAGCGTGATGCTGCGGAACTGCCGCCACGCCCCGGCGCCGTCGATGGCCGCCGCCTCGTACAGATGCTTGGGCACGTCCAGCAGCGCCGCCAGGAAGATCACCATGACGTTGCCGACGCCCCACATGGCCAGCAAGGTCAGCCCCGGCTTCGACCAGTCCTTGTCGCCGAACCAGTCGGGCCCGGAGATCCCCACCAGCGCGAGGATCCGGTTGACCGGCCCGGTGGCCGGGTTCAGCAGGAAGACGAACGCCACCGTCCCCGCCGTCACCGGCACCAGCGACGGCAGGTAGAACACCGTACGGAAGAACCCCACGCCCGCCTTCAGCTTGGTGACCAGCTGCGCCACGCCCAGGGCGAACAGCACCTGGGCGGGCACCATGACGACCACCAGCCAGGCCGTGTTCCCGATCGAGAGCCAGGCCCGCTCGTCCTGCAGGAAGTAGCGGTAGTTGGCCAAGCCGTTGAACTTCAGCGAGAACAGGTCGTAGTTGAAGAAGGAGAAGTAGACGGTCGCCAGCAGCGGATAGGCGAAGAACACCCCGAACCCCACCAGCCACGGCGACAGCCACAGCAGGGCACGGAACCCCTCCCGGCGCCTGAGCGGTACGCCCGCCACCTCAGCCGCCCGACAGCTTGAACTTGGCGTCGATGGTCTTGTCCACGCCCTTCAGCCCCGCGTCCAGGTCCTTGACCGAACCCTTCTCCCACGAGGTGACGAACCCCTGCAGCGCCTCCTGGTTGAACACGCTGTTGACGTGCGCCGGGATCGTGCTCGTCTTCGGGTTGGCGAAGATGTCGAGGAAGGTCTGGAAGTGCTCATCCTTCTTCAGCGCGGGCGACTGCAGCGCGGCCTTGGTGGTCGGCACGTTGCGGATCGCGTTGGCCAGCGTGACCAGCGCGTCGGTGTCGGTGGTCAGGTACTTCACCAGCGCCCATGCGGCCTCGGGGTTCTTGGCGCCCTTCGGCACGCCGATCACGGTGCCCGCGGTGAAGCCGCTGCCGTACAGGTCGGGCTTGGCGTCGTCGACCGGCATGGGGGCGGTGCCGTAGTCGAGCTTCGGCGCCTCGTTGGCGATCATGGCCACCCGCCACTCGCCGTCGATGCCCATGGCGACCTTGCCCTGGTAGAAGGGGTGCTTGCCGGAGAACTCGTCACCCAGGCTCTTGCGGAACTTGTCCAGGTTGGCGTAGCCGTACCAGTCGACGAGCTCCTTCTGCCAGTTCAGCAGGGTCTTCCAGGCGGGGTCGGAGCCGATCGCCGAGGTGCCGTCGGGGTTGGTCCACTTGGCGCCGACCATCGCGCCCCAGTGACCCGCGGTGTTCTCGTAGTACTGGCCGCTCGGGATGAACCCGGCGACCTTGATGGTGCCGTCGGGGTTGCGGACCGTGAGCTCCTTGGCCAGCTTGGTCAGCTCCGACAGCGTCTTGGGCGGCTGCTTGCCCTTCATCAGGGCCTTGTTGTAGTAGAGGCCGTACGCGTCGGTCAGCAGCGGCATCACGCACCGCTTGCCCTCGTACTGCGTGTAGTCGTTCACGACCGGCGGCAGGCCCGACAGGTCGACGCCGTCCTGCTTGATCACCGGGTTGAGGTCCTGGAACACGCCGCTCTTGCACCAGGTCGCCACCGAGTCTGTGGTGAAGGACGAGGCCACGTCCGGCGGGCGGCCACCGCGTACGGCCTGGGTGATCTGCTCGTCCTGTACGCCCTTGACCAGCTTGACCTTGATCTGCGGATACTTCTTGTTGAACCCGGCGATGGCGTCGGTGAACGCCTTCACCTCCGAGTCCGCCGAGAACCCGTGCCACAGCTCGATGGAGGCGGCCGGCAGCGCGGTCGGCGCGGTGCCGCTGGGCTTGGACTGGGAGCCGAGAGCGGGACCGCCCTCTTTGCCCGCGGTACACGCGGCCAGAGTCAGGACGGCGAGCCCTGCGGCCGCCAAGGGGACGAAGCGCACGGGGGGTGCCTCCTCATGACGTTACTCATGTGGTTGTGTGGCTCTTGTCGTTGAACTCAGGGAGTCGGGACCGTGGAGCCGAAGACCTCGTCGCGGACGAGGTCGAGGGCGAGGTCGAGCGCGCCGGCGAGGACGGGGTTGCCTTCGACGGACGACAGGCGCAGCCGGGGCCGCGGGATGGTCAGCGCGTGCAGCTCGTGCTCGACCAGCTCGCGCAGGGGTTCGCCGCCCGACAGCACCACGCCGCCGGTCAGCACGATGAGCCCGGGATCGATGACGGAGGTGATGGCGGCCAGGCCCACCGCCAGCCGCGCGGCGATGTCGCGCAGCCCCGCCCTCGCGTCGTCGGCCTTCTGGCCCG
This sequence comes from Nonomuraea sp. NPDC052129, assembly GCF_040680095.1. Lineage (NCBI taxonomy): Bacteria > Bacillati > Actinomycetota > Actinomycetes > Streptosporangiales > Streptosporangiaceae > Nonomuraea > Nonomuraea sp. NPDC052129. Next base: position 187,177 of record NZ_JBFAVX010000006.1, on the reverse strand, counting down.
TCTGGTGGTCGTCCGCCGCGCGCACCGCGTTCACGATGGCCTGGCGGAAGTCCGTGCCGCGCACGCCGTACGAGCGCAGGAGTTTCAGCACGGCGGGGCCGCCGGTGAGCGCCTGGTAGCCGTGGTTGGCGTAGCGTCCCGCCTCGCGGGCCGTCGGCGCGCCCGGGGTCGGCATGTAGCCGACCTCGCCGGCGCCGCCGGTGGCGCCCCGGTGCATCCGCCCGCCCAGCACGATGGCCGAGCCGATGCCCTCGTCGGCCCACAGCAGCACGAAGTCGGAGTCGCCGCGGGCGGCTCCGTGCGCCATCTCGGCCAGCGCGACCAGGTTGACGTTGTTCTCCACCGACACCGGCACGCCGAGCCCCTTGGCGAGCGTCGGCACCAGGTCGCCGATCTGCCAGCCCGGCATGTCCTTGGCGGTGGCGTAGCCGAGCCGGCCGGTGGACGGGTCGATCGCCGCCTGCACGCCGATCACCACCCGGCGCAGTGGGCCGGGGGAGCCCGCGCCGTCGAGCGCCGCGCGCAACCTGGCGACCAGCTCGCCGCCCGGCCGGCGCGGGGTGGGCAGCGTGTACGAGCCCACGGTCGTGCCGGTGATGTCGGCGACCCTGGCCTCGATCCGGGCGGGGGTGACGTCCAGCGCGCCCACGTAGGCCGCCGCCGGGTTGATCCGGTAGACCTCCGCGGTACGGCCGGGCAGTCCCTCCCTGATGCCGTCGAGCACCACCAGTCCCGCCTCCTGGAGGCGGGACAGCAGCTGCGAGGCCGTCGGCTTCGACAGGCCGGTCAGGGTACCGATCTCGGGGCGGGTCAGCGGGCCGCGCTCCAGGAGGGCCTGCAATGCCGCGCGATCATTGATGGCGCGGAGCAGACTGGGAGTACCTGGTACCGGACCGCTCAACTTCCACCCCTTGACCCGAAGTTAGGAAACTTTCCTAACTTGATGCGAACCTAAGAGGCCCGGAGGGTTTCGGTCAAGGGGTGAAACCAAGCCGTGACCGGATGCGGGCCGGGATGTCGCGCGGGAAGATGGGAGTGCCTCAACAGGCATGCTAATGTCGTCGTTTGTTGTAACAACAAGCAGAATGGCCCGGAGTGTCCCATTAACAACAATAATGGTCAGGCGGCAACTCGTCAAACAGAGCTCGCAAGGGAGCAGGAGTACGTCGCCCGCCTCTATGCCCGCCTCGACGCGTTGCGTGAACGCACCCAGAGCCAGCTGAAGGAGGTGCTCGGCACCGGCGCCGTCGGAACGCTGCAGAACAGGTCGGAGCGTGACACGTTCGCCGGCATGTACGCCTCCAGGCTGGCCCGGCTCTGGGCGGTGGAGCGCGGGCTGGTGTTCGGCCGGCTCGATCACGTCGACGAGGGCAGGCTCTACATCGGCAAGCTCGGCATCACCGACGACGAGCAGGAGCGGCTGCTCATCGACTGGCGCGCGCCCGTGGCCCAGCCGTTCTACCGCGCCACCCCGGCCGCGCCCATGGGCCTCACCAGGAGGCGGCACCTGCAGACCAAGGGCCGCGCGGTCATCGGCGTCGACGACGACCTGCTCGACTTCGACACGCTGACCGACGAGGACCGCGCCACGCTCAACGGCGAGGCCGCGCTGCTGGCCGCCCTCGACGAGCGGCGCACCGGCCGGATGCGCGACATCGTCGCCACCATCCAGGCCGAGCAGGACCGCGTCATCCGCGCCGACCTCAACGGCGTGCTGGTCGTCCAGGGCGGTCCCGGCACCGGTAAGACCGTCGTGGCCCTGCACCGCGCCGCGTACCTCCTCTACACCCACAGGGAGCGCCTCGAACGCCGCGGTGTGCTGATCCTCGGCCCCAACCTCACCTTCCTGCGCTACATCGAGCAGGTATTGCCCTCGCTGGGCGAGACCGACGTGCTGCTGTCGACGGTCGGCGAGCTCTATCCCGGCCTGACGGCCACCGCCAGGGACCGGCCGGAGGTGGCCGCGATCAAGGGCGACCTCCGTATGGCCGAGGTGATCGCGCGGGCCGTACGCGACCGTCAGCGGGTGCCCCGCAAGCCCGTGGAGCTGAACCTGGGCCGCTACACCCTCACCATCGACCGCAACATGCTCGAATCGGCCAAGAACAAGGCCACCCGCTCGCGCCGCGCGCACAACCAGGCGCGCGCGGTGTTCGTCAGGTCCCTGCTCAACGCCCTGGCCAGGCAGGCGGCCAAGAAGCTCGGCAAGGGCCTCATCGACGACGACGAGCTGGCCGACCTGCGTGAGGAGCTGCGTACCGAGCAGCCGGTCAAGACCGCCCTGAACAGGCTCTGGCCGTACCTGACCCCGCAGCGCCTTCTCCTCGGCCTGTACGGCGCGCCGGAGCGGCTCGACTACGCCGCCGCGGCCCTGACGCCGCAGGAGCGCGCGCTGCTGCGGCGTGAGGGAGGAGAGTGGACCGAGTCCGACGTGCCGCTGCTCGACGAGGCGGCCGAGTTGCTCGGCGAGATCGACGAGCAGGTGCTGCGCGCCAGCGCCCTGCAGGCCGAGGAGGAGCTCGCCGCGGCCCGGCAGGCGGCCGAGCACGAGCGCGAGGCCGAGCTCGCCTACGCCCGCGAGGTGCTCGAACTGACGGGCCTGTCCGACGTCATGGAGGCCGAGCGCCTGGCCGAACGCCAGCGCGGCGAGGGTCCCTACCTCACCACCGCCGAGCGGGCCGCCGCCGACCGCGCCTGGGCCTACGGTCACGTGATCGTGGACGAGGCGCAGGAGCTGTCGGCCATGGCCTGGCGGGTGATCATGCGGCGGGTGCCCACCCGGTCGATGACGATCGTCGGCGACATCGCGCAGACCGGCTCGATGGCCGGGGCCCGCTCGTGGAACCAGGTGCTCGACCCCTACGTGGCGGGGCGCTGGCGCCAGGAGCGGCTCACCGTCAACTACCGCACGCCGGTGGAGCTCATGGAGGTGGCCGCCCGCGTGCTGGCCACCATCGACCCGGCGCTCGAGGCGCCCGCCTCGGTCCGCGACACCGGTGCCGAGCCCTGGTCGGCGCCGCTGTCGCAGTTGCCGGAGCTGGTCAAGGCCGAGGTCGGGGAGGGCGGCAAGGTCGCCGTGGTGGTCCCCGACGCGCTGCTCGGCGAGCTCGGCAAGGTGATCTCCGACGCGGTGGAGGGGGCCGCCGTGGTCTCCGCCCGCGCCACCCGGGGCACCGCGGCGCTCGACGCCCCCGTGGCCGTGCTCGGTGTGACCGATGCGAAGGGGCTGGAGTTCGATTCGGTCATCGTGGCCGAGCCGGACCTGATAGCCTCGCAGTCGCCGCGCGGCCTGAGTGACCTATATGTCGCTCTCACCCGGGCCACCCAGCGGCTCGGCGTCGTCCACGAGCGGCCGCTGTCAGCCCTCCTTTCGGGGGCGCTGGGCGGCTTGCCAAGCCGCGCGTCCGGGCCGACAAATGGGCATTAGATCGCTTTAATGCGACAACGCAAGCATGTCCTACCTGCGGAAACTTGATGTTTCTGCTGATCGGGACACGGTTGACATCTGAGGTGGAGTCGGTAGTTTGCTGCGCAGTCCAGCACGGGACTTGGCCGGTTGGCCGTCTCTGACATCGTCGGATCCTGCGTCCGTGACGGAGCGTGACTTCGTCCACACAGCCAGGTGCAGGGCCGTCGGTCCGTCGAGTCGGGGCACCCCAACCGGGCGGGGGGTTGGACCCGGGACGGGCCCGGGAGCCCAGTAGACAACGGAATTCCGCGCTCGCCGCCGACGAGACGGGTCCGGTCCGAAGGGTTTCCGGGCCCTCTTCCCTCTCGTGCGCAGGATCGCCATCAGCGCCGGGTGGTCCCGTCAGGTCACGGGATCACCCTGCCGCTCCCTTCGCCGCCGCTCCTTTCGCCGCCGCTCCTTTCGCCGCCGCTCCTTTCGCCGCCGCTCCTCGCCCGTTCTCGCCGACCCCTATCCTGGGTCGTCCAGCGCCTGGGACCCCTATTTGCGGATCACCGGGTGCCGCGAGGGCCGAATCGCCGCCCGGGGGCGGTAGCGTTTTCGCAAGCAGGCGTGCGAACGGCGAGGAGAAACCCGCGTGGTGCAGGACAAGACGGGCCCACCGCCCACGGGCGGCGGAACCCCGCACACCCCTGACTCGCCCACGCCCGAATCCGGCCCGCCCGCCCCCGTGGGGCGGGAGCCCGGACGCGTGCTGATGGCCCGGGTGGCCGCCGCCGTGGCCGGTGGGGGACTGCTGTTCCTCGCCTTTCCGCCCATCGACTGGTGGCCGGCCGCGCCGCTCGGCGTCGCGCTGATCGTCGCCGCCCTCTACCGCACACGCCCCCGGCGCGCCGCCTGGCTCGGCTACCTGGCCGCCGCCGTGTTCCTCTTCCCCACCCTGGCCTGGGTCCGCACGATCGGCAATGACGTCTGGGTGATGCTGGTCGGCGTCGAGAGCCTGTTCTACGCCGTGATGGCCGCCCTGGCCGCGCTGGTGTTCCGCCTGCGGCTGTGGCCGCTGTGGTTCGGCGGGCTCTGGGTGGCCATGGAGTGGGCGCGCGGGCTGTTCCCCATCGGCGGCTTCCCCTGGGCGCGGCTGGCGTTCAGCCAGGGCGAGTCGCTGTTCACCGAGTACGCCGCGCTGGGCGGGGCGCCGCTCGTGTCGTTCGCCGTCGCGCTGTGCGGGGCCCTGCTCGCCTTCGCGCTGCTGCGGCGGCCTCCGGACGCCCGGCGTGTCACCGGGCGGCTCGTCCCGCTCGCGCTCGCTCTGGTCGTGCCCCTGCTGACCCTGGCCGTGCCGAGGCCGGGCGACGAGGGGCGCACGGTCAACATCGGCATCGTGCAGGGCAATGTGCCGGGCCGCGGTATGTACGTCATGGGCGACGAGCCCGCCGTTGTCCTGAAAAATCATGCCAACGAGACCAAAAAGCTGGCGCAGGCCGTACGAGACGGGAAACTCGCCAAGCCCGACATCGTGGTCCTCCCCGAGAACTCCACCGACATCGATCCCTACCGGGACGCGACCGCTCGCCAGATCATCGACGACTCCGTGAAGGACGTCGGGGTGCCCACGCTGGTCGGCGCGGTCGTGGCGATCGGCGAGGAGAACCGCGCGACCCGCAGCCTGGTCTGGGACCCGGTGACCGGACCCGGCGCCTACTACGACAAGCAGCAGTTGGTGCCGTTCGGCGAGTACACACCCTTCAAGGAGATCGTGCTGGCCCTGTGGGAGCGGGCCGGTCTGGTGGGCAGGCAGTCGGTCCCGGGCATCAAGCCGGGCGACCTGAAGATGGGCCCGGTGACGATCGGCGCGGTCAACTGCTACGAGGTGGCCTACGACGGCACCGTGCGCGGGACCGTCAAGACCGGGGCCACGCCGCTGGTGGTGCAGACCAACAACGCCACCTATGCCGAGTCCAACCTGCCGCCGCAGCAGCTGGCCATGTCGAAGCTGCGGGCCGTCGAGCACAACAGGGCGGTCGTGACGGCGGCCACCACGGGCATCTCGGCGTTCGTCACACCTGACGGTAAGGTCTCCTGGCAGACCCGCGAGCTCGTGGCGGACATGAACGTGGTGAAGGTGCCCGTGCGCACCCAGGCGACGGTCGCGACCCAGATCGGCGCGTTGCCAGAGTGGGCGCTGGCGTTGATGGGAGTGGCGGCCGCCGGGGTCGCCGCGTGGCGTGTCAGGCGCAAGGCGACCGGTGAGGAATGACTGATCATGGAGACTCTTGGCCGGATACTCATCGTCATACCGACCTACAACGAGCGCGACAACCTGCCGCTGATCACCGAGCGGGTGCGCACCGCCCTGCCGGACGCCCACGTGCTGGTGGTCGACGACAACAGCCCTGACGGCACCGGTGAGATCGCCGACAAGCTGGCCGACAAGGACGACCACGTCCACGTCCTGCACCGGGCGGGCAAAGAAGGGCTGGGCGCCGCCTACATCGCCGCGTTCCGCTGGGGCCTCGACGAGGGCTACAACGTGCTGGTGGAGATGGACGCCGACGGCTCGCACCAGCCCGAGGAGCTGCACAAGCTGCTGGAGGCGGTCTCCGACGGCGCCGACCTGTCGATCGGGTCGCGCTGGGTGCCCGGCGGCAAGGTGGTCAACTGGCCCGTCTCCCGCGAGCTCCTTTCCAGGGGTGCCAACATCTACACGCGGCTCATGCTCGGCATGTCCGTGCGCGACGCGACCGCCGGGTTCCGCGTCTATCGCGCCGCTACGCTGGAGAAGATCGGGCTGGCCGACGTCGAGTCGCAGGGCTACTGCTTCCAGGTCGACCTCACCCTGCGGACGACCCGGCACGGCCTGCGGGTGGTCGAGGTGCCGATCACGTTCGTGGAGCGGACCGTCGGCACGAGCAAGATGAGCACCCGCGTCATGGCCGAGTCGTTCTGGCGCATCGCCGTCTGGGGGCTGTCCGGCCTGCCCGCCCGGCTGCGCGGCAAGCGCGGCTGAGAACCTGTGGCCGCCCTCAGGTAGCGGCGGAACGGTTCGGGCCCGCCGGGCGTTGTCGTTGTGTACACGGTCTTTAGGTACGCCTTCAGATATGTCGCGGGCGCGGATTGGGGAAGACGATGCGGCTCCTGCTTTTCCTGGCCTTCCTGATCGTCCCGGTGCTGGAGATCTGGCTGCTGATCCAGGTCGGCTCGGTGATCGGTGGCTGGACGACCGTGGCCCTGCTCATCGCCGACAGCCTCCTGGGCGCGTGGCTGGTCCGGCGTGAGGGGCGCAGGGCCTGGCGGGCGCTGCAGGACGCGCTGCAGTCCGGCCGTATGCCCGACAAAGAGCTCGCCGACGGCGGCCTGATCCTGGTGGGCGGCGCGTTGCTGCTGACGCCGGGGTTCCTGAGCGACATCCTCGGGTTCCTGTGCGTGCTGCCGGTCACGCGGCCGGCGATGCGGCGCCTGGTGTCCTGGTTCTTCGACCGCCGGGTCAAGAGGATGGCGGCGGCCTCGCCGTACGCGCACCTCTTCTCGGCGCCGGGCGGCGGGCCCGTCGACGGACACGTCAACGCGCGAGGCGCTGGTGTGGTGCACGGCGAAGTGATCAAGGAAGACCGCGAGCCGTCCTGACTGCGAGCCGTCCTGACCGAGAGCCGTCCTGACCGAGAGCCGTCCTACGGCCGGTGAGGTTTACTGACCGGCAAGCCCTACCGGCCGCGAGACGGGCTCTGGGCAATGCGAAGCCCCCGGACAAGGTGTCCGGGGGCTTTCACCGTGAGAAGGTGTCAGGCGCTCTTTCGACGCTGGGCCCGCAGGACCGCCAGCCTCTCGTTGAGCACCTCTTCCAGGTCCTCGATGGACCGTCGCTCCAGGAGCATGTCCCAGTGCGTCCGCGGGGGCTTCGTCTTCTTCGACTCCGGCTGCTCGCCGTCGACCCGAACCGCGGTAGCGCCGCACATGCGGCACTCCCAGGTCGCGGGAATCTCGGCCTCGGCGGCAAGCGGAACCTCGAAGCGATGGCCCTTGGGACAGGTGTAGGACACGTCCTGGCGCGGGGCCAGATCCGTGTTACGGTCGTTCTCGTAGCTGGTTGCCCCGAGCCGGGTGCCACGAAGCGCGCGCTCGCCCATGTTTAAATGCCTCCTACAGGGCCCCCATCGTGAGGGGTCTGTCTCCCACGGTGTGTAACGCTTGGTACCGTGATGGGATTCCCCCCTGCGGGGTGATCCAATCGCTCTCTTCCCGAGGAGTTGCCCGCAACCGGGCTTCCGTCGGCGTTTTGGAGCTCCGGGCCACGTGAGGGCCATGGTGGTTTCTGAGACAGTTCGCGAATCGGTCTGACCGCAAGGCGGCCTTTGCTCGCTCCCTGTCATCCGGGACGGGAGCGCCGGACGGTGGTAGCGGGACGGCAGCGCCTGACGATAGCCAAGGGACGCGGGCCGACAAGACCGCCCCGCCGGGGACGAGCGCCCACCGGCGGGGGACAGCGGGTCTAGCGCACGCCGTACAAGTGCTCGATGGCGAGCTGGTCCAGGTGCTCGAACGCGGCGCCGCGGGCGGCCAGCGCGTCGATGTCGGGGGTGAAGGAGCGCACGTCGCGCCAGCTCTCCCCGTCGGCGAGCGTCGGCACGGCCAGCTCGTCGAGCCGGGCCGCCGTCAGCGCCTCCCGCACCTCGGGGTCGGCGCGGAAGGCCCGTACCTTCTCCCGCAGGATCAGGTAGTTGCGCATGCACGCCGCCGCCGACACCCACACGCCCTCGTCGTCCTCCGTGCGCGGCGGCTTGAAGTCGAAGTGGATCGGGCCGGAGAAGCCGTTGGACTCCAGGACGTCGACGGTCCAGAAGGCCCCTCGGGCATTGCCGGCGCCGAAGCGGAAGTCCTGGTCGTAGCGTGGACCGTTCTGCCCGTTCAGGTCGATGTGGAACAGCTTGCCGTGCCACAGCGCCTGCGCGATGCCGTGCGCGTAGTTGAGCCCGGCCATCTCCTCGTGGCCCACCTCGGGGTTGAGCCCGACCAGCTCCGGGTGCTCCAGCTCGTTGATGAACGCCAGCGCGTGGCCGATGGTGGGCAGCAGGATGTCGCCCCTCGGCTCGTTCGGCTTGGGCTCGATCGCGAACTTGAGGTCGTAGTTGTGGTCCAGCACGTACGAGCCGAGCACGTCGAAGGCTTCCTTGTAGCGGTCGAGCGCCGCCTGGACGTCCTTGGCCGCGCCGCTCTCCGCGCCTTCCCTGCCTCCCCAGCACACGTACACCTGCGCGCCCAGTTCGGCGGCCAGGTCGATGTTGTCCATCACCTTGCGCAGCGCGAAGCGGCGCACGTCGCGGTCGTTGGAGGTGAAGGCCCCGTCCTTGAAGATCGGGTGCGAGAACAGGTTGGTGGTCGCCGTGGTGACCACCAGGCCGGTCTCCTCCAGCGCCTTGCGGAAGGCGCCGACCCGCTCGTCGCGGTCATGGCCGTCGAAGTCGAACACGTCGTTGTCGTGGAAGTTCACTCCGTACGCGCCGATCTCGGCGAGCTTGCGCACAGCCCGGTCGGCGGGCATGGGCGCCCTGGTCGCCGGTCCGAACACATCGACTCCCGCCCAGCCGACGGTCCAGATGCCGAAGGAGAAACGGTCCTCGGGGGTGGGCGTGTAGGGGTCTACGCTCATGATCGATCCTCTCGGTGGTGCTGCCAGCCGGCCGTACGGTCGCGCAGCTCGGCGTACTGGTCACGGACATGGGGAGTGGGTGGCCCGTCGTACTCCTGGACCGGCTGGGCCGTCCAGACGGGCGGCTCGGGGGTGCCGGCCAGCGCCCAGGCGGCCTGGCGGGCCGCGCCGAGCGCCACGTATTCGGCCGGCTCGGGGACGGCGACGGGCTTGCCGAAGATCTGGGGCGCGATGCGGCGCACCGCCTCGGATTTCGCGCCGCCGCCGATCAGCAGCACGCGGCGCGGTCGTACGCCCTGCGCGGTCAGGTGGTCGATGGCGTCGGCGAGGGAGGACAGCAGCCCCTCGACCGCCGCCCGCGCCAGGTTCTCGCGCGTGGCGTTGCGCGTGGTCAGGCCGGTGAGCGTGCCCGAGGCGTCCGGCCGGTTCGGGGTGCGCTCGCCGTCGAGGTAGGGCAGCAGCGTGAGGCCGCCGGCGCCCGGCGGGGCGGCCAGCGCCAGCTCCGACAGCTCCGCCAGCGAGCAGCCGATCATCGAGGCCGCCGAGGAGAGGATCCTGGCCGCGTTGAGCGTGGCCAGCAGCGGCATGAAGCGCCCGGTCGCGTCCGCGAACCCGGCGACCATCCCCGACTCGTCGGCGGCGGGCACCTCGCTCACCGCGAACACCGTGCCCGAGGTCCCGATGGACACCGCGACGTCGCCGGGCCGAAGCCCGAGCCCGAGCGCCGCGCCCATGTTGTCGCCGGTGCCGGGCCCGATCGCGGCGCCGCCCGGCAGGTGCCCGACAATCTCGTTCGGCGCGGCCACGCGGGGCAGCTCGACCTCGTGCCCGATCGCGGCCGACACGAACTCGGGCAGGTACGCTCCCGTCGCCGGGGACCAGTATCCGGTGCCCGAGGCGTCGCCCCGGTCGGTCGTGAAGGCGCGGCGCTCGCCCAGCCGCCAGGTCAGCCAGTCATGGGGCAGCAGTACGGCCGCGGTGCGGGCGGCCAGCTCCGGCTCGTGCTCGGCCAGCCAGCGGAGCTTGGTGACCGTGAACGAGGCCACGGGCACGCTGCCGGTCAGCTCGGCCCACCGGGCCGGACCGCCCAGCTCGGCGGTCAGCCGGGTGGCCTGCGGTGCCGACCGCGTGTCGTTCCACAGCAGGGCGGGCCGCACCACCTCGCCGGAACCGTCGAGCGCGACCATGCCGTGCTGCTGGGCCGCCACCGCGACGGCCGCGGCCCGCTCCAGCAGGTGCCGCCCCTTGTCGAGCGCGCTCTCCCAATGGTGGGGATGGCACTCCGTGCCGTCGGGATGCGGGGCCGCGAACTCGTCGACCACTGTGCCGTCACCGGCCCGGCACAGCACGATCTTCGTCGACTGAGTCGAGGAGTCGACCCCGGCCACCAGTGCCTCTGTCACCAGGACTCCATATTAGTCAACTGTATGGATTAAATAGCCTAACAGACCAGCGAATCACCAGGAAGACCCATTAGTCTTAGATTGTGACAAAACCCAGGGAAGGGCCGCTCCGGCACGCCACCATGCGCGAACGCAATCTCGCCGTGGTGCTGGAGCAGGTCGTACGCTGCCAGCCGGTCACCCGTGCCCGGCTCGCCGAGCAGACCGGGTTCACCAAGACCACCGTCTCCAACCTGCTCGCGGTGCTCGAAGGCGCCGGGCTGGTCCAGGACGGCGCGCTGGTCCAGGGCGGCGAGCGCGGCCGGCCCGGGATCGCCGTCTCGGTCAACGGCGACGGCGCCGCCGCGCTCGGGCTGGAGATCAACGTCGACTACCTCGCCGCGTGCGTACTGGACCTGGGCCGGCGCACCCGCTACCACCAGCTCGTGACCTTCGACAACCGGGGGCGTGCGCCCGAGGCGGTGATCTCCTCGCTGGGCCGGCTGGCCGCCGAGGCCGTCGCCGCGGCCGCCGGGCAGGGCCTGGCGGTGGCGGGCGCGACGGTCGCCGTCCCCGGCCTGCTCGACCGGGAGAACGGCCTGGTCCGCCGCGCCCCGAACCTCGGCTGGACCGACGTCCCGGTCAGCGCCCTGCTCCGCGACGCGCTGCCCGACCTGCCGATCCCCGACGCCCACGACAACGAGGCGAACCTGGCCGCGCTGGCGGAGCTGTGGTTCGGCGACGGCGCGCGGCACGGCGGCTTCATCCACGTCTCGGGCGAGATCGGGATCGGCGCCGGCATCGTCATGGACGGTCAGGTGCTGCGCGGCACGCACGGGTTCGCCGGCGAGCTCGGCCACCTCGTCGTGGAGCCGGGCGGCGCGCCGTGCACCTGCGGCGGGCGCGGCTGCCTGGAGCAGATCGCCGGCCAGGACGCCATCCTGCGCGCCGCCGGGCTGCCCGCCGTCACGGCCACCACGGCGGCCAAGCCGGACGGCCCTATCAGGGAGCTCATCGACCTGCTGGAACGCTCGGACCAGCGGGCGCTGGCCGCGCTCGACGGGGCGGGCCGGGCACTCGGCGCCACCCTCGCTTCGGCCGTCAACCTGGTCGACCCCGGCGCGATCGTCCTCGGCGGCATCTTCTCGCCGCTGGCCTCATGGATCGGCCCGGCGGTCGAGGCCGCGCTGGGGGAGGGGAGCGGCTCGCTGCGTACCGCCGTACCGCCGGTGGTCGCCTCGGAGCTGGCGGGGAACGCCGCGGTGCTCGGCGCGGCCGGCGTGGTGATCGAACGCGTCATCGGCCACCCGGCCCTCCTGCTGTCCTCCTAGCGCCCAACCTCGATGGGTGAGTTCGGCGCCGTGGAGCGTGCGCGCCACAGCGAGACGGCCAGCCAGAGGCCGCCGACGGCGATCAGCGCGCCGTGCGCGATCCGCAGCGAGTACGGCCCGAAGAACTGCGGGATGAACAGCGCGAACCCCACCGCGAACGGCACCCCGCTCCACCTGGCCAGCGCGCCGGACCGCCACAGGGCCAGCGCCGCCATGACCGCCCCCACGCCCAGCAGCGCGAGCCCGGCGGCGAACATGGTCACCGCCACCGGCCCGAACCGGAACTCCGCGGCCAGCTCCATCAGCGCCGGAGCCTGGTCGCGCAGCGACCGGCGGGCGATGACGCTCAGCCCGAAGTCCTCCGCGCCGTAGTAGGGCAGGGTGAGGCCCGCGCCGACCCATGTCACCACCGCCGCCCGCAGCGACAGCCGGTCGCCCAGCACCTGGTGCAGTCCCAGGACGGCCAGCCCGGTGAGGATGAAGCCGATCATGGCCGCCAGATGACCGGCCACCCACGCGCCCGATGCCATGGCGGCCGCGTCGTCGCCGGACGGCCGCACGGCCGGGTAGATGAGGAACAGCACACCGCCGGCGGCGAAGGCCGCAGAGGTCAGCCGGGCGTTCATGGTCACTCCAAAGGGGGAGAAGGGCATTGCTCTCTTGTGTGAGCAATGCTCTCTCCTTGGAGCGTTGATGTCAAGAGCGGTGCTCTCGCTTGGCGAGCATGGGTACGAGGGTGCGGTCGCCGAAGCGGGTCATCGCGGCCAGCGGCTTCGTGGCCGCGCCGACCAGCAGCGGCAGGCCCGGCTTGCCCGTCGCCCTGGCCAGGGCGGGGCCGAGGGCGGCCATCATGGCGGTCAGGCCCGGCAGTGGCCTGATCCACATGGTGATCTCCTTGATCAGGCCCTGGTCGTCGAGCTGCAGCAGGGCCGACTCCTCGATCTCCTGGCGGCCCAGACGGGCGGTGGCGGCGAGCACGCGGGTTCGCTCGTCGCCCACGTCCGTGTGGTAGCGCAGGTCGGACAGGGCGCCCATCGCCGCGGTGAACAGGTCGCGTACCTGTTCCTGGCCGTGGAAGGTCGCCGTGGCGCTGAGGGGGGAGTGGAAGATCACGTCCGGCGCCAGGGTGGACATGATCGCGTTGACGTTCTTCGCCTCGCCGGCTTCGCGGTAGGCGCGGGCAGGTGAGTCCTGAATGTGAACTGTCATGAGTTCACTTTATCAACCCACTATGCTGGGGTCGTGAACAGGTTCGGGGAGATGCACTGCTCCATCGCTCAGGCCGTCGGCGTGGTCGCCGAGCCGTGGACGCCGCTGATCCTGCGGGATCTGTTCCTGGGGGTGTGCCGGTTCGACGACCTCGCGGAGGATCTGGGCATCTCGCGCAACCTGCTGACGCGGCGGCTGGAGCGCCTGGTGGAGTCGGGGGTGGTGGAGCGGCGGCCCTATCAGGAACGGCCGGTGCGCTTCACGTACACGCTGACCGAGGCGGGCCGTGACATCGTGCCCGCGCTGTTCACGCTGATGGCCTGGGGGGACCGCTGGGCGACTCCGCCCGGCGGGCCGCCCGCGCTGCTGGTGCACTCCTGCGGCGAGCAGTTCACACCGGTCGTGACGTGCCCGCACTGCGGGGGGCGGGCCGACGCGGACACGGTGCGGGCCGTAGGCGGCCCCGGCGCCGCTCAGGGACCCGGCACGATGGTCCTCGCCGCCCCCGGCAGGCGCGACGAGCTCGTCCCCGACAGACGTGACGGGCTCGCCCCTGACAGACACGACGAGGCCGCCCCGTGAAGACGACGAGGCGGCCCCAAAAGACAGGCGTCAGATCCGCGCAGGCACCTCGTTGCCCGCGTCGCGGATGGCCTTCGGCAGGTTGACCATGGCCAGCAGGACGAAGCCGATGATGAAGAAAATGATCATCGAGATGATGGCGATCCGGTAGCTGTTGGTGAGCTGGATCGCGATCGTCACCGTCAGGGAGCCGATGAACGCCGACCCCTTGTCGCTGATCTGCAGCAGGCTGAAGTATTCGGCCTCCCGCCCCTTCGGGATCACCAGCGAGAACAGCGAGCGCGACAGCGCCTGGGTGCCGCCCAGCACGATCGAGATGGCGAAGGCCAGCAGGTAGAACTGCAGGGCGGCCTTCTCCTGCAGGAAGTACGCGGCCAGGACGATCACCGTCCACACCACCAGGCTGCCCAGCACCGTGTGCTTGGTGCCGAACCGGCGGGCCAGCCAGCCCATCAGCAGCGCGCCGAAGAACGCCACGAACTGCACCATGAGGATCGCGCTGATCTGCGTCTCCTTGCTCAGCTTGAGCGCCTCGGAGGCGAAGGCCGAGCTGTTGCCGATGACGGTCTGCACGCCGTCGTTGTAGACGAGGTAGGCCACCAGGAACAGCAGCGTCAGCGGATATTGGCGCAGCTCGCTCAGCGTACGGCCGAGCTGCTTGAAGCTACCGCCGACAGAGCGCAGCGCCGTGCTCTCGTGGGCCGCGACCGGCCGGTTGCGCAGCCTCAGCAGGGGGACGATCGTGAAGATCGCCCACCACAGGCCCGCCGACATCATGCTGATCCGCACAGACATGCCCTCGTTCAGCCCGAAGCTCTCGTGCTTGAGGTAGAGGATCAGGTTGAGCGCGAGCAGCACGCCGCCACCCAGGTAGCCGATCGCCCACCCGCGCGAGGAGACGCGGTCGCGTTCCTCGGCGGTGGAGATCTGCGGCAGGAACGAGTCGTAGACCACCACGGACGAGCCGTAGGCCAGGTTGGCCAGGATGAACAGCACCCCGCCCAGCATGTAGCGGTCGCCCTCGAGGAAGTACAGGCCCACGGTGGCCAGCGCGCCCACGTAGGCGAAGCCGCCGAGCATCTCCTTCTTGCGGCCGGTGTGGTCGGCCAGCGCGCCCACGACCGGCAGGCAGAGGATCTGCAGCAGCACGGCCACGGTCAGCGTCAGCCCGAAGAACGCGGCCGGTCTGATGTCGGCGCCCAGCACATCGACATAGCCCAGGCCCGGGTTGGCCTCGGCCAGCTTGTCGAAGTCGGTCGAGCAGGTGGCGGCCGCGACCGAGGGGAAGTCCTTGGCGCAGGCCGCGGTCCTGGCGACCGAGATGAGGTAAGGGCTGAGGAAGACCGAGATGATCGTGGTGTAGAAGGCGGAGTTGGCCCAGTCGTAGACGTACCAGCCGCGTTGTTCGCGCCTGCGTGCCGACGGGGAGTCGGCGGTGTCGTCGGGAGCCGCGGGGGGTGCGGGTACGGGCATGTGTCGTGTCGCTCCTATGCGGCCATGCGGCCCGGATGCCACAGGCCGCGACGCTCCAGCACGTCACGCAGGCCGGTGACGTTGTCGGTCATGACACCGTCGACGCCGAGGTCGAGCAGGTGCTCCATGCGGGCGGGGTCGTTGATCGTCCATACGTGCACCTGCATGCCGATGGCGTGCGCCGTACGGATGAGGCGGCCGGTGGTGACGCGCAGGCCACGGAAGCCCACCGGCACCTGCGCGCAGGGCACGCCCGCGCGCTTGAGCCGGGTCAGCAGCCGGCCGTAGCCGGAGGTGGACGCGGCGGCGCGCAGCGCGGCGACGCCGCGCGGGCCGAGCGCCGAGCAGACCTCCCGGCCGAGCGCGGCCCTGGCCAGCACCAGGCGCTCGTCGGAGAAGGAGGTCAGGCAGATCCGGTCATAGGCCCCGGTGCGCCGGACCGCCTCGGCGAGCGGCGCGATCGCGGCGGCCTCCTTCACATCGATGTTGAAGCGGATCTCCGGCCAGCCGCCGAGCAGATCCTCCAGCAGCGGGATCTCGTGCACACCCCCGATGCGCGCCTGTCTGACCGTGCTGTAGGGCAGCTCCGAGATGCGGCCACGCCGGTCGGTGACCCGGTCGAGGGTGTGGTCGTGGAAGGCGAGCAGCACGCCGTCGGCCGTGGCGTGCGCGTCGGTCTCCAGGTAGCGATAGCCCAGCCGGACGGCCTGCTCGAAGGCCGCGACGGAGTTCTCGGCGCCCTCGGCGGCGCCCCCGCGATGCGCGAAGGCCAGCGGGCCCGGATGATCGAGAAACGCGAAGCGGCGGCTCAGCACGTCCTGAAGTATGCCTTCCGTGGGTGAAAAATAAGGTTACGAATCAGGGAGATTCTGCCATTCCTGGCGCCGGGCCTCGGCCAGCGCGATGGCGGCGGCCACCGAGACGTTGAACGAGCCGACCCGCCCGACCTGCGGGATGTAGCAGACCCCGTCGACGGCGTCGAGCAGGGCCGGTGAGCAGCCGTGGTCCTCACTGCCGACCACCAGGCACACGTCGCGGCCCAGGTCGGCCTGGTGCAGCGGCACGGCCTCGGCGGTCAGCTCGATGGCCAGCACGGAGTAGCCGTCCTCGCGGGCGGCCTTCACCGCGTCGACGGCGGGGACCGGCTCGTGCCAGGTGACCAGCCGCTCGGTGCCGAGTGCCGTCTTGCCCGCCTTGGGGTTGGTCGGCGGGGTGGCGTTGCCCGCGAGCCAGATCTGGTCGACGCCGAACGCGGCGGCGCTGCGGAAGATCGAGCCGACGTTGAACGGGCCGGTGACCGACTCGAGGATCAGCGACAGCCGGTTCGAGGTGTTTCTGCGCCAGGTGCGGTTGAGCCGCTTGACGTCGGTGGGGCGCAGCTGCCTTCTCATCGGGTTACCTTCAGGATTCGGTAGGCGGCGCGGGAGGCCGCGCGGCCGGCCTGCCAGCCCTGCTCGCCGAGCCAGCGTTGCAGCGAGTCGGAGCCGAGGTGCTTCTGTACGACCAGGTAGGCGACGCCGTCGGGTGTCAGCCGGGTGAGCCAGCGGGTGAGCATCTCGTGCAGGGCGGGCTTGCCAATACGGATAGCGGGATTAGACCAGATAGCCCGAAATTTCACGTCATCGGGTACCTCGTCGATATGTAGCGACCTTACTTTGTCAAGGCGCGCGGCCTGGGCGTTGCGCGCCGTGAGCTCCACGCTGCGCCGGTTCACGTCGACGGCCCACACGCTCGCGCCGGGCGCCCGCGAGGCCATGGTCAGCGCGATCGGGCCGTAGCCGCAGCCCAGGTCGAGCAGGTCGCCCTCCTGTGGCGGCGGCGGCACGCTCTCCAGCAGCACGCGGGTGCCGAGATCGACCCGCTCGGGCGAGAACACCCCCCGGTCGGTCTCCAAACGCAGGTGCAGGTCGGGCAGCACCAGGTCGACGGAGCCCGGCCGGCTCGCGGTCCGCGGTTGCTCGGAGAAGTAGTGGGCCACGTGCCAAAACGTTACGGGATCCGGGCACCGAACAGGACCGCGGCACCCGCCACCAGCAGCCCGGCCACGATGGCGGCCACGATGAACCACTGGGTGACCTCCTGGTCCACCAGCTTGAAGCCGAGAGAGGTGCCGATCTGCTCGTAGACGTCACGCAGCTCGCTGCCGGACTCCGCGGCGTAGGCCCGGCCGCTGGTGCCGTCGGACAGCGACTGCAGGGTCTGCTTGTTGACCGGCACGTTCACCGGCCGGCCGTCGATGGAGACGGTGCCCTCCTGCGTGCCGTACGCGATCGTGGAGACCGGCACGCGTGCCTGCCGGGCGGCGTCGATGGCCTCGTTGACGCCCCGGCCCGAGGTGTTGTCGCCGTCGGACAGCAGCACGATCGCGGCCGGCGGCGGGTCGGTGGCCGCCTGCTGGTCGAAGGAGCGTACGGAGTCGAGCGAGTTGAACACCGCCTCGCCGATCGCGGTGCCCGGCCGGGTGGTCAGGTTGCCGATCGCGGTCACGACGGCCTGGTGGTCGGTGGTGGGGGCGATGACCACGTTGGCCGAGCGGGCGAAGGAGACCACGCCGACGTTGAAGCGGTCGGGCAGCTCCCTGGCGAAGGCTTGGGCGGCGGCCTTGGCGGCGCTGATCCTGTTGGGCTGGACGTCGTCGGCGTCCATGGACAGCGACACGTCCAGCGCGATCATGATGGTGGCCCGGTCGCGCGGCACCTTCACCTGGTCGGCCGGCTTGGCCGCGCCGATGACCAGGAGCGACATCATGGCGAGGAACAGCAGCGGCGCCACGTGCCGCCGCCAGCCGGGGCCCGCGGGCGCGACCAGGTCGAGCAGCGCGAGGTTGGTGAAGCGCACGGTGTAGCGGCGCCGGGCGAACTGCGCCACGACGTATCCGACCACGAGCAGCGCCACCACCGCGAACAGCCACAACCACGCCGGCGACAGAAAGGTCACCCTGCCTCCTTCTTTCGGCCTGCCTCCTTCGGCACAGGGCCATTGTCGCGCTGTTCGATGGCGGTCCTGCTACGCATGTGCCCTCCGATGGGCGAGATGGGTCATGCGCCGCTGGCGGAGGACGAACTGCGCGACGTCGAACACCCAGTCCCTGTCGGTCCGCAGCACCAGGTGCGCCACGCCGGCGCGGCGCAGCGCGGCCTTGGTGCCTTCGCGTTGCAGTGCTGCAGCTTCGGCATAGTCTCGGCGTACTTTAGGGGAAAGGTGCACTTCGCGTACGTGCCCGCTCTCGGGGTCGGCGAACGCGACCCGGCCCACATCGGGGAGTTCGAGCTCGCGCGGATCGATGATCTCCACGGCCAGCACCTGGTGGCGGGCCGACAACCGCTTGATCGGCCGCTCCCAGGACCGCTCGGCGCCGGGGTCGAGCTCGGGCTTGGCGTCGAGGAAATCCGACACGATCAGCCGCATGCCGCGCCGCCTGCGGGTGGCGGCCAGCACGTCGATGCCCTCCGCCAGGTCGGGCGCGTCGGGTACGGCCTGCCCGCGCGGCGCGTCCATCAGCGAGTGCAGCAGCCCGTACAGGGCGGGCCGCCCGGTGCGCGCCGGCATCCGGTGCACGAACTCGTCGTGCAGCACCAGCGCCCCGAACCGGTCGCCCATCCGGCTGGACAGGAACCCGATCGCGCCCACCGCGGCCACCACCAGGTCGCGCTTGTCGCTGTCGGCGGTGCCGAAGTCCATGCTGGGCGACAGATCGGCCAGCGCCCAGGTCTCCAGCTCGCGGTCGGCGATCAGGTCGCGGACGTGCGGCACGGTCGTGCGGGCCGTGACCGCCCAGTCCATCCGGCGCACGTCGTCCTCGCCGGGCACGTAGACGCGGCTGTCGCCCGCCTCGCTGCCCGTCCCCGGCAGCAGCCCCAGGTGAGCGCCGTGCAGCAGCCCGTCGAGCCGCCGGGTCACCGTCAGCTCCAGCCGCCGCAGCGCCTGCTCGGCCGTTCTCATCAGCCGTGCTCCGTCCGCGTCATGCGCTCTGGTTCCGTCATCGGTTCTGGTTCCACACGACAAGGGGCGGCGGTACGGCGTGCAGGATCTGCCGGACGACCTGTTCGGGATCGACGCCGTCGGCCAGCGCGTCGAAGGTGAGCATCAGCCGGTGCGACATCACGTCGACGGCCACGTCCCGTACATCGTCGGGCAGCAGATAGTCACGGCCGCGCAGCAGGGCCAGGGCGCGCCCGGCGGAGACCAGGCCGAGCGTGGCGCGCGGGCTGACGCCGATCTCGATGGTCTCGGCCAGCTGGCCCAGGCCGTACTCGGCGGGCGATCGGGTGGACATGACCAGCCGTACGACATAGTCGGCGACGAGCTGGTGGACCGAGATCTGCTCGGCCGCCTCCTGCAGCGCCATCAGCCGCGCGGGGTCCAGCACGCGCTCGGGCGTCGGCGGGGTGACACTCATGCGGTGCAGGATCTCCAGCTCCTCGTGCGCGCTCGGGTGCGGCACCCGTACGCGGAACAGGAACCGGTCGCGCTGCACCTCGGGCAGCGGGTAGACGCCTTCGGACTCGATCGGGTTCTGGGTGGCCAGCACGATGAACGGCCTGGGCAGCTGGTGCGTGACCCCGGCCAGCGTGACCTGGCGCTCGGCCATCACCTCCAGCAGCGCCGACTGAACCTTGGCGGGCGCCCGGTTGATCTCGTCGGCGAGCAGGAAGTTGACGAACACCGGACCCAGCTCGACGTCGAACTTCTCGTTGGAGGGATGGAACACGCGGGTGCCGACGATGTCGCTCGGCACCAGGTCCGGGGTGAACTGGATCCGGGCGAACGTGCCGCCCACCACCGTGGCCAAGGTGGAGGCGGCGAGGGTCTTGGCGACGCCTGGCACGCCTTCCAGCAGGCAGTGACCGCGGGCCAGCAACGCGACGACCAGCCTCTCGACCATGTGGTCCTGGCCGACGATCACCCGCCGGACCTCGTCAAGGGTCTGACGCAGCACGGCCGCATCGGTTTCGTCTGGCAAATCTTCGGCGACGCTCATGACGCCATTCCACCAAACGTCCCGCAAACGTGCACGGCGCCGGTCTGTGCTTTCATGGCAAACGTGGCCAGTCCGCTGCAGTACGGAGATCCGCCCCGGCTGGGGCCGTTCGTGGTGCAGGCCCGCCTGCACTCGGCGCCGGCCGGTTTCGTCTACCTCGGGCAGGGGGCGGACGGGCGCGCCGTCTCCCTGGCCGTGCTGACCCGGGGCGCCGCCTTCGACGCCGCCGCGCGCGAACGGTTCGTGACCGTGATGCGCGAGGCCGCGCCCGCCGGCATGCGCGGCTGGCTCGGCCGGGCCACCAAGACGCGCGCCACGGTGCTGGACGGCGCCCCAGAGGTGCTGGCGATGGAGACCGGTACGGCGCCATGGGTAGCGGTGCCGTACACGCCGGGCCGGCCGGGGGCCGAGTGGTTCCTGGAGCCGGTGATGGTCGGCGGCACCCTCATCGGCCAGGCGCACGGCCCGGACTTCGTGCCGTACTGGCTGACCGACCGCGCCCCCGCCCTGCCCGGCCAACCGCGCGGACGCCGCCCGCTCACCGAGACGCGCCGACGGGTGCTGCTGGCCGCGCTGGCACTCGCCGTGCTGTTGCTGCTCGGTACGGTGATCGCGCTGCTGCTGATCATGGGCAGGGAGGACACCGAGCCGCTGCCCAGGCCCCTGCCGCCGACGAACTTCCAGCCGACGGCGCCCCCGACGCCGGCCACACCGGAGCCGCAGCAACCGACGCCCAGCCAGACGCCGGCGCCGAGCAAGAGCGGTCAGGCCACGCCGGGGCCGTCGCCCGGCGAGGACACGGGAGACGGCTCGCCACTCTGACCGCTGTTAATTGGCTTGAGCCTCACGTTGCGTGAGGTCCTAGCGTCCTTGGACATGGAGTTCATTGTTCAAGACACGCTCACGCCCATGGCCGAGCTGCTGGAGCAGCCGCTGCAGCGGCGTCCCGACCTGCTGCGCGAGCTGCTCGCGCCCATCCGCCAGGTCATCCCGGTGCCGGGCGACATCGTCGACATCCACCATCAGGGCAGCGGCTTCCGGGTGGACGCCGAGGACCCGCGCTATCTGCCCGCGCTCCACGCCATGATGGAGGCGGACGTCCTGGGGCAGATCGAGCGCGAGCTGCACCGGGCCGCCGATCGGCTGTCCGGCCTCAAGCTGCCCGACTCGTTGCGGGTGCTGTTCGTGCTCGGCGATCCCGGCAGTGAGCAGCTGATGAAGGTCACGGGCGGCTACTACGGGATGGGCAGCTCGCCTGGCCTGCTGTACCTGCTCGGCTGGCCGTCGGAGGAGATCATCGGCAGGATCGCGCACTGTGCCGTCCACGAGTTCCACCACCAGGCGCGCTACACCAACGTGCCGTGGCATCCGACGGTGGGGGAGCACGTGATCTCCGAAGGGCTGGCGGAGGCGTTCGTACGGGAGCTGTCGGGGGTCGAGGCCATGGGGCCGTGGTCGTCGATGGTTAGCGGCGAGGAGCTGGAGCGGGCCTACGAGAAGATCATGGCCGACTTCGATCTGGAGGGGATGCACCTCACGTCCGCGTACGTGCTGGGGGACACCACCGTGGCGCGGTTCGGGCAGGAGCCTCGCGGTATTCCGGACATGGCGGGATATGCGGTGGGGTTGCGGCTCGTGGACGCACACCTGGCCGCCACTGGGATGACGGTCGCGGAGAGCACGGCACTACCGCTGTCGCAGCTCGTACGGCGGGGCGAGGCTTCGTCTTAGCCGGGTGAGGCCAGATCTCAACGGGGTGACCTCAACGGGGTGAGACGAAGCCCGACTCGTAGGCGGCGATCACGGCCTGGGTGCGGTCTCGCGCGCCCAGCTTCGTGAGCACGTTGCCGACGTGCGTCTTGACGGTCTCCTGGCTGACGACCAGCTCGGCGGCGATCTCGCCGTTGGACAGCCCCCTGGTCATCAGCCGCAGCACGTCACCCTCGCGGCCCGTCAGCCGCCCGATGCCGGGCACCGAGGCGGGCCGGGCCTCAGGGGACTGACGGCCGGCCAGCGTCCGGATCGCCGCCGGGAACAGCAGCGACTCCCCGGCCGCCACCAGCTTGATCGCGTGGACCAGCTCGTCGGGCCTGGTCCGCTTGAGCAGGAACCCGTTGGCGCCCGCCCGCAACGCCTCGTAGACGTAGTCGTCGTTCTCGAACGTGGTGACCACCAGCACCTTGGGCGCCTCGTCCATGGCCACCAGGCGCCGGGTGGCCTGGATGCCGTCCACGGCGGGCATGCGTACGTCCATCAGGACCACGTCGGGCCGCTCACGGCGCACCACGGGCACCACCGCGGCACCGTCACCGGCCTCGCCGACCACGCTCAGCCCCGGCTCGGCGTCGATGATGACCCGCAGACCGGCCCGGATGAGGTCCTCGTCGTCGGCGATCACGACCTTGAGCGTCATGAAACCGACCGTAGCGGCAGCCGGACGGACACGCGCCAGCCGCCCTCCACCGGTCCCGCCTGCAGATCGCCGCGCAGCAGCCGGACACGCTCCCGCATACCGGTCACACCCCGGCCGCCTGACCGGGCGCCGTTCGCGGCGGTCCTGTTGGTGATCTCCAGCCTCAGGTCGTCGTCCTGTACGGCGACGGCCAGGCGTACCGGCCCCTGACCGTGTTTGATGGCGTTGGTCAGCGCTTCCTGGACGATCCGGTAGGCCTCCCTGGAGACCACGGCGGGCACGCCGGTCAGGTCGCCCACCTCGGGGCGCACGTCGGCGCCGGTGGCGGTGGCGAGGTCGCCGAGATCGGCCAGCGTCGCCTGCGGCGGCCCGGCCTCCGGGGGCGGGGAGCCGTCGCGCAGGACGCCGAGGACGTGGTCGAGGTCGTCGAGGGCGGCGCGGGCCGACTGCTCGATGGCCGTCAGGGCCGTCCTGGCCGTCTCCGGGTCGCGGTCGAGCACCCGTCCGGCCGCGGCGGCCTGGAGGGTGACGACGCTCAGGGCGTGGCCGACGGAGTCGTGCAGTTCGCGCGCCAGGCGGTTGCGCTCGGCCAGCGTACGGGCCTGACGCTCGGCCGCGGCCAGTCGTTCGCCCGGGGTGGGGCCGAGCAGCGCGGGGGCGAGCCGGGCCAGCAGGGCGCCCCCACCGGCCGCCACCAGCACCACCGCGCCCAGCACGGCCAGCCCGAGCAGGGGCCAGTAGAGTGCCGCCCAGCCCGGCTCGACGTCGAACCCCAGCAGGCGCGCGGGCCCGCCGGCGAACGGCACCGCGAACGTGAAGACCGTGAACGGAATCCCGGCCAGCGTGAACCCGCTCGCCACGCCGCCGACTCCCAGGTGGAGGGTGTACCAGGCGGTCGTGCGCCACCGTTCCTCCCACGACCGGCGCGCCTGCCGGGGCGGCGTCTCCACGCCGACGCCGAGCAGCCCTTGAGCGGCGCTCACCTCCAGCGCTCGTACCGGCAGGAACAGCCCGGTCAGCGCCACGACCGGCAGCACCGCTACGAACACCCCGAGCTGGGCGGGCAGGAACATATTGACCGACTGGCCCTGGAGCAGGCCCGACGTCAGGACCCCGGCCATCATGTACGGCATCAGCAGCGCGCCGCCGAGGATCAGGCACGCCCATCGCCGGGGCAGGTTCCATCTCACACTTGCGATTGTATGTCGATGGTTATTCGCTCTCGGTGGAATGCGCCTTTAGAAGAATGCGCCCCCAGCGAAAAGGAGCTGGAATTCCGGCGGTCCGGGTCTAGCGTCGTTGAATAGTTCGAGAGAAAGGCGATTCCATGACGGAGACCCAGCGCGCGGCCTGGCCTGACCAGGTAAGTCAGCGCCTGCTGAAGGAGCGCATACTTGTTCTCGGCCAGGAGGTCGACGACGAGATATGCAATCGACTGTGCGGCGAGCTCCTTTTGCTGGCGGCTGAGGACCCGAATCGGGACATAACGCTTTACATCAATTCGCCCGGCGGATCGGTGACCGCGGGTATGGCTCTTTACGACATGATGCAGTTCGTCCCGTGCGACGTCGCGACGGTCGCGATGGGCTTCGCCGCCTCCATGGGGCAGCTGCTGCTGTGCGCCGGCGCCCCCGGCAAGCGCTACGCGCTGCCCAACGCGCGGATCGTCATGCACCAGCCGCTCGGCGGCATCGGCGGCTCGGCCAGCGACATCCAGATCCAGGCGGAGAGCCTGCTCTACACCAAGCGCAGGCTGGCCGAGATCATCGCCCAGCACACCGGCCGGCCGTTGGAGCAGATCCAGGCCGACTCTGACCGCGACCGCTGGTTCACCGCGCAGGAGGCGCTCGAATACGGATTCGTCGACCGCCTGGCCGAGGGGATGAACTGACATGAGCGGACGTTACGTGCTGCCCTCGTTCACCGAGCGCACCTCTTACGGCATGAAGGAGATGAATCCGTACAACAAGCTGTTCGAGGACCGGGTCATCTTCGTGGGCACGCCGATCGACGACACCAGCGCCAATGACGTGATGGCGCAGTTGCTGACGCTGGAGTCGCTCGACCCCGACCAGGACATCAACATGTACATCAACTCGCCGGGCGGCTCTTTCACCGCCATGACGGCGATCTACGACACGATGCAGTTCGTCCGGCCGGAGATCCACACCGTCTGCATCGGCGAGGCGTCCTCGGCCGCCGCGGTCCTGCTGGCGGCGGGCACGCCCGGCAAGCGCGCCGCCCTGCCGCACGCCCGCATCCTGCTGCACCAGCCCGCCACTGAGGGCGGCCGGGGCCAGTCGAGCGACATGGAGATCCACGCCAGGGAGATCCTGCGCATGCGCGACCAGCAGGAGGCCATGCTGGCCAGGCACACGGGCAGGACGGACCTGGAGATCAGGAAGGACATCGAGCGGGACCGGATCTTCACGGCCGAGCAGGCACGCTCGTACAACCTGATCGACGACATCTACGCCTCCCGGAAACGGACACTGACCAACGCCCGCTGAAGCGCGGAACCGGTCACCGACAGTCGTCCGCTGAAGCGCGGAAGCGGACACCGACAGCCGCTCGCTGGCGCCAGGCGATGACGAGGACGAGGACGAGGACGTGCGGGGCGGCCTGCTTGAGCCTTGTGTGTAGCGGCCGCCCGAGCCCTTCGGGACCAAAGGGGCATCCCACCTGACCGACTGCGAAAGCAGGACATATACGCTTCTGGCGGTTCTCGGGGGAAATCGGGGGAGTGGCGTGCCGCTGGAGCATGTGGTGTTGGTGTTGGCGGCTGCCCTGTGCGCGGGCTGGGTCGACGCCGTCGTGGGCGGTGGCGGGCTGGTGCAGCTGCCCGCGGTGATGGTGACGGGCATACCGCCCGTACAAGCGATGGCCACCAACAAGCTCTCCTCCGTCTTCGGCACCGCCTCGGCCGCCGTGACCTACGCGCGCACCACCAAGCTGGATCGGGCGGTCGCGCTGCCCGGCGTGGGGCTGGCCGTGGTCAGCGCCGGGTTGGGCGCCCTGGCCGCGGCCGCGATCTCGGCCGAGGTGTTGCGCCCCGCCGTGATGGTGGTGCTGGTCGGTGTGGCCGCCTTCGTGACGCTGCGTCCGGCTATGGGCGCGGTGCCGCAGCCCCATCTGCGGACGAAAGGCCGCGTCGTGGCGGCCGTGATGATCGCGGGCGTGGGCATCGCCTTCTACGACGGCATCATGGGGCCGGGTACGGGGACGTTCCTGATCATCGCGTTCACCACGATCCTCGGGCTCGACTTCGTGTCGGCCTCCGCCTCGGCGAAGATCATCAACACCGGGACCAACCTGGGCGCGCTGTTCGTGTTCGGCTGGCAGGGGCATCTGCTGTGGGGGCTGGGCCTGGGGATGGCCGTCTGCAACGTGGCGGGCGCGCAGTTGGGCGCCCGCATGGCGCTCAAGCGCGGCACGGGCTTCGTCCGCGTCGTGCTGCTGTGCGTGGTGGTGGCCATGGTGATCAGGCTGGGCTGGCAGCAGTTCGGCTAGGACCCAACCGGCAACCGGTCCCGACCCGACCGGTCCAGACTCGACCGACCCGACCCGACCGCTCAGGATCCGACCGGCTCGGTCGTACGAGTGCGCAGCGCGGTCGCGGCCAGCGCCACGAAAGCGGCCAGCAGCGCCGGTACGGCCAGCGCCCGCGGCAGCCCGGAGAGTTCGGCGATGCCTCCGATGAGCACCGGCCCGGACAGGAACCCCAGATAGCCGACGCTCGCCACCCTCGCCAGCGCTCGCCCCGCGAACGCCGGGTCACGATGCCCGGCGGCGGAGAACACCTGCGGCACGATGCACGACAACCCCGCCCCGAAGCACCCGAACCCGGCCACCGCCGCCACCGGATGCCCGATCGTCAGGGCCAGTCCCAGCCCGGCGGCGGCCAGCAGCCCGCACCCGCGCACCAGCGCCACCGGCCCGAAGCGGGCGGCCAGCCGGTCCCCGGCCAGGCGTCCGGCCGTCATCATGATGGAGAACGCCGCATATCCCGCCGCCGCGAACCCCGCGGACGCGGCCAGGTCCTCCCGCAGGTAGACCGAGCTCCAGTCGGCCGCCGCGCCCTCGCCCACCAGGCAGCAGAAAGCCAGCACGCCGAGGAAGAGGATGCCCTTGGGCAGTCCCGGGCGTACCCCGTCGGCCGAGATCACCGGGGCAGGGCGGGAGCGTAGCGCCCAGGCCGCCGCCCACGCGGCCAGGAGCGCGATCACCACCCCGACGGACAGGAACGTGACGGCGGGGGAGAGCGCCAGGTGCGCGAACAGCCCACCGGCCGCGGCGCCGGCGAACCCGCCGATGCTGAACACCGCGTGGAAGGACGACATGATCGGCCGTCCCCATGCGCGTTCCACCTCCACCGCGTTGGCGTTCATCGAGACGTCCAGCACCCCGTGCACCACGCCGAACCCGAACAGCGCCGCGGCCAGCGTGCCCAGGTTCGCGGCGTAGGCGGGCAGGACGAGCACGACTCCCTGGAGCAGCGCCGCCGGGATCATGACGCGGCTGCTGCCGTAGCGGTCGACGAGGCGGCCGACCGCCTGCATGCCCACCACCGCTCCGGCGGCGATGGCCAGCAGCGCCAGGCTCAGCCGCCCGTCGCTCAGCCCGAGGTTCTCCTTGATGGCCGGAATCCGGGCCGTCCAGGTGCCCACGGCGGCCCCGGCGAGGAAGAACAGCAAATAAACGGCGACCCGCGCGCGGCTCACGGCGACTCCTGAGCGAGACGGTCGGTGACTCGGGCGCGGTTCAACGGCGACTCCTGAACGAGACGAACGGCGACCCGGGAACGCTTCACTGGGACTCCTGGACGAGACGGACGGCGACCCCGGCGGCCGCCAGGGCGTCGTGCTGCCCGCGCGGAATGCCGTCGTCGGTCACCACCACGTCGAGCCGCGAGATCGGGCAGACCGCGCCGAACGCCGTCCTGGCGAACTTGCCCGAGTCGCACGCCACGATCACCCGCCTGGCGGCGGCGATGGCGGCCTGCTTGACGGCCACCTCCGGCAGGTCGTGGGCGGTCAGCCCGTGCTCGGCGGACAGGCCGCAGCAGCCGATCACCGCCGTGTCGAAGCGCAGGGCCTTGATGGAGGTCTCGGTCAGGGGGCCCATGAAGTTCAGCTCGCCCTGCCGTACCTCTCCGCCGGGCAGCACCAGACGTACGCGCGGCGCCGCGGCCAGCAGTGACACCGACTGGAGCGCCAGCGGCAGCACGGTGAGCCGGCGGTCCAGCAGCGCGCGCGCCACTTCCAGCGCGGTCGTGCCGCCGTCGAGCAGCACCGCCTCGCCGTCGGCGATCAGCCCGGCCACCTCGGCGCCGATCCGCTGCTTGGTCTCGACCGCCTCGCGCTCCCGCACGCCGAACGGCGGCTCCTCGCCGCGCAGCAGCAGCGACAGAGCGCCGCCTCTGACCCGGCGGAGTACGCCCTGCTGGGCCAGCTCGTCCAGATCACGGCGGATCGTCATCTCCGACACGCCGTGCTCGGCGGCCAGCTCGGCGACCGAGACGCTGTCGTGGGTGCGGAGGGCGTTCATGATGGACATCACACGTTCCATGTGTTCATACAAACACGAATAATGTGCGCAATACAATGGGGCCATGCGCGCCAGCCGTCTGCTCTCCCTCCTGCTGCTCCTGCAGGCGCGCGGCCGGATGACCGCCACCGACCTGGCCGCGGAGCTGGAGGTGTCGGTCAGGACCGTCTATCGCGACGTCGAGGCGCTGTCGGCCGCCGGGGTTCCGGTCTACGCCGATCGCGGCCCGGCGGGCGGCTACCAACTGCTCGACGGCTACCGCACCCGGCTGACCGGGCTGACGGCAGAAGAGGCGTCGTCGCTGTTCCTGGCCGGTCTTCCCGGGCCCGCGGCCGAGCTGGGGCTGTCGGAGGTGGTGGCGAGCGCGGAGCTGAAACTGCTGGCCGCGCTGCCGCCCGAGCCGCGCTCGCACGCCTCCCGGATGCGCGAGCGCTTCCTGATGGACGTACCCGGCTGGTATCGCGACGCGGACGACGTGCCGCACCTCAGCGAGGTGGCCGCGGCGGTCTGGGAGCAGCGGCGGCTGCGGATGACCTACCGGCGCTGGGGCCAACAGGATGTCGAGCGCGAGGTGAACCCCTACGGGCTCGTGCTCAAGGGCGGCTCCTGGTACCTGATCGCCGCCCCCGACGGGCAGACGCCGCGCACCTATCGGGTGGCGCGCATCCTGACGCTGGAGACCCTGCCCGGCGGGTTCGACCGGCCCGAGGGCTTCGACCTAGGTGATTTCTGGCAGGACTATTCGCGCGAGTTCCGCGAGCGCATGTACACCGCCGAGGCCGTCATCAAGGTCGCCCCCGGCACCGACAGCCTGCTCGCGTACACAATGGGCAACGACGTCGTCACCGCCGCCCTGGCCGAGGGCGGCGAGCCCGACGCGGAGGGCTGGCGCACGCTCACCGTACCGATCGAGTCGCTCACGCACGCTCGTTGGCTGCTGCTGCGGCTCGGGGCGAGCGTCGAGGTGCTGGGACCCCCCGAACTGCGCGCGCTGATGGCCGAGGCGATCGCGGAGCTCGGAAAAATCTACGGCTGAATCCGGGCGATTCTGCCACGATGCCCCACATGTATCTCATCGCATTCGTTGGCGCGTGCATCTTGGTGGCGATGGTTCCCGGGGTCAGCACCGCGATCATTCTCAGACAGACCCTGCGGGCCGGGCGCGGCTCCGGCCTGGCCGCCACTCTCGGCAACGAGGCCGGCATCCTGATCTGGGGGCTGGCCGCCGCGTTCGGCCTGTCGGCGCTGGTGCTGGCCTCGCAGGTGGCCTACGACGTGATGCGCGTCGCGGGCGCGGTCCTGCTGGTCGTGATGGGCGCGCAGTCGCTCTGGCAGGCCCGCCGCAAGGACGCGCCGCCGGTCGAGGTGGACGCGGTCAGCGGGCGGCGCAGGTCGTTCCTGGCCGGATTCGGGACCTGCCTGGCCAATCCGAAGGCGGCGGTGTTCGCGATGTCGTTCCTGCCGCAGTTCGTGCCGCGCGGGCAGAACGTCCCGCTCACCCTGGTCACGCTCGCCGTCGTCTGGGTGCTCGTGGACCTGCTCTGGTACGGCCTGCTCATCTGGACCGTCGCCAAGGCCAAGGCGTTTCTGGGGCGCCCGGCGGTCAGGCGGCGGCTGGAGCAGATCTCCGGCGTCGTCCTCATCGGCCTCGGCCTGAGGCTCGTCCTGGATTCGCGATGACGGGCCGCAGGACGACGTTAAGGGGATTACGTTAAGGGAATGACGAACGACCTGGCGACGCTGATGCGGCAGGCGCAGGACGAGGATCCACTGCTAGCACTGCAGGCCACCACCGCGTTGCGGCACGAACTCGAGCGCATGGAGGCGGTTCAGGTGCGCCGGGCCAGGGTGGCCGGGCTGCCGTGGGCGCAGATCGCCAACGCGATCGGGGTGAGCAAGCAGGCCGTGCACAAGAAGTACGGCAGGGGCTAGCGTTCGGCTCTTCAGCGTGCGCGCCATTTGTCGAGGAGCTGGGGCAACTCCCGCTCCACGAACTCGAAGTAGTCGCGCATTCTGGCCAGGTTCGCGCCGGCCGCGGTGTCGTCGCCGCCGACCGCCTCGACCGCGGCCGACACCTCGCCGGTGATCTGCCGGAAGATCGGCATCTTGGTCAGCGTGAGCTCGTACCAGGCGTCGTCGGGCAGGCGGTAGACGTCACGGCGGGATCCGGGCACCGGCTCGCGCACCACCAGGTGCATCTGCGTGAGCAGACGCACCGCGCCGGAGATGGCGGCCGGGCTGACGCCGAGCCGCTCGCCGAGCTCGGCGGCCGTCAGCGTCCGCTCCTCGGCCGCCATCATCGTGAACAGCACTCGCGCGGCCATGGGCGGCAAGCCCCAGTCGGAGAAGATCCGCGCCATCCGCTCGACCGTGTGGCGCACGGCCTCCTCGTCACGACTCACAGGCGGATTCTACGGGCACGTGACGAACACCACGGTGCCGATGGGGCCGCACCGCTTCCGGCCCCTCGTCGCAACCGAGATCAGCATCTGGCGGCCCGCGCCCGGCTTCTGACCGGGCGGGCCGCTCGGGGAGGGTACGCCCGGTCAGTCGGGGGCCTTCACGGTGGCGATGCCGAGCGTGCTGGTCATCGGGAGGATGCCCGCCTCGAAGACGGCTCCCAGGACCGGCTGGATGAGCTGAGCCAGCCGATCGGCGCGCTGCTCGCCCAACTGCCGCCACGGGTCGGCGGCCAGGTCGTCGGTCATCCGCTCGACCTGGTCGCGCAGTGCCCGGCCCTGGTCGGTGGCCTGGCCCTCGGTGTCCACCAGGCCGCGCCCGGCCAGCCGGTCCTGGGCTGAGGCCCACTCGCTCTCGCTCCAGCCGCGCCCGGCGAAGTTGGCCACCGGGGCGCCGCCGATCGCGGCCAGGGAGACCAGCGACTCACACGGGTCCAGCTCCGCCGCCTGCAGCGCCACCAGATGGCCGTCGCCGCGATGCTCGCGCAGCACGGTGGCGGCGTGCCAGAGCGCCAGGTGCGGCTCATCGGGCCAGGGCAGGTCCAGGTTGGCGGCGGCGAACGGCCGTCCGCCCACCGTCACGCTCTCCGCCACCCGCCGGGCCAGCTCGGCGGCCTCGCCGAGCGCCCCGATCCCGTCGCCGAGCAGGGTCCGATAGGTACGGTCCACGGCCCGAAGGCGGGCTCGCAGTACCTCTGCGGGGCTCGCGGTGTCCCAGACGGCCGGAACGTGTTCGGCGATCGTCCGCGGGCTGAAGCTGTAATAGGTGGCGAAGGCCAGGTTCGTGCCCGCGCGGCCCAACGGCGCGGTGCGGTAGGCGAAGTAGCTCGGCCAGCGCGACTCCACGTCGTAGCCGATCGCCGCCGCCTCCTCGAAGGACTGGGGGGAGAAGTACAGCGCCGCGTGGATCGGCTCCAGCTGGTGCCACATGCGTCGGGCGAGTCTGCCATCGATGGACATGCCGATTCCTCACTGCCTAGGTACGCTATGACAGTGACGATAGACTCCTGGCGCATCACTGGTCAATCGCAAATAGACAGTTATGTTGGCCGGTGGGTGGAGCTCGCCGTCCTCCTGGTGAACGTCCTGGCCGTGGGCGAGGCGCATGGGCGCGATCTTGAGCCGCCGGCCGGCGGAGCCGCGCGCCGTGCCGCCGTACTCGATGCCACGGCCCGCCTCGAACGGCCGCCCGCCGGGGCGCCGACCGCCGCCGACGCCGACCACCTGGCGGCGGTGGCCGCCGAGCTGCGGCCCGTCTTCGGCGGCGGTCCCGATTCCGTCGCGTCGCTCAACGCGCTGCTGGTACGGTACGCGGCCGTCGCCCACCTGAGCGGAGAGCCGCCCATGCTGGCCTTCCACCAGCCGGGGGCCTCACTGGTCGACGCCTGGGCCGCCGACATCGGCACCGCGCTGGCCATGGTGATCGGGGTGGGGCAGGGGGTGCGGCTCCGGTCGTGCGAGGCGGAGGGGTGCTCGCTGGTCTTCTTCGACGTGACGCGTAACGCCTCGCGGCGGTTCTGCGGGCTGTCGTGCCAGAACCGCGCCAAGGCCAGCGCGTATCGGGCCCGGCGGCGGGCCTAGCGAGGGCTGATCAGAGACGCTATCGGCGGTTGAGTGCGAGGGGTAGCACGACGTGGTCCACGAGTCGCCGGGCCAGCTCGCTGTCGACGGGCTCGCCGCTCACCAGTGCCCGGAAGAACAGGACCGCCGGGCCCACCTGCCACAGCAGGTCGGTGTCGGCGCTGCGGGACAGCTCGCCCCTGGCCCAGGCCCGCTCGAACACCTCCAGCGTCAACCGGCGGCGCGTCGCGACGTAGTTCTGCTGCACCGCGCGCGCCAGGTCGGCGTTGTGCAGGATCTCCCCGACCAGTCCGGCGACAACGTCGCCCAGCCGGGCCAGCTCGCCCACCAGCGACTCCATCAGCCCGAGCAGATCGGCCCGCAGCTCACCCGTGTCGGGCGCCACCGGCGTGGTGGAGACGGCGTTGACGAATGCCGCGACCACCAATTCCGCTTTGGACGGCCAGCGCCGGTAGACGGTGTGCTTGCCCGCCTTCGCGCGTGCGGCCACGGCGTCGATGGTCAGCCGGTCGTAGCCGGTTTCGCGCAGCACATCGAGCACGACGCCGAGTAACTCGGCCTCGCGCGCCGGCCCGCCCCGCAAGGGCGTCACGGACATGACTTCAAGAGTAGGCGTCAGCGCTGCCAGACTGTCAGGTCCATAGTGATGTAGTCACTGTCACCTTCGCTGACCTTTGTCACCTTGACGAGACCGATCGTGCTCTGGCCGAAGACGCACACCAGTCTGCCTTTGGCCTGTTCGGCTTCGTAGGTGTCCATGTACTTGGTGTTGTCGACGCACGCCTGATAGGTGCCGGTCTGTCCGGAGTCGAGCACGGCCATCTTGTCCGCGTCGAGGCCGATGGCGCCGTATCTGACGTCGCCCTCGTTCTTCGTCGGGTGCGTGGGGTCGTCGGTGAAGTTGACCCCGTAGTAGCGGGTCACGTCGATGCCCTTGTACGTGCCGAGCAGCGTGCCCGCCTTCGCCCCGGCCACCGAGCCCTCGGTCGCCGTGCCCCCGGGACTCGGCGTGGTTTCCCCGGTGTCGGGTGTCGCTCCGGTGGGGGTCGTACGCGCGGGTGCCTGTTGGGTGACCGTGACGGTCGCGGCGGGCTGAGCGAGCGGAGTGCCGTCGGCGGCGCCCGGCCTGATCAGCACGGCCGTGACGGCCGCCGCGACCACCGCGGCGGCCACGGCCGCACCCGCCACGACGCCGAACCCGAACGTGCGGCGCGCGCGGACCGGAGGAGGGGAGGGCGGGGCCGCGTAGGCGGGCAGGGCATGCGTGAGAGGCGGCGGCAGCCACTCGGGCCCTGGGCCGGGCTGCGCGTAGCGTTCGAGCTCGGCGACCAGGGCGCGTGGCGTCGGCCGGTGCGCGGGGTCCTTGGCCAGGCAGCGGGCGATCAGGTCGCGCAGCTCCGGTGGGCAGCCGTCGAGCTGCGGCTCGTCATGCACCACGCGATAGAGCACCGCCGGGTCGGGGCCTTCACCGAACGGCGTACGGCCGGTCGCCGCGAACAACGCCAGACCGCCCAGCGCGAACACGTCGACCGGCGGCGCGGCAGGATGCCCGAGCGCCTGTTCGGGAGCCATGAACAGCGGCGTGCCGATGCGGATGCCCGTGCCCGTCAGCGGGGTCGCGTCGACGGCCTTGGCGATGCCGAAGTCGATGACGCGGGGACCCTCGGGGGACAGCAGTACGTTCGAGGGCTTGAGGTCGCGGTGCACCACCTGCACGGTGTGGATGGCCTGCAGCGCCTCCGCCACGCCGCAGACCATGGTCAGGACCGTCTGGGGCGGGAGCGGGCCGTGCTGGGCGACGGCCTTGTCAAGCGAGGGCCCGGGTACGTAGGCGGTGGCCAGCCAGGGTGTCCTGGAATGGGGATCGGCGTCGACGACCGGCGCGGTGTAGAGGCTCTGCACCCGCAGGACCGCGGCGACCTCCTGCTGGAAGCGCCGCCGGAACTCGGGGTCGCCGGTGTATTCGGCACGGATCACCTTGACGGCCAGACGCCTGCCGCTCTGGGTGCTGGCGAGGTAGACCTGCCCCATGCCACCGGCTCCCAGCCGCGCCACCAGACGGTAGCCGCCGATCTCGGGAGGGTCTTCAGGGGCGAGGGGTGTGAAGGGGGGATTCACAATCGCACTTTACCACGCCAGTAAATCTACAACGTAAAGGCAGACGGCGAAGCCAGGCGATTGCCAACATCTCTTCGCGAAGGACTCTTTGCGAAGAACTGTTGGCAATCTAGGGTGGGGGCATGACGTCAGTCGTAGTTCTCGATGCCAAGGGCCTGCGGGCCCTCGCCCACCCGGTGCGGGTGGAACTGGTCCAGTTGCTGCGCAAGTACGGTCCTTCGACGGCCACCCGGCTGGCCGAGCGCCTCGGCGTCAACTCCGGTACGGCCAGCTACCACCTGCGCAGGCTGGCGGCGGCGGGCTTCGTCGAGGAGGACACCGGACGCGGGAACGCGCGGGAGCGGTGGTGGCGCGCGGTGCACGAGGTGACCCGGCTGACCTCCAGCGACGTGGCCAGGCAGGAGCCCGAGGCGCTGATGGCGTACCTGCGGTCCGTGGCCGCCGCGCACAGCCTGCTGACACAGCGTGCGCTGAACGAACTGCAGACCATGCCCCGCCCCTGGTTCGACGCCTTCGACATCAGCCACTGGGCGCTCCGCCTCACTCCGGACGAGGCGGGGCGGATGCGTGAGGAGTTGCTGTCCGTGATCGACCGCTACCGGCGCGACGCGTCCGAGCAGACGGCCGAGGGTGCCGAACGCGTGTCGCTGGTCATGCACTTTCTGCCGGAGCCGGCCGGATCGGAGCCGGATCCGTCATGACTCCTCCTGTGACCGGACGGTCTTTACGCCCGCTGGCCGGTGTCCTGGCCGCCATGGCGATGTCGCTGACCGGCACTCGGGTGTCGGCCATCGCGCTGCCGTGGTTCGTGCTCGTCACGACCGGCAGCGCCGCCATGACCGGGCTCGTGGCCTTCTGCGAGATGGCGCCGTACGTCCTGGTCAAGCTGCTCGCCGGGCCACTGGTCGATCACCTGGGCCCGCGCCGGGTCTCGTGGGTCGCCGAGGTGGTGAGTGCCGCCGGCGCCGGGGCCGTGGCTCTGCTGCACGCGCTCGATCTGCTGGCCTTCCCGGTGCTGCTCGGGCTGGTGGCGCTGATCGGCGCGGCTCGCGGGCCCGGCGACCTGGCCAAGGAGATCATGGTGCCGGAGGCGGCCGAACGTGGCCGGATACCGCTGGAGCGGGCCGCCGCACTGTCGGGCGTGACCGAACGGCTGGCCGCCACCTTGGGTCCGGCGATGGGCGGGGCACTGGTGGCGCTGGCCGGTCCGCTGGTGGGGCTGGCGGTCAGCGGGGCCTGCTTCGCGCTCGGGTCCGTCGTCATCATGTGGGCGCTAGCGCAGGCACCGTACGCGGGCGCCCCGATCCCCGCCCAGACGCCAGACCCTCAGAACGGCCTGAACCCCGTACGGGAACCTGGCGAGGGCCCGGTCCGTGATTCGGCGGGCGGTGAGGGCGAGCTGGCGGCTGGCTACTGGCGGCGGTTCGCCGAGGGGGTCGCCTTTCTGCGCGCCGAGCCGATACTGCTGGCCCTCACCCTCATGGTCGCCGTGACGAACCTGCTGGACGCCGCGTTCGCCCAGGTACTCGTGCCGGTGTGGGCCCGGGAGTCCGGCCACGGCCCCGCCGTGATCGGGCTGAACAGCGCCGTCATGGGGTTGGCGGCGGTCGGCGGGAGTCTGGTGGCCGCCGCGGTGGCGCACCGGATGCGGCGCCGGGCGGTGTTCTTCGTGGCCTTCCTGGTGGCGGGGCCGCCGAGGTACCTGGTCCTGGCGATGGACGCGCCGGTGTGGATGATGCTGGTCGTGTTCGCGGTGAGCGGGCTCGGCGGAGGGCTCATCAACCCGATTCTGGGCGCGATCTTGTTCGAGCGGGTGCCGCGCCGGCTGCTGGGGCGGGTCAACGCGCTGGGAGACTCGCTGGCCTGGGCTGGGATTCCGCTGGGCGGGCTCATGGCCGGCGCGGCGGTGGCCGCCGCCGGACTGTCGCCGGTGCTGGTCGTGTGCGGGGCGGCCTACTTCCTCACCATCGGGCTGACCGGGTTGCGCCGTGAATGGCGGCAGATGGACCAGTCTCGTGGCGTGGGCTCGCCTTCGGCACCCGCATCAGCGGAGAGCAGCCGCAGCCCATGACGCGGAGTATGCCAGCCCCGACGGTCTGTCCGGCGAGCACTAATCTGTGGACGTGTCCTCCTACCTCACCCTCAGCGCCGCCATCGAGCACGAGACGGAGGCCCGCCGCTCCCGTTTCGTCTGCGCGGTCGCCCCGGCGAGGACACCCGCGGAAGCCTCGGCCTTCATCGCCGAGCGCCGCCACCTGCACCCGAGCGCCTCTCACAACTGCACGGCCTACGTGATCGGCGACGACCGGAAGGGCGACGACGACGGCGAACCAGGCGGCACGGCGGGCACCCCCATGCTCCAGGCCCTGACCGGCCGGGGCTTCAACGACGTGGTGGCGGTGGTGACCCGCTACTTCGGCGGCACCCTCCTTGGCGCCGGCGGCCTGGTCCGCGCCTACAGCTCCGCGGTGACCGAGACCCTGGACCAGGCGGTACCGATCCGCATGATCCCGGCGACGCTCATCGACGTAACAGTGGCCCACGACCAGGCGGGCCGCATAGAGAACGACCTACGGGCATCGAGACACCCCATCAGGGAGGTGTCCTATGGCAGCAAGGTCGTCTTCACGGTGGCGGTGGCGGACGACGAGACGGCCGCCTTCACGGACTGGCTGGCCACCCTGACCGCGGGCAGGGCTCAGGTGACACCGGGCAACAGAATCCACGTAGCCGGTTAAGAACAACGCCGTAACAGCAACCAGGAACGTCATCCCTCGAGGGCGTACTGCATCACGCGGAACTTCGCCTGCGCCTCGGCGAGTTCGGAGCTCGGGTCGGAGTCGCCCATGATGCCGGCACCCGCGAACAGGCGCGCCCGGCGCCCCCGGACGATCCCCGACCGCAGCGCGATCCCCCACTCCCCGTCCCCGTGCGCGTCGATCCACCCGACCGGACCCGCGTAGCCCGCGCGATCCATCCCCTCCAGTTCCCGGATCACCTTGATGGCGGTGTCGGTGGGCGTGCCGCCGACGGCCGCGGTCGGGTGCATGGCGGCGACCACGTCAAGCACTGACGCGCCGTCGGCCAGGCGCCCGGTGACGTGGCTGGCCAGGTGCTGGACGTTGGGCAGCATGAGCAGTTCAGGCTCGTCGGGCGTCTGCAGCGACGAGCACAGCGGGGCGAGCGTCTCGCGTACGGACGCGATCGCGCACTCGTGCTCGTGCCGGTCCTTGGCCGAGGCGAACAGCGCCGCGCCGCGCGCCAGGTCGTCGGCCGGACCGGTGCCGCGCGGCGTGGTGCCGGCCAGGACGAGCGACTCGATCTCCTTGCCGGTGCGCCGGATGAGCAACTCGGGGGTGGCGCCGACCAGGCCGGCGACGGAGAAGGTGTAGCAGTCGGGATAGCGCTGTGCGAGGCGGTCGAGCAGGAGGCGTACGTCGATCGGCCGCTCGGCCGTGGCGATCAGGTCGCGGGCCAGGACGACCTTCTCCAGCTCGCCCTCGCGGATGCGCCGGGTGGCCTGGGCGACGACATGCTCCCATTCGGGGGCGGACAGGCTGCCGTCGCCGTAGCTGATGCGGCCCGGATCGCGTACGGGCGTGAGGGGTTCGAGGCGCGCGTCGCCGATGGTGGTGAGCCAGGCGCGGCCGTCGCGCCGGGCGAGCACCGCCTGCGGCACGACGAGGACGGAGCCGGCGGCGTTCTCGTCGAAGGTGAAGGAGCCGAAGGCGACGGGCCCGACGCCGGGCATCCCGCCGGGACCGTCGAAGTAGCCGTCCATGTGGGCGTCGCCGAAGAGGTCGGCGAGCCACCGGCTCGCCCAGGCGAACCGGTCGGGACCTGCGGGAACGGCCACCCGCGCGGCCTCACCCCAGCCGACGAGTCCTTCGCCGTGCCGGATCCAGGCATAGGGGGCGGCGGTCCGGGGCAGGGAGGCCAGCAGGTCACCGGGGTCACCTATGGGGGCGGTGCGAACCGGTAGCGGGCGGGTGGTTCCGAGCGCGACACTCACCCAGACACTCTATGCGGGAACTGAACACGTTCGACTGGGACCCCCGTGAATGACCGGTTACGGTCAATGAACCCAGATAAAGGGGGAACCCGCATGATATTCGGAGCATCCTCATCGGACGAGGACTGTCAAGCAGCGATATGAACACGGTCCCGAGATGGCAGATGTTGCCTTGACGACATAGTCGGCCTCCGCGCCCATCCCTACTTTGGGCCGCATGATCACTCGTCTCGCACCCCTCTTCGCCGCTGCCCTCGTTCTTCTCGGTTCCGGTACGGCACACGCGTCGTCCTCGGCGGAGCCCGTCCCGGAGGTCATGGCGGCGTTGGGAGACTCGGTCTCGGCGGGGTTCAACGCGTGCGGCTGGTACGTCTCGTGCACCTCCCGCTCCTGGTCGGCGGGGGACAACGCCGAGGTGACCAGCCATTACCTGCGGCTGGCCGGGCTGAGCCGGTCGATCATGGGGCACAATCGCAACTTCGCGGTGCCCGGGTCGACGAGCGCGGACCTGATGGGTCAGGTGAAGCAGGCGATCACCGCCAAGGCGACATACGTCACAATCCTCATCGGCGCCCAGGACGCCTGCAAGCCGGCGGAGAAGGACATGACGCCCGTGCGGGTCTACCGGCAGCGGCTCGACGCGGCTCTGGCGGAGTTGCGGGCCGGGGTGCCGGGGGTCAGGGTGTTCTTCGCCAGCATTCCCGACCTGCGCCGGTTGTGGCAGGTCGGCAAGAGCAACGCGCTGGCCCGCACGTTCTGGACGCTCGGCCGGATCTGCCCCACGATGCTGGCCTCCCCTTCGTCGGCCAAGCCCGCGGACGTGGCGCGGCGGGCCAGGGTGCGGGCGCGGGTGATGGCCTACAACCACGAGGCCGCCGAGGCGTGCGCGACGCTGGGAACCGCGTGCCGAACGGATGGGGGCGCGGTGTTCGCCTACCCGTTCACGCTCGACCACATCAGCAAGTGGGACTACTTCCACCCCAACGCCCAGGGGCAGCGGGCCCTGGCCCAGCTGACGTTCAAGAACGGCTTCGAGTGGATCGACGTGCTCTGAGGGGCGCTGGTCAGCTGAGCGGTGCTGGTCTTCTGAGCGGGGGTCAGCGGCACTGGGCGAGCATGGCGTTCTTGTCCGCGCGGGTGACGGGCAGGTCGTACTTGAGCGCGACCTGGGTGAAGCGGGTGACATAGGCGCAGCGGATACGGTGTTGCGGCGGCAGCCAGCCCGCCGGCCCTGAGGCGTCCTTCTGCTCGTTGGCGGCGCCGTAGACGGGCAGCAGGTTGAGCGGGTCGTTGGCGAAGTCCACGCGCTTGGACATCGACCAGCGCGGCGTGCCCATCCGCCAGCCGTAGGCGAGCGGGATGACGTGGTCGACCTGGATCTCGTCGGCGTGGTCCTTGCGCCAGTCGATGGTCCGGCCGGTGTAGGGGTCGGTCAGGACGAGGGAGACGACCTCGCAGCGGGAGCCCTGGCGATATTTGACGTCATGGCCGTCGCGGGCGAGCAGGTCGTCGCGGGTACGGCAGCCGTTGCGGGCGTACGGGACGCCGGTGGCGGTGTCGGCCCAGTTGTCGCCGTACCTGGTCCGCTCGTAGCCGGTCTTGGGGCCGCGGCCCTTGACCCGGAGTCGCTTGATGAGGGTGCGGGCGCTGGCCCGGTCGGCGTCGGTGGCGATGGGGGCGAGTCCTGGGCGGGTTCCGCTGGTGTTGGTGAGGGGGCTGGCCGCGGTGGCCGGGCTGGTCTTGGTGCCGCCGACGAGGGAGACGACCAGCACGCCCCCTGCCAGGAGGGCGACCGTTTCCTTTGTGCTCAAGTACGCCTCCGGGGATTCTTGGGCACAGGTTCTCTAGAGATCAATTCCCGACATTGTGGTGTTTGACACAGTGAGAGGTTTGAGGCGGCAGAGAGAGGGGTGTGTGGCGCACGGTCTTGTTGATCCGGGCGTGGATCTTCATGGGTGGTGGCCGTTTTCTCAGTTGCGGAGTAATGATGTAAGCAACTGAGAAGGGTGTCGTCATGGATGATTACTCCCGCGTCGTCTCCTCGGTGGCGGCCGAGCTGCTGCCGAGGGTGGCCAGTGTTCGGGCGGACCGGGGCAGCGGGTCGGCGGTGGTCTTCACGGCCGACGGGTTCCTGTTGACGAACGCGCACGTGGTGGGCTCGTCGAGGGCGGGCACGGTGGCGTTCGCCGACGGGTCGTCGGGTGAGTTCCTGGTGGTGGGGCGCGACCCGCTGTCGGATCTGGCGGTGATCAGGGCGCAGGTGACCACGCCCGAGCCCGCCGTCCTGGGCGACAGCGACGAGCTGGTGGTGGGACAGCTCGTGGTGGCGGTGGGCAGCCCGCTGGGGCTGGCCGGTTCGGTGACGGCCGGCGTGGTGTCGGGACTGGGACGGTCATTACCGGCCCGGAGCGGTCAGGCCGTACGCCTCATAGAGGACGTGATCCAGACCGACGCGGCCCTGAACCCCGGCAACTCGGGAGGAGCGCTGGCCGACTCGCGGGCGCGGGTGGTCGGCGTCAACACGGCCGTGGCCGGCGTCGGGGTGGGGCTGGCCGTGCCGGTCAACAGCACGACGCGGGCGATCATCGCCACGCTGATCAAGGACGGCCGGGTACGACGGGCCTACCTCGGGCTGGTGACCTCGCCGGCTCCGCTGAGCGAGCCGCTGCGGCGGCGGACCGGCCAGGACCGCGCGCTGCGGGTGGTGGAGGTGATGCCCGGAACGCCCGCAGACCGGGCCGGCCTGCGGGCGGGGGATCTGGTGCTGAGCGCGGACCGCCATCCGGTGGGCGACGCGCAGAGTTTGCAGCGGCTGATGTTCGCCGAGGCGATCGGGCGGTCCCTGCCGATCACGGTCCACCGAAACGGGGCGCTGGTGGACGTCATCGCGGAGCCGGTCGAGCTGACGAGCCGCACTTAGTCGGCCGTCAGGAGGACCGCGGAGTCTGCGCGGGCTCGGCCGGCGCCGGTGCGGATTCCGCGGGTGCCGGTTCGGCCGATGTCGGTTCCGCGGGCGTGGGCGGCGTCGGCTTGACGTAGGTGCCGTTGCGGCGGGCCAGGAGTTCCTCGAACAGGGCGTCCCACTGGGCGCCGATGACGTCCACGTCGTACGTGCGCGCCGTCTCCAGCGCCCCGGCCGCCAGGCTGCGGCGCAGCT
The DNA here is from genome assembly GCF_040680095.1 of Nonomuraea sp. NPDC052129. Classification (NCBI taxonomy): domain Bacteria; kingdom Bacillati; phylum Actinomycetota; class Actinomycetes; order Streptosporangiales; family Streptosporangiaceae; genus Nonomuraea; species Nonomuraea sp. NPDC052129. The sequence continues at coordinate 145,879 of NZ_JBFAVX010000006.1, read as the reverse complement.
CCTCGTCCTCGATGACGCGCAGGAGCGAGGTGGCGAGGTTGGCGTTGGTACGCGGCTTGACCAGCAGCCCGTCGACCTCGTCGGTGATCATTTCCTTTGGCCCGTGCGGGCTGTTGAAGCTGACGATGGCCAGCCCCTTGGCCATCGCCTCCAGGATGGTCATCGGGAAGCCCTCGTGGCGTGAGCTGAGCACGAAGACGGATGCCTTCTCCAGTTCGGCGCCGACGTCGGAGGTGGCGCCGGGCAGCTCGATCTGGCCTTCGAGACCCGCGTCGATCACCTGCTGGCGCAGGTTGTCCTCCTGGGGGCCGGCGCCGTAGATGCGCAACTTCCAGTCGGGATGGGTCTTGGCGACCTCCTCCCAGGCGACGATGAGCCGGTGGAAGCCCTTGAGGCGGGTCAGTCGGCCGACGGCGATGACGACCTTGGAGTCGAGCTTGGCCACGTCGCCGGTCATCGGCGGCACGGCGTTGGGGATGCGGATCAGCCGCTTCGGCTTCTTGGGCAGGGCGGCGCGGTAGTCGCGCAGGTCGGCCTTGGTGAGGGTGGCCAGCGCGTCGAAGCGGCGGTAGCGCCACTTGATCAGCTCCTGCACCGCCTCCGGCTGAGTGCGCAGCGCGACGTGCTCCTGGCCGATGGTGATGACGCTCGGCAGCGCTAACTGGGCCATCGCCAGGTTGAGGCCGGGCCTGGTGGAGATGAGGATCCCGGTGTCGAGCGAGCGGATGTAGCGGGCCAGCTTCAGGTCGGTCCACAGGTTGAAGCGGTGGAACGCCGACTCCTCCGGCGGGATGAGCTTGCTCGGCCTCTTCGACAGCATCGCGCGTACCGGATCCGGGCCGGGGTTCAGCCGGTCGTCCAGGAAGCGGAACTTGACCCGCGGGTCGATCGGGAAGAAGGGCTCCTCGGCCTCCTTCAGGATGCTGACGATCTCCACGTCGTGGTTCTCGGCCAGATAACTGGCGAGGTTGAAGACGGTCCTGATCGTGCCGCCCATGCCGTACGCGTGCAGGATCAGAATCCTGACCTTGTCCGTGGACGGCGGCGGCGCCTTGCGCACCTTGCGGCGGTTGTAGCCCTTGTACAGCCGGACCATCGCCGACTTGCCCTTGCGTGCCAGTGCGCGCACCTGAGAAGTCCCCCTTGAACCGAGAGTGTCACTACACAAGTGGCCAGTGGCGATCTGTGCGAATTCGCCACCGGCTTATTGTCCCGCTTCGGTGGAGTGTCCTGTCCATCCCCGAGGACTAACCCCACGCATGATCTATAGACGTTGCAAATCCTCTTAAGGTTGCATCCGTGGCCGATGTGTTGGATCCGGGGTGTGCGGGGGGTGTTCGGCCAGCAGCCCGAGTATCACGTCGATGGCCTTCTCGAGCTGGGTGTCCGTGCCCGCCGCGTAGTCCTGCGGGGTGATGTCGATCTCTATGTCCGGGTCGGTGCCGTAGTTCTCGACCTGCCAGCCGACGTCGTCGAAGGCGAAGGAGAACTCTGGCTGTGTGGTGACAGTGCCGTCGGCCAGCCGGTGCCGCGGCCAGATGCCGATGACCCCGCCCCAGGTTCGCTTGCCGACGAGCGGGCCGAGGCCCCGCAGCTTGAAGGTGTGGCTGAAGATGTCGCCGTCGGAGCCGGCCCATTCGTTGGTGATGGCGACCAGCGGGCCGCGCGTCGACTCCGGCGGGTAGGGCTCGGGATCGCCCCAGCGGGGATAGTCGTAGCCGAGACGGCGACGGGCCAGCTTCTCCAGCAGCAGTGCCGAGACGTCGCCGCCGCCGTTGAAGCGGACGTCGACGATGAGGGCCTCACGGTCGTGCTCGGCCAGGAAGCCGCGGTGGAACTCGGCGAACCCGTCGGTTCCCATATCGGGAATGTGTAGGTATCCGACGCGGCCGTCCGAGCGCTGATGACAGCGGGCGCGGTTGAGGTTGACCCAGTCGCGGTAACGGGCGGGCCCCTCGTCGGCGATGGCGCGGACGACGGCGGTGAAGACGCGCTCGTCGCGGCGCAGGGTGAGCTCGACCTCCTCGTCGGCCTGGTTGACCAGGCGTTCGTTGGGGGTGGCGGTCTCGCCGATGGGGGCGCCGTTGATGGCCAGGACCGCGTCGCCCGGCCGTACGTCCAGGCCGATCCGGTTGAGCGGCGAGGTGGCCTCGGGGTTCCACGCGTCGCCGGTGACGATGGCGCCGATGTGGTAGACGCCGTCGCGATAGTCCCAGTCGACGCCGAGCTTGCCCTGCGTGTAGTCCGGGCCCGGCCGGTATTCGCCGCCGCTCTCGTAGGCGTGGCTGGTGGCCAGCTCCCCGTGGAGCTCCCACAGCAGGTCGGAGAATTCGCCGCGGGTGCTGACGCGTTCGACGAGCGGCAGGTAGCGCTCGTAGACGGCGTGCCAGTCGACGCCGGCCATGTCCTCGGTCCAGAAGTTCTCGAGCTGCAGGCGCCACGCCTCACGGAACATCTGCCGCCATTCCGCCGCCGGGCAGACCGACACCTTGATCCGGGACAGGTCGATCCACCCGCTCTCGCGGCCCGGAGTGTCGTCGTCGTCGGGTGTCTCGGTGGCCTTCAGCACGCGCAGCCGGTCGCCCGCCCGGTACAGGAGCGTTTTGTGATCGCGGCCCAGCTCGAAGTCGCTCACGCCGCGGGCGAAGGTCTCGCGCTCACCCTTGGTGAAGTCGTACAGGTCCAGGATGCTCTCACCCTGCAGCGGGCTGCTGAGAATGAGGGCCTTGCCCGGCAGCCCGGCGACGCGCTCGTAGCGGCCTTCCGGCAGGGGAAACGGGGTGACGCGGCGGGCCAGGCCGTCGAGGTCGACGCGCAGCGGCTCGGGCTCGCCCTCCTCCTCTTCCTCTTCCTCCTCATCGTCCTTCGCTCCCAGAGGGCGGGGGGTCGGGACGAACGGGTCGGGGACGTCCCGTCGCAGCGCGATGGCGTAGGGGCGGGTGCCGAGGGGGAAGCCGAGGTCGAACTGGAGCTGGTCGTAGACGGGGGAGAAGACCCGCTGGCCGATGAAGTAGAGATAGCGGCCGCGCGGGTCGAAGGCGGGGCGGGAGTCTTCGAGCAGGGGCTCGGTGGCGGCGACGGTCTGGCCGGTCGCGGGGTGGTGCAGCATGATCGCGGCGGTGTGGGCGTTCAGCGGGGTGGCGTACGCGAGCCAATGGCCGTCGTGCGACCAGGCGGGGTCCGCCGGCGGGCCGTGCGGGTTGGCCTCGACGAGTACGGCCCGCCCGGTGGCCAGATCGACGAGGTGCAGCTCGTCGCGGTGGTTGGTCACGGCGACGCGGTCGTGGGCGGGATCGGGCACCAGCGCGGTGATTCGCCCGAGCCGGGCGATCTCCGGGGCGGCCGGGTCGCCGAGGATGACCAGCCGTTCCTCGTCACCGTCGTCGCTGGCGGCGGCGATGAGGCGGCGGCCGTCGTTGAGGAAGGTCAGGAAGCGGTAGCGGACGCCGTCAGGCTCGCCGTGCTGCCGGACCGGCCCTTCCCAACCGGCCATGGTGTACGCCTTGCCGCGCGCGGTGACGGCCAGGGCGCTGCCGTCGGGAGTGAGCGTGGCGCTCTCGAGATAGTCGTCGGCCTCCACGAACCTGCGGTTGCGCTGGGTCCTGGAGCTGGCCAGCCGTACGTCGATCCGCTGGGGCGCGTCCTCTGGATCGAGCAGGTAGAGGTCGGCGCCCGCGTGGTAGACGAGGCGGTGGCCGTCCCCGGACAGATTGCGCGCGTAGTAGTCGTCGTGGTGGGTGTGCTTGCGCAGGTCGTCGCCGTCCGGAGTGCAGGAGTAGACGTTGCCGACGCCCTCATGGTCGGACAAGAAGCAGACGCGGTCACCGCTCCAGCAGGGCGAGGCCAGATTGCCGGGCAGCCGGATGAGCCGGCGGAAGCGGCCTTCGCCGTCGGGGTCGATCCACAGGTCGCCGACGGTGCCGCCGCGGTACCTCTTCCAGCGCGCGGGATCGGCGGTGTTGCGGCCCAGGACGATCATGCCGCGGGGGCCGTGGGCGATGGAGTTCGCCGGTCCGTACGGCAGGCGGTGCGGCACGCCGCCCGGCGCGACCCGGTGCAGCCACTTGCGGCCCTCGAACGGCTGGCACTCGTCGCTGGCGTACAGGATGCGGCCCTCGGGGTCCCAGCCGGTCACGGTGCAGCGGGCTCCGTGATAGGTGACCCGCCGGGCCGCGCCCCCGTCGGCGGGCATGACGTACACCTCTTCCGGGCCCTCCTCGCGCCCGACGAAGGCGAGCTGGTCGCCGCGCGGCGAGATGCGCGGGTAACCGGCCTCGGCGAGCCCGGCGGTCAGACGGAAGGCGCGACCCCCGAGGGCGGAGACCATCCACAGGTCGTCCTCGGCCGCGAAAACGACCACGTCCTGGAAGATGGAGGGGAAGCGCAGGTAGGCGGACATGTGTGCTCCGTGATCAGGCAGCCGGGACTCCGGCCGCGGCTGCCTGATCCTTTCACCGTGTCAAGCCACGTCCGGCTTCCTGGGCTCCTTCTTGGCGTCCTTGACGTCCTTGTCCTGGCGGGCGGGCTTGATCGTCTGTTTCTTGGTCTTGCCGGACTTGGCGGCCGGCTTCTTGTTCGTCTGAGCCATTGGTTCCCCCTGAACGGATGATGTGGGATAAGTACATCAACCGCCTTAGTACCCATTTCCGGCAGAAAACCGACATGTGAAATAACTGTAAGCGGATGAACGGTCACATATCGTTACCTTCGGGTTGGGCGGTCTCCGAAGGGCCGCGACCACCACACGCCCTCGCCATGCGACAGGCCGGGCAGCGCCAGCTCGAAGTCACGCACCGCTACGGCCGGGATATCGCCGCTGACCAGCCACACCGCCTCCCGCCGCACGGCATCGGCCACCACGGCGCCCAGCGCCGCCAGCCGTACGGTCGCCGCGCTCAGCGACTCCGGCGGCACCTCCAGCTCGAAGCGGTGGCACGGCTCGTACACCCGGGTGCCCGCCTGACGCAGCGCCCGCCGCAGCACGTTCGTCGTCCGCCCGCGGAAGTCGGCCGCCGTGGTGATCGGGCTGGCATAACCGGTTCTGGTCAGCGTGACCAGGAGGTCGGTGACCGGCCAGCCGTGCGGGCCCTCGGACAGCGTGTCGCGTACGGTGTCCTCGATGGCCCGGTGGAAGGCCAGCGGCAGCGACCCCAGATCCACGCCCAGCCGGTATCCGACGCCGGACCCGATCGCGGCGGGCTCCACCCGCAGGCCGACGGTGGCGACGAAGTCGTTGCGGCCGTGGCGGGCGATCTCCTCGACGACCTCCGCCCGGCGCGCGGGCCGTTCGAGATAGACGGGCCGGGTCGGCTCGAACACCGCCTCCACCCCGAACTCCCCGGTCAGCGTCTCGGCGATGACCTCCTTCTGTACCTCCCCGTAGAGCAGTACCGACGTCTGGCCGCCGGGCAGGGCGCGGGTGCCGATCAGCGGATCCTGCTCGGCCAGGGCGGCGAGCGCGGCATGCAGCCGGCCCTCCTGCCCGGGAACCCGCGGCCTGACCACCGTCTCCAGGCTGGGCGCCGGGAAGTGCCCGCTCTTGGGCGCGTCCTCTGGTGCGGTGCCGAGGCGGCTGCTTGGCGGGATGCAGAGCCGGTCGCTTGGCGGGAGGCCGAGGTGGTCGCCGACCCGGACCTCGGGCACGCCCCACATCTTGGCGATGTCCCCGGCCGCCGCCTGCGACTCCGCCGACCCGGCCACACGCACCGCGGTCGGCCGCCCACCGTACTCCTCCACCGTCCCGTCACGGCGCAGGCGATGGAAGGGCACCCGCTGCCGCGCCCGCAGCACGCCGGACCGCATCCGCAGATAGGCGACCTTCTCCCCGGCGGCGCCCCGCTCGATCGCGAACACGGTCGCCTTGAGCGCCTCACCCGATGCGGCCGTGGCCGATCCGGGCATGTTCGGTATGGCCGTGGCGGGTAGCAGCCGGAACCCGTCGAGCAGATCGCCGACACCCCGCCCGGTCATCGCCGACCCGAACAGCACCGGATGCAGGACCCCCTCGGCGCACTGCCGGGCCATCGCCGCCCACACCTGCGGGCCGCTCGGCGCCCGCCCCTCGACGAGCGACTCCAGGATGCCGTCGTCATGCTCGGCCAGGATCTCGGCCACCTCGCCGCCGACCGCCTCACCGCCAAGGAGAGAATCGCCGGAACCGTCCGCCTCGTCCGGGCCGATGATGCGGCGCGTGCGGGCATCCCGACCGCCGATCTTCTCGACGGTGTTCAAGGCGACGGTGTGCGGCGAGAGCCACCGCCGGATGTCGTCCAGCAACTCCCGCTCCCGGGCTCCGGCCCGGTCGATCTTGTTGACGAAGATCAGCGTAGGCACCCGCAGCCTGCGCAGCGTCTTCATCAGCAGCCGCGAGTGCGGCTGAACCCCTTCGACGGCCGACAGCACCAGCACGGCGCCGTCGAGCACGCCGAGCGCGCGTTCGACCTCGGCCACGAAGTCGGCGTGGCCGGGTGTGTCGATGAGGTTGACCCGTAGGTCGCCCACGGTGAAGGAGGCGACGGCGGTGCGGATGGTGATGCCGCGGCGCCGCTCGATGGCCCCGCTGTCGGTCTGTGTGCTGCCGTCGTCGACGCTGCCCAGCCGGTCGATCGCGCCGGTCCGGAACAGCAGCCGCTCGGTCAGGCTGGTCTTACCCGCGTCTACGTGCGCGAGGATGCCGATGTTGAGGATGTACATGCGTGGTCGAAGCCTCGAGAACTCTCGTGCCAATGGGGCGCTGGGAGACTCGAAGGCACCGCATTACATGCTCCTGCTGGTCGACGTCAGAAACGGCCTCATGATGTCACTCGCGTCGGCCGCACTGCCAGCGATTTATTCGCGGCTCACTCGCCCGTCGGCCCGGACAGGCCGAGCAGCCGCGCAGTCACAGGCCGGAGAGGCTGAGTTGGTCGCGCCTCGCCGGTCGGAGGGGCTGGCCTGCCGCACCATCACAGGCCATGCAGGTCGACCTGCCGCACCGTTACAGGCCGGGGAGGCTGAGTTGCCGCGCCGTCGGGGCGGGCCGGGCCTGTGGAGCGGGCTCGGGGTGGGCCGGTGGCGCGAGCTCGGCGCGTGGCGGGAGGCGGCGGGCTGAAGCCGCGGTCACCCGGCCGACACCGTGGCGTCGGGCCAGCTCCTTGACCTGGTCGGTGATGCGCTGCTGATAGGCCTGCGGAGCGTACGCGCCCCTTCCGTACAGCTCCAGATAGCGCGGCACGAGCCGAGGATGCTCGCGCGACAGCCACCTCAGCCACCACTCGCGCGCCCCGGGCCGCAGGTGCAGGACGATGGGCGCGAGGTGGGTGGCGCCCGCCTGGGCGATCTCCTTGACCGTGCGTTCGAGCTGGTCGGGGGAGTCGGTGAGGTACGGCAGGATCGGCGCCATCAGCACACCGCAGGGGATGCCGTTGTCGTTGAGTGTGGCGCAGACCTCCAGCCGTCGCAGCGGGGCGGGGGTGCCGGGCTCGACGGAGCGCCACAGATCGGGGTCGACGAAGCCGACCGACACGCTGGCGCTCACCTGGGTGACATCGGCGGCCTCGGTCAGCAGGTCGAGATCGCGCAGGATGAGCGTGCCCTTGGTGAGGATCGAGAACGGGTTGGCGGCGTCGCGCAGGGCGGCCAGGATGCCGCGCATCAATTGGTAACGGCCCTCGGCCCTCTGGTAACAGTCGACGTTCGTGCCCATGGCGATGGGGCCGCCGTGCCAGCGCGGCGATGCCAGCTCCTTGCGGGCCAGCTCGGCGGCGTTGACCTTGACCACGATCTTCGAGTCGAAATCGGCGCCGGCGTCGAGGTCGAGATATTGGTGGGTCTTGCGCGCGAAGCAGTAGACGCAGCGGTGGCCGCAGCCCCGATAGGGATTGATGGTGTGCTCGAACGGGACCCGGCTGGCCGCCGGCACCCGGTTGATGATCGAGCGGGCCTGGATCTCGTAGAAGGTCATCCCCTTGAACTCGGGAGTGTCGAACGTGCGGGTGACCGCGCCGCGGGCGAACAGCGGCACGGCCGGATCGTCCCGGCCGGAGTCGGCCAGGCGCAGGTTGTCCCAGCGCATCCCATGATTAGAACAAAGGTTCGACGATGATCGCAAATGAAAAGAGGTGGCAATTACCTGCTTGGGCGGGGGCTAATGATCTTCATGGTTGGGCAGAAACCCGGCACAGAGCTTGCGTTCCGGAGGTGCACCCATGGCCTGGTCGCAGGACGAGGAGCGGATGCTGGCGCAGATCGAGCAGCACCTCGTCGACGACGATCCGCGACTCGTGGCGAGGTTGGAGTCGTTCAACGAGCGGGCTCGTCGCAGCGAGGAGAAGGTCGACGGGGAGTCCGGCCGCCGGCGCAGGCCGCGCCGCTCGACGGTCATCATCCTGATCAGCTGGTTGTTGATCGCCACTCTGGTCGCCACGCTGCTGATCATGGTCCTGCAGCACGAGGCCGCGACGGCCCTGGCGCTGGCCGCCTCGCTCTAACGCATCTCCCGAAATATCCGGCGCTTCGCGACGCCAGACGCCAGACGCCAGGCGCCGGGTCCGCAGGCCGCGATCTCGCCCGCCTTGAGACACAAGCCCTATTGCTCCCGGAATACTCGCATGCGTATAGTCGCCCACGAATATTCGTCTACGAGGATGGTGTGGGTGGCGCAACGACGCCGGGTGGCCAATCTGCTGGCCCTGGCCGTGCTCACGGTGGTCGCGGAACGGCCGATGCATCCGTACGAGATGGCATCCGTCCTGCGGGCCCGTGGCAAGGACCGCGAGACACCCATCAAGTGGGGCTCCTTCTACACAGTGGTACGCAATCTGGAGAAGCACGGTTTGATCGCGGCCACGCAGAGCGCCCGGCAAGGGGGCCGGCCCGAGCGGACCGTCTACCGCATCACCGCCGACGGCCGCGAGGAGGCCGAGGACTGGACGCGCGAGCTCCTGGGGACTCCCGAGCGGGAGCCGACGGGGTTCGAGGCCGGGCTGTCGGTGATGGGCGGGCTCGACCCCGACGAGGTCACCGCGCTGCTCCGGCGGCGGCTCGCCCTGCTCCGCGATCGGATCGCCGTCCAGCGCGAGACCCTCGAGGTCGAGCGCGGCGAGATCCCGCGGCTGTTCCTCATCGAGTCCGAATACGCCCTGGCCATGAGCATGGCGGAGGAGGCGTGGACCGGGGCGCTGCTGGCGGAGTTGGCGATCGGCACGTTCCCCGGCCTCGACCAGTGGCAGGTCTACTACCAGAACACCCGCACCGCACCGGTCCCGACGGGCCCCGCGACAAGGGGCCACACGGACGAGACCGGGCCGATGGAAAGAGCCCGCCTGGACAGAGGCGGCCTGGCGGGCTGACCGGGTCGCAGAGGGCGCAGGTATGGGGGCACAAGTGACCCGATCGAATCACGGATGGCGGTGGAATGTGACCGCCTGGGCACAGGTGGCCCGATCGAGTCACGGATGGCGGAGAAACGTGGCCGCCGGGGCATAGGCGGCCTGGGGGCCTGGTCGGGTCACAGGTGGCGCAGGAAGGTGGCCGCCACCGGGGCCGCGATCTTGCCCCCGGTGCCGCCGCCCTCCACCACCACGGCGAAGGCCACGTCATCCTTGAACCCCATGAACCAGGCATGAGTTTTGAGCTTGTCGCCGGTGCCGTACTCGGCCGTGCCCGTCTTGCCGTGCGTGCCCGAGGGCAGCCCGGACGCCTTGGCGGTGCCCTTGGAGACGACGGCGGCCATCATGGCGTGCAGGTTGGTTTTGACGCCTTCGGGCAGCGGCTGCTCGGCCGCCTTCTGCTTCAGGTCGGGCACCAGCGTGGGCGGCCGCCAGGTGCCGTCGGCGATGGCCGCCGCGACCGAGGCCATCGACAGCGGACTGGCCGTGATCCTGGCCTGCCCGAACGATTCGGCGGCCAGTTCGGCGTCCGACTCGGCCTTGGGGAAGCTCGCCTTGGTGGCCGACACCCCGATGTTCAGCGGCTGGTTGAATCCGACGTCCTCGGCCGCCTTGAGCAGTTTGTCGGCGCCCAGGCGCGTCTCGGCGAGCGGCGCGAATGTGGTGTTGCACGAGTGCGCGAAGGAGTCCAGGAACGACAGCGACCCGAACTCCTCCTTCTCCGAGTTGCGGATCTTCAATCCGCCCACCGTCGCGTACATCGGGCAGCTCACCTTGTCCTCCGGCGACATCCCGGCCGCCAGCAGCCCGATCGCGGTGACGGCCTTGAACGTCGAGCCCGGCGGGTAGCGGCCGTCGAGCGCCCGGTTGAAGCCGCCCTGGTTGTTGACCACGGCCAGGATCTCGCCCGTACTCGGCTTGATCGCGACCATCGAGGTGGGCTTCTTGACGTCCTTGACGGCGGCGACCGCGGCGGCCTGCGCGCGCGGGTCGAGCGTCGTCTTCACGTCCTCGCCGTCGCTGCCCTCGATCGTCTGCAGCGTCTTGTCGCCGACCTTGATCTCGGTCGCCGGGGTGCCGGCCAGCTGCTTCTGGAACGTCTCCTGCAGCCCGCCCCGGCCGATGGCCTGCCCGACCTGGTAGGAGGAGCCGAGCTTGGCCACGTCCTTCTTGGTCGCCTTCTCGAGGTAGCCGACGAGCTGTTGCACCGACCCGCCGGCCGAGTCGTCGTCGATGCGGCCGTCGTCGGCGTCGGTGATCTTCGCCCGGTCGGGCCAGCGCGTCTTGAGCGCGAACGTGGCGCCGGCGGTCAGCGACGGATGCAGGGTCTTGGGTGTCCAGTCGACCTTCCAGGCGCGATCGGCCACCTTCAGGTCGATCTGTCCCTCGTAGGTCCAGTCGCCGATGTTCTTCAGCGTCAAGGTCGTGGTGTACGGCACGCGGGCCCGGTCGTCGCCGGACTTGGTGACGGTGCCGAGCTTGACCGAGGTCGACTCGACCGCCAGGCCGGTGCGCATCTGGTCGTACGCCGTCAGTTGCTGCGGCGCGGCCAGCGTGGCGCTCATGGCCGCCTTGTCACCCGACTGCCAGGCGGCGGCGAAGAGCCGCGCCGTCTCGGCGGGTGTGCCTCTCGTATGAAGCACGTAGTACGCGCCACCGGCAGCGGCCCCCGCCGCCAGCACGGTGACGCAGGACACGATCGCGATGGTGCGGCCACGCGCCACTGGTCAGCCCCCAGGTCATCGACAGGTTGCAGAGCTTAGCGACAAATTAGGACATATTGCTGGCAGCTTTGAAGCTCGACGCATAGGTCGGCACGTATTCCTGGCCGGACAGCTCCCGGATCGCGGCCATGATCTCGTCGGTCACCCGGCGGCGGTCGCGGGCCTTGCTGTGGTCGCCCTCGAACCGCATCGGCGCGCCGATCGTGATGCCGATCCTGGCCGGGCGCGGCATCTTGGCGCCGACCGGCAGCACGCGTTCGGTGCCGCTGAGGGCCACGGGCAGTACGGGCGCGCCCGTCTTGAGCGCCAGCCAGGCCACGCCGATCTTGCCGCGGTAGAGGCGGCCGTCGGGGGAGCGGGTGCCCTCGGGGTGGATGCCGAACAGCTCGCCGCGGTCCAGCAGGTCGGCGGCGGCGTCGAGCATCTCCTGCGCGGCGTGCGCGCTGTCGCGGTCGGTGGGCAGGCTGCCGCCCAGGCGCATGAACCAGCCGGAGACCGGGTTGCCGGAGAAGTATTCCTTCTTGGCGGCGAACGTCACGTGCCGCGGCAGCAGCGCGGGCAGCAGGTAGGAGTCGAGCACCGACAAGTGGTTGGCGGCGAGAATCGCCGGTCCCGTCCTCGGCACGTGCGCCGCGCCGGAGATGTGCGGGCGGCACATCGCATGGGCGATCGGCGTAGCGGCGAACTTGACCACTTCATATAGCAACGGGCTCTCCTGGATGATCGGCGGTCCGGCCACCCACCCTAGAGCAGGCGCCCCGGCCGAAGCCGGGGCGCCTGAAAAGCCTAAGGCCGATGTGGCGGTCGCCTCCTCGGCGAGATGCACAACACGGCTCCAGCCGAACGGTATTCCGTGAAGGCGGTAATTTGCGGCCCGGGGGACACAGACCACATCGGCCATTCGATGCTAACGGACATCCGGCGGCACGTATTCCACCGGCCCAAAAGAAACGGTCAGGTTCTGGTCCAGTGTGGCTGTGCGACGTCGAAGACCCGCAGCTCACGGCCACGCAGAGCGACCTCCGCGAACTGCCACAAAATCGCCCCCGTCGGCGCGTGGACGACGATGGAGGGCCCCAGCGGCATCTGCAGCAGCCCACCGCGCCAGCGCGGCACCCCCGGCGCCAGGAACCGCTCCAGCGGCACCGCGTGCACCGAGGCCACCTCGTGCGCGTCGGCGACCGGTCGCTGCTCCCCGCCGAAGGCAACCACCGGTGTGATGACGAACCCCGAGTCGGTGACGAAGTCGTCGAGCAGCCCCGCCACCTCGACACCGGTGACGGCCGTCTCCTCGGCCAGCTCCCGCAGCGCCGCCTCGACCGGCTGCTCGCCGTCGTCGAGCCGCCCGCCCGGCAGCGCCCACTGCCCGGGATTGCGCCCGCGCGGCGCACGCCTGATGAGGATCGTGTACGGCAGGCCGGCCGGGTCCCTGAGCACGCACACCGTCACGGCGGCCCGGCGCACCCCCTCGGCCGGAGGCACCTCCCGGCGGTCGAAGGCGGTCAGGCGGGTGGTGACCAGCTCACGCAACTCATCGATCGGAGGAAGCACCAGCACAGGATCTCACGCCCGCTATATCCACCTATGTCAGTCGAGAGAGCGCTTGCCGGGCGTACAGAAGGTGTCAGTCGAGTCCGCGCTTGCCGGGCGTCCAGAAGGGCTTCGTCCGTACGTCCCCGCGCTGCCAGCCCCGCTCGCGTACGAGATGCGCCCGGACGGCCTGGATCGTCCTGGCCTCCCCGGCGAGGTAGGCCACCCCGGGCTCGTCCGGCAGGTCGAGCTTCCTGACGGCCTCCACCAGCAGCTCGGAGCTCGCCGCGGACGCTCCGTCGCGGCAGACCCGGGTGAGCTCGCGCGGCAGGTCCAGGTGGTCGCCGGGCCCGTCGGCCTCCACGGCCCCGAACACCGTCTCGCCCAGCGGCAGCGCGCGCAGCATCGCGCCGAACGCGACCGACGCCGTCTCCTCCCCGGCGAACAGGTGGTAGGGCGCGGGGCGTACCACGAGACTGCCTTCCGGCTTGGTGAAGGCGATCTCCTGGCCGGGGCGGGCGTTCCTGATCCAGGTCGTGCCCGGTCCGTCGCCGCCGTGGTCGAAGCCGATCAGCTCGATGGTCTGCCAGCTGGGGTCGTGGTGCCAGATCGAGTACGTACGCAGGGCGTCGGTGACCTCGCCCCGTAACCACGTACGGGCGGCGAAGATGTCGTTGACCACCAGCCGTACGTGCTGCCCCGGGGTCCACTTCAGCTCGCCCAGGGCCTCGCCGCCGATCTTGATCTTGCGCATGCGCGGCGTCACCTGCTCGGTCTCCAACACCTCCCCGACGACGAACAGCCGGTCGCGCAGAGCGCGGGTGATGGTCGTCTTCATTCCAACTCCTTGCTGAGTGCGGACGCGGACTGCGCGCGTACGGGCTAGGTGCGTACGGGCTGCGCGCGTACGGGCTGTGTGCGGGCGGGCTGAGCGAGAACGTGCGGACCGGCTTGTGTGCGGACCTGTGGCCGGGCTGGGCGCGGACCTGTGGAGCTGAGCGCGGATGGTCAGCGGCGGCGGGGGTCCAGCTGCTCGATCCGGCGCCGGGCCTCGATGAAGATCGTCTGGATCTCGTCGACCACCCGGGGATCGCCGTGCGCGTGGGCGAGTGTCTTGACCGCGGCCTTCACCAGGCGCAGGGCCGGGCCGATGATCTCGGCCGCCTCGGGCTCGCGGAACATCCCCCACTCGCCCCGGCTGGCCGCCCGCGCCCAGAGCCGGTCGATCTCCTCGGCCTGCTCGCCGACCACGCTCTGGCCCGCCTCGGTTATGTGGTGCACCTTGCGGCCCTCGGCCGCCTCGACCCGGACGAGACCCTCGTCCTCCAGCATCTGCAGCGTCGGGTAGATGGAGCCCGCGCTGGGCTCGTACGTCCCGTTGAACCGGTCGGCGAGGCGGTTCATCACCTGATAGCCGTGGCCGGGCTGTTCGGCGAGCAGGGCCAGGATCGCCAGGCGCAGCTCACCGGGCCCGAAGAAGCGCCCCGTCGGCCCGAGACCGCCTCCGCCGGGCGCGCGGCGTGCGTTCATCATGGCTCGGATGCTATATCGAACGATATAGCGAAGTAAACATCAGCTCCGCGTGAAGGCCAGCCCTCGTGCGTCGTGGCGGGCGGTGAGGGTCATGCAGCTGCGGTCGCAAGGGACCGCGTAGACCTCATCTCCGGGTGAAGGTCAGCTCTCGCGTGTCGTGGTGGGCGGTGAGGGTCACGCCGCTGTGGTCGCAGCGGACCGACTGCAGCAGGGGAGTGTTGGACAGGACGGTGACACCGGGGTCCGCGCAGCGCGCGGCCGTGGCCGCCGCGTCCGCGCCGGGCAGGACCAGGCACGCGTACGTGGCGCCGACCGGCCGCGGGCCGTGGTCGAAGCCGACGGTGAACACCTCGGCGGCCAGCGTCTCGGTGGAGCCGGTCGCGGTAATGTCCGACCAACTGCCGCTCCGGCGCTCCACCCGCGCCGACATCGACTCCCGGTCGGACAGCGGCAGGTAACCGATCTGCCCCTGATGCACGAAGGGCCCGGTCGTCCCCGGCCCGGTAGCCAGCGGCCCGGTGGACAGCGGCCTGGTGGTCAATGGCCTGGTGATCGGCGGCCTGGTCGTCAGCGAACCGGTGGACAACGGCTCGGTCGTCCCCGGCCCGGTGACCGACGGACCGGTCGTCAGCGGACCGGTCGCCAGGCGCTGGTCGATCGTCGTCATCACCGGGTACTGGGCCGACGGCGCGGTGATCCCGGCCCCGAGCGCGACGAAGACGTCATCGAAGCAGAACCACGCCTTCCAGCCGTCCGCGATCCGGTCGGTCCCCGCCAGGCGCATCACGGCCATGCCGTGGCGGCCGTCCGTCCAGCCGCCGACATCCGGCGACGCGCCGTGCCGGCCGTTGGGGCGCGGGAGGAGCGCCGCCGGGTCGGGCGGCTGCTCGGCGGTCACGCCCGGGAGTCGCGCCCAGTCCCACAGCGGGATGACGGCCCGGTAGCCGTCCTCCGGCCCGTCGCCGACCCGGATGGGTGCGACGCCGTCGCCGAGGTGGCGGCCACGCAGGTTCTCTCCGTTCATGCTCTCGGTGGGCGCGGTACGGGTGGACGACATACGCACGGACACCGACCAGCCGGGCCGCCGGTGCACGAGATAGTCGGAACGCGGGTAATAACGACACCCGACGGGCCCGGCAGTGAGTCCCGCAGTCGGCTGCTCGGCCTCGACCTCGACCTCGGCCTCGACCTCGACCTCGACCTCGGCCTGGGCCTCGGTCTGGGCCAGCTGTTGCTCGAATGCCGCCAGCTCGGTCTGTCGGGGTGCACCGGCCGCGCGCAGGCGGCGGATCGCGGTCCGCAGGTCGGGGGTGGGTCGGTGGGCGTCCGCTCGGGTGATGTTGCGGCCCATGGTGGTGAAGTCGAAGCTGCCTCCGTGGATCGCCCACTGCAGGCCGTCCAGCAGGAAATCGGTGAAGAAGCCCACCTCGGCGGCGCCGAACGCCCACGGCGTGCCGTACACCACATAGATCCACAAGCCCAGGTCGGCGGCCAGCGCGAAGCCGTAGCCGCCGGAGTAGAGCTGCGCGCCGTGCTGGTGGAAGCTGAAGTCGTCCTGGATCCCCTCGTCGCGGGTCGGCCGCAGGGTCGTCGCCATCCGTGCGACCGCTGAGGAGACCAGGTCGGCGTCGTCCACCAGCAGGCCGTGGCGCAGGACGACCGCCTGGGTCCAGACGAGGTTCTGGCCGGTCATCTCCCCGGGGCCCGCGCAGCCCGCGAGCCAGGCGCCCCAGGCCACGCGCTCGGCCGGGTCGAGCCGGTCGGCGAGCAGGAGGAGGGTGTCTCCGGCCAGTTGGGGTGCGGCGATCTCGTTGTACCACCAGTTGGCGCTGCGTGGCCCGTGGCGGCGCCAGGCGTCGAGGGCGGTCAGCGCGATGGGCTGGTGCTGTGGGGAGAGCGCCAGGGAGAGGGTCCTGGACAGGTGTTCCAGCGGCGCCCAGTTCCGGCCGTCGCCCCGGTCGGCGTAATCGAGGTCCGGCCACGTGCCGTCAGCGCCGGGCCGGTTCACCAGAGGACTGGGCCCGGCGGCGCCGGGATCGGCCAGCGGGCCAAGGGCATGGCCGGTCGGGAGATCAGGGTCAGGACCGGCGAGCGGGCCGGGGATCGGGCCGGTTGAAAGGTCGGGGACAGGGCTGACCAGCGGGCCGGAGATGAGGCCGGGGGCGGGGCTGGTCGGCAGGCCAGGGGCGGCCAGGCCGGTGGCTGCGCCGACGGCGGTGGTGCCGGAGGCGGTGTCCAGCAATTCGTGGCGCAGCCGGGCCCTGGCCGTTTCGAGGGCCGTTTCGAGGTCTGGCATGTCGCTCCTCAATCGTGGCGCAGCAGGACGAAGGCGCGTCAGTCGTGGCGCAGGGGGACGAAGGCGTGTCAGTCGTGGCGCAGCAGGGCGAAGGCGCGGTCGGCGCGGCGTACGGCCTCCGGTTCGACCTCCGCCAGCGCGCGCCCGTCCGCCAGGGCCTGCCAGTTGTGCTTGGCCAGCACCCGGTGCGCGGCCAGCACCTGCGCCGCCAGCAGCGAGGCGGTCACGGCATCGGGGATCTCCGGAGCCTCCACGAGCGCGGCCGTCAGGGCGTCCTCGTCCATCGACATGTGGTGCAGCAGGCGGGCGGCCACGCTGGGCGTGCCGAACACCATGCGGCGAAAGGCGATCACCTCCGGCTGGTCGTTCAGCCCGGTGACCGGGTCGTGCCGGGCCAGGGCGTCGAGGAAGTGCCGGTGCAGCGCCGTCAGCGGATGCTCGCCGGCGGCGCGCTGCCGCACCACCCGCGCGAACTCGCCCTGGTGGTCGCTGATGCGGTGCAGGACGAGGTCCTCCTTGGCCGGGAAGTACTTGAACAGCGTCGGCTTCGACACCCGCGCGGCGGCGGCGATCTCGGTGACGGGAACCTCGTCGAAACCACGCGCCAGGAAGAGCGAGATGGCCGCCGTGGAGATGGCCTCGCGCACGTGTTCCCTCTGCAACTGCCGAAGTCCTGTCATGAGACCACTCTAGCAAAGTGTTAACCTGGTAAAAGTATTAACCGAGTTAACCATGGAGGTGGGATGTCCACGCTCGACGAGGAGAGGCGATACGTCGAACAGTGCGGAGCCGGGCTGCGCAGGATGCTCGACGCGGCACGGGACAACGTGATCGTCGGCGAGAGCGTGGCGGGCGACCGCTACAGCGCCGAACGGCTCGGCCGCCACCTCAAGAGCCTGGCCAAGGAGCTGAGCGAGGAGCCGGAGGGCCCGCCGTTCTTCGGGCGGCTCGACTTCGGCGGCGATTCCGTCGAACACCGGGGGCGCGGCTACCACATCGGCAGGCGGCACATCACCGGCGAGCACGGCGGCCCGCCGGTCGTCATCGACTGGCGGGCGCCCGTCTCGCGGGCGTTCTACCGGGCCAGCGCCCGCGACCCGCTGGGCGTCGAGGTACGCCGCCGATTCGGCTGGGCCGGCACCACGCTGACGTCTTTCGAGGACGAACGGCTCGCCCAAGGCGAGGAGACCGAGAGCCGGATCCTGGCCGCCGAGATCGAACGGCCGCGCGTCGGCCCGATGCGCGACATCGTCGCCACCATCCAGCCCGAGCAGGACGACCTGGTCCGTGCCGGGCTGGAGGAGTCGATCTGCGTGCAGGGCGCGCCTGGCACCGGCAAGACGGCCGTCGGGCTGCACCGGGCGGCGTTCCTGCTGTACGCGCACCGGCAGCGGCTGGAG
Organism: Nonomuraea sp. NPDC052129; assembly: GCF_040680095.1. Taxonomy (NCBI): domain Bacteria; kingdom Bacillati; phylum Actinomycetota; class Actinomycetes; order Streptosporangiales; family Streptosporangiaceae; genus Nonomuraea; species Nonomuraea sp. NPDC052129. The sequence continues at coordinate 128,028 of NZ_JBFAVX010000006.1, read as the reverse complement.
CGCTCGGGGGTGCTGGTGCTGGGCCCCAACCGGGCCTTCCTCGGCTACATCTCGGCGGTGCTGCCCGCGCTGGGCGAGGTCGACGTCGAGCAGACCACGCTGGAGCGGCTGCTGGGCAGGGTCGCGGTCACGGCCACGGACAGCCCGGTCGCCGCGCTGGTCAAGCACGACGCGCGGATGGCCGAGGTCCTGCGCGAGGCCCTGTACGGGCGCATCGGCAAGCCGGTCGAGCCCGTCTCCGTCGCCGACGGCTCCTACCGGTGGCGGGTCGGCGCGGACGAGTTGCGCCGCATCGTCGACGACACACGGCGCGAGGCCATGCCGTACGCGATCGGGCGTGAACGGGTGCGCGCCCGGATCACCGAGCTGATGCGACGCCAGGCCGAGTCGCGCGGTCACACGGGCAACGCCGTCTGGACGCGCAAGATCGGCAAGGCGCTCACGCCGTTCCTGGACGAGATCTGGCCGGCCGTACGCCCTGAGGAGCTCCTGTGCGCGCTGCTGAGCGACCCGGGCCCGGCCGCCCCGATCCTGACGGCCGACGAGCGGGCGGCCATCACCTGGGCCCGGCCGCCGCGCGGGTACAAGAGCGCCAAGTGGTCAGCGGCCGACCTGGTGCTGCTCGACGAGATCGCCGGGTTGCTGGAACGGCCGCGCGGCTACGGCCACGTCATCGTGGACGAGGCGCAGGACCTGTCGCCGATGCAGTGCAGGGCGGTGGCCAGGCGCAGCGAGCACGGCTCGATCACCGTGCTCGGCGACCTGGCTCAGGGCACCACGCCATGGGCGGCCGCGTCCTGGCCGCGGCACCTGGAACTGCTCGGCAAGCCGGAGGCCGGGATCGTCGCGCTGACGACGGGGTTCCGGGTGCCCGCGGTGGTGGTCGGCCCGGCCAACCGGCTGCTGGCGGCGCTCGACGTGGACGTGCCCGCCACCACGTCGTACCGCACCGACGGCAGGCTGCTCGTCACCGAGGTGACCGAGCTGGAGAAAGGGGTCGTCGCGGCCGCGCGTGAGGCGCTGGCCTTCGAGGGGTCGATCGGTGTGATCGCGGCCGACGCCGACGCAGGCCCGCTCACCGACGCCCTGTGGAACGGCGGCCTCGACATCGGCGAGCGGCTCAGCGTGGTGCCCGCCTCGATGGCCAAGGGCTTGGAGTACGACCACGTCGTGCTGGCCGAGCCCGCGGCCATCGTCGAGGCTGAGGCACGCGGCCTCAACCGCCTGTACGTCGCGCTGACCCGCGCGGTCTCCCGGCTGGACGTGGTGCACTCCCGGCCGCTACCTCTCGATGTCTTTACCACCGCCGAAATCACCTGAATCACCAGATGTCCTAGCCTGATCCGCTCGACAGGACGACCGACACGGTGTGTGATGGCCTCACGTCAGGAACGGGCCGCCGACTTGGTTGTGTTCTCGAGAGGAGCCCAGATCGTGACCTCCCCCCAGGATCCGCCCCCGGGCGACGATCCGTCCCGTCGTGAGGCCCAGTGGGCGCAGCAGCCGCCCCCCGGGCCGCCGCCTCCGCCCCCCTACGAGCAGGCGCCGTACGCGCAGTCCGGTCAGAAATCGGCCGGGCAGTTGCTGTCGATCATCGCGTTCGTCTGCGCGGCGATATCTCTGCTGTTCATTCCTATTCTGTTCGGCCTGGCCGGGATCGGGCTGGGCATCGCGGGTCACACGCGCGGCGAGACGCTGGGCAAGTGGGCCGCGGTCACCGCGGGTGTGGCGATGATCCTCGGCATGGTCTTCGGCTACATCGTGGTGTCCAACATGAACACCTGATCGCGCCGTCCCCTGCCTGCCGCCCGGTCAGGACGGTGGGCAGGGACAGCGGATCACGCGCCACCGCGAAGGTTCAGCGGAGCGGTCGCGCGGCGGGCAGGCGGAGCCGGTCGACGGCATCGCGGCGGGTCTTCTCCGGGCGGCGGTCGTAGCGGGCCGTGGTCGCCGGTGACGAGTGGCCGACCAGCGCCTGGGCGGTGGCCAGGTCGACGCCCGCGTCCAGCAACTCGCCGATGAAGGTGCGCCGGAAGTCGTGCGCCGTACGCCGGGACGCCCCCGCCTCGCCCAGCCGCCTGGCCAGGATGTCGGCGATGCCCTGACCGGTCAGCCCGACGGGGCGGCCCTCGCGCATCCGTACGCGGCCCATCCTGCTGATCGGGCTGAACAACGCGCCCGCCTCATCGCCCCGCACCGCCAGCCACCGCTCGACCAGCCCGATCGCGTCTGTCGTCAGGTAGACCATCCGCTCCTTGTCGCGCTTGCCGCGGACCCGGAGCGAGCGGGCGCCCGGGTCGTAGTCGGACAGCGACAGCCCGCCGATCTCGGCGCGGCGGCAGCCGGTGGAGTAGAGCACCGCGATCAGCGCCGCGTCGCGGATCCCGGCAGGCGAGTCGTCGCACGCCGACAGGGCCGCCCCCACGACCTCCGGCGGCACGTGGTGACCGGTGGGCAGGCGGCTCTGGCGTACCGGAGCCAGGTCGGAGGCGCGCGCGTAGTCCTCCGCGCTGCTCTGCCCGAGCCGCCACGCCTCCTTCAGCACCCGGCGCAGCGCCACCAGGTGCTTGTTGACGTAGGCCGCCGACCACCCCTGATCGGTCAGCAGAGTGCGAATGCGTACCGTGTGCTCGTAACGCAGCAGATGCCACGGCTGGCCCGCGCCGCTGGCCGCCTCATCGCCGGTGAGCAGGCGGGCCAGCCGGTCGAGGCAGCCGCGCATCGTGCGGCGCGACTCTTGGCTGGTCAGCGAGTCGAGATAGACGTGATAGGGGTCGCGGGCCGGCTCGACGAGCGTGGTCGGCAGGCCCGGTACGGCGGGCAGGCTCACCCGGCGATCTTAGCCCCGCGCTCACTCCTGGAGGCGGGTCACGTGCTCACTCCTCCAGGCGGGTCACGGCCTTCAGCAGGCGGTCGACGTCCGAATGGTCGTTGTAGTGCACCAGCCCGACCCGCACCGCGCCGCCGGAGTCGCGGATGCCCAGCGCGCCGGTCAGCTCCCAGGCGTAGTTGTGACCGTTCCACACGTTCACGCGGCGCGCGGCCAGCGCCTCCGCGACCTCGCGAGGGGTGCGCCCGGCGACGGTGAAGTAGGCGGTCGCCGAACGCCTGGCGGGCTTGCCGTACAACGTGACGTGCGGCATCGCCTCCAGGCCCGCGATCAGCACGCCGAACAGCTCCTGCTCGTACGCCTCGGCCGCGGACAGCGAGGTGAGCAGCCGCTCCCTGCGCGTCCCGGTGCCGGGGACCATGGTGGCCAGGTGGTTCACCGCGGCCGTCACACCGGCCAGGTCGGCGAAGGGGGATGTACCCCTCTCGAAACGATCCGGAACCGTGTCGGGGGAGGAGGCCAGCTTGTCCGGCCTGATGGTCTCCAGCAGCGCCGGATCGGCGATGACCGCACCGATGTGCGGGCCCGACCACTTGTAGGCGCTGGTGGCGTAGAAGTCGGCGCCCAGCTCCGCGATGTCCACCGGGCCGTGCGCGGTGGCGTGCACGCCGTCCACGTAGGTCAGCGCCCCCGCCGCGTGCGCGAGCGCGGTGATCGCGGCCACGTCCGGGCGGGTGCCCAGCACGTTGCTCGCGGCGGTCACCGCCACCAGCCTGGTGCGCTCGCCGATCAGGTTCGTGTACTGCTCCACCGGCAGCTCCCCGGTCGCCGGGTCCACCTCGGCCCACCGGATCGTCGCCCCGGCGCGCGTGGCGAGCTGTATCCAGGGCCGGACGTTGGCGTCGTGGTCGAGCCGCGAGACCACCACCTCGTCACCGGGACCCCAGCCCAGGGCCAGCGCCCCGGCCAGGCGATAGGTCAGCGTGGTCATGTTCGGTCCGAGGATCACCCCGTCCGGCAGGCCGCCGACCAGGTCGGCCACGGCCGCGCGGCAGGCCGCCACGATCTCGTCGGCGCGGTGGCTGGCCTCGAAGGCACCGCCCGCGTTGCCGATGCCCGTACGGTAGGCGCTCACGATGGCGTCGATCACCGACTGCGGGACCTGAGTGCCCGCCGCGCCGTCGAGATAGGCGTGGCCGTCGTCCAGCGCGGGATAGGTCGCGCGCACGGACTGAACAGGGAATTTAGCGACAGGAAATTTAGTGGCAAAGGGCATGATGTGTTCATGCTCACCCTGAGAGAGCTCAACCGGGCCACCTTGGCGCGGCAGCATCTTCTTCGCCGCCACCAGGGCGGCGTGGCCGCCGTCGTGCACCGCCTGGCCGGGCTGCAGGCGCAGGAGCCGCGCCCGCCGTACCTGGGACTGTGGACCCGGCTCGACGGGTTCGCCCGCGCCGACCTGCACGCGGCGCTGCGCGCGCGGACGCTCGTGCGCGCCACCATGATGCGCGCCACCCTGCACATGGTGACCGCGGCGGACTTCGCCGAGTTCCGGCCCCTGTTACAGCCGCTGCTCACCGCCGCGGCGCGCCGTTTCCCGGAGGTCGACTTCGCCGCCGTCGCGGTAGCCGCGGAGCGGTTGCTGGCCGAGGGGCCGCACACGTTCAACGAGCTGCGGCCGAGGCTGGAGAGGGAGTTCCCGGGCGCCTACGACCGGGCGCTCGGCTACGCGGTGCGCATGATGGTCCCGTTGATCATGGTGCCGACCGAGGACCGGTGGAGCTTCCCGCGCGAGGCCGCCTTCGCCCTGCCGGGCATCGAGCTCGCCGCGGAGCCGGACATCGGGACGTTCGTCGAGCGATACCTGGCCGCGTTCGGGCCGGCCACCGCCGCCGACATGCAGACGTGGTCGGGGCTGAGCGGGCTCAAGGCCGTGCTGAACGGCATGCGCGACCGGCTGGAGGTGCTGGTGGACGAGCGCGGCCGGGAGCTGTTCGACCTGCCCGAGGCACCCAGGCCGGAGGGGGACGTGCCGGCGCCGGTCAGGTTCCTGCCCGACTTCGACAATCTGATGCTCGGCCACGCCGACCGTACCCGTGTGCTGGCCGAGGAGCATCGCGGCGAGGTCGTCACCAAGAACCTGCGCGTCCGCGCCACCTACCTGGTCGACGGCTTCGTGGCCGGGACCTGGCAGATCAGGCGTACGGGTAAGAAGGCCAGGCTGCTCCTCACGCCCTTCACCCCGGTGCCGACCGAGGCGCTGGAGGAGGAGGCGATGGCCCTGCTGGCCTTCGCCGAGCCGGACGTGGAGGCTCGCTCACTTGAAGTAATGGGCTGAGTCTGATTTGTTCGGGGCGGAGGTATGAGCCATGCCGCAGCTGACCGCCCTGGATGCCCAGTTTCTCCATTTCGAGACGGCGACGAACATCGCCAACATCGCCGGCCTGGCCATCCTGGACGGCGATCTCAACCGCGCCGACCTCCAGGCTCTGCTGGAACGGCGCCTGCCGTACGTGCCCGCGTTGCGGCGCAAGCTCGCGTTCGTGCCCCTCGGGCTGGACCACCCCTACTGGGTGCAGGAGGACGACCTCGACCTCGACTATCACGTACGGGAGATCGGGCTGCCGCCGCCCGGCGACGACCGGCAGCTGGCCGACCAGGTGTCCCGGCTGCACGCCCGCCGCCTGGACCGCCGCCGGCCGCTGTGGGAGATCTACCTGATCCACGGCCTGTCCGGCGGCCGCATGGGGCTCTACACCAAGATCCACCACGCGGCCGTGGACGGCATCGGCGGCGCCGACGTACTGGCCGCGCTCCTCGACGTGGGCCCCATACCCGCGCCGGCGCCCGCGGTCGCGCCCGAGCGCGACTCGGAGCCGCCGGGAGCGGCCGAGATGGTCCTGCGCGGGCTCGCCAGGCTGGCCGGCAATCCGGCGCAGGCGATACGGTTCGCCGCCCGGGCGATGCCGCACCTGGACGAGATCCCCGTCGTGTCGTCGCTGCCGGGCAGCCGGATGGTGTCGGGGCTGGCCCGCCGGGTCGCCGGTTCTGGGCAGGCTCCGGAACTGCCGTCGCTGCCCGCGCCCAAGACGCCGTTCAGCGGGCCGGTCTCCGAGCACCGGCGCTTCGCGTTCGTCTCGCTGCCGCTGGAGGAGATCAAGCAGGTGCGCAAGGCGTTCGGAGTGACGGTGAACGACGTGGTGATGGCCGTGTGCGCGGGCGCGCTGCGCCGGTGGCTGGCCGCGCACGGCGGCGTCCCGCGCCAGCCGCTGATCGCCGGGGTGCCGTTCTCGCTGCGGGAGGCGGGGACGGGCGGCAACCAGGTGACGTTCATGACCGCGCCGCTGGCCGTCCACCTCGAGGATCCCGTGGCGCGGCTGCAGCAGGTGCGGCTCGCCATGCAGCGGATCAAGGACAGGTTCTCGCTGGCGCCCGCTCGGTGGCTGCGCGAGCTGAGCGAGTCGATGCCCGCCGCCCTCATGGGGCTGGCGTCCAGATCGGCGTTCGGCCTGGTCGGGCAGACCGCGCCGCCCATCAACGTGGCCATCTCGAACGTACCGGGCCCGCAGTTCCCCCTGTACGTGTGCGGCGCCCGGCTGCTCACCCACTACCCGGTCTCGGTGATCACCGACGTGAGCGGCGGGGTGAACATCACCGCCTTCTCCTACGACGGCTCCCTGGACATCGGCGTGGTCACCGACCGGGAGATGGTGCCCGACGCGTGGGAGCTCGCCGACGATCTGCGCGGGGCGCTGGACGAACTGCTCAACGCGGAACGGAACCTGCCGCAATAGCGCACGCTGCGCCGTTTTCTACCGGCGGCTTTTACCGGTCGCCGGGCGGGCGCCGAGCATGGCCGGGCAGCGGGTAGCGTGGAAGACGATGGTGGGACTGAGGCCGGACACGCGTCTCGTCGCCTTAACGAGTATGGCGGCGAGTTCACTCTCGCCCTGCCCCGCGCGGCTACGGCGAACCTCTTACGACGGACAGGTGCCGAATCACCCGCGCGCGGGAAGTAACCGATGATGGCCATCTTCGCCCCCCGGGCCGCGGTCGTCCAGCCGGACCCGCGCATCAGGAGCAGCCGGACAGCGTGGTCGGCGACGACCCGCTGCGTCTCCCGCTCCCTCGCCCCCGAGGGACTTCTTGGTCCGAGATCGATATTCGCCAGTCGAACGACCCGAGCGAGGAGAGTGTCTTGTCCCAAGCAGCAGAGGTTCTCGAGCTAGACGAAAGCATCGCCGACGGCGCACCCGTCGCCGGCGCTGACTCGGTCAAGGCGTACCTGAAGGAGATCGGGCGGGTGCCGCTGCTCAACGCCGAGCAGGAGATCGACCTCGCCAAGCGGATCGAGGCCGGACTGTTCGCCGCCGAGCGCCTCAGCACGGAGCCCGATCTGCCCGGTCAGCTCCGCGCCGACCTCGAATGGATCGCCTGCGACGGCCTGCGGGCCAAGGAACGCATGCTGGAGGCCAACCTGCGCCTGGTGGTGTCGATCGCCAAGCGCTACACCGGCCGCGGCATGCTCTTCCTCGACCTGATCCAGGAGGGCAACCTCGGGCTGATCCGTACGATCGAGAAGTTCGACTACCGGCTCGGGTTCAAGTTCTCCACCTACGCCACGTGGTGGATCAAGCAGGCCATCACCCGGGCGATGGCCGACCAGGCGCGGACGATCCGCATCCCGGTCCACATGGTCGAGATGATCAACAAGGTGGCGCGGGCGCAGCGGCGGCTGTCGGGCGAGCTCGGCCGCGAGCCCACGCCCGAGGAGATCGCCGCCGAGACCGAGTTGCCCATCGACCGGGTCGCCGAGGTGCAGGGCTACGGCCGCGAGCCGATCTCCCTGCACACGCCGCTGGGCGAGGAGGGCGACAGCGAGTTCGGCGACCTCATCGAGGACACCGAGGCCGTCTCCCCGGCCGACGCGGTCTCGTTCACCCTGCTCCAACAGCAACTGCGGGCGCTGCTCGACGAGTTGTCCGAGCGTGAGGCGGGCGTCATCTCCATGCGGTACGGCCTGAACGACGGCAAGCCGATGACCCTCGACGAGATCGGCAGGATCTACGGCGTGACCCGTGAGCGGATCCGGCAGATCGAGGCCAAGACCATGTCCAAGCTCCGCCACCCGTCGAGGGCTCTGGCGCTGCGCGAATACCTCAGCTAGGGCGGGCGTACCACAGCTAGGACGGGGGCTCAGCCGGGGGCGGGCGGCTCAGCTGGGACGTGCGGCCAGCCACGTCCGGTCGGGGGTCAGGAAGCGGTCCACGACCAGCCCGGACTCGGCCAGAGCCGTGGTGAGCTGGTCGTCGCTGAGCGGCCGCTCGACGATCGACTGGGTCCAGAGGCGGCCGTCGGTCTCGTACCTCAGGGTGAGATTCACCAGATCCCGCCCTGACGGGGCGAACTCCGTGATCGTGGTGGTGAACCCGGACCGCCCGAAGATCGTCCCCACTGACCAGGTGGCCCGTACGTCCAGCGGAATCCACTGGATCACCACCACGCCGTCGTCACGCACGTGGCGGCGGCAGCAGTCGAGGAAGCGCCGCCTGGTCGAGACCAGCGGCACGTGAATGAGCAGCGAGGCCAGCAGCACGGCGTCGAAGCGCCGCTCGAGCGCGAGGTCCTCGATCCGCGCGTGTACCCGCTCCGCGCCCTCGACCCTGGCCAGCATCTCGGCCGACTCGTCAACGGCCACCACGTCGTAGCCGAGGGCTGTAAGGGCGTGCGTCACCCGGCCCGCGCCCGCGCCCAGTTCGAGGATCGACCCGCCCGCGGGCACACCCCGCTGAATGATCTCCGGTTCGCCCGCGGCGTCGATCGCGGCATAGAACTCCACCGGTGAGCCGTCGGAGGTGAACACCCCCGGTCCAGTGCCCGTGTTCATATGCGTCACTGTAGATCGGAAAGGCGGCTCGCCGGGGTAATTCCCATTTCCACTTCGCCCTGCGGAATTGCTGTGAACTCCGTGACGCCGGATGCAATTGACGAACAACATCGGTTGGTTCATGCTGGGCGGTGTTGGCGGCCAACGGCCCCGGGATTTCCCGGCCGACCTGCTATTCCGTGACGAAGCTGCCACGTCCTGTGCTGTTCTCTTTACCATGCGCTTTGTCCGGAGGTGTAATGGAAATCGAGGGCACCATAAAGAAGATTCTGGCGACCGAATTGTTCGTCGAGACGCCGGCCGAGGAAATCAGCGACCAGGAGAGCCTGCGCGACATCTACGGGCTCGATTCTCTGGGATTCACCGAACTCCGCGTGCAATGTGAGGACATCTTCGACGTCCGCGTCTCCGACGAGGACTTCGTACCCGAGAACTTCCGTACCATCGCCGCCCTTGCCGCGCTCATCCGGCGTCTGCGGGGTGGCGGGACGTGAGCCAGGCGGGCCTGACCGCCGCGTCGCCGTCCCACAGCCTGCACCTGGATCACTACGGTGGCGGCCGGCTTCCGTTCGTCTCGGTCGGCGGCAGGGGCGTGCGGTTGCGGCTGGCCGAGCGCGGCGGCGCCGGGGAACCGTTCGAGGTCATCGACGCCTCCGGTGGGTACGCCAGCGCCTGCCTCGGGGCCGGACATCCGTCCGTGCTGCGCGCGTTGACGCGCGCGGCGACGGATCTCGGGTACGCGACGGACGAGATCGAGGTCGCCGAACGCACCCGCCTCCTCGCCGCGACGCTCGGCCCCGGCGGGTTGTGGTGCGACCACTTCCCACCGGGCGAATACCACGCATCCGGCCGCAACTCCGGCTCTGAAGGCATGGAACTGGCCCTGCGGCTGGTGCTGGAGTCGAGATATGACCACCGACGGACGCGGCCCGACCCGGAGCGGGGCCGCCGCGATCTCGTGCTCGCCTTCCAGGGCGCGTGGCACGGATGGACGGGCGCGCTCACGCCGCTGCTCAACCGGCGCCACTTCCGCGTCGGGCTCCCGGGGATGGCCGCCGACGGCCCGTACGGGCTGGCGGTGGAACACCTTCCGTTCGGTGTCCCGGAGCCGTTGCGCGAGTTCTTCGACCGCCACGGAGAGCGGCTGCTGGCCGTCGTCGTCGAGCCGGTCCAGGGTGACGCGGGCCTGCTGGTCCCCCCGCCCGGCTACCTGCGGACCCTGGCCGCGCTCGCCGCCGAGCACGGGGCGTTGCTGGTGGCCGACGAGGTCCTCACGTTCGCCAAGACCGGCCGGTTCTTCGCCATGGCGGACGAGGACGGCCCGATTCCCACCGATATCACCGTCATCGGCAAGAGCCTCGGCATGGGCGTGCTGTCCACCTCGATGGTGATCGCCAGGCGGTCGCTGGCCGTACGGCCGTCCGGTGCCGTGGCCACCTCCGATCTGCGCCCGCTGACCTGCGCGGTGATCCACGACGGCCTGCGGCTGATCGAGGAGGAGAAGCTGCTCGAACGCTCGGCCGAGCTCGGCGCGCGGCTGACCGCGCTCCTCGGCCGGGAGGTGCTCGACCGCTTCCCCGAGACCTATCGCGGGCTGCGGGGTACGGGGCTGCTGCAAGGGCTGGAGCTCACGGAGGACGCGGCGGACCGGCTGCGCGAGCTGCGGTCGCACATCATCAGGGCGGGCTGCTACATCGAGTTCATGGCCGGGGCGGGGCGCCGCTCCCACGGCCTGCCGTACGTCTTCCCCACCATGCGCGTGGCGCCGCCCCTGGTCACCAGCCCAGCCGAGGTGGAGGAGCTGGTCGCCGCGATTCGGCGGGGGACGGCGACGTTCCTCGGTACGGCGGCTCGGTGAGCGGGCCGGTGAGCGCCTCGGCGAGTGGGCCGCGGCCGCTTCGCCGCCGGGTCGAGCACGTGGACACCGACGCCGCGGGGGTGGTCCACTTCACCCGCTACGCCTCGCTCATCGAGACCGCGCTGCTGGAGGACCTGGAGGCGATGGGCGTCGGCACCCGCCTGTTGAGCGAGCACCAGCTGCAACCGGCCGTGACCGAACTACGCATGCGCTACGGAGCCGCCGCCCGTTTCCCCGACCGGATCGAGGTACGCGCCGACGTCGACCATGTGGGCGGGGCCTCCTGGCGGGTCTCCGGCACGGTACGCCGCCTGCCCGATCGTCCGGACGACGGGGCCGGGCTGCTGCTCGCCTCGGGCACGCTCGTACTGTGCCTGGTCAACGCGGCCGACGGCAGTCCGGCGCCGCTGCCCGCTGCCTTACGCGCCGCGCTGCGCGCCCAGCTGAGCGAAGAGAGGGCCGATGGCCGAGACGGGTGAGTCGACCCTGGGGTTCACGGAGATCAAGCAGTGGCTGCGGCACCGCCACCCCATGATCTACATCGACCGGGTGCTCGACTACGTGCCAGGGGAGTACCTGCGCAGCATGCTGTCGGTGTCCGGCACCATGGACGCCATAGCCGGGCACTTCCCCGAGCGGGGCATCTACCCCGGCAGCCACCTGGTCCAGGCCATCGCCCAGTCGGGCATCATCCTCTACCAGATGAGCACGTCGAAGCTGGCCGACGACGAGCTCACGCTCATCGGCTCGGCGCACAGCCGCTTCCACCGCATCGTGGTGGTCGGCGACCAGGTGATCTTCGACGTGCGCAGCGACAGGATCATCGGCAACACCTTCCACTTCTCCTGCCGGGCGACCGTGGAGGGCGAACGGGTGGCGGCCTTCCGTGGCTCCCTCATCCGGGTCACGGTCGAGCAGCTCGGGCGGCGGCTGTGGTGAACGTCTGGGTCACCGGGATGGCCTGGTCAACCGCCCTGGGCGACAGCCTGGCCGGGGTGTGGGAGCGGCTGCTCGACGGGGACGACGGGTTCCGGGAGGTGCCGTCGGAGCACCGGCTGCGCAACCCGCTCGCCGCGACCCTGCCCGACCCGTCACCGGAGCTGAAGCCGTCGTCACGGCAGCGGGCCCTGGCGGAGAGCACACTGTCGCGCGCGCTCGCCGACGCCGGGCTCGCACCTCGCTCCTCGGACGACGGCAGGCCACTCGGGTTCGTGCCCCGTTCTTCGGACGTCGGTGGGTCGTCTGGGCTCATGCCCCGCTCGTTGGACGTCGGCGGGCCGTCCGGGGCCGTCCCTGGCGCGGTGGTGGACCCGTACCCCGTGCTGGGCACCAGTTTCGGGGCGCATCTGGATGACGAGGACGGGGACCTGTACCAGTGGGCGGCCGACGTCGCCGCCGCCGTGGGGCTGCGGCTGCCGCCCGTCGCCGTCAGCACGGCCTGTTCGTCCGGGTCCGACGCGATCGCGGTCGGCGCCGAGGTGGTCCGGTCGGGAGCCGCCGAGGTGAGCGTGTGCGGCGCGGCCGACGTGGTCACCCCGGCCAAGCGGCTCGCGCACACCGTACTGGGCACGATGTCGCCCACCCGGCTGCGCGCGTTCGATCGCCGGGGCGACGGGACGCTGCTGGGGGAGGGCGCGGGATTCGTCGTGCTCGAACGCGAGGAGTCCGCCCGCGCCCGAGGCGCCGAGCCGTACGCGGTGCTGGCCGGAACGGGGGCGGCCAACGACGGAGCGGGCATGACGGCGCCCGACCCCACCGGCAGCGGCGTCGGCCTCTCCGTACGGCGCTGCTTGGCCGCCTCCGGGATCGCCCGGGACGACATCGCCGTGATCAACGCCCACGGGTCCGGTACCCCTGTCAACGACGCCGCCGAGTCGGCCGCCCTGACCGGGCTGTTCGCCGGGTGCGCGGCGCCGCCGGTGGTGTTCGCCACCAAGGGGGCGCTGGGGCATACCCTCGGCGCCACCGGCGTACTGGAGGCCATCGCGGTCGTGCTGGCGCTGCACTATGGCACGGTGCCGCCGGTCGCGGGCCTGGAAGAGGTGCTGGAGGGGTTCCCCCTTCCGGTCCCCGCCGGTCGGCCGAGCGGGCTGCGGCCCGGAGCGGGGCTCAGCCTGACGCTCGGCTTCGGCGGGTTCATCACGAGCCTGGCCTTCACTCGGGGAGCGCGGCATGTACGGTGATCGCCCGCCCGGCGAGTACGGGATGTATGGTGATCGCCCGCCCGGCGAGTACGGGATGTACGGTGATCGGCCGCCCGGCAAGCGGGGCACGTACGGGGATGGCCCCGGCCTGGTCACCGTGGCTCACGGGCTGCGTGAGACCGGTGACCTGGCGGCGGCTGGGCGCCGGACCGCTTCCTTCTATGCCGATCCGGCGGCGTGGCTCGTGGTGTCCGCGGTCGAGGCGGCGCTGGCCGGGGCGCCGGAGGTGGTGCGTCGGCAGGCGGCCGAGATCGGCGCGCTGGCCGTCAGTGACCACGGCAGCCGCCACACCATGCGCTCGGTCGCCGACACGGCCGCCCGGGGCCGCGTCTCCCCGCTACGCTTCGCCGGCGCGAACCCCGGCTCGCTCGCCGGTCTGCTCTGCATCACGCTCGGCTTCCGCGGCCCCAGCCTGCTGGTGTGCATGCCGCCGGAGCGGGCGGGGCCCATCGTGGCGCTGATCGCGGCCGGCTGGCTGGCGACCGGCCAGTGCCGCTACGTCGCCGTCGCCGAGCACAGCACGAACAACGGCCACCACACCGCCGTCGCCCGCCTCTTGGCCCCGGCACCCGATGACCAGAGCGCGGACGGCCGGATCCCAGGTCCGCGATGAGCGCCGAGGACCTGGGCCTGTCGCTCAGCGAGGTGGAGACCTATCTTGCCGAGCGAGCCGTCGACGTCGACGGCGGCGTTGACAGCGGCGGCAGCGGTGGCGGGGCTGGGCCTGGCTCGTCAGCGCATGTCGCGGCCATCGCCGAGCTGTTCGCTGCGCTGACCGGCCGGCTGGGAACGGATCGTCTGGGGGCGGATCGTCTGGGGGCGGATCGCCTTGGGACCGATCGCCTTGGGACCGATCGGCTCGGGACCGATGGGCTGGGGAACGTCGTGGTCCTCGCCCTCCCGAGTGGGACGGCGCTGCTGCGGTACCTGTTCGGCGCGCTCCACGGCGGGGCGGTGCCCGTCGCCGTCCCGCCCGCCATGCCCGCGAGCCGCCTGGTGGAGGTCGCTCGCCGTCTCGGTGCCCGTCTGCTGGTCACCCCGTACGGCAGGGCCGTTCCCGGTACGGAGGTCAGGCGCTTCGGCCGTACCGCCCTCGCCACGCTCCCCGGTCCCTGGCAGTACCACGATCCCAGCCATGTGATCATCCTGACCTCCGGGACTTCCGGCATCTTCAGCGGCTGCCTCCACCGGGCCTCGTCCCTGCTCCGGAACGCCGCCCGTCACGCCGGGGCGGTCGGGCTGCGGGCCGACGACACGATGCTGGTCACGCTGCCGCTGAACTTCTCCTACGCCCTGGTGGCCCAGGCGCTGGCGGGCCTGGTCACCGGCGCCCGCCTGGTGGTCACCGGGCCGCCGTTCAGCCCGCGGGGCTACCTCGACGCGGTGCGCCGCCACGGCGTGACGAGCTCCTCGCTGACCCCCTTCCTCCTGCGGAACCTGGTGCCCGGCGAGCCGCCCCGGGACCTGCGCATGCTCACCGTGGGCGGCGACGCCCTGCCGTCGGAGGAGGTCACCGCGCTGGTGCGGGCGCGGAGCGACCTGGAGGTGTACATCACGTACGGCCTGACGGAGGCGGGACCACGGGTCAGCACCCTGGCCGCGCATCGCGAACCCGCCCACCGGCACGGCTCGGTCGGCCGCCCGCTGCCCGGCGTCGGGGTGTCCCTGCGTGACGTACGCGATGGGGTGGGGGAGTTGCTGGTCACCTCCGACACCGTGCTCGTGCGGCGGGTCGGCGCCACCGACGGCCGTACCGCTCCGGGGCAGGTGGCCACTGAGGGCCGCGCTTTCGACCGCCGTACCGCTCCCGGGCAGATCGCCACTGACGGCCGCGCTCCCGACCCCCATACCGCTCCGGGGCAGGTCGCTACCGGGGATCTGTTCCGTCTCGACACGGATGGCTATCTCCACTTCGCCGGCCGCATGGGGGATTCCTGTGTCGTGGACGGGGTCAAGGTGTCGCTGCCGTCTGTACGCCGCCTGGCCATGGGGCTGCCCGGAGTCGTGGCCGCGACCACCCGCCTGTGCCCCGGCCGCCGGACTGGGCGCGCCGGCGACGATGGGCAGGGCACGCACGCGGGTGACCACGGGCGCGGCACGTACGCGGGTGACGACGAGCACACCGAGCACGACGGGCAGCGGTTCGTCCTGGAGCTGTACATGCGCGACGCCACCGATGACGCGGTACGGCGCGTCCGGGCCGAGCTGCACCGCTTCCTGCTCCGTGCCGAACGCCCCTGCCGGATCCGGGGCATCCCCGCCCAGGAGGCCGCCTACAAGTGAGACGGCGGGCTACAAGGGAAATGGCCGCCTACCGTGAGACGGCCCCTCCTCGATGCAGGAGGACGCCTACAGGTGAGACGGGTCCTCGTCGATGCAGGAGGCCGCCTATAAGCGGGACGGGTCCTCGTCGATGTAGGCGGCCAATTCGCGCACGGTGGGATGCTCGAAGACGGCCCGGACGGGGATCTCCACCCCGAACTCCCCGATCACCGCCGCCGCGATCCGGACGGCCATGAGGGAGTGACCCTTCAGCTCGAAGAAGTCGTCATCTGCGCCCAGCTCCTCGCGCTCGAGCACCTCGCGCCAGATCGCGGCCAGCCGCCGCTCGGTCTCGGTCTCGAACGCTCCCCGGGCGCCGGTCCCCGAGGTGAGCGTGTTCGGGTCCGGTAGCCGGTTCCGGTCGATCTTCCCGGTCGCGGTGAGGGGGAGCTTGTCGAGCATGACGTACGCGGCGGGCACCATGTACGCGGGCAGGACGGATGCCACGTGGCGATGCAGGACCCGCACATCCACCTTCGCCGCCGAGACCGGCTCCAGATAGGCGGCGGGATGCACGGTGCCCTGCTCGTCGCTGAAGACGCCGACGGCGGCCTGCGCCACGCCCGGCTCGGCCCGCAGCACCGCTTCGATCTCGGCCAGTTCGACGCGGGCGCCACGGATCTTGACCTGATGGTCGCGGCGGCCGAGGAACACCAGCGCGCCGTCGGGCCGCCTGCGCGCCAGGTCCCCGGTCCGGTACGTACGCTGGCCGGACTCGTCCTTCGCCGAGAAGACCGCGGCGGTCTCCGCGGGCCGTCCCAGGTAACCGCGGGCGAGGAACCGGGTCCTGATCCAGACCTCACCCTCGTCATCCGAGGCATCCGAGGCATCCGAAGCATCGGACACATCTGACGCATCGGACACATCCGAAGCATTCCAAGCATTCGAAGTATCCGAAGTGCTGTCGGCTCCGCGCAGCAGGGTCTCCACCCCCGGGATGTCGCGGCCGATGGGGATGTCCCCGGTGCAGTCCGGTTCGACCAGGTGGAACGTCGCCACGGTCGTCTCGGCCGGGCCGTACATGTTGTAGACCGCCGTTCGCGGGAAATGGGCGCGTACCTGGTCCACGGTGGAGCTGTGCAGCGGCTCCCCGTACAGGCTGACCGCCCGCATCCCGAGGTCGGGCGGCTCGCCCGCGCTCTCCCGGGCCAGCAGCAGGCGGCGGATGAGCGTGGGCACGCAGAAAACGTGCGTCACCTCGCGGCCGTCCAGCCACGGCAGGAGCTCGGCACCGTCGGGCTTCACCGTGGGCGGCGGGATGACGATCGCGGCACCGGCGTCCAGGGCGCTGAGGATCTCCAGGTAGGCGGCGTCGTAGCTGAGGCGGGCCAGCTGCAGCATGTGGGATCCGCGGCGCAGCCCCGTCTCCGAGGCGAGCCAGCGGGCGAAGTGCAGGAGGTTCCCGCTGCGCTGGACGATGCCCTTGGGCCGGCCTGTGGAGCCCGAGGTGTAGACCAGGCAGCTGGTGTCCCGCGGCACCGTCTCCGCTCGCGGCCCGGACGGCGCGCCCGAGACGACCGCCGCCTCGTCGCCCTGGACGGTCACCACCGCTGGAGGCGACCCTGCCGCCCGGCCGCCCTGAACGGTCACCACCGCTGGAGGCGAGCCTGCGGCCCCTTCCGCGCTGTTCGGCGTCGTCACCAAGCCCGTCGGGTGACAGTCCTCCAGGATCGCGCGGTGGCGGGCGGCGGGCTGGTCCTCGTCGAGCCAGACGAAGGCGACGCCGGCGGTGAACGCGGCCAGCATCGCGGCGATGCCGGTCGCACCGTCGGGCAGCGCCATCGCCACCACGTCGCCCGGACGCAGGCCCGCCGCCACCAGCGCCTCGCGGTAGCCTTCCATCCGCGTGGCCAGGCCGTGGTAGGTCAGAACGCCCTCGGCGGACACGACCGCCGGGCTGCCGGGGGCCTGGGCGGCGTGCTCCGCGACCCGTCGGCCGATCTCCGCGTCGAACATCATTCTCCCTCGGCGATGAGTCCCGCGGCGGCGACGCGGGTGATCTCCTGGACGACGAAAACCTCTCCTTGCCGTACGACGAAGTGGCCGGTGGGCACCGACCCGACCGAGCAGGGGCCGGTCGTGTAGCGGCGCCACGCGGTGACGTCGTCCGGCGACAGTGCCGGGTCCTCGGCACCCACCAGAACGCGAACCGGACAAGTGAGCCGCGGCTCCACGGATGTCGCGTACCCCTGCAAGAGCCGCAGATCGGCCCGCAGATCCCGGAGTACGAGCGCCTCAGCCGCCGGATCGTCCAGCGCCGCGCCCACACCCCCATCGCCGTCACGCAGGTACGCCAGCAGCGCCCGGTCCGCGCCGTTCGCGGCGTAGAGGTCGAGCGTCTCCGCCCAGCGATGCGGCGGCGCCGACGAGATGAACAGGCAGGCCGTGGGGGGCATACCCGGCGCCGCCCTGGCGGTCTCGAAGGCGAGCAGGGCGCCCAGGCTCTGGCCCACCATCATGTACGGCGGCGCCACGTTCGTGAGCGCGGCCGCGATCCGGGTGGTGAACGTCACGAGATCGGCCACGGGGGGTCCGGATCGGTCGCCGGGCCGGGGCATCCGCACGGCCAGGACCTCGACGTCGTCGGGCAGCGCGCGGGCGAGAGAGGCGTACGACAGCGCGTCACCGCCGGCGTGCGGGAAGCAGACCGCGCGCAGCGCCGCGCCGGGTCGGCGGCGCGGCGTCCAGAAACAGGCGGCCGCCGCTGACGTGCTCACGAAGCCTCTCCCGGTGGTTCGGCGGCCACGAAGAAGACCATCGGCTCGCCTGGAACCGGCGCGGCCGGACCCGACACGTTCAGGCCCGGTGCGGTCGGGTCGGGCGCGGCCGAATCCGGCGCGTTCGGGCCAGGCGCGGTCAGGTCAGGCGCGGTCAGGTCAGGCGCGTTCGGGCCGAGCGTGGCCAGGTCCGGTGCGGTCAGGTCCAGTACGTTCAGAGCCGGGGCTTCGGCGGGGGAGGGCTCGTCGTTCCAGAGGAAGGCGCCGGGCACCAGGAAGCCGGGCAGCCGCCGGCGGAGCCGGGCGCGCAGTTCGGGCCGGGCCGGGCGGGTCGCACCGGGCACGGCGGTGAGGCGGGCCGTGAGCTCGCCGCCGTCCCCCGCCGAGACCTCGGCCGCCGCGATCGACGGTTCGTCGAGCAGCGCCCGCTCGATCACCTCGGCCGGCACCCGGCAGCCGCGGACCACGAGTTCGGCGTCCGTACGTCCCAGAACGTCCAGCCCGCCGGCCCCCATACGGCCGAGCAGCCCCGTGGGCGTCCCGTCGAGCCAGACCTCGCCCGGCACCCCGTACGGCAACGACACCCCATGCTCGTCGCGGACCGACACCCGAACCTGCCTCGCACCCCCGCCGAGCAGCGCGTACGCCCCGGACACGGGCTGCTCGGGGTCGCCGCACAGCAGGCGCAGCACCTGCACGTAGTCATCGGCCAGCCCCGCGACCGTCTCCTCGTCGAACAGGTCGGCGTTGAAGGAGACCTCCATGACCATGTCGTCGTCGGCCTGGTCCAGCAGGTGGACCTCCAGGTCGAAGCGGGTGGCGGGCTGCGAGACGTCCCGGCCCCAGAGCCGGGAGCCGAGGTCGCCCCAGCGCGTCTCGGTGCCGTACGCCGGAGTGACCAGCATCTGGAAGATCACTTGGACCAGCGGGATGTACGAGGGGTCGCGCCGCAGGGACAGCTGGTCGACCAGGACGTCGAAGGGCAGCAGGTCGTTGTCGTAGGCGTCGAACAGCGCCTCTCGGGCCGCCGCGAGCACCGCGAGGAAGCTCGGATCCCCGGACAGATCCATCCGTACCGGCAGCGTGCCCACGAAGAAGCCCACCGTCCCGGCGAACTCCGGCCGCGAACGCCCGGCCACGACCACGCCGATCACCAGGTCGCTCGCGCGGGCGTAGCGGGCGAGCAGGACGGCGAAGGCGGCGTAGGCGGCGGTGTACGGCGTGACCCGGTGCGCCGCGGCGAAGGACCGCAGCGTGGCGGTCACGTCCACCGGCACGGGCGTGACGAGCAGGCCGCCGCGGAAGTCCTGGATCCTCGGCCGCGGCCGGTCGGCGGGCAGCGTGATGAGTTCGGGCGCGCCCGCCAGCCGCCGCCGCCAGTATGTGAGCACCCGCTCGGCCGCGGGGGAACCGGCCAGCTCCTGCTGCCACCGGGCGTAGTCGAGGTAGCCGGCGGGCGGCGGGCCGAGGGGCCGGCCCGCGTACAGCAGCCCGAGCTCCTCGTCGATGATCGGTACCGACCAGCCGTCGATCACGATGTGATGGACGCACAGCAGGAGCACGTGCAACTCGGGCGTGACGCGCAGGAGGTGGGCCCGGATCAGGTCGTCCCGCGCCAGATCGAACGGCCGCGCCGACCACAGCCGGGCGAACTCCGTCGCCGCCGCGTCCCAACCAGGCTCGCCCGCGAGATCGGCCGCCGTCGATTCCAAGCCGAGGTCGGTGCTGGGCAGCTCGACGTCGAAGGGGGTGCCGCTCACCACCGCGCGGGCCACCCCGCCGTCGGTGGGGAACCTCATGCGTAACGCGACGTGCCGGTCGGCCAGCGCGCCGAGGGCCCGGCGCAGCGCCGCCACGTCCAGCGGCCCGCGCAGCTCGTAGCCCCGGAAGACGTTGTACTGCGGCGAATCGGGCGCGAGCTGCTGGAGAAACCACAGCCGTTGCTGTGCGGGCGACGGCATCGGCTCGTGTTCTTCCGGCATCGTCTCCTCACCTGTGAGAGAGGCGAAGTGGCTGGTGTACCGGAGATCTCTGCAAGGAGGCTCTATCAGCCCTCCGGGCTTGTCAAGCGGCCGGTCGGCGCAGCCCCTCCAGGCAGATCTGGATGATCGGCTCGGCCAGCTCCGCCGCCGGTAGCCGGGGATCCACCAGGCACTGCAGCAGACAGCCCTCGATGGTCCCCACGATGACGGTCGCGTGGCGCTCGTCCAGGCCCTCACGCAGCACGCCTTCCTTCGCGGCCTGGCGCAGGAGCTCGGTGATCACGGCCCGCGCGTCGCCGTAGACGGCCGCCATGTCCACCAGCGAGCCCTCCGAGTCACGGGAGGCCGCCCACAGGTCGACCATGATCCGGGCGGGCTCGCGCCGCGCGGTCAGCACGCCGAGCACCTCGCGTACCATCTCGGCCAGCCGCTCCAGCGCGGGCCCGCGCCCGTTGAGCGCCCGGTCGAAGATGGCGGCCGACATGGTCCGGTAGCCTTCGAAGGCGGCTTCCAGCAGCGCGTCCCTGCTGTCGTAGTAGAGATAGACGCTGCCCTTGGCGATGCCCGCCTCGGCGGCGATGTCGTCGATGCGGGTGGCGGCGAAGCCCTTGCGGGCGAACACCCGCACCGCCGCGGTGAGGATCTCTTTGCGTCGCGCGGCCTTGTCGACCGTCCTGGGGGACATATGATCATTATGACTGACCAGTCAGTCAATACCCAAATCGAGATGCGGTATGTCCGTTTCCCTGGCTAGGGTGCTGACAGTGAGAGACGTACGGCTGCTGCCCAAAGCCCACCTGCATGTTCACCTGGAGAGCACGGTACGCCCCGAGACCTCGCGCGAGTTCGGCGGGCCGTCCGGGCGGGGCGGGCCGTTCGCCACGTTCCGGGAGTTCGCCGACCATCGGGCGCTGGTGCGCGGGCGGCTGCTCACGGCCGAGCACTTCCGGCGGGTGGCGCTGGAGTTCTGCGAGGACGAGGCGGCCCAGGGCACCCGCTACGCGGAGGTGTCCTTCACCGCGGCCTCGCACGGCGAGCGGCTCGGCGTGCCGGAGATGCCGCTGGAGGCGGTGCTGGACGGGCTGGCCGAGGGGTCGCGCCGCTATGGGATCGAGTGCCGGGTGCTGCTCGACCACTCCCGGCGGCGCTCCGTCGACCGGCTCTGGCAGACGTTGCGGCTGGCCACCCGTTACGAGGCGGTCGTCGGCATCGGGCTGGCGGGCGACGAGAGCCACCCGGTGGCGCCGTTCGCCGAGGTGCTCGACGCGGCCCGCGACGCCGGGGTGCGCCTGGTGCACCACGCGGGGGAGTTCGGCGGGCCGGACAGCATCCGCGAAGCGCTCGCGATCGGGCACGCCGAGCGGATCGGGCACGGCGTACGCGTCCTGGAGGACGAGGCGGTGGTCGCCGAGGTGCGGGAGCGTGGGGTGCCGCTGGAGGTCTGTCCCACGTCGAACGTCCTGCTCGGCGTCGTCCCCAGCCTGGCCGAGCATCCGCTGCGGCGGCTGAGCGCGGCGGGGCTGGCGGTCACGCTCAACACCGACGGCGAGACCGACCTGGCCGGCGAGTACGCGCTGGCGCGGGAGGTCTTCGGGTACGACGACGCGGAACTGGCCGGGTTCGCCCGTGCCTCGATCGACGCCTCGTTCGCCGAGGAGGAGCTCAAGGCGGGGTTGCGGGCGGGGGTGGACGCCTGGCTGGCGGACTCGGGCCCGGCTTCGGCTTCGGCCTCGGGTCGATGACCCGCCGCGCTCGCTGACGCTGAGGAGGGGTGCGCTGACCGTCGGGGGCGCGGTCAGCGCTCGGCGTCCCCGATCAGTCCGAGTGGCTGTCCTTGGTCACCGCGCCGTCGGTCGCGTCAACCGTCATGTCCTGCTTGGACCCGTTCGGCGGAACCACGTCCACCTCCCAGACGATCTTGTCCCGGTGGCTGTCCAGGTTGATCTCGGTGATGCGGCCCCCCGGCACGGCCGCGAGGACCTTGGCCGCCGCCTGCGCGTAGTCGAGCTTGGCGGCCTTGAGGCGGTCGAGGTATCGGGCCTTGTCGCCGGCGTTCTCGTCGTCCTCCGCCCGTGGGCCGCTGACGACCTTGGCGGTGCCGGATTCGACGTCCATCTGGTGTTCGACGCCCTTGTCGTCGACGACCTGTACCTCCCAGAGGCCGCCGTTCTCCTCGGTCTCCATCGAGACGAGCGTCGAGCCGGGCACGGCCTTCGTCGCGGCCTGCCCCACCTCCTCCAGCTTCTTCACCGCCGAGCGCTTCTGCGGGTCGGCTTGGGCGTCGCCCGGGTTCATGGGCGACCCGGTGGCGACGTACGGCGTGGGAGGAGCGCCGAACGGCTCGGTCATTTGACGGGCGTCGCCCCCGCAGGCGGTCGCCGTAAGCAGCGCCGCGCCGGCCAGAGCGCCCCCGATGATCGTTTTAGTCATATGGCGACACTTATCATTTCCGCAGGTCGAACGGTGTGAACGACATGGCCGACGCCGCAGCGCGGACTTGGCTGTCCGGTCCGCCCTATCCGATAGTGGACGCCATGGCTCCTTCCTTGATCGTCGCCGTCGTGGGCGACTTCGACCCGACATTCCCTACGCACGCGGCCACGAACGACGCGCTACGTCACGCCTCGGCCGAGCTGGGGATCGAGATCGAGGTCCAGTGGCAGGCGACCGAGCCGCTGGAACGGGATCTGTCGGCAGTACGCGCCGCCGACGCCTTGTTGTGCGCGCCCGGCAGCCCGTACCGCAGCCTGACCGGGGCCGTCGCCGCCCTGCGTCACGGCCGCGAGCAGGGCGTCCCGACGCTGGGCACCTGCGGCGGCTTCCAGCACATGGTGATCGAGTAC
Source organism: Nonomuraea sp. NPDC052129 (assembly GCF_040680095.1). Classification (NCBI taxonomy): domain Bacteria; kingdom Bacillati; phylum Actinomycetota; class Actinomycetes; order Streptosporangiales; family Streptosporangiaceae; genus Nonomuraea; species Nonomuraea sp. NPDC052129. The sequence continues at coordinate 105,385 of NZ_JBFAVX010000006.1, read as the reverse complement.
GCCCGCCACGTGCTCGGGTTCGAGGACGCCCAGCACGGCGAGTACGACCCGTACGCCTCGGAGCTGTTCGTCTCCGCGCTGACCTGCTCGCTCGCCGGCAAGACCATGCCCGTCAGCCTCGTGGAGGGCTCGCGGGCAGCCGAGTTGTACGGCCTCACGGAGGTCGAGGAGCAGTACTACTGCAACTTCGGCCTGGAGCCCGGCCATCGGCGAACCCTGCACGACGGAGGGTTCCGGATGACGGGCGTCGATGGGGAGCGGGAGGCGCGGGTGCTGGAGCTTCCCGGACATCCCTTTTACGTGGCGACCCTGTTCGTGCCGCAGGCCCGATCGACACCGGAACAGCCGCATCCGCTGCTCACCGGGCTGCTGCGGGCGGCTCTTCAGAACAGGGGCTGAGGGAGGACCTACCCGACCGTGTGATGTGCGAGCGGGTGCGGTCCGACCAGCATGGAGGAGATCGGGGGCCCGTACCCGGAGGGAAGGAACCGTCAGATGGCTGAGGAGCGACCCGAGCTGCCGCGCGAGCAATGGCGCCAGTTCTTCGACAACCTGTCAAGGCAGTACGAAGGCTCGGACGTGACCGTCGAGGTGCTGAGCCGGACGTTCGGCGATCTCATGCAGGCCGAGAAGCTCCCGCTCGCCTATCTCGAGTACGACGACAAGGACGACATCTTCACCGTGGCGATAGGCGGGCGGGACGGGCGGTATCCGGTGGTGCTCGCTCACCTCATCCAGCGGCCGCAGACGATATTCGCCGATACCGTGGTGCCCGACATGCCCCGGGCCTTCGACATCGTGGACGCGGAAGGCACGCAGACGATCATCATGCTCCATGATCCCGCGGTCTGGAGCGGCGCGCCGACCTTGTGACCTCAGCCCGGCGCGCCAGGCGGGTCCACCCTGACTGCCCTGGTCAGCGGCCTGACGCCGACGTCCGGCGGGTCGCTTCGGCGGCGACGCGCCGCATGATCGAGACGATGGCGGCGGGGTGCGTGAGGTGCGGGTGGTGACCGGTGCCGGGGATGGTCGTGACGGTGACCGGGCCCGGGTCGGCGATCAGCGGATCCAGCTGCCCGGCAACGAGGTGGACCGGGACCGAGACCGTCTCGCTGAGCAGGGCCTGGAGAGCGGCGCGTTCGGCGGGCTGGTTGGCGTCCCGGAGCAGGCGGGCCGTACGGCGGGCGACGCCAGGCCGGTGCAACTGGGCGGCGGCGCTCGCCACGGCCCGGTGGGCTTCGTCCGAGGAAGTGCCATCGCCGAGGAGCGAGGTAGCGAGACGGTCGGCGGAGATCCTCTTGAGGAGCGGCGTGGCGAGCGCCGGTGTGCGGAGCGGTCTCAGGGCCGCCTCCTGGAGGAAATAGGGGGAGACGAGGACCAGGGCACTGAGGCGATCGGGATGGGCGGCGGCGTAGCGGAGCGCAGGGGCCGCCGCCGCGGAATGGGCGACGATCACGGGCCGGGTCCGTACGGGCGCCAGCAGATCGGTGAGCCAGGCCGGCGGGGTGGCCGAGGTGGGGGCCGAGCGGCCGAGTCCCGGCAGGTCGGCGACGAGGGCAGGTGCGTCGTCCAGTTCACCGAGCACGCCCTGCCAGGACTCGCCGTCGAGGGGGAGTCCGTGCAGGAGTACGAAGCCGGGCGAGGTCCTGTCCCCGGCGACGTAGGTACGGGATCCGCCGACATCGTGGAACCCACCGGGAAGCACGGCCGGAGCTATTCCGAACCGGTCCGCCACCAGCCGATCGGCCCAGCGGCGCAGCGCCGTCTCGACGGGCGGCTGCCGGAGCCCGGCGGCCTCGGCGACCCGCTCGGCTGAGGCGGTGTCGTAACGGTCCTCGGTCAGGAAGGCCAGGGTCTCGGGGTTGGCTCCGGTCAGCGCGGCCGGGCGGCGGCGGATCAGGGACACGGGCACGAGTGTTTTCGGCGCGCGTACACCCAGGTGGGCCGCGAGCAGGCGCACCAGATCGGGCAGGTTCGGGGTGTTCTCGTCGAGCACCCAGTGCAGGCCGCCGGGCCTCGGGTCGTGCTCGGGGATCGCGGCCATGAACGACGCGAAATGATCCACGGTCTCCACGGGCACGAACGTACGGGCGGTTCCCGGCAGCGCCGGAAGGCGGCCGTTCCACAGGTCGCGGACGACTTCGGCCAGGCCGATGTACTGGCCGGCCTCGCCCGTGGTCGAGTGGCCGATCACGGCGCTCGGGTTCACCACGGTCAGCGGGACCCCCAACCGCTCAGCGACGACCCGTACGGCGGCGTCCGCCTCGGTCTTGGAGCCCTCGTAGGCCCCTTGGCCTCGGTAGAGCTCCGCCAGTTCGGCCTCCGAGAGGGGATACCGCTCTCGTGGGCCCAGCCCGACCCGGTAGCCCGACACGTGGATCAGCCTGCGCAGTCCGGGCCGGGTCGCGGCCCAGCGCAGCACGTTGAGGGCGCCCTCGACGTTGACCGTCCTGGCCTCCTCGCGCCCCAGCCCGAACCGGTAGATGGCGGCGGCGTTGACGACATCCCGTACCCCTGTGAGCCGCTCGTCGTCCGCCGCGCTCAGCCCCAGACCCGGACCGCCCGTGAGATCACCGGCCACGACCGTGAGCCGCGCAGCGTCCGCGCCATGCCCTTGCAGCCAAGCCCGCAACTCACCTTCGCCACCCGTGCCCGTACGGCCCTGAGTCGGGTTGCGGATGACGGCCGCGACCGTGCGGCCCTGTTCCAGCAGGCGCAGCACCGTCCACCTGCCGATGAAGCCGGTCGCCCCGAACACCACGACGTCCGGCACGTTCCCCGAAGTCTCGTTCATCCCACGTACCTCTCTAGACCGATCTACATAATCCGTGGACAACAAAAAACGCCCGATCTCCAGCGAAAAGGATCAGGCGGTGCCGAGCAGTTTGGCGATGCGTCGGCTGGTCTGCTCGATGGGAGTCCGGCTACGACCGGCGCGGGCCAGCACGAGCGCGCCCTCGATCAGGGCGAGCACCGTCGCCGCGAGCTCGTCCGCCTCGGCTGCGTCATGACCGTCGGCCCGGAGGGCGTCGGCCAGCGCTCCCTGCCAGCCCGCGTAGATGTCCCCGCAGATCGGCTGCAGGACGTCGTTGGTCGCGGCGACCTCCAGGGCCACGGTCGCCACCGGGCACCCCTTGGCGTAGTCGGCGGCCACCATCCTGTCGGCCAGCGCCCCCATCAGCGCCCTGACAAGATCGCGGGAGCTGGGCGCCGTCGAGGCCAGCTCGACCACGATGCCGTCGACCTCACGCCCGGCGGCGGCGAGGGCCTCGCTGACCAGCTGGTCCTTGCCGCCGGGGAAGTGGTGATACAGCGACCCCCGAGGAGCTCCCGCCACCGCGAGCACCTCATTGAGCCCGGTGCCGTGGTAGCCCTTCGCCTCCACCAGCGTCCGAGCCGCCTCGATCAGCCGCGCCCGCGTCTCATCACCCTTGACCGCCACGCCACCGAGAATAGACCGATCTGCATAATTCGCAAATCACCCCATGACGACAATGGTCTTCACGATGTCGCGCGGCGGGTCGGCCAGCCCGCGTGCCACGGCCTGGGACAACGGGACCGTCTGCGTGGGCAGCCGATCGACCCGGATCTGCCCGCCGTGCAGCAGAGCGACCGCGGCCCGCAGGTCGGTGTCCCACCGGTGGGAGGCCGACCCCACGACCCGCTTCTCGCCCAGCACCACGTCCAGCGTGGGAAAGGCGGCCGGGTCCGGCGACACGCCGAGCAGGACCACGCTCCCGCCGCGCCGGCACAGCGACAGCGCGCTCTCCACCGCGGCCGCCGGCCCCGCGCTCTCCACCACCGCGTCGGCGCCGCGCCCATCGGTCAGCTCGCGTACGGCTTCGAGGGCGGCGTCCGGCGCCACGCCGACCAGGCCGAACGACCGGGCCAGCGCGCGGCGGCCCGGATCAGGGTCGACCGCGACGACCGTCGCCGCGCCCCGGCACCTGGCCACCTCGGCGACCAGCAGGCCGACGGCCCCGGTGCCGACGACCGCGACCACGGCCCCGGACACGTCGCCGGCCTTGTCGAGCGCGCGGACGGCGACCGCCGCGGGCTCGGCGAAGACGGCGACGGCGGCGGGCAGGCCATCGGGCAGCGGGACACAGCGCGCGGCCGGCGCCACCAGGTATTCGGCCAGGCCGCCGTCGTCCTGCAACCCGAGCGCCGCGCCACGCTCGCACAGCGGGTAGTCGCCGCGGGTACACCACCAGCAGTGGCCGCAGCCCAGCACGACGTCCGGCACGACCGCGGTGCCGGGGGCGAGGCGCACGCCGGGGCCGGCCTCCGCCACCACGCCGACGACCTCGTGCCCCAGGGTGAGCGGCGCGGTCCGGCCGGTCAGCGGGTGCGGTTCGACCGGCACCACGACCGGCCCGAACCGGTACTCCTCGATGTCACTGCCGCACAGACCGCACAGCGTGACCGCGATCAGGACCTGGCCGGGACCCGGAGCGGGCACCTCGGTCTCGACCAGCCGCACGTCGCCGCGCCCGTACCAACGCAGTGCGGCCATCCGGCCCCTGCTCGCGGCCGGATCCCCGACCACGCTCACGGCCGGGTCCCGGACAGGCGGGTGGTGACGTCGGCGCGTTCGGTGAGGCCGGGGACGAGCTCCACCCCCAGCCCCGGTCGTCCCTCCAGGCTCACCCAGCCATCCTCCACCAGCGGCAGGCCGGTCGCCAGCTCTTGGTACCAGGTGTGCTGGAAGGCCCGCACGCTCTCCTGTATCAGCGTGTTGGGCTGGCTCAGGGCGAGGTGGACGCACGCCGCGAAGGAGATCGGGCCGGTGCAGTCGTGCGGCGCGAAGGGGATGTCGTACGAGTCGGCCAGCGCGGCGATCTTGCGAGCCTCCGTGAGCCCGCCCGACCAGCCCATGTCGATGATCGCGACCCGGATCGCCGACCGCTCCAGCAGCGCGCGGAAGGACCGCTGCCCGGTCAGCGTCTCGCCGGTGGCCAGCGGCGCCGAGGTCGACGCCTGCAGCGTCGCGTAGGAGCCGTGGCTGTCGGACCGCAACGGATCCTCCACCCACAACGGGGCGAACCGCTCCAGCTCGCGCACCAGCCCGACGGCCGCGTACAGGCTCCACAGCCCGTGCAACTCGACCATGACCTCCATCTCGGGCACGGCGTTCTTGATCTCGTCGAGCACCCGCAGGCCGGCGCGCAGGTCCTCCCGGTCCAGCCGCATGCCGCCGGTACGCTCGGCCGCCTGGTCGAAGGGCCACACCTTCATGGCGCGGAAACCCTCCTCCCACAGGGACTTGGCCAGCTCCGCCGGCCGCTCCAGGAAGCCCCGCAGATCGTCGTAGGCCGACGCCGCCAGCCCCCAGTTGGACACGGCCTGGCGCGGCTCGTTCTTGATGTAAGAGGGGCCGGCGCAGGTGTTGTAGACCGGGAGGCGGTCGTGGAAAGGCCCGCCGAGCAGGGTGGACACCGGCTGCCCCGTGGTCTTGCCCAGCAGGTCCCACACGGCGAGGTCGACCGCGCCGTTGCCGCGCGTCTCCACGCCGCTGCCCTGGAAGCCGACATGGCCGGTGAGCAGCCGGCGCAGCCGCTCCGGGCTGGGCGCCGGCGCGCCGACGAGGAGGGGTGCGACGGTCTCGTGCAGGTAGGCCTCGACCGCCTCGGCCCCGAAGAACGACTCGCCGAGGCCGGCGTGCCCGTCGTCGGTGTGCAGCCGCACCAGCAGCACGTTGGGCTGAATCGAACAGCGGATGGTCTCCAGTCCGCTCACGACGGCTTGGGTACTCATGATTCCAGGACCGTATCTGGTAAGACCAGTAATCCGCAAGAAACAAATCACCCTTGACAGTGGCGCCACTGCCAGCAAAGCTCTAGCAATCTGGTAAGACCACAGTCCGGACGGATGTTGAGAACTATGACGTTGACCGGCAGACCTCTGGCGATCACCATGTGGGACTTCTCCTGGCTCGAACGGCGCTGGGACGGCGCCGGGTATGAAGACTGGGATCGCGCGCTGGACGAGCTCGTCGAGCGCGGCTACGACGCGGTGCGCATCGACGCCTTCCCCCACCTGGTGGCGGCCGATCCGGGGCGGACCTGGCGCCTGCTGCCCGTCTGGCACTTCGAGCAGTGGGGCGCGACCGAGCCGGTGTCCGTACGAGTGCTGCCCGAGCTGCTGGAGTTCATCCAGGCGTGCGCGAGCAGGGGCCTGCGGGTGGCGCTGTCCTCCTGGTTCCGCCGGGACGAGCTCGACACCCGATCCCGGATCCGGACCGCCGCCGACCTGGCCGCCGTCTGGGACGTCACGCTGACGGCCATCGAGGAGGCAGGTCTGGCCGACGCGATCTACTTCGTGGACCTGGTGAACGAGTGGCCGCTGGCGATGTGGGCGCCCTTCCTGTACGGCAACGACGCGGACGCCGCCGCGCTGTCCCGGGCGGACGAGCGGGTACGAAGCTGGACACGCGAGGCGATCGCCACCCTGCGCGCCAAGCATCCGCGCCACCGCTACACGCTGTCCAGCGCCACCGAGACCACCGGCGCCGACGGTGAGGACCTCACCGAGCTGGACCTGCTCGAACCACACGTGTGGATGACGCCGCAGGCCACCGGCTTTTACGACGAGATCGGCTACGACCTGGAGCACTCCCAGTTCGACCCGCGCGCCTACGAGCCGCTGTCCGGCCCGGCCGAACGCCTGTACCGGGCCGACCCGGGGCGGTGGGCCGGCGGCCTCATCGACCACATCCAGCGCGTCGCCGAGTGGTCGCGGTCGGCCGGCAAGCCGCTGGTGACGACCGAGTGCTGGGCCATCGTCAACTACAAGGACGGGCCGGGCCGGGACTGGGGCTGGATCAAAGAGCTGTGCGAGGTCGGGGTACGCGCCGCGCTGGCCACCGGTCGCTGGGAGGCGCTGTCGACCAGCAACTTCTGCGGGCCGCAGTTCGCCGGCATGTGGCGTGACGTGGCCTGGCACCGCGGCATGACCGACGCCATACACGCGGGGGCAACCGAATTCACCGCCGTTCCCTGAGCGGCCTTCTCCCTGAGCGGCCCCTTCCCTGAGCGGTCTCACCCCACAACGGCTCGTGTCCTGAGAGGAACGAACACATGAGTGCCATCCCCCGTCGAGACCTCCTGCGCGGCGCCGCCCTGCTCACGCTCGGTGGCGCGGCGAGCCAGCTCACCCTGACCGGGTGCGGGTCGTCCGAGCCGCAGGCCGGCTCCAGCAAGACCGGGCCACAGGGCCAGGTCGTCGTCTGGATGCACGAGGAGCCCGCCAACACCAAGTACTTCAACGCCAAGATCGCCGAGTACCAGAAGCAGTTCCCGAAGGTGTCGATCAAGCCGCTGTACGTCCCGATCGCCAACCTCGACACCAAGCTCTCCACGGCGTTCACCACGGGCGCGCCGCCCGACCTGATCAAGGTCGGCGCCTGGACCCTCGCCGAGCGGGCCTCGAAGCAGCAGCTCGCGCCGTTGCCGCCGGCCGAGTTCGGCGCCGCGTCCATCGACGCGCTCAAGGGCAAGTTCGAGACCAACGCGTTCGCCGCGCTGACCTACGAGGAGCAGGTCTACGGCACGCCGATCGACTTCAACTCGGTCCACCTGTGGTACCGGCGCGACCGCTTCGAGAAGGCCGGGCTCGACCCCGACAAGCCCCCCACCACCTGGGAGGAGGTCGCCGAGTTCAGTAAGAAGCTCACCAACGCCGACGCCTCCCAGGTCGGGCTCCAGTGGCAGCTCGCCGACAACATCTGGGCGATGCTGAACTTCATCCCGCTGATCCGCGGACTGGGCGGGCAGATCATCGACGAGAGCTCCCGGCGCGGCATGCTGAACACGCCGGAGGGCATCAAGGCGCTCGAATACTACGGCAGCCTGGGCAATCCCAAGCTGAGCGACCCGGTCGGCGCGTTCGGCCTGTTCGCCAAGGGCACCTCGGCCATGCTGATGTCCGGCCGGTTCACCTCCAGCCTCATCCCGGCCATCAACCCCAACGCCAAGCTCGGCCAGACCTTCGACAGCGCCCTCGTACCCAGCTGGGAGGGCAAGGAGAAGGTGGCCGCCGGCTACTCCTGGGGGTGGTTTGTCGCCAAAAAGGCGAAAAATCCGTACACGGCGTGGCATTTCATTAACTGGCTGCTCAACGGGGATAACGTCAACCAGCAGCTGGCCGCCACCGGCCTGGTCACGCCGACGGCAGGCTGGCAGAAACTGCCCGCTGCGGGTGACAAGGCCAGCCAGCAGCTGGAGCAGCAGATCCCGTACACCGACTTCGGCCCGGTGCTGCCGCAATGGACCGAGACGATCAAGGCGCTGCTCGACGCGCTCGAATCGGTGATCCACAAGCAGGCGCCCGCCCAGCAGGCCGCGACCGCCTTCGACGCCGCGGTGGGACGGATCCTCAAGTGATCGGCAGCAAGGCCCGCACCATGAGCGCGGTCGAGGCCCGCGCCGGCGCGGGCCTCGCCGCCCCGGCGATCGTGTACTTCGTGCTGTTCTGGGCGTTGCCCGCGCTCGCCGCGCTGTACCTGAGCTTCACCTCGTACGACCTCTCCGGCACCCCACAGTGGGTCGGGCTCGACAACTACCGCGAGATGGTGACGAGCGACGAGTTCTGGAGCAGCGTGTGGGTGACGCTGCTGTACACGGTCTTCGCGGTGGGCCCGACGATCGTGATCGCGCTGGTCGTGGCCGTGCCGCTGGCCAAACCCGGCAGGTTCCGTGCCTGGCTGCGCGGGCTGGTCTTCATCCCGGCGGTGATGCCGCTGGTCGGCGCCACCGTACTGTGGCAGGTGATCTACTCGACCGGCGGCCTGGCCGACGCGCTCGCCGGCGCGGCCGGGGTCGGCCCGCGTCCCTGGCTCACCGACTCCGACTACGCCATCTGGGCGCTGCTCGTGATGGTCATCTGGAAGTACGTCGGCCTGTACGTGATCATCTTCGTGGCCGGGCTGCAGGCCCTGCCGGCCAACGTCTTCGAGGCCGCGGCCATCGACGGCGCCCGCACGCTGCGTACCTTCTTCCTGGTCACCGTGCCGCTGCTGCGCCGGACCTTCACCTTCGTGATCGTCGTGGCGGTCACCGGGGCCATGCAGTCCTTCGTGCCCGCCTACCTGCTCACCAAGGGCGGCCCGGTCAACGCCACCCAGGTGCTGCCCCTGTACCTCTACAACAACGCGTTCTCCTTCTCCCGCTTCGGCTACGCCTCCGCGATCGCGATCGTCCTGCTGGTCGTGTTGCTGGTGTTCGCGTTCACCCAGTTCACGTTGGTCAGGAGTGACGACGAATGAGAATCGGCCGGTCGCTCAGCGCCGTGGCCCTCATCGGCTTCGTGGCGCTGATGCTGCTCCCGCTCTACTCCATGATCGTGCTCGCGTCGGCGCCGGACGACACCGACCTGTCCGGGCTGCGGTTCACCGGTTTCGCGCTGTTCGACAACATCGGCGAGATCATGTCCGACGGCCGGTTCCCGCGTTACCTGATGAACAGCGTCCTGATCGCGTCGGCCGTCTCCGTGCTCGACGTGGCGATCTCGGCCGCCGCCGGGTACGCGCTGGCCCGGCTGCGCTTCCCCGGCCGGGCCGCCCTGCTGAACCTGGTGGTCGTCGCGCTGTCTCTGACCCCGGCGGTCGTCATGATCCCGGTGTTCGTCATGCTCAGCGAGATCGGCTGGCTCAACAGCTACCAGGGGCTGATCGCGCCGTTCGCCGCCAGCGCGCTGGGCGTCTTCCTGGTCCGGCAGTTCGCGCTGGGCATCCCCGTGCAGATGCTGCACGCCGCGCGGGTGGACGGCGCCAGTGAGCTGCGCATCTTCCTCCGCATCGCCGTACCGCTGCTGCGGCCGGCGCTGCTCACCGTGCTGCTGCTGCAGTTCCTCGCCCAGTGGGACAACCTGATCTGGCCCTTGATCGCGGCCAGTGAGCAGGACCTGTGGACGCTGCCGCTGGCGCTGTCGTCCTTCGAGGGGGAACACGGGATCGTCTACCACCTCCAGACCGCGGCGGCGCTCATCTCGATCCTGCCCCCGCTCGTCCTGTTCTCCTTCCTGCAGCGTTACTACGTCTCAGGTCTCACCCTCGGAGGGGTCAAACGATGACCGACGGCATCCGCGTCGAGCGGGTCACCAAGCGCTACGGCAACCAGGTGCTGTTCGCCGACATCGACCTGCACGTACGGGACGGGGAGTTCCTGGTGATCGTCGGCCCGTCCGGCTGCGGGAAGTCCACACTCATGCGCATCGTCGCCGGCATCGAGCCGGTCAGCGCCGGCCGGGTCACGGTCGGCGGGCGGGACGTCACCCACGCCCACCCCGGGGACCGCGGGATCGGCATGGTCTTCCAGGACTACGCCCTCTACCCGCATCTGAGCGTCGAGGGCAACCTGGCGTTCGGGCTGCGCGCCCACCACGTGCCGAAGGAGGTCATCCGTCAGCGGGTGGCCGACACCGGCCAGGCCCTCGGGCTCACCGACCAGCTCAAGAAGAAGCCCGGACAGCTCTCCGGCGGCCAGCGGCAGCGGGTCGCGCTCGGCCGCGCCATGATCAGGGAGCCGGCCGCGTACCTGATGGACGAGCCGCTGTCCAACCTGGACGCCGCGTTGCGCGTGCAGATGCGGGCCGAGCTGATCGAGTTCCACCGCCGCACCCAGGGCACCGTCCTCTACGTGACGCACGACCAGGTCGAGGCCATGACCATGGGAGATCGGGTCGCGGTGCTCAACGAGGGCGAGTTCGCGCAGATCGGCACCCCGGCCGAGATCTACGAGAAGCCGGCCAGCGTGTTCGTCGCCACGTTCCTCGGCAGCCCCCGGATGAACCTGCTCGACGCCACCGTACGCCCGGCCGACACGCACGTGGAGCTGACCAGCGGTGAGCTGAGCTGGCGGCTGCCGCGCGAGGGGTTGCCCGCGGACCTGCCCGAGTCGGTGCAGGTCGGGTTCCGGCCCGAGTCGGTACGGTTGCCCGTCGACACCGGTACTCCCGCCTATGAGCTGGCGGCGACCGTGTCGTACCGGGAGAACCTCGGCAACGAGAGCATCTTCCACCTCCGCGACAGCACCGGACGAACCATCATCGCCCGGCTGCCGCCCCGCAGCGGGCCGCGCGACGGCGAACACGCGACCTTCCAGGTGCCGCTCGCCGATCTTCATCTCTTCGGCCCTGATGGGCGGGCGTGCTGGCACGGCACCGAACTCGCCGACGACGGCCAGCCGCTACCGTGGTCGGCATGACCGCTGGGCGCGGGAAAAAACCGTCGACGACGAACCTCGGCACACTCATCGCCGTACTCGAGAACCGGATCCTGACCGGACAGTGGGCACCCGGTGTCCGCCTGCCGTCCGAACGCGATCTGGCGGCCGAGTTCACCGTCAGCCGCCCCGTCATCCGGGAGACGCTGAAGGCCCTGCAGGAGCGCGGGCTGGTCGAGGTCTCGCCGCAGCGCGGCAGCTTCGTGCGCCAGTACACGGCCGAGAACCTGATGCGGCCGATGAACCTCGCGGCCCGCGCGGCGGGCGTCACGGCCCGGCAACTCATGCGGGCCCGCGTCATGCTGGAGACCGAGGCCGCCGGCCTGGCCGCGACCAACGCCACCAAGCAGGACCGGACCGACCTGCTGCGCATCCACCAGCTGTTCGCCCAGCCGGGCAACGTGCACGCCAGGGCGCGCGTCGACCTCACCTTCCACGAGACCATCGCGCGGGCCTCCGGCAACCCGGTGATCCACATGATGTTCACCGCGATCCAGGACCTCACCTACGGCCTGATGCTGCGCAGCCTCAGCGACCGTGAGGTACGCGCCGCCGGCGAGCCCCTGCATACCGTGATCCTGGAGCACATCCTCGACCGCGATCCCGACGGGGCGCGCGAGGCGATGCGACGGCACCTCGACATCGCCGGGGACCTCTATGGGCCGGACATGGACACCAGCCTGGCCGAGGTCATCGAACACCAACTCGCGACACCCTCGGCCGACGACAATGTGACGGTGGATTCCACCCCCGCCTAGCGCGTCACCGTGGCACCCCACGGGCCAAGACGGAACGCCGTATGGGGAGGATGCAGAGGATCAGCGCCGGGTAGAGGAGCAGGCGGACCGGCTCGTTGAGCACCCTCCGAAACTGAGCCAATGGAGCAGGCCACTTTCCGGTGTGAGCGACCAGTCCCTCGTCACGCGGGCGGCGAGAGTGAGCAGTATGGCCACGGCCGAGTGCCGGCGGCCGAACGCGGCGAGCACGGGAACGGCCGGTCAGGCGCGGCGGCTGCCCGGTGCGGGTAGCCGTTCGATCAGCTCGACCGACAGCAACCCCTTGATCGCACCGGATACCGAGCCGGCGCTGACGCCGAGCCGTTCACCGATCTCGCCCATGGTGACCGCTTCGGCGTCGGTGAACAGGAACACTGCCAGCGTCCGCGCGTGCATTCGCTGCATCCCGGTCTCGGTCAGGACCAGGGCCAATCGTTCCGCCGCGTCCCACTGCTGCCGCCTGTCGTTCACACGCCACCTGTCTGAGGCAGGGTTGCCAAGGGAATGAGTCTTCAGAAATTACCGAAAATTCGGTACTCTCTGGTGATCGCCCGCTATCGCGGCGGGTCGATGGTGTGCCGGGAAGCCTGGTCGGCGAGCTGATGTGCCGACCCTGAAAGGCGAAATCCCGATGAGCATGCTCAGTACGGACCATCGGCCCAACGTCGCCCCGGATGCCACCCGCGGTGCATCTGCAGGGCGGCTGGGACGACTTCTTCCTGCCCGGCATGCTGGCCGACTACGCCGCGCTACGGGCCGCAGGACGTCAGGTCCGGTTGCTCATCGGGCCGTGGGGTCACGGCAGGGCCTCTACACCCGCCCCGGCATGCAGGACGCGCTGGCCGCGTTGGACGGGACGCCTGGACACCCGGCCCGCGAGCGACGGTCCGCCCAGCGTCTACCGCTACGATCCCGCTGATCCAACGCCCACGGTCGGCGGCACCGTGGTCGGCTGGTCTGCCGGGGCAGCGCGGCATCGGCTCGCTGGCCGATGGCCCGTACGAGGTGCTGCCCCAGGTCTACGGCGACATGGGATGGGTGGTACCCGAGGTCCTGGCGGGGCTGCGCACGGCCGAGTCGGTCTACTTCGACACCATCAGCCAGATGGTGCTCGACCGGTGGAGCCGTGGCCGGGTAGTGCTGCTCGGCGACGCCGCATGGTGCGTCACTCTGTTCGCCGGATATGGCTCCTCACTGGCCGTCGGCGGCGCCGACCTGCTGGGCACGGCGCTGGACAACAACCCCGGCGACCTGCGAGCCGCCCTCACCGCGTGGGAGGCCAGGCTGCGCCCGGAAGTGGACAAGAAGCAGAAGCTGGGCCGTCGGGTGAAGGGCGTCTACGCCCCCGCAAACCCCTTTGTCCTGTGGCTGAGCCAGCTGCCGCTACGCCTGGCCTCCCTGCCCGCCGTGCGCCGCTACATGGCCCGGCGATACATCAAGGGCTGAGTGCGTCGGCGACGGCCCGGACGCTCATTGCCGCCGAGACCACGCGCGGCAATCGAGCGGGTGCCCACGAGGTGGTGGAGCTGGCGGAAGGCGTTGCCGTTTCCGGCGGGTGTGGCGGCCTGCCGCTTGCTAAGCCTTTCGGAAATACGCTCTCGCCGACGGAACCGCGAGCAGAATGATCACGAGGAGCGAACCCAGAGTGGTCAGGATGAGCTTGGCGACGGTCACGTAAGGGAGCCAGCCGGGCATGACGTGCGTGGCCGCGTCGATCAGGGCCTGTACATCGATGCGCGCAAGCATGGAGTTCCCGGAGTTCTTGAAGGAGGACTTCAGGAACTGAGCGGTGAAAAGCTGTCCGGGAATGATAATGACCCCCAGGGCGACGAGGATGGGCTGGAAGATCCAGGAAAGGATCCGGCCCGCTCTCTTGCCGGCCAGGTTGAGCAGCGCCAGCGAAGCCAGAATCAGAGCGAGCACGATCGCTAACGTCTCGCTCCCTCCGAAGTTGATGCCGTGCTGGGCCAAGATCGCGGTGGGGAGCCCTTGCCGCGCGATCTCTGCCTCGGCGGCCGCTTGAGCGCCTGCCCCATAGGCCAGAACGGAGAAGGTTCCGAGCAGGAACGGTACAACGGTTAGCAGTTGCAGCGTCGCGGCGACGATGACGCTGCGCGGGCGGCGCTTTCGCTGAGTATGAACATGGTGGGTCATGCCTGCTCCTCACCGCGATGTTGAACTAAGTGCAACCGTACGATGGAGTTGAACTAAGTGCAAACGGTGGTTCGAACTTTGTGCAAGTCGGTGGATATCCTGAGGTCATGCCGCGTGACACGCTGACCAAGGAACAGATCGTCTTGGCCGCAATCGAGGTCTTGGACGCCGAAGGCGTGAACGGTCTGAACATGCGGCGGCTCGGAGCCCAGCTGGGCTCGGCGGCCACGGCGATGTACTACCACGTCAAGAGCAAGGACAAGCTGGTGGTGCTCGCCGCCGATCATGTCTTCGGCGAAATCAAGCTGCCAGACCTCGGCGCGATCGGATGGCGGGAGGCAGCGGCGACGCTGGCCCGCGGCGCCCATGCGATGATCACGCGGCATTTCTGGTTGATACCGGCCATGAGCACGCATCTCATCTACGGGCCTGGCAAGGCCCGCTACGACGAGCACTGTCTGGCCGTCTACGAAACCGCAGGCTTCAGTGACCAGGACGCCGACCAGGCTGCCGCCACGGTCTTGATGTTCGTGATCGGCGCCGCGCAGGGCGAGGTCGCGGAGTCGGCCTGGCGGGCTCAGGTACGCCGGGCGGGCGCGGACGAGGAGCAGCAGTTGCGCGACATCATCGCGCACATCAGCGAAATCGTTCAGGAGTTCCCCCGGCTGCGCGCCCGCACCACGCTCTCAGTGGACGCCACCACCGCCCAGCCGGCCGAGGCCACCTTCGAGTTCGGTCTGCACGCCCTCCTCGACGGCCTGCAAGCACGACTTGCGGCCGGCTCACCGTGCCCTCGTTGACGCCGGGACAGTCGGGGTGACGACGGCGCCGTCCCACTTGTGCTGGATCAGCAAGATTCCCGCATCGCGGTCCTAGTAGCGCGATCCGAGCACCTCGTCACCGCTTGCGGCGGCTGGATCGCGTATCCGTTCTTGCCCATCACCATCACGGCGGCTTCCGAAGGACGCCTCCGAAGCGAGCACATACCGGGTCGGTACGACGATGTCGTCCACCACGGGGCCCAGCTCGCGCTCGCGGGCGAGCCAGCCGAGCTCGATGTTGCAGTTCGCCATCTGTTCGGCGTTCATCCGCGGGTCAGGCCCGTCGGGCGCAGCAGCGGCATGAACCAGTTCAACCGCCTGAACAGCTTGCGGATCTGCTGCTCTATGGCCTCGTTCATCCAGTTGTTCGGCTGCGCCCCGTCAACCAGGACCGCGCCCACGGTGATGACGTGCCGCCAGTACCCCTGAGTGGCGAACCGTGTTCTTCGCCTTCCGGCGGCACGTCGCGTCCGGCTTGCGGTGGTAGGGGTCGGCAACGAATGCCCGAGACGTCATGCGGACGGTCGCGGCCACGCCGGCCGCGACCGTCCGCGAATGTCGATCTTGTTGTTACTTGATGGACGTGACCAGTGGTAGTGAAACCGACGTGCCGGCCAGGTCGATGGTGACCTTGGCTCCGGTGCCAGGTTCAACGTCGGTACCGGTACCGGTGCCGGTCTCGTCGAGGTTGAAGTCGTCGTTGGTTCCGGTCAGTACCAGGCCCAGCCGGTGCCCGGCCTTGAACTCGTAGTCCTGCGGCAGCATCTTCCAGGTGATCTGGTACGACTTGCCCGGCGTCAGCGGTGCCTGGCGGCTCAGCGACTTGTGGCTTTGCGCGTCCAGGATGCCGCGGGTGACCACATTGAGGCCGGAGGCGGCCGTGTTGTCACCGCCCCTGAAGTAGCAGCCGTCGTCATCGGCCGTGCTTTCGCCGACACAGTCCTCGCCGCCGATGATCTTGAGGCCTTCTGAGGACGTCGCGGTTTTCTCGCGGTAGTTGATGCGAGTGTCGGTGCCGTAGTCGACGAGCAGGACGCCCAGGTTGGCGGTCGGCTTGTCCAGCTTGAGGCGCAGGCTCACCGTCGGCGTTCCGGACAGCCGTGTCGTGTTCTTCAGAGGCGGGGTCAGGTAGGCCAGCCGGTTGGGGTGGGTGGTGGAGGGGTCGGTGGCCATCGCGATCTCGGTCTGGGCGGTGTCGAGGTAGCTGCCGGTGCCGGTCGAGAGCGTGCGGCCAAGCGAGCCGTCCTGCTGCGGTCTGAGGGCCACCTTCTGCGTCGGTGCCGGCCAGTCGGCCTGGGTGATCCAGCGGTCCGGGCCGAGCTGTACGTCGGCGCGCGGCTGGCGCATGATGTCGTTGGCCACGCCCATCAGTTCGTGGTCGAACCACTTGTTGAGGGTGTTGAGCCATATTTCGCGGCGGGCCCAGAACGGGTCGAGGTGCCCGTACTGTGTCACCCACGCCTTGCGCTGCACGCCGCGGGGCAGTTTGGCCCACCACTGGGCGAACTGGCTGCCCACCACGTTGCGGTCCTGCATGCCCATCACCGCGAAGACGCTGGCGCGGATGTTGCGCGCCTTCGAGATCGGCCCGGTCCGGTAGTTGCGTTCGTTCCAGTAGGCGTTGTAGTTGCCGGTCTCATCGTCGGATTCGGCGTCCATCCGCTGGCGCACCGCCTCACACTTTTCCGCCGGATCCTTGTCGACGTGCTCGGACTGCCACCTCGCTCCGCCCTTGAACCAGGTGAGGACGCCGTTGGCGTGCCCGTTCTCGTATCCGCTGGTGTAGGCCGAGAGCGGCACGATCGTCTCCAGCCCTCGTACGCCGGTACCGGCGACGCCGACGCCGAGTGCTCCCTCATAGGAGTGGCCGATCATCCCGGTACGGCCGGTGGTCCAGGTGGCTTTGACCGGATCGCCCTTGTCGTCGTAGGCGGTCGCGCGGCCGTTCAGCCAGTCGACGACCGCCTTGCCGCCCAATACGTCGGCGGCGCCGTAGGACATCGGGCAGCCCTCTGACAGCCTGGTGCCGATCATGTCGACGGACGCGAACGCGTACCCGCGCGGCACGAAGTAGTTGTCGTAATACATCGGGAACTTCGTCACGTTCCCATCCGCGTCGTACTTCTTGTGTTCAATCTCGAAGCCGACCCCAGGGTTGTCGTAATACGGGCTTTCCTGCATGATCACCGGGACCTTGAGCCCGGAACTGGACTCCTTCGGTCGGATGATGTCCACCCGCACCAAGTCCTTCTTGCCATCGCCGTCGCTGTCGACCGACGACTCCACCCGGACGTGCTCACGGATCGCGTCCTGGTAGGAGAAGACCGGCTGCGTGAGCCCGCCGGAGACCTTGATCTCCGGCTTCGCCGTCGCGGATGCGGCGGGAGCGCCGGCGATCACGAGCGTGGTCGCGAGGGTGGCTGCGGCGAGGAACCCTCGCCGTCGCGAATTTGACATGTGAATTCCTTCTTGGGGTCGGCTGTTGCCGTTAGTGGCACCAAGTTGGCGCCAAGCTGTGGGTTTCTTGCCGATGCGGACCTGCTCGCCAGATCAGCGGGATCGGCGGCCGGCGGAGCATACGGAGGTGGCGGCGAGTGCGCCGACGGGCAGCGGCAAGCTCGTCACAGTGCGGGCGAATGGTGACCGGGTCCTTTGCCGGTCCGCTGCTGGCCGACCGAGGGCAGGCCTACCGGGCTGGGCTCGGTGCCAGTCGTCGATGGCCTGGTAGAGGGTGTCCAGTAGATGGCCCGCGCCGAATCCGGGGTGGACATCCCGGTCTGGGTGAGCAGGAGCCCGACGAGCTGGTTGTGCGGGTCGGCGTAGGTGGTGGTGCTGGCCCCGCCGTCCCAGCCGAACTGACCGGTGGGCGCGTAGTCGCCACCGGGCCGCGTCGTGCGTACAGTCGATAGACGTGGTGCCCGGCCCGAGCGCGATGTGCTGTGTCTGTTATAAGACTGTTTTGTCGTATTTTCCGGTATCTTCGCCGGCGGCGCGCGTGATGGCGGCAGTCAGGTGCTTGCGCGCACGAGCGAGGACGTCGACGAAGCCGCGCTGCTCGACGTCTGCCATCTGCTTGCCATGGAGCCCCCCTTCCAGCTACTCGGTGTTGCCGACTACCAGTATAAAGTATCACTGACTACCGGTATGTAGCAACACCGAATAGCTGAAGTGCGAACCGGGGTCGCAAGCATGTGACGGTGCCGCTGAAACGGCGGCCGCACCCTGCCGATTGCCGAGGAAGTGCGCGGACGCCATAGATGGCGTCAATGTGGCGCCATCTATGGCACAATGGCTTGTCAAGGCGTCGAAATGACGTCGTCATGGTGTCACGGACCTCAAGCCATACGCCGCCAGGTTCCGGCGAGACCTTGCGGTCGCCGCCGCCAGCTGCGGACGAGATGACGCGCGACCTGGTGCCGTGCTCGGTGGAGGTTGGCCTGCAACCCTCCGGCGCTGCCAAGGGCAGGGGAGGACGGCCCCGCGCGGATCGAGGCCCGGACACCCACCAACCCCACGAGAGGTCCCCATGCCCACCTTCGACACCCCCGAGCCGATCTCGGTCAGGATCGACCTACCAGCCGGCGACGTGCGGATCATCGCGAGCGACCGTACAGACACGGTGGTCGAGGTGCAGCACGAAGACGGTGATGAGGAGGCCGCGGTCCAGGTCGAATACGTGGGCGGCAACCTGGTCGTCAAGAGCGCGAGCCGACAGGGCTCAGACCCGATCCGCCACGGCGGCAACCTGATCGTCGAGGCCGTGAAACAGCTGAGCTGGGGAATGTCGCTCGGCGGCGGTGAATCGGGACAGGTGACGATCGAGCTACCGTCGGGTTCGCACGTCCACGGCCAGACGATGGGGGGCGGGTTCCATGGCTCGGGCCGGCTCGGCGAGTGCCGGCTCCGTACCGACTACGGCGACATCCGGCTGGACTATACCGGCACGGTGGACCTGACCAGCGACAGTGGCGAGATCTCCGTGGAGCGGGTCACCGGCCGTGCCGAGATCACCAGCGCATCGGGCGAGATCATGGTCCGTGTGATCGATGGCAACGCGTCGATCAGGAACGACGATGGCGAGACCCACATCGGCAACATCACCGGCGATCTCCAGGTGATCGGCGTCAATGGCGACATGACCGTCGACCGCGTCCACGGCGCCGTCGAGGCCAAGTCCGTGCACGGCAGCGTGCGGATCGGCGAGGTCACCCGCGGTTCGGTCGCCCTGACCAGCGCGTCCGGCGACCTCGAGATCGGCATCGCGCGGGGCACCGCCGCGTGGCTCGACGTGAGCACGGCCGATGGCAGCTTGCGCAACTCCCTCGACCCCCACGAGAGCCCGGAGGCGTGCGACGAGGTCGTCGAGGTACGCGCCCGCAGTAACGACGGCGACATCGTGATCAGCCGCGCCTGACCCTGGACACCTCAACCCCCTGTCATGGGTCACCGAACCTGCTCTGAGCAGGGGCAATCAAGGCTATCGTGCGGCCAGGGCGATGGAATGTCGGCTCCTGGGTATCGATACGCGCTGCCGTACGTCACAGCCATCCCCACCGCTTGAACACCATGAAGAGCACGACTGAGGCGAGCACCATCAGGGCTAGCGCCGACGGGTAGCCGAAGGCCCACTGCAGCTCTGGCATGTGGGTGAAGTTCATGCCGTACACGGTGCCGACGAGCGTGGGGGCGAAGAAGATCGCTGCCCACGCGGAGATCTTCTTGATCTCTTCGTTCTGGGCGTAGCTGGCTTCGGTCAGACGATTGACTTCGGCGGTGTGCGCCTGGCCGACCAGCGTGGCCTTGATGGTGAGGGTGGTCTGATAGAACTCGATCACCCCTTGGAGGTATTCCCTTTCTCCGTCGGCCACGGCGCGGACTCGGTCGAACTGGTCGGCGATGTCGGCCACCAGCCGTTGCCCTCCGGCCGAGACGCGGGTGAGATTGGTCATCCTCCCGTAGATCGCGCAGCTCAGCGCGCCCATGGTGCGCACGGCGAGCAGCCCGTGGCGGGCACGGAACAGCTCATTGAGGAACTCCTCGGGATCACCGACGTTTCCGCTGGTGACCCGCTGCTCCAGTCGCCACACGTCACTGGTCATCGTCTCCACGAAGTTCTCCTGATTGCGGGTCAGGGCGGAGATGATCGCATAGGACAGTTCGAACGGCGTGGCGGGATGCAGGCGGCCCGCCTTGATCCGTGTGAGGACTTCGTCGGTCTCGCGCAGAGCTGCCGCCGGGTCGGCCGCCGGGTTGATCGGTCCGTGGACGGTCACCAGATAGTTCCGGCCGACGAACTGGTCGAGTTCGATGTAGTGCACGTGGCCGCGTTGCCCTCGTTCGGGGGCGTGCAGGACGACGAACACGTGGTCTGGGTAGGCGTGCACCTTAGGCACACGGTTGCGCTCGACGCAGTCGCGGACCGCCATCGGATGGAAGCCGAAAACCTCCGACAACATGCGCGCGGCCTCCAGATCACAGCTGGAGATGTCGACCCAGACCAGGGCGTCTTCATCGTCAAGCAGCGCCTTTAGTTCTTCGACGGGACGTTCCTCAACGCCCTCATCGTTGATCAGGCGAATGTCCATTCGGTTCACCCCCTCGGGTGATCCCTTGCTGGTAGCCGGTCCGTCGGAAGCCGCCCAAATCATGCCCCCACTCTCCAATGATCTCGCACTCCTGGTTGAGGAAGACCGCGGTGGGGTTGCCCTTCCGGTCCGAGTCGTTGTCCAGCCGGTCCTGAAGGGGTTTGGCACAGGTCGGGGTGGACGGGGAGTGGGGACCCCCGCTCGGTCAGTTTCCGCTCGCGGCGCAGCAGGACGGCACGCTGGGCATGGGCGCGCACCGCGAGTACCGCCGGGACACCGGCAGAAGGTGCTGCTGAGAGTCATCCCGGGCATCGAGGCGGACACCCACGCGGCGATCCGCGCGGGCGGCGAGGAACGTTGAGCGGTCGGCCGCCTCGGCACCAAGCCAACGGATGAATGCGCTCTTTGTCCGTCAGAATCGCGTAAGTATCGCACCCGAGCTCCACAGCTGACCCGATAGTGGAAATGTTCTTCTCAGGAGGCGGGCTGTGCGTACGGACAATTCCTCAATTTCATTGGATGGTGGACGAGCCGTAGGGGTGGGTATGGAGCAATTCCACCATCCGCGGCCGGTCGGCTTCGGAGATAGGAGCCGCCTGCATCCAACTTCGCAGCGTCAGCGGCTCATGAAGCACATCAGCGGGCGTGTGCTGGAGATCGGCGCGGGCGACGGGGTCAAGCTCACCTGCTACCCGCCCGGCGTCGACGAGATTCTGCTCGTCGAGCCAGATCCCTTCCTGCGGTCGGCGGCCAAGGCGCTCGCCGCCGATCTGCCCACCCCGGTCCGGCTCCTCGATGGCGATCTGACGCGGCTGCCGATGCCCGGCACCTCTTGCGATGTTGTCGTCTGCTCCCTCATCCTGTGCTGTTCCTCCCGGGTCACCGAGACGTTCCGGGAAATCCGGCGTGTGTTGCGGCCGGGTGGTGAGCTGCGTTTCTACGAGCATCAGCGCTCGAACAGGTGGCCGGTCGCGTTGCTGAGCGGCCTGGTGACTCCCATCTGGTCGCGCGCCGCCGGTGGCTGCCATCCCGCTCGCGACATCCTGGCGGAGATGAAGCAGGCGGGGTTCGGAGTCGAGAGTTTGGACCGGTTCGCCTTCCGCGGCTTCGACCATGTCGTAGGAGTCGCCCGGCCCCGCTGACAATCCGTCGAGACGCATCCATACGTTTTCTTGACGCCCTCACCAGGTCGTACAGCTCTTGACCGTCAGTAGGGTGCAATGCGTATTTATGTGGTTTTGACGGAGAGGTGACCGGGATGGTGCTGGCGAAACGGCCGGCCGCTACGGAAGGGACCCTGCGTTCTTGGCTGCTCCAGGGTCTGCAGACCGATCGCAAGCAGATCGAGCACGGTCCCCATGTGAAGCACCCGTGGTGGCGGGTGATGTGCCTGACCGGTGTCGACTACTTCTCCACGCTCGGCTACCAGCCGGGCATCGCCGCGCTGGCGGCCGGACTGCTGTCGCCGCTGGCCACGCTGTTCCTGGTGGCCCTGACGTTGCTGGGCGCGTTGCCGGTCTATCGGCGGGTGGCCGCCGAGAGCCCGTACGGGCAGGGCTCGATCGCGATGCTGGAGAAGCTCGCCCCGCAGTGGTGGGGCAAGTTCTTCGTGCTGGCCCTGCTCGGGTTCGCCGCGACCGACTTCGTGATCACGATGACGCTGT
This sequence comes from Nonomuraea sp. NPDC052129, assembly GCF_040680095.1. Classification (NCBI taxonomy): domain Bacteria; kingdom Bacillati; phylum Actinomycetota; class Actinomycetes; order Streptosporangiales; family Streptosporangiaceae; genus Nonomuraea; species Nonomuraea sp. NPDC052129. The sequence goes on along the minus strand of NZ_JBFAVX010000006.1, from coordinate 83,163 downwards.
CGGCCGCCGACGCCACCGCGCACCTGCTGGAGAACCCGTTCATGCCCGACTTCCTGGCCGGGCAGCGGGTGATCGTCACGCTGGTGCTGCTGGCCCTGCTCGGCGGGGTGTTCCTGATGGGGTTCAGCGAGGCGATCGGCCTTGCCGTCCTGCTCGTCTTCATCTACCTGGCACTCAACGCGGTCGTGGTCGCGACCGCGTTGGTGCACGTCCTGCAGGCGCCGCAAGTGGTCGTGGACTGGGAGCGTGCGTTGAGCGCGGACTTCAGCAGTCCCTTGGTGATGATCGGGCTGTCGTTGCTGGTGATGCCGAAGCTGGCGTTGGGCTTGTCCGGGTTCGAGACCGGTGTCGCCGTGATGCCGGTGGTCAAGGGTGACATCCAGCAGCGGATCGCGGGCACAAGGCGGATGCTGACGGTCGCGGCCCTGATCATGAGCGTGTTCCTGATCTTCTCCAGCTTCGTGACCACCGTGCTCATCCCGCACAAGGAGTTCGAAGAGGGCGGCAAGGCGAGTGGGCGGGCGCTGGCCTACCTGGCTCACCAGTACCTGGGCGACTGGTTCGGCACCGCCTACGACGTCAGCACGATCGCCATCCTGTGGTTCGCCGGGGCGTCGGCGATGGCGGGCCTGATCAACCTGGTGCCGCGTTACCTGCCCCGGTACGGCATGGCGCCGGAGTGGACCGGGGCCGTGCGGCCCCTCGTGCTGGTCTTCTCCGCCATCGCGTTCGCCATCACGATCATCTTCGACGCCGACGTCGACGCCCAGGGCGGCGCGTACGCCACCGGTGTGCTGGTGCTCATGCTGTCGGCGGCGGTCGCCGTGACACTGTCGGCTCGCAAGAAGCGCCAGCACGCGGCGACGGCGGGGTTCGCCGTGATCACGGCGGTGCTGGCCTACACGCTGGTGGACAATGTGATCGAGCGGCCGGACGGTGTGAAGATCGCCGGCTTCTTCATCGCGGCCATCATCGTCACCTCGTTGATCTCCCGCGCCACCCGCTCGACCGAGCTGAGGGTCACCGAAGTGCACCTGGACCCGCTGGCCGAGAAGTTCGTCAACGAAGCGAGCGGCGACATCCACCTCATCGCGAACGAGCCGCATGAGCGCGACCAGGCCGAGTACAACGACAAGCTGCGCGAGCAGTGGATCAACCACCGGCTGCGCAGCGCCGAGCCGGTCCTGTTCGTCGAGGTGAAGGTGCCCGACGCCTCGGAGTTCGAGACCGAACTGCACGTCAAGGGCGAGGAACGCTACGGCCACAAGATCCTTACCATCGACAGCTCGGCCGTGCCCAACTCGCTGGCCGCGCTCCTGCTCCACCTGCGCGATCGCACCGGCAGGGCCCCGCACATCTACTTCCACTGGGCGGAGGGCAACCCGATCGTGGCGATGCTGCGCTATCTCGTCTTCGGCGGCGGCGACGTTCCGCCGCTGACCCGCGAGGTGCTCCGCAAGGCCGAGCCGGACCCGGAACGCAGGCCGCACGTCCACGTCGGCTGACGGACATCAGCCGTTGGTGAAGCGCGGGTCCTCGCGGTCCAGGTGACGTTGCAGGGAGTGGCGCACGCGTTGAGCGCGGCATCCGCGCAACCTGCTGCGCTTTCCTGGCGGCGTGCCGCGTACGAATGTCGTCAAGGATCGCTCCACAACCGTATGGAAGCCGTCAAGAACGGCGAAACGGGCCTATTTCCGGGTTTTGCTTAATCACGAACCGCTCATCCCGGGCGGTAGGCATTGTGTTCCGGAGCTGAGGAGTTGGGGATGGCAGACGTCATCTTCGTCGCCCTGACGATCGCGATCTTCGTGGTCATCGGGCTCGTCGTCAAGGCGGTGGAGCGCCTGTGAGCGCGATCAACGCCACTGGTCTCGTGGTCGTCGTGGCTCTGGTGATCTTCATGGTCGCGGCCCTGCTGTTCCCGGAGCGTTTCTGATGAGCGCGACCGCCGCAGGGATGATCTTCATCGTCTCCCTGATCGTCGCGCTGGGCCTGGCGCACAAGCCCTTGGGCGACTACATGTACCGGGTCTACACGAGCACCAAGCACAACGTCGTCGAGCGGGGCATCTACCGGCTGCTCGGCGTGCGTGCCGATGCCGAGCAGAGCTGGGGCGTGTACGCCCGCAGCCTGCTGGCGTTCTCGGTGATCTCGATCCTGGTCGTGTACGGCATGCAGCGTCTGCAGGACAAGCTCCCGCTGAGCCTGGGCATGAAGCCGGTCACCGACCACATCGCCTGGAACACGGCCATCAGCTTCGTCACCAACACCAACTGGCAGGCGTACTCGGGTGAGTCCACGATGGGCCACCTGGTGCAGATGTCGGCCCTGGCCGTGCAGAACTTCGTGTCCGCGGCCGTGGGCATGGCGGTGGCGGTCGCGCTGGTGCGCGGTTTCGCTCGCCGCAAGTCGGAGACGATCGGCAACTTCTGGGTGGATCTGGTGCGCGGCTCGCTCCGCATCCTGCTGCCGATCGCCTTCGTCGGCGCGCTGGTGCTGGTGGCCGGCGGGCTGATCCAGAACTTCTCCGGCGTGCACGAGGTGACCACGCTGACCGGCGGCACCCAAGGGATCACCGGCGGTCCGGTCGCCTCGCAGGAGGCCATCAAGGAGCTGGGCACCAACGGCGGCGGTTTCTACAACGCCAACTCCGCCCACCCGTTCGAGAACTCCACCAACTGGACCAACTGGTTGGAGATCTTCCTGATCCTGCTGATCCCGTTCGCGCTGCCGCGTACCTTCGGCAAGCTCGTCGGCCAGGTCAAGCAGGGCTACGCCATTCTCGCCGTGATGGGCATCATCGCGCTGACCAGCGTTCTGCTCACCAACGTGTTCGAGCTGGGTGGCAACGCCACTGTGCCGCAGGCCGTCGGCGCGGCGATGGAGGGCAAGGAGGTCCGCTTCGGCATCTCCAACTCGGCCACCTTCGCCGCCTCCACCACGCTCACGAGCACCGGTGCTGTGAACTCCTTCCACGACTCGTTCACGCCGTTCGGCGGCATGATGACGATGTTCAACATGATGCTCGGCGAGGTCGCGCCCGGCGGCGTCGGCTCCGGCTTGTACGGCATGCTGATCCTGGCCGTCATCACCGTGTTCGTGGCCGGGCTGATGGTCGGCCGGACCCCGGAGTACCTGGGCAAGAAGATCGGCGCCCGGGAGATCAAACTCGCCTCGCTGTACTTCCTGGTCACCCCGGTCCTCGTGCTGATCGGCACGGCGTTCGCAATGGGCTCGGCGGAGCAGCGCGCGAGCATGCTCAACTCGGGGCCGCACGGCTTGTCCGAGGTCCTGTACGCCTTCACCAGCGCCTCCAACAACAACGGCTCGGCGTTCGCCGGCATCACGGTCAACACGCCGTGGTATGACGTGGCGCTCGGCCTGTGCATGGTGTTCGGCCGGTTCCTGCCGATCGTGCTGGCGCTGGCGCTGGCCGGTTCGCTGGCCCAGCAGGCGCCCGTACCCGCGGGCGCCGGCACGCTGCCGACCCACCGGCCGCAGTTCGTCGGCATGGTCGTCGGCGTGACGGTCATCCTCGTCGCCCTCACCTTCCTCCCGGCCCTCGCGCTCGGCCCCATCGCAGAAGGACTGTCCTGATATGTCAACCCCAGTGCTCGAAGCGCCGGGCAAGGCTCCCACACCCAAGCGGAACGGCCGCGTGGGCGGCGGCCTGCTCGACCCCAAGCAGCTCCTGACCTCGCTGCCGGACGCGGTGAAGAAGCTCAACCCGGTCACGCTGTGGCGCAACCCCGTCATGTTCATCGTCGAGATCGGCGCGGTGTTCACCACCGTCCTGGCGGTGCTCGACCCGTCGTTCTTCGCCTGGGCCATCGTGGTGTGGCTGTGGCTGACCGTCGTCTTCGCGAACCTGGCCGAGGCCGTGGCCGAGGGCCGGGGCAAGGCCCAAGCCGCCACCTTGCGCGCGGCCAAGCGGGACACCACCGCCCGCCGCATGAAGAACCGCACCTCCTCGGAATGGGATGTGGTCGGCGCGCCTGAGCTGAAGCAGGGCGACTTCGTGGTCGTCGAGGCCGGGGAGATCATCCCGGGCGACGGCGACGTGGTCGAGGGCATCGCCAGCGTGGACGAGTCGGCCATCACCGGCGAGTCGGCGCCCGTCATCCGCGAGTCGGGCGGCGACCGGTCCGCGGTGACCGGCGGCACGAAGGTGCTGTCGGACCGGATCGTCGTCGAGATCACCCAGAAGCCCGGCGAGAGCTTCATCGACCGCATGATCTCCCTGGTGGAGGGCGCGAATCGGCAGAAGACGCCGAACGAGATCGCGCTCAACATCCTGCTGGCCGCCCTGACGATCATCTTCCTGGTCGCCACCGCCACCATGCAGCCGCTGGCCATCTACTCCAAGTCGATCAACCCGGGCGTGCCCGACTCGCTCGCCCTGAACGCGAACGGCGTCACCGGTGTGGTGCTGGTGTCGCTGCTGGTGTGCCTGATCCCGACCACGATCGGCGCGCTGCTGTCGGCGATCGGCATCGCCGGGATGGACCGCCTCGTGCAGCGCAACGTGCTCGCGATGAGCGGCCGCGCAGTAGAGGCCGCCGGGGATGTGTCCACGTTGCTGCTGGACAAGACCGGCACCATCACGCTGGGCAACAGGCAGGCGTCGGAGTTCGTCCCGGTCGCGGGCGTCACCGAACAGGAACTCGCCGAGGCGGCGCAGCTGTCCAGCCTCGCCGACGAGACGCCTGAGGGCCGCTCGATCGTCGTCCACGCCAAGCAGGCGTACGGCCTGCGCGAGCGACAGCCCGGAGAGCTGGCGCACGCCGAGTGGGTGCCGTTCACCGCTCAGACCAGGATGAGCGGTGTGAACCTGGACGGCCGCCAGGTGCGTAAGGGCGCCGCGACCGCGGTGATGAAATGGGCGCGCGACCAGGGCGGCCACCCGACCGACGAGATCGGCCACCTGGTGGACGGCATCTCCGGTTCTGGCGGCACGCCGCTGGTGGTGGCGGAGCAGGGCCGGGTGCTCGGCGTCATCCACCTCAAGGACGTGGTCAAGCAGGGCATGCGGGAGCGGTTCGACGAGATGCGCCGGATGGGCATCCGGACCGTGATGATCACTGGTGACAACCCGCTGACCGCCAAGGCCATCGCGGACGAGGCCGGGGTGGACGACTTCCTGGCCGAGGCCACACCCGAGGACAAGCTGACGCTGATCAGGAAGGAGCAGGAGGGCGGCCGCCTGGTCGCGATGACCGGCGACGGCACCAACGACGCCCCCGCGCTCGCCCAGGCCGACGTCGGCGTGGCCATGAACACCGGCACGTCCGCCGCCAAAGAGGCCGGCAACATGGTCGACCTCGACTCCAACCCCACCAAACTCATCGAGATCGTCGAGATCGGCAAGCAACTGCTCATCACGCGCGGCGCGCTGACGACGTTCTCGATCGCCAACGACATCGCCAAGTACTTCGCGATCATCCCGGCGATGTTCGCGGCGGTCTACCCGGGCCTGGACGCGCTCAACATCATGCGGCTGGCCAGCCCGCAGTCGGCCGTCCTGTCCGCGGTGGTGTTCAACGCGATCGTCATCATCGCGCTGATCCCGCTCGCGCTGCGAGGAGTGCGTTACCGGCCCTCCAGCGCCGCCAAACTGCTGTCCCGCAACCTGTACATCTACGGCCTGGGCGGCATCATCGCGCCGTTCATCGGCATCAAGCTCATCGACCTGCTGATCCAGTTCCTTCCGGGGATGTCGTAATGGAACGTCTACCTAGCTGGCTGCGCCAGCATCTTGCCGCGATCAGGGCGGTCGTCGTGCTGACCGTGCTGCTCGGCGTGATCTATCCGCTGGTCACCACCGGCGTCGCCCAGGCCCTGTTCAACGGCAAGGCCAACGGCTCGATCCTCCAGGTCGGCGGCAAGGACGTCGGCAGCGCGATCATCGGCCAGAACTTCACCGACAAAGACGGCAACCCAGTCAAGAAGTACTTCCAGTCTCGCCCATCGGCCGCCGGTGACGGCTACGACCCGACCTCGACCAGCGCCAGCAACCTGGGCCCCGAGGACATCGTGGACACGCTGCCGGTGCCCGGCGCCAAGGACGCGGAGGGCAACCCGGACGAGGGCAAACAGTCACTGCTCACCCAGGTCTGCGCCCGCTCCAAGGCGATCGGCGAGCTGGAGGGCGTCAGCGGCGCCCGCCCGTACTGCACGCCGGACGGCGTGGGCGCGGTGCTGAAGGTCTTCCCCGACCATGCCGTCAGCGTCAACCAGGCGTGTCCGGCAGCCCCGTTCGTGGCCACCTACCAGGGGCTGAAGGTGGAATGCGGCAGGCCCGGCGAGGACTACGCCGCAGGCCGGACCGTCCCGGTCAGGGGAGATGCGGGAACCCCCGCCGTACCGGCCGACGCGGTGACAGCCAGCGGCTCCGGGCTCGACCCGCACATCTCGCCCGCCTACGCCGAGCTCCAGGCGCCACGCGTGGCCAAGGAGCGCGGGATCACGCTCGACAAGGTCAAGCAGCTCATCGAAGCGAACACCACCGGCCGGACGATCGGCTTCATGGGCGAGCCCGCGGTGAACGTGCTCGAACTCAACCTGGCCCTGGACAAGGCGTGACATGAGGGGGCGGCTACGGGTCTACCTCGGGGCGGCCCCCGGGGTCGGCAAGACGTACGCGATGCTCAGCGAGGGCCGCAGAGGGCTGGAGCGCGGCCGGGACGTGGTCGTGGGCTTCGTCGAGACCCACGACCGCGCCCGTACCGCCGCCCTGCTGGAGGGCATGGAGGTGATCCCGCGCAAGACCATGACGTACAGGGGCGCGAGGTTCACCGAGCTGGACGCCGAGGCAGTGATCGCTCGCGCGCCCACGGTGGCGTTGATCGACGAGCTGGCGCACACCAACGTGCCGGGCTCGCGCAACGTCAAGCGCTGGCAGGACATCGACGACATCCTGGACGCCGGGATCGATGTGATCTCCACGGTGAACATCCAGCACCTGGAGTCGGTCAACGACGTGGTCCAGGAGATCACCGGTGTGCCGCAGCGCGAGACGGTGCCGGACGAGGTGGTACGGCGGGCCGATCAGATCGAGCTGGTCGACATGTCGCCCGAGGCGCTGCGCCGCCGGATGGCGCACGGCAACGTCTACGCCCCGGAGAAGGTCGACGCGGCACTGTCGAACTACTTCCGCGTCGGCAACCTCACCGCCCTACGCGAGCTGGCCCTGCTGTGGGTCGCGGGAAAAGTCGATGACCAGCTCGACCGCTACCGCGCCGAGCATGGCATCGCCAGCACCTGGGAGGCGCGCGAGCGCGTCGTGGTCGCCCTGACCGGCGGCCCCGAAGGCGACACCTTGGTACGGCGTGCTGCCCGCATCGCCGCCCGCACCAAGGGCGCCGACCTGCTGGCCGTGCACGTGACCAGCGCCGACGGCCTGGCCGGAGCCGATCCGGCCAGCCTGGCCCGCCAAAGATCGCTGGTCGAGGACATGGGCGGCACCTACCACCAGGTCGTCGGCGACGACATCCCACGCGCCCTGCTGGACTTCGCCCGCGGCGTCAACGCCACCCAACTCGTCCTCGGCGCCTCCAGAAGGGGGCGGTTCGCGCAGATCTTCTCGCGTGGTGTGGGGGTGGAGACCACGGCGCTGTCCGGCTCGATCGACGTCCACATGATCACCCACGATGAGGCCAAGAAAGGCCGACGGCGACCGGTCGGCTCACGCGCCGCGCTCACCCGCACGCGCCGGTTGACCGGCTGGGTGATGGCGGTGGCCGGGATGCCCGCGCTGACCGCCGCGCTGTCGCCGTTCAGGGACATGCTGTCGCTGCCCAGCGAAATCCTGTTCTTCCTCTGCCTGACCATCGGGGTGGCGCTGGCGGGGGGAATGTGGCCGGCCATCACCGCCGCCGTCGGCGGGTCGCTACTGCTCAACTGGTTCTTCACGCCACCGGTCGGCGAGTTCACCATCAGCGACCCGGAGAACTTCTTCGCGCTGATCGTCTTCGTCCTGGTGGCCGCGGCGGTCAGCACGATCGTGGACATCGCCGCCCGCCGCACCCGCGAGGCCGCCCGCGCCAGCGCGGACGCCGAACTGCTGTCCACCCTGGCCGGGCACGTGCTGCGCGGCCAGGCCGCCGTGTCGTCCCTGCTGGAGCGGATGCGCGAGACGTTCGGCCTCACCTCGGTCACCCTGCTCGAACGACGGCCCGAGGCCGCCCGCACACCCGACAACCAGTCGGATCCGGACGCGTGGCGGATCGCGGCCACCTTCGGCGGCGCCCCGTCCACCTGCCCTGGCCAATCCGACACCGACGTGGTCATCGACGACGACATGATCCTGGCCGCCCAGGGCGGGCCGCTGGACGCCGCCGACCGCGCCGTGCTGGAGGCGTTCGCCGCCGAGGTCGCCGTCGCGCTCCGCCAGGAACGCCTCCAGCAGGAGGCCGAACAGGCCCGCCCGCTGGCCGAGGCCGACAAGATGCGCACCGCCCTGCTCGCCGCCGTCAGCCACGACCTGCGCACGCCGCTGGCTTCGGCCAAGGCCGCGGTGGAGAGCCTGCACAACACGGACGTCGCCTGGTCAGAACAGGACCGCGCCGAGCTGTTCGCCACCGCCGAGGAGTCGCTGGACAAGCTGGACCGTCTGGTGACGAACCTGCTCGACATGAGCCGTCTGCAGGCCGGGGTACTCGGTGTGACCCCGCAACCGGTGGGCCTGGAGGAGATCGTCCCACGCGCCATCGACGATCTCGGTCCGTTGCGCGACCGGATCGAGGGCGACATCTCCATCGAGCTGCCCGAGATCCTTGCCGACCCGGCCCTGCTGGAGCGCGTCCTGGTCAACCTCATGTCCAACGCGGTCCGCTACAGCCCGCTGGACAAGACGGTACTGATCACCGCCAGCCGGTATGGCGAGCACGTGGAGATCCGCGTGATGGACCGCGGCCCGGGCATCCCGCCCGAGGCGCACGACCGTGTCTTCCAGCCGTTCCAGCGGCTCGGCGACCGCGACAACCACTCCGGCGTCGGCCTCGGCCTGGCCCTCTCGCGGGGCCTGACCGAGGCGATGGGCGGCACCCTCGTACCCGAGGAGACACCAGGGGGAGGTCTCACCATGACCCTCACACTGCCCATTTCCAGCAGGGCGACGGCATGACCCGCATCCTCGTCGTCGATGACGAACCGCAGATCCTGCGCGCGCTGCGCATCAACCTGGCCGCCCGCCACTATGAGGTGGACATCGCCGACGACGGCGCATCGGCTCTGCGCGCGGCCGTCGACAGCTCACCGGACCTGGTCATCCTCGATCTGGGGCTACCCGACCTGGACGGGATCGACGTCATCCACGGTCTACGCGGCTGGACCACCATCCCGATCATCGTGCTGTCCGGCAGGGCCGGCAACCAGGACAAGATCGAGGCCCTGGACGCCGGTGCGGACGACTACGTGACCAAGCCATTCGGCATCGACGAACTGCTGGCCAGAGTGCGCGCCGTCACCCGGCGCACCGCCACCCAGGAAGCCGAACTGGCCCACATCCAGCTCGGCGACCACGTGATCGACCTGACCAACAAGACGATCTCCGGCAATGTGCGCCTCACCCCGACCGAGTGGCACATCCTGGAGATGCTGCTCCGCCACCCCGGCAAGCTGATCAGCCAGCGTCACATTCTCACCGAGGTGTGGGGCGCCCGCTTCGTCAAGGAAACCCACTACCTGCGCCAGTACATGGCCCAGATCCGCCGCAAACTCGAACGCGACCCGGCCAGCCCCACCCACCTGATCACCGAACCCGGAATGGGCTACCGCTTCAAACCATGACCGCCTGGCTGGCTCACCCGGAAAACTGACGCGAATGTGCTGCCGGGACACCACGGAATTGGCTGCCGTACTTTTCGCGTAGTTATTTGTTCTCTCGGCGTCAGGGATGCATATAGACAGGCCTGCGCGGTCGCTCGCGGGGTCACCATGAGGATGAAATCCCCCGTTCAGGAGCATTCTGCAATGTCTGGTGTGAAAACTTCCCCTCCTGTTAAGGAGCCCGCCGATATCGGTGATCGGCATCGGCTGTCGGTGATCGGTGGTCTGGCCGCGCTGTCGCTGGACGCGATGGCGTCGGTGGCGTACGGGCCCGAGGCGATCGTGCTGGTGCTGGCCCTCGCGGGTGGCGCGGGGCTCGGCTTCACCATCCCCGTCACGTTCACCATCGCGGCCCTGCTGGCGGTGCTGACGCTCTCCTACCGGCAGGTCATCGCCGCCTTCCCGCAAGGCGGCGGCGCCTACGGTGTGGCCAAGACCTATCTGGGCCGCCGGTCCGGACTGGTCGCCGCCGCCTCGCTGGTCATCGACTACGTGCTCAACGTGGCGGTGTCGGTGGCCGCCGGGGTCGCCGCGCTCACCTCCGCCTTTCCCGAGTTGCTGCCGTACACGGTGTGGATCTGCCTGGCTGTGCTGGCGCTGGTGACCGCGATCAACCTCAAGGGCATCGCGCACAGCGCCCGCGCGTTCATCGCGCCGACCGCGATCTACGTGGGCGCGATTCTGCTGGTCATCGTCGCCGGGCTGCTCAGGAGCGAGCCCGCCGTCGACGTCTCGCACCAGGTGAGCAGCTTGCAGACGGTCGGCGTCCTGCTCCTGCTCAAGGCGTTCGCCAACGGCTGCGCCTCGCTGACCGGCGTGGAGGCGATCGCCAACGCCGTCCCGTCGTTCAAGCAGCCCCGGGTACGGCGGGCGCAACGCGCCGAGGTCGCCTTGGGCGCGCTGCTGGCGGTGATGTTGCTGGGCATCGCCGCGTTGATCGAGAAGTTCGCGATCGCGCCCGCCGACGGGGTGACCGTGCTCGCGCAGGTCACGCAGGCTTCGCTGGGGGACGGGCCGCTGTTCTACCTGGTGCAGTTCTCCACTGTGGTGCTGCTGGCGCTGGCCGCCAACACCTCTTTCGGCGGGCTGCCGGTGCTGGCCCAGTTGCTGGCCGGTGACAACAACCTGCCGCACTTCTTCGCGCTGCGCGCCGACCGGCAGGTGCACCGCTACGGCATCGCCTTCCTGACCGTCACCAGCGCCCTGCTGCTGGTCGTGGCCGGTGGCGCGATGAACGTGCTGGTGCCGCTGTTCGCGATCGGGGTGTTCGTCGGGTTCACGCTGTCGCAGGCGGGCATGGTCCGTCACTGGGTGACCGACCGGCCCGCGGGCTGGCGGTGGCGGGCCCTGCTCAACGGCTTCGGCGCGCTGCTCACCTTCGTCGCCGCCATCGTGGTGACGGTGTCGAAGTTCGCCGAGGGCGGCTGGCTGATCGTGGTGGCGCTGCCGCTCATGGTGGCGGGCATGGAGTGGGTCAACCGCTCCTACGCGCGCATCGGCGCGCGGCTCGAACTCGGCAAGACCCCCGCCCCGCCCCGGCCGCACCGCTCGCTCGTGGTGGTGCCGGTGCACGCCGTCACCCGGCTGACCCGCGATGCGCTGAGCGCGGCACTGTCGCTGGGCGATCGGGTGGTGGCCGTCAACATCACCCATCCCGAGGACGAACGGCAGGCACGGGCGTTCGCCGAGGACTGGGACCGCTGGGATCCGGGCGTGGAGCTGGTACAGCTCTTCGACGCCCACCGGCGCCTGGATCAGCCGTTGCTCGGCTACCTCGCCCAGGTGCCCGAACCGCACGTGTTCGTGCTCATCGCCGAGGTCGAGCCCGAGCACGCCTGGCAGCGGATGCTGCAGAACCAGCGCGGGGCCGTACTGGCCAGGGCGCTGCGCCGCCGTACCGATGCGGTGGTGTGCCGGATGCGCTTCCGCGTCTCCTGACACCCCTCGCAGAGTGAATCGTGAGGGCGCGTGCCCTCACGATTCTGGCCGATCAAGGCCGCAGCAGGGCGCGTACCCGGTCGATGGTCGCGCCGGCGCGTTCCAGGTTCTCCTGGAGTGTGCCAGCGGCATGGCGGAGCCGTTCGGCGACGAGTTCACGGTCGGTGCGGAGCCCGTTGCCCAGGATGGCTTCGGCTCTCTCGCGTTCCTCGGCTTCGGCCTGCTCTTTGGCCTGGTGGATCAGATCGAGGATGGTTTCGGCGAGCCGGGCCGAGTCCATGCGCATGGCGCGGGGATCGAGGCGCAGCGCTTGAACGCCTGACGTGCTGCCGTATTCGACGCTCACCCAGCCGTTCCCGGACTCGGCTCGCCCGGTGGCTTCGGTGCCGCCGTGCAGGCGGCGCATCTGGTCGAAGAGGCGGTCGGCGTCGGCCGCGAGCTGCTCGGGGTCCAGGCCGAGCTCGTGCTTGAAGTCCATGGTCACTCCCAGGGGAACGAGTAGGAGCCGTTGGCGGCCTGCTCCGGCACGTACCGGCCGGTTATCGTCTGGCTGCCGGTCATGATGTCGTCGACCGCCTTGGCGCCCGCCAACTGGGGCAGGCCGTTGGGCAGAGGCGCGCCGGCCCGCGAGCTCGACCAGAGCCCGCCGCCCGGATGGCGGCCGCCGAGGCCGTGGGCGGTAAGGTCGCGCTCGACCCGGTTCGCCGTGCCCCAGACGAGCATGGGGCCCTGGGCGAAGGTCGCCGCGGCCAGGTCCTTCAGGCCGCTGTGGTCGCTGTGGGCGGCCCCGTAGGCCACGTCCACGACCACGGTCGCGCTCAGCGCGGCGGCACACCCGTGCAGGATCATGTTCAGCAGCGATTCCACCGCCTGGTAGCCCTCGAAGAGCTTGACCAGGCACTGCATGGCCAGGAGCCTGGCCCGGGCCAGGCTGAGCGGCGTGACGGCCGCGGTCAGCACCCACAGCGCCACCGCGGCCATGGCCGCCGCGACCAGGAACTGGAACAGGATCATCGCCGCCAGCGCCGCCCCGGCCGTGTACAGGACGATGGCCGTGACCACGGCACGGATCTCGATGCCGCGCAGGTCGGCCAGGTAGGCGTCCATGCGGCGCTGGAAGGCCCGGCCGTCCTCGCTGCGCCAGCTAGTCACGGCCACCTCGTCGACGAGGGCCTCGACGTTCAGCCGGGCGGTCACCACATCGTCGTGCACCGCCAGCCAGGTGCCCGCGCCGTCGAAGAACGCCTGCGGGTGGTACTGGTGGATGTACATCTTGCCAACGAACGGCCATCCCGCCGGGACACCCAGCGCCGACAAGCTCAGAGCCGAGCCCGTGCCCAGTTCCAGGCTCCGCCGGGCCAGTTCGGCGAAGTTCATGTCAATCTCATGGACATCGGCCTCACAGAGCTCGCGTGCTCCGCGTCCTGCCAGGTCGTGATGGAGGCGGTCATGCCGTCCTGGATCCATCCCGTGTCCTCCACCCGATGGCGCACCTCCACCATGGTGAACGCCTCGACTTCGTTGTACGCCAGCGCCAGCGAGTAGGTGAACGACGTGAAGGCGGACTCCGACACGGTGAGCGTGGCCAGGCGGGGCAGTACCTTGTCGAGCGGCTTGACGGCCTCGGGCAGCCGGGATCTGATCTCCCGCAGCCGGGTTCGCTCGACCTCCACCTCGTGCGGGCTAGCCGGCTCCTCAAAAGTCCATGGATTTGGATTTATCGTCATGTGTCGCTTTCGCTGGTGTTTGTGATCTTTCCAGCGTGGCTCAGGGCGGCTTGGACCGCGTACGTTCTGACGAAACGCCTACGCGGACTCGACGCGCCCCCTTGCGGTCTTGACGCTTCGCCCCATCCGGCGACGTGGCTGGAATGGCCAGTGCGGGGTGCACTGCCCAAGATGTCGAACAGTGGCGGGGCGACCAGAGCGATCCGTAGCAGCCTTATCTCGACGCGGTATCAAGCGCGGCGCCCACCTGGTTGGCGAGGGTTACCGCGACCAGTCGTGCCTGCAGGGTCGGGATGGTCCCAGGTGTGGGATCGAGCATGAAGCGACCGTAGAAGCGGCCATTGCCGAACGTGCGCACCTCAACCTCCTCGTCGGGCAGGCCCAGGCGATCTACATCCCAGCGTTTGTGGCCCCAGACCACGGTGCCGTCCTGATCAAGACGGGGAGGGTGACCGATCAGAGTCCCGTACTCGAAGCGGCACCCGCGCAAGTTCAGCAGGTTGATGAGCTGGACTGTCACGTGATCGACTACCGTGTCAGGCGCCTTCGCCGACTGGGCCAGGTCGGCGGTGTCGTGGATCTGGGCCAGGTAGCCGGCGTCGGTGATAGTGATCACTTCCAGCCGCCGAGCGCGAGCGGCCAGTTGCGAGACCGCAAGGCCGACGACAAGCAGGAGAACCGCGGTCTGAAGGTCTACGGACTTGGTGATGGCGAAGCGCTGGTAGGGCTGAGTGAAAAAGAAGTCGAACCACACCCCAGCAGAAATCGCCGCGAGCGCCCCGGCAAGACGGTTCCCGTTGGCGGCGACCGCGACAACCATCACGACCAGAAAAAGAGCCACGCTCGTATTCGGCAGACTGGTACGAAACGGCAGAAGGACCACCGTAACGGCCAGTGGGACCACCAGCGCGGCCACGAGTGCGATGCGATCCCTGCTCAGGTAGCGAGGCATTGCCGCGAACCTCCAGCCCTGACGTCATATCTGTCGAGGTCAACGCGCTACTTCTACCCCGGCCGCGGATGATCGACCAAGCATCCGGTCATCACTGTCGACCGCCGACCAGGTTTCCTGCGGCCAGTGGTCGCTTGCGTCGACTCGGTCGAGCATCCGCATCCGCTTGCAAGGGGTGATCGCGGCCCTCTTATGGCTTTGACGCATTCGGCGGGCGTAAATAATGCGTCAGCGGCCGTGGTGAACGCGTAGGAATGTCGTAGGGAATGGCGCTTGTGCACGCCAGATCGTGTTGCATGAAAACCTTCCCGCCGGAAGGAATGGTCGATGCGCGGGCGTCCTGTGGAAGTACTGCTTCCAGCCGGATTCATATTGGCGGTCGGCGGCTGTGCGATGGCCGCGATGATCATCTCGGAGACCACGGCACGTGTCATCCTGGTGGCGGTGACTGTCGGCCTGTTCTCAGTCTGGGCAAGGCACTACCTGGCGGCGCTTGCGACGGGAGTGATGGCTTGGTGCTTCGCGACGGGCTTCCTGGTGCACGCCAGAGGGGAGCTGGTGTTCGGGCGCGACGACCTCGTCAGATTGGACGCGCTTACTGTTGCGGCACTCGTGGGTTGCGTAGGCGGGCATGTGCTCAGCGTCCGGCGTTCGCGTCGCCGGCTTCGGCGTCTGATGCGGGCACGGGCAGACGCCCGTCGTGCTCCCTTGCTGCAGGGACGGCTGCATACGCATTCCGAAGGTGTCCCATATCGAGCACGTTAAGGGCGCGCTCCGAACAGCTCCCGTGCCCATAGAGTTTTCGACCGTGCGTTTCCTTCGCAAGAATGCAGGGCGGTCCAGCCGCCGTAACCGAGCGGGTGCAGGCGGAGTTCGCCGACAGCTCGCGTGCCGTTGGGGGATGAGCCCGCGCTGCCCTCGCCGCCGGGCGCGATCAATGGCTGTAAATCATGACATCGGATCGGTCAAAGTCAGGCGTGGCCGCCCACGGTGATCGGGCCGAGTGTCAGCTGCGGTTCGCCCTCCAGGATCTGTCCGGTGAGCGCCACCTGCTCGTCGAGTTCGCGCAGCTGGGCGGGGGTGAGCTCGCGCAGCGACTCCACCGTGACGGCCAACCGGCGACCGGACCGCCGCTGGTGCCACACTCCCGCCACCTGCCCGTCCACGAGCAGCACCGGGAAGTTGCCCGCCTGGCCGCCGTTCAGCGCCCGCCCGGCGGCCGGGCCCGGGTACACCAGCTCGCGCGGCCTCCCGGCCACGACATAGGCATCGAAGTACGGCAGCAGCCGCACACCCCTCGACGGCTCGTCCGGCACCTCGGTGTCACCGGCCGCCACCCAGGCCGGGACGCCCTCGAACAGCACCTGCTCCGGCTCGGCCGCCGCGAAGCCCGCGGCCGCCCACTTGACCGGCGCCCCGATCCACTTGGCGAACTGCTCGGGCGTGGCGGGACCGTACGCCCTCAGATAGGCGTTGACCAGCTCAACCAGGTGGTCGTTGGTCGGCTCGGCCGAAGGCTCGTTGACCGGCTCGGCGCGCCCCTCGGCCGGGTGGCAATCCGCGGGCGGGGCGGTATAGGTGACCTTGCGCCCCCTCGCCGGGCCGAACACGAACGCCCCCCGGTGCGCCGCCGTCGCCATGGCCTGCCGCCAGCGCGGCCACATGGTCTGGAAGGCCGGCATGACGAGGTCTCCGGCCCACGGCCCCGTGGTGGCCACGACCGCGTCGCTCAGCTCGTCGATCGTCAGGGCCACTCCGGTCTCCAGTACATCGCGGATCGCCTCCACGACCTGGTCGGTCTGCGCGGACGTCATGCGTACGTCGTGGGCGAACACCGAGTGCGCGACCGGCAGCGTCGACAGGGCTCCCACCCACATCGGCAGGTCGCGGGTGGGCAGCAGGTGTACGGTGCCGCGCGGGCCGTGCGTCTTGATCAGGGTGCGCTCGCCCCACAGCGCCTCGCGCACCCCGGTGCGGGTGACGCCGTCGAGACGGAGGCCGATCGACAGCTCGGCCGCCGACATCACCTGGGCATGGGCGCCGCACATGGCGGCGACCACGTTTGCCGGGGTGGAGTCCTTCGCGGGGGCGGCCAGGCCGTGCCGCTCCAAACGCCTGGCGCTGACCTGGGACCACGACATCTTCATCATGAGACCGACCCTAGGGAGCAATGCGGCAAGATTCGTTCCGCGTTTCGGGCGGTGTCGCAGGAGGACCCGAACCAATTGCACACCACTTCACGCTCACCACGAAGTTTCTGTTGGGACAGGGGTGAATGGTGGAGCCGAGTATTCTTGCGGTGCGCAACATTCAGCGTACGACGATCGGCGGGGTTGTACTGCTGGCCGGGATCGCGGCCATCGTCTCGTTCCGTCACATGCATGAGCTCTGTCTCCGGCACGGCGAGGATCACCTGGCGGCGGTTCGGCACAACGAGCAGGACGTACAGCAGAGTGCGGTTGGCGGCCACCTGATCGCCCAGCAACGCGAAGGTGGCGAGGGTCCCCCCATCACCGCGGTCACGAGGATGATGGTCTTCTTGCTGCTCCAGAATCCGTACAGCAGCGCGATCGGCAGGCTGAACGGGAACCCGATGATCGCGGCGTTTGCTGCCTCGGGACTTCGGGAACAGGCTGTAGGTGGTGATGCCGACGCCGATGAACAGCAGGACCATGCCGACGGCCATCTCGGTCGTCACGGGCATGCCGGCAAGGTGATAGCGCATGTCATGGGCCATGAAGTAGCTCGGCAGCTGTAACAGCACGCCGACCGTGGTGATCGTTACGCCGGACCAGAACGCCAGAGGATGTTCGTACGAGGCAGATCTCACGTCAGTACCCTTTTGGCGGTTTCCGGCAGGGCTCGGTCCGGGGGATCGCGGTCATCAGGAGGCGCTTGTCCGGTTTGCCGTTCGGCGCCGTCGGCGCCTCGTCGATGACGGTGATGGTCGCCGGTACGCATGCGTCACCGAGTCGCTCGCTGACCAGTGTCCGCAGCGAGGCGAGGTCGAGGGCTCGGCCCGCCACTGGTACCACGAATGCGTGCACCGCCTCGCCGGTGTCCTCGTCCGGGGCGCCGATCACGTACGCTTCCGCGATGTCAGGGGAAGCGGCCAGTACCCGCTCGATCGGACCGGCGTAGTAGAGGTTCGCGTTGACGATGATGACGTCCCGCGTCCGCCCGACCAGGTACAGTCGCCCGTCCTGGTCGAAGTGGCCCAGGTCCCGGGTGCGCACCCACCCGTCGATGAACACCTCCGCGGTCTGCGTCGGTTCGGCCCAGTACCCGGTGGCCTGGGAGGGCGTGCGGACGTACAGCTCGCCGTCGACACCGGGCGGGACGGGCCTGCCGTCCGCGTCCCGGATCACGACGTCGATGACGTCGGGCGGGAACCCGACCGAAGGGGCGACATCTGACGGCCTGGCCATGGAGATCGTGCCGGTCTCGCTCTGCCCGTAGCCCTGGAACACGATCGGGCCGAGCACATCGAGTGCTTCGCGGAGCCGGGACGCCTCCAGCGGCGACCCGGACACCATGAGCGCCCGCAGGCTGCTCAGGTCGGCCGGGGCGCTACGCTGCGCGGCGACGAGTTTGTACAGGCGGGGCACGGTGATGACGCTGGCGGACGCCCGATGCCTGGTGATCGCGTCGGGAAACACGGGCGGGTCGGCGACGACCATGGTCCCGCCCGCGGCAAGGGTGAGGACAGCGTACTCCATCATCACTTGGCTGCTCAGCGACCCGAACACGAGGTAGCGCCGCAGGCGGGACGCCAGTTCTCGGATCGCCGGCGGCCACGCCGCCGGGCGGGCCGTCCACGCCGCGTTCAGCGCGGCGTAGGTCTGTGCGCATGCCTTTGGTGTGCCGGTGCTGCCGCTGGTGTAGACGAGCCGGGCGACGTCGTGCGGGTGGCCGGACAGGTGCAGCGGACCGTCCTCGTCGGGTGCGGCCAGCAGCTCGGAGACGGTCAGGGTGCGCGGAGCGTGCTCCGGCCGGGTGGCCGCGTCGGTCACGACCGCGGCGACGTCCTGGTGGAGCACGTGGCGCAGTTGGCCGTCGGACAGCCCGGGCCGCACACCGACGACCCGAGCCCCCACGACGTAGCCGGCGATCATCGCGGCGAACGCTTCGGCAGTGACGCCCAGCAGCATGGCGAGGCCGTCCCCTGGCCCGATGGCCGCCGCGCGCAGTCCGGTGGCCATCCGCCGGACGAGGTCGAGCATCTGCGCGCCGGTGACGGTACGGGCACCATGCTCGAAGACGGATCGGTCCCCAGCCGCGCCAAGGAGGTCCAGAATGGAACGCGGGTAGGGTTCAGCCGGCGTCGGCAAGGCACTCCTTGACGAAGACGGCCAGGGGCTGCTGGTGCACCGCCGGCAGGTTCCACTGGTTGTCCAGGTTCTCGGCGAGGTGGTGGACGCCGGTCGGCGTCCCCTCTCGGTAGTGCCGCACCACCGGGTGCAGGTAGTTCGCGTCGTGAGCGTTGGCGACGTCGTTCTCGACGACCCTCCGGATCGAGATGTCGAACGGGTCGACGGCGTCGTGATCCTTTCCGTACTCCAGGGTGACGACGAACCTGTGCCGGGCACGGCCGAGGCCGCCGTCGGCGGCGTACGCCACCGGGACCTCCTCCTGGTACAGCGCGGTGTCGCCCTCAACGGTGACCACGTCTCCGAGCACGCCGAACTGCTGCCACAGCGCGGAAGAGCGGTTGACCCGGGCGATGATCGCGTCGCTGATCGCCTCCGGGGCCGGCTCGACCTTCCTGGCAGGCCAGGTCCCACCGTGGTAGCGGGTGGCCAGGATCCGGTGGAGCGCACGCACCCCATAGCGGAAGCCGTGGATGAACCCGCTCGTGGACTTCTTGAAATCGCGCTGCTGGGTGAGCGTGCCGGCGAAGTACAGACCGGGCACGGTGGTCGACTCATACGCTGACGTCTGCTCGGGGAAACGGTCGTTGATGACCAGCGCCGGCCGACAACTGTCGTCGAACGCCGAGGCGTCGAACCGGAAACCGGTGCACACGATCACCCGGTCGTAGAACAGCTCGCGCAGCGCTTCCACGGTACGGGCGTAGCGGAACATCACCCGGTAGCGACCGTCATCACGGCGTTCGATGCTTTCCACCGTGCCGTCGAGGACCGTGTTCTGGGACTTCAGCTGGTAGCTGTCGAGGAAGTTGTTGTTGACCGCGCGTAGGTGCCCGACGAAGTGCGACTGCCAGGCCATCTTGATGGAGTGCGGCCCGGCGACGTGGATGACCGCGGCCTTGTCCATGAGTGCCTCGGCGGTCTCGAACCCCGAGTTGCCCTTGCCGATCACCAGGACCCGCTGGTCGACGAAGGACGCCGGGTCGGCCTCGAACGTGTCGTAGCGTTCTGTGGCCTCGATGCCGGGGATCGGCGGGATGTACGGCTGGGAGACGCCGGTGGCCACGACCAGCCGCCGGCCCCGCCATGAACGTCCACCGAGGTCGACGGCGGTGAACCCATCGTCGTCCCGGCTGATCCGGGAGACGTGGGTGTCGTAGTGCACCCGGACGCCGGTCGCCGACGCGAAGTCGGACAGGTAGCGCACGAGATCGTGGGCCTGCGGGAAGTACAGCTCGCTGTACCGGGTGAACAGCAGCTCCGGATCGTCGCTGAGCAACGAGTTCCAGTCCATCCGCAGCCGCAACTCCGGGTCCTCGTACCCGGTGTGCACCTTGTTGATGGAGATCAGCTGGCGGTGCCGTGGGAACCGGGTGAAGAAGGTACCCGGCCCGGCTCCGCGTTCCAGGACGACATAGTCGTGACCGCTCAGTTCCAGCAGCGCGGCGAGCTGCAGCCCGGCCGGCCCGGCCCCGATGATCAGGTAGTCATGCGCCATGATCCGGAAGCTACGGACGGATTCTCAGAGAATTCTGAGAATTCACCGCCTATGGTCCAGGCATGCCCGCCGTCGAAGGCTCCATCAACCTCAGCGCCCCGCTGCGCTCCGCCGACCTGCACCGCGCCGCGACACCGGTGGCCGTCGTGGTCGACGAGGCCGTCCGCGGCCGCGTCGAGCGCGGCCGTGACCACCTGCGCGGCGTGCTGAGGGAGGAGGAACGCCCGGTCTACGGCGCGACCACCGGCTTCGGCGCCCTGGTCGGGTTCGCCGGCCGGGACGAGGAGGCGGACCAGTGTGACAACACCCTGGCCCACCTCGGTGCCGGACAGGGGCCGGATCTGGCCCATGACGTGAGCCGCGCCGCGATTCTCGTGCGAGTGTGGTCTCTCGCCCAGGGACTGTCCGGGGTTTCGGCTCACGTGGTCGACGGGCTGGCCGCGATGTTGGCCACGACGTTCGTTCCGGTGATCCCACGCTACGGTTCGGTCGGCGCCAGCGGAGACCTGATCCCGCTCGCCTATGCCGCCCAGGCATTGCGTGGCCGGGGACAGGCGTCTGTCGACGGCCGGCGGATGCCCGCCGCCGAGGCGCTGCGCCATGCTGGGCTGACCCCGTTGACGCTCGACGGCCGGGATGCCCTCGCGCTCGTCAACGGCACCTCCCTCACCACCGCCGCGACCGCCCTGGCCCTGGACAGCATCCGGTCCTCCCACCGCGCGATACAGGCGCTCACCTGTCTGCTGGTCGATCTGCTCGGCTGCGACCCGGGCTTCCTCAACCCGCGTCTGCTCGACGCCTATGGCCATCCCGGCGCGATCGACGTCGCCGACGGCATGCGCAAGACCCTTTCCGGGATCAGCCCGACCCGCACACGTGCGCTGCAGGAGCCGTACAGCATCCGCTGCTCCCCGCAACTGCTGGGCGCCGCCGAGGACGCCCTGCGGTACGTCGACGGTGTCGTCGAGGCCGACCTGTCCAGCGTCAGCGACAACCCGCTGTTCTTCCCCGACGACGACCTGGTGGTGCACGGCGGTAACTTCTTCGGGCAGCCGGCCGCGTTCGCGGCCGATGTCCTGGCGATGGTCACCGCTCAGCTCGGCAACCTCACCGAGCGGCAGCTCGACCTCCTCGTTGACCCGGCCCGCAATGGCGGGCTCCCCCCGATGCTCGCCGCCGGGCCCGGCCGCCAACACGGGATGCAAGGCGTACAGCTCGCCACGACCGCGTTCGTCGCCGAGATCCGCCGCGCTGCCGTTCCGGCCGGCATGCAGAGCCTGCCGACCAACCTGCACAACCAGGATGTCGTGCCGTTCGGTACCCAGGCCGCCCTTCGCGCCTATGACATGGCCGCCCTGCTGCATCTGCTCTGCGGCTCGCTGGCGGTGGGACTGCGGCAGGCAGCGTACGTCGGCGCCCGCCGCCCCACGGCCCCAGGCTGCGCGGCACTCCTCGACGCCCTGGTCGAGGCGATCCCACCCGTCGATCCCGACCGCCCGCTGGACGCCGATGTCCGCAAGGCCGGTGGGTTGCTCACCGCGATACTCCCCTGAAGTCCCGCCATCCTGTGCGGCAGAGCCCCGGGGATGGCGGACGGCGCCTCGTCTCGCATTTGCAGGACATCTCCCACGAGTCAGTTGCCGGCCAGGTCGCGCCGCTGGAAGGCGGTGACACCGGCCAGAACGAGCGTCAACGCGACGGCGGTCAACCAGAGCAGCGGCGCGGCGCTCACCTCGCCCCCGGGCACCTGGGGGAGGTGGGCGAAGGGCGACAGGTTCCTGATCCAGTCATCGAGCTGGAGCAGCTCGCCGAGCTGGCCGAGCAGGGCGAAGGCCACCAGAGCCGCCCAGGCCAGGGCGGTCAGCCGGGGCAGCAGGCCGAACAGCAGCATCGCGATCCCGGCCAGTACCCATGCTGCGGGCACCTGCACCCAGGCCGCCCCGAGTAGCCGGGGGACCTGCTCGCCGACCTCGCCCGTTCGCACGCCGTGAGCCAGCCCGGCCGCCAGGCCGCCGACCGTGATGATGATCGGGGTGCCGCCAAGTGCGATGACCAGATGGCTGAGCGTCCACCGCCGGCGGGGTACGGCCGCCGCCAGCACGGGCTCGGCGCGGGCGCCGGCCTCTTCACCCTGCAACCGCAGCGTGGCCTGTACGGCGAAACCGCCTACGGCCAGGCCGAGCAGCCCCATCACGGCGGCCAGGAAGGTGTCCGCCAGCGCCCCCGCGCCGCCTATCCGCTCCAGGATCGCGGCGAGCTGAGGGTTGTCGTTGACGATGTCGCCCACGCTCTGGGCCAGCGAGCCGAACATGGCCCCGCCGATCGCGAAGCCGATCACCCAGCCCAGCAGCCCGCCCCGCTGCAACCGCCACGCCAGCGCGAGCGCACCGGCCAGGCTCGGCGCCGCGTCCGATGGGCCCAGCCGGGGCGGCAGCAGTCCGGCGCCCACATCTCGCCGCCTGGACAGCAGCGCGGCCAGCCCGACCAGGACGAGTCCGGCCAGCGCCAGCAGACCGACCACCCACCAGCGTTCGCCGGCGAAGGCACGTACCCGCTGAGCCCAGCCCAACGGCGACAGCCACGCCAGCGCCTCGACACCGGCGGCGTCACCCGAAGCCCGCAGTAGATAGGCCAGGCCGAGTACCGAGACGGCCAGCCCGTTGGCGGTGCGGGCATGCTCGGTCACCTGCGCGGCCACCACAGCGATGCCGGTGAACACCCACCCGGTGCCGCCCACCGCGAGCCCGAACCCGAGCGCGCCGGAGCCGGGAAGTCCTTGGCCGGTCAGAGCCACAGTGAGCAGGAGCGCGATGAGGAGGTTGGCGCCACCTGCCACGATCACCGCGGCCGCCGGGATCGCCTGGCGGCCGACCGCGCAGGCCCCGATCAGCTCGGCGCGGCCGGTTTCCTCCTCCGCGCGGGTGTGCCTGGTCACCACCATGATGCTCATCAAGCCGGCCAGGCCGGTGGCCAGGGTGGTCGCTCGCCAGGCGGTCAGTCCGCCCACCGATGTCGGGTCGAAGACCGGGCCGGTGAGCGCCTGCAGCGCGGGGGTCGAGCCGATGGTGACGCCCAGGGCGAGGCGTTGTGCCATGCCGGGGTAGAGCTCGCCGATCGCCGCGGCGGTGGCCGCGACGACACCCGTGATCATCACGATCCAGACCGGCAGCAGGAGGCGGTCACGGCGCAACGCCAGCCGTACCAGCTTGAACGTGCCCGTCATGACGCGCTCTGATAGTGCCGCAGGAACAACTCTTCCAGCGTAGGCGGCTGGCAGGTCAGGCTACGTA
Source organism: Nonomuraea sp. NPDC052129 (assembly GCF_040680095.1). Lineage (NCBI taxonomy): Bacteria > Bacillati > Actinomycetota > Actinomycetes > Streptosporangiales > Streptosporangiaceae > Nonomuraea > Nonomuraea sp. NPDC052129. The sequence continues at coordinate 59,560 of NZ_JBFAVX010000006.1, read as the reverse complement.
CGCCCGCGTCGGTCAGCAGTCGCAGCGCGCCGCCGAGCCGGTCAGCCTCGACCTCGAAGCGCACGCGCGCGCCGCTGACGGCCAGCTCGTGCACGCCCGCCAGCTCGGCCAGGCCGTCGGGGATCCGGTCCAGCTCGGCGGTGACGGAGCTGCGGGTCAGGTGGCGTAACTGCGCCAGGGTGCCGCTCTCGACGGCTCGGCCGTCGCGGACGATGGTGACCCGGTCGCACAGGGCCTCGACCTCGGACAGGATGTGGCTGGACAGCAGCACCGTACGGCCGTTGCCGCGTTCCTCGGTGATGCACTCGCGGAAGGCGGCCTCCATCAGCGGGTCGAGCCCGGCGGTCGGCTCGTCCAGCAGCAGCAGTTCCACATCGGAGGACAGGGCCGCGACGAGGGCCACCTTCTGCCGGTTGCCTTTGGAGTAGGCGCGGCCCTTCTTGGTCGGGTCGAGGTCGAAGAGCTCCAGCAGCGCCTTCTTGCGCCGCTGGTCGAGCCCGCCGCGTAGGCGCCCGAGCAGGTCGATGGCCTCGCCGCCGGACAGCGTCGGCCAGAGCACGACGTCGCCGGGTACGTAGGCCAGGCGCCGGTGCAGCTCGACCGCGTCGCGCCACGGGTGGCCACCGAGGAGTTCGGCGTGGCCGGAGCCGGCCCGCAGCAGGCCGAGCAGGATACGCAAGGTGGTGGTCTTGCCCGCGCCGTTCGGGCCGAGGAAGCCGTGGACCTCGCCGGTGTCCACGGTGAGATCGAGCCCGTCCAGGGCGCGCACGCGCCCGAAGGACTTGGTCAGCCCACTGATGAGAATGGCAGGATTGCCCGGCATGGGCGCCTCCCTGAAGCCGGTCCGATATGACGTTGCCGACCAGACTTCCCGGCGCTCCAGGATCGACGTTAACAGCACCGACCCCTCCACACCAGACATACCTCAACGAATCCATTGCGCCATCGGGACGATCGTTTGGGGTTCCCATTGGAGAAGCCTCCGCCGCAGTCCATCGGTGCGCGCCCATCGCACGCGGCGTCTGGTGGATGTCGGCGCAGGGCCACTGGATAGCCGCAGGAAGCCAGGGTGGCACTGGACGATCTCGTCGGGTCCTTATTATGGAGGGTGGTCACCCAGTCGGCGGCTGTGTCGTGTCGCGGATGGCGCGGGCGGCGTTGATCAGGCCGATATGGCTGAAGGCTTGCGGGAAGTTCCCGATGGGTTCGCCTGTGGCGGAGTCGACCTCCTCGGCCAGCAGGCCGACGTCGTTGGCGTATGAGGCCGCGGTCTGGAACGCCTGCTTGGCCGGGGCGCTCTCGCCTGCGAGTGCCAGAGCGTGGGCGAGCCAGAAGGTGCCGTTCCGGCCGCTGAACTACCACGCCGCCCGGGCGATGTTCGTGCGGGCCAACAACCTGCTATTAACGCCATCCGCTGTCAGGGACGAACCGGGGTCCAATGGGATTGTCTGCCGCACGACCTGCCGCCCAAGAGCGCGACGTACTACTACTTCAGCTAGTGGCGTGATGACGGCGCTGACAAGACGGTCCACGACCTGCTGCGCTAGTTCACTGCGGTCGGCTTCAGGAATGAATGTCTTGCATAGTGAAAATCCTTAGTATGGGAACATAAAAGACCTGCCGTATCTTGATTGATATGGAGGTGATGCGGGAAGCCTATCTCATGTGACAGCCAAAGATCTAAGTCTAAGTGCGGCGGAAGTCTACTATATCAAGGCGCAAGTGCATGATTGTGAGCGACTTGGCCAGCAGAAACAAAGTATGGAAGCGCAAAATGCCGAAGCCGCAGTAGTTGCAGCAATTGAGAAGCGTATTAAGGCCGCATATGGTGACGGCCACGATGCAGGTGTTGGCCACATGGAGCGGTCATCTGAAGCGGCTCGGACCTTGGCTTTGTTCATTGTTCTTATAGCAGTGGCATCCATAACGGTGGTGGCCATGGTGAAGGAAGTGGATGTTCAGGATGTTTCGATCTACATTGCGCCGCTCACCGGCATAGCAGGAACTGTGGTGGGTTATTGGTTTGGCAGCCAGTCTGATCGGCGACCAACTCCCGCTCGCTTGTCATCCCAAGCAAACGAGATGTGACGTTCTTCTGCCGGCTGGCTGCGATCTTCCAGGCTCCAGTTTGCGAGAGAACTTGCTGAGTGTTTGAGAAGGGTTATCCCGGTCGGCCTTTCACCGCCGCGTCGGTCGGGACAGTGGGCGGGGTGTCGCGTGATCGCCGGTACGCCTTGTCGCTAACAAAGGGTACGGGCGAGTACATGTCTCCGGGATGTGACAATGCCTTCCTTGACTCCGGTGAGAACTTCCTTCGACGTCTCGTCACGTACCTACCTCCTCCAGATTTCTGTCAGCTCATGTAGCAAGCTGTCCGGAATCTGCTGGGTACCTCACGGTGGAATCGCGGGATCGTATCGGGGTGCGTCTCCAGGGGTGATGGTTGGCCTGGAGAAGATCATGACGTGCCTGTTTTGAGCAGGTCGCGCCAGTACTGCGACGGCTGCGGGCCGGTGGCGTCCTGGTACTTGCCGCGATACATGTCGACGGGGCCGGTGGCGACGAGGAACATGATCTGCCCGATCTTCATGTCCGAGTGGACGCGGAGAGGTCGTACTGGTGCGAGCATCAGGGTCCACTGGCCGTGGAAGCCGATGTTGCCGATCGGCGCAGTGATTTCGACGGCCAGGCCCAGCCGTCCAGCCGAGGAGTGGCCGAACAACAGCAGTACGAACGTGTCCGACCCGACCTTCTCCTGGGTGTGGCCCGGATACAGCTCATTGGGCTGCAGAGCCGGACCCCACCACAACGATCCAGAAAGGAGCCTCACCGGGCCCGTGGAACCCGGCGCCCCGCAGCGTCATGCGATGGCCCACCCCAACCGCACCGGGGACATTACGGGCAGACCGCGGAGCGACTCAGAGAACACAGCCCGCTGAAGAATCGAGGTTAGTCGTCAACAGCCGTGAAAGCGAACCAACCTGGGTGGTGCGGACGACACTCGCCCGCACTTCTTCCTGCAATCCCTTTACCGCCAACGCCTTTGTCTTCGCCGTCCCCGGATCAGCCGTCGGGCGCGTCGCATCCGCGGAAACAGATGACGAAAGACTGGTCGCGCCGCCCATCATCTGTTGCGGCGTTTCCGGCGTACCGCCTGCTGACGCCGTAGCGGCGGAACTCACCGAATCGGCGACCACCGGCAACGCCAAAGGCCCCGACACCATCACCCCCAGCGCGAAGATGATGCGGAAGCGTGTAGAACGAGACCAGGCCAGCAACCGACGCATACGCCGTCACACTCCGAAGCACGCGGGACGCCAGCGGCGCCCAACGAAGCTCCACCGCCAGCACGAGACCGCGTGCGGCTCGAAGCGCGACTGCCAAACGCACTGAGCGTAAGCTCCACATAAAATAGACACAAGATCTATTTATGCGATTAAATGTGACGGACTGCCACTTTTCGGGTGATCGCGTCTGCATGGCGGCACCCAAGCCCGCATGGCCGACAGAACGCGAAGAACATCGATGACGTCAAGGTTGGCGACGAGGTATGGGCCACCGACTCGCAGACCGGCAAAGCCGGCGACAGGAAGGTGATCGCCAGAGCTCAGCTCAGGCGATCATGTACCAAATTGTGTCCGAGGGCCGTTTCGTTCCGCTTTACGAGCGGGCTCAGGGCCGGTGGGCGCGGACGATGAGGTCGGCGGCTTCGGCGGCGATGGCGTGCCGTCGCGCCGGTGGCAGGGGCAGCATCCCGTACGCCGTCTCGACCCGCGCGTCGGTGATCACCAGGTGCAGGAACTGGCGGGCCGCCCTGACCGGATCCGGCACCCGCAGCCTGCCGTCACCGTCGCAGGCGCGCAGGTAGTCCACGACGTCGCTGTCCAGCGACGAGGAACTCGCCCGCCAGGTGCGCTGGAGCTCCGGATGGTGACCCACCTCCGCGATGGTCAGCCGGTGCAGCGCCGCCACCCGCGCCGACAGCGCGATGTCCAGTGTCCGCTCCCCGAGCACGGTCAGGTCCGCTCCCGGATCGCCGGTGAGGGCTACGGCCTGGCCCGGCGTGCCTCCCATCGCTGACCTTGCCTCCTGGACGGCGGCGAGGAAGAGCTGTTCCTTGTCGCCGAAGTGGCCGTAGACGGTCTGTTTGCCCACCCCCGCCGCCGCGGCGATCGCGTCGACGCTCGCGCGGGCGTAGCCCAGGTCGGTGAAAACCTGGATGGCGGCGCCGAGGATGGCCCGGCGCTTGGCCGGTGAGCGTCGCGGGCCGTGGTCGGCCATGGCTTGTCCCCACTTTCTCCGAATGGGTATTAGTCTACGAGACTAGACGGTCTAGTCTAGTTTGGAGGGCGTATGGACGCCGATGTTGTGGTGGTCGGAGCCGGACCTGTGGGTTTGCTGCTCGCCGCCGAGTTACGGCTGGCCGGGGTCACGCCGCTGGTGCTGGACCGGCTCGCCCGGCCGACGAGCGAGCCGAAGGCGCGCGGGATCGGGCCGCTGGCCGCGGAGGCGCTGCGGCGCCGCGGGCTGGGGGACGACCTGGCGAAGTTCCAGGAACAGGGTCTTGCCGACAAGGCACGCGACCACGGAAGCGAGAAAGGGCACTTCGCCCAGATCCACAAGATCGACTCCGACCTCCAGGAGGAACCCGAGCGGATCGGCGCGCTGATCTGGCAGCCGGACCTGGAACGGATCCTGGCCGAGCACCTCGCCTCGCTCGGCGTCGCGGTCCGGTGCGAACACGAGGTGACGGCCCTGGCCCAGGACGATTCCGGCGTCACCTTGACCGTACGGACGCCGGAGGGGGAGCGGCGCGTCCGCGCGGCGTACGTGGCGGGCTGCGACGGCGGCCGATCGACGGTACGGAAGCTGGCCGGGTTCGACTTCCCCGGCACCGCCCCCACGAGTGTCGTGCGGCGGCTGATCGGCGATATCTCGGGCATGGAGCTGCTGCCCGCGCCGGGCTGGCAGCCGACGGGGATGTTCATGAGCGCGCCCGGCATGGTGGCGACGGTCGAGCACGACGGCTTCCCCGAGGACCGCGAGGCGCCGCTGACCGGGGAGGAGATGCGCGACAGCCTGCTCAGGGTGACGGGCGTGGAGGTCGAGGTGACGGCGGTCCGCGACACGCTGCGCTTCACCGACGTCGCCCGTCAGGCGGCCACCTACCGGCTCGGCCGCGTCCTGCTCGCGGGCGACGCCGCCCACGTCCACTCTCCCAACGGCGGCCAAGGGCTGAACCTGGGGCTGATGGACGCGGTCAACCTGGGCTGGAAGCTGGCCGCCACGGTCACCGGGCGCGCGCCGGACGGCCTGCTCGACACCTACACCGCCGAACGTCACCCCGTAGGCGCCGCCGTCCTGCACAACACCCGCGCCCAGTCGGCGCTGCTGCGACCCGGCGCGCACGCGGCGGCCATGCGCGACATCGTGTCGGACCTGCTCGACCTGCCGGAGGTCAACCGCTACTTCGGGCGGCTGCTGAACGGGCTCGGCACCCGCTACGACCTCCCGTACCCGGCAACCCACCCCCTGGCCGGCCGCCCCTGCCCCGACCTGCGGCTCGCGCTGCCTTCCTGCGACAGCCGGACCCTCGCCGAACTCGCCACGTCGGGTCGGCCGCTGCTCGTCCACGCGCCGTCGCAGCCCGAGATCGCGCACGCGGCGGCACCCTGGCGAGGCGCACTGGATATCGTCGAAGCGACCGTCGAGGACCGTGACGGCCTGTCGGCCGCCTTCGTCCGCCCCGACGGCACGGTCGCCTGGGCATCCGGCCCCGGCCCGGCCGACACCACCACCCTGACGGCGGCCCTCCACGCTTGGCTGCCGCCCGCCTGACGCCTCAAGCGGCGTGACGTCCTCCGCTCGGCGGCCGGCATGGTCGACCGCCGAGCAACCAGAATTTCTTGACAACAACTTTTTTCGGTGTCATCGTCTCATCATGTACGAAGTGGCGGTGATCGAAGACCCCGCGGCGGCCGAGGCGTCGCTCGACCCGATGCGGTCGAAGCTGCTGGCCGAGCTGGTCGAGCCCGGCTCGGCCACGTCGCTGGCGGCCAGGGTCGGCCTGGCCAGGCAGAAGGTCAACTACCATCTGCGCACGCTGGAGCGGCACGGGCTGGTCGAGCTGGTGGAGGAGCGCAAGAAAGGTAACGTCACCGAGCGGGTGATGCAGGCCACGGCCGCCTCCTTCGTGATCTCCCCGGTCGCGCTGGCCGCGGTGCAGCCCGATCCCGAGAAGGCGCCCGATCGGCTGTCGGCCCGCTGGCTGCTCGCCGTCGCCGCTCAGCTCGTCCGTGACGTCGGAACGCTGATCACCGGCGCCACCGAGGCCCGCAAGCGGGTGGCGACGTTCGCGATCGACGGCGAGGTACGGTTCGCCTCGGCGGCCGACCGCGCGGCCTTCGCCGAGGAACTGGCCGACGCCGTGACCGCGCTGGTGAGCAAATACCACGACGAGACGGCCGAGAGCGGTCGCGACCACCGGTTGGTCGTCGCCGTGCACCCGTCGCTGAAGGAGCGGTGAAGTGGGACATTCCTTCGAGCTTCCCCAGGAGGCCGAGGTCGGGGCGACCCCCGAGGAGGTGTGGGCGGCCATCGCGACCGGCCCCGGCATCGACTCGTGGTTCATGGGCCGCAACGAGGTGGCCGACGGCGTGGTGCGCACCGCCTTCGGCCAGTACATCCCCGAATCCACCGTGACCGCCGAGGAGCCGCCCGCCCGGTTCGCGCACACCAGCGCGACGGCGGAGGACGGCCGGTTCGTCGCCTACGAGTTCCTCGTCGAGGGGCGTGACCAGGGCAGCACCACGCTGCGCATGGTGACCAGCGGCTTCCTGCCGGGCGACGACTGGGAGGCCGAGTTCGAGGCCATGTCCAGGGGGCTGGAGATGTTCTTCGCCACTCTGGTCGCCTACCTGACGCACTTCCGCGGCCGGACCGCCACGCCCGTCACCGAGTTCGGGCCGCCCGTCGCCGACTGGCCGCGCGCCTGGGAGATCCTCTACGGCGCGCTCGGCACCCCGGGCCACGCCAAGCCGGGCGACACCGTACGGTTCGCGCCCGCCGGGCTCGCCCCGATCGAAGGCGTCGTCTACTACGCCAACGCCCAGACGCTCGGTGTACGGACCCCGGACGCGCTCTACCGGTTCCTGCAGGGGTTCGGCGGCTCGATGGTCGCCGCGCACCACCTTTTCGCCGGCCCCGGCGACCAGGGTCCGGCCTGGCACGCCTGGCTCGATCATCTTTTCGCCGAGTGAAAGCCTGAACGAGGTCGCGGCCCACGTATGGGACCTGTCGCCGGGCGCCGCACTGGCCCCGCGCGGCGCGGGGAGGCGGCGCCCGGCGAGCGGAGTTCAGTCCACCTACTGCGGACGCGTGGCGCTCAGTCCAGTGCGGCCACGTGCTCGCCCAGCGCGGACGTCAGGGCCCGCTCGCAGGTGGCGGCGTCGTCGGCGGCCCAGCACACGTAGCCGTCGGGCCGCAGCAGCAGGGCCGCCGCGCCCAGGTCGTCCACGCACTTGGCCCGTACGAGATCGACCCGCGCGGGCAGCCGGAACTCGGCGGGGACGATCCCGGCCAGGTCGAGCAGGACCGCGTGCCCGGCGCCGAACAGCCCGGACAGCCGGGTCGACGTCGAGCCGACGAGCAGGTCGGCGTCCGGCACCCGCTGCCCGGCCAGCGGATGCTCGCCGCCGACGTCGTAGGCCAGCGACAGGCCGGACATCAGGCCCGCCATGTGGCGGTTGGCGTCCGGCAGCCGCAGCAGGTCGCTGAAGATCTCGCGCAGCGCGGCCACGTCCGCGCTGGGCCGAGGCGCGCTCAGTACGCGCTGCGCGGACGTGTGGTGCAGCACCTGGGCGGCCACCGGATGCCGTTCGGCCTGGTAGCGGTCCAGGAGGCCCTCGGGCGCCCGGCCCTGGAGGGTGGCGGCCAGCCGCCAGCCGAGGTTGATCGCGTCCTGCACGCCGAGGTTCAGGCCCTGCCCGCCGAACGGCGGGTGGATGTGCGCGGCGTCGCCCGCGAACAGCACGCGGCCCGCCCGGTAGTCCGCCAGTTGCCGCGTCGCGTCGGTGAAGCGCGAGGAGTTGTCCACCGCGCGCAGCACGGTCTCCTCGCCATAGACGGCCCGTAGCGCGGTGGCCACCTCCTCCTCCGTGACCGGCGCGTCGCGGCCGTAGTCTGCCTGCTCCTCGCTGCCGAACGTCAGCCGGTAACGCTCGCCACCGATGGGAACCAGCATCGCCCAGTAGCCGCCGCCCTCGCGGACCAGGCTGCTCATGTGGCCCAGCGCCGTGGGGACCGACGCCGACGTGGCGGACAGCCGGACGTCGGCCAGCACCGCCACGAACGTCCCGTCCCGGCCGGGGAACGGCATGCCCAGCAGCTTGCGTACGGTGCTCCGCCCGCCGTCGCACGCCACCAGGTAGTCGGCCCGGAACCGGCGCTCACCCACGCTCACCGTCACCCCGTCGGTGTCCTGCTCGACCGCAGTGACCCCGGCGTCGCGCAGGACGCGCGCGCCTAGGGCGGTCGCGGCCTCCTCCAGGACCTCCTCGATCTCCCACTGAGGAACCGCGATCGGGTACGGATGCCGGGTCCGCCACGGCTCGCAGTCCAGCGGCACCGGCAGAGCCGCGAAATGGCCGCCGATCGGTTCCCGTACCAGAGCCCGGCTCAGCAGCGGCTCCACCAGCCCGCGCAGCTCCAGCAGCTCCAGCGTGCGGGGCTGGACGGCGCCGCCCTTCATCTGCTCGATGCGCTGGGGCAGCTTCTCCAGCACGAGCGTGTCGACCCCGGCCAGTGCCAGCTCGTACGCCAGCATCAGGCCGGTCGGCCCGGCACCCGCGATGACCACCTCGAAGTCCTTCATGACCCGCCCTCTTCCCATGGTTCTCTCGTCTGAGTGCGAATATATACTCAGTGCAGAAAAAGTCCAAGTGCAGATTTCTGATAAGGTGACGAGCGTGACGAGCGAGCCCGGACTGCGCGAGCGCAAGAAGCAGCGGACACACGCCGCGATCTCCGAAGCGGCGATCGAGCTGTTCCTGCGGCACGGGTACGACCAGGTGTCGGTGGCCCAGGTGGCGGAGGCGGCCGAGGTGTCCAGGCGCACGCTGTTCGCCTACTTCCCGGCCAAGGAAGATCTCGTGGTGCAGCGGTTCGCCGACCACGAGACGGAGAGCGCCCGGGTGGTCGAGTCCCGCGCGGCGGACGTCACGCCGCTGGAGGCGCTGCGGGTGCACTACCTCGACGCGCTGGCCAGGCGTGATCCGGCCAGCGGGCTCAACGACATACCCGCGATCGTGGCGCTCTACCGGATGGTCTTCGAGACCTCGTCGCTGGCGGCCCGGATGCACCGGTTCCAGGCGGCGGCCGAGCAGGCACTCGCCGGTGCGCTGCGGGAGACGGCGGGCGTCGATGAGCTCAGCGCCCGCGTGGCGGCCGTCCAGATCCAGGCGGTCCACTGGACCCTCACGATTGACAACGCCATGCGGCTGGCGGGCGGCGAGAGCGCGGACGAGCGCTACCCGGGCGCGGTGAGCGACGCCGAGCGGGCATACGCCCTGCTGGCCAACGGGCTGGGCCACCTGGGCGCGCCGGACTCTCGGTGAACCGGGTGGCAGGTGGCCGCTGTTCGGTGAACTGGGTGGCGGTGTGGGGGTGGCTGCCGTTCGGTGAACGGCAGCCACCGTTGTTCGACTACGCAGTGAGGGCGTTCTCCAGGAGTGGCCGGTGGCGTAGCATCCACGCCGCCGCCCGCGCCTGCCAGGCCAGGGCCCACAGCGGGCCCGGGTCCGTACTCTCGGGCGTGATCCGCGACCTGACCGCCACGGACGCGCAGTCACGGATGGCGAATTCGATCATCCGCGTGACGAAGCCGTCGCGTTCGGCGGCGGACAGCCCGTAGCCGTCGAGGAAGCGGCGCAGCTGACCGGCGCGCGTCTCCGCGTCGGGCAGGCTCTGCCGTTCGGCGACGTCGTCGCCGTGCAACTGGGCGTTCCACCACGCGGCACCCGCCACGTCGTCCAGCCGGTCGATCGGACCGGCGCTGGTCCAGTCGATGTACGCGACCGGCCGGCCGTCGCGGGCCACCGTGTGCCACGGTCCCGTGTCCCGATGGCTGATGATCGCATCGGGCGCGGAGCTGTGGAACGGCCACCGCTGCCACACCGCGTCCGGCGGCGGCCGGAACCCGGCCGTCGCGTCGTGGAGTTCGCGCAGCAGGCGGCCCGCCTGCCACACGCCCTCGTCGGACCAGGCGTGCGGGTGGACGAAGTCGCCGTCGATGTAGGTCACGGCGTCTCGTCCCTCCTCGTCGTAACCGTCGCCGACCAGGCGTGGGCTCCCGGTGAAGCCCGCGTTCTCCAGGTGCAGCAGCAGCGCGTGGACGCTGTCCGTCCACGGTCCGGCCGGGCGCAGCACGACGTCGCCGTGCCGGACCACCGGCGTGGGATTGCCCTCGGCGCCCAGCAGGGGCTCGAAGGATGGTTGGGAAGACACTCTTGCTCCTCGTGATCGTGATGGAAGATCACTCCAACGCGAGGAGCCCGGTACGCGTCAGGCGACCTCTCGCGTCGAAGTGTGAGCCGAGATTTCGCCGAGGACCTTGGTGGCCATGTGCCACACCTCCTGTTGGATCGCGGGATACCGTCCCGGCCGACGCTGCCACAGCGGGGGAAGGCGGAGCAACGTATTTGTCTGCTGGCGAGGAGAAGCCCGGCGGGCGGGGCTTTTCGGGCCGTTACCGCTTTCGGGCCGGTATCGTCGTCAGGCGTCGGGCTGATGATCTAGGGGGATCCGTGACCGAGCCGAGCCTGCTGTGCGTGCACGCGCATCCTGACGACGAGGCGTTGTGGACCGGTGGAACGCTCGCCCGGTTCGCCGACGCGGGCGCCAGGACGGGCGTCGTCACCTGCACGTGGACCGAGGGCACGCGCCGGGTCGCCGAGCTGGCGCGCTCGCTGGAGATCCTCGGCGCGGGCCAGCCGCGACTGCTCGGGTACGCCGACGGCAATGCCGGGCTGTCGGCGCCGGGCGCCGCCCGCTTCGTCGACGCGCCGCTGGACGAGGCGGTCGGGCGGCTGGTCGGGCACATCCGAGACTTCCGGCCCGATGTGGTGATCACCTATGACGGGTACGGCGGTTACGGCCATCCGGATCATGTCCACACGCACCGGGTGACCCTGGCGGCCGTCGAAGCCGCCGGGTACGACCAGCTCTATCCCGCCGCCGGCCCGCCGTGGCGGCCGGGTGCGCTCTATCTGGTGACCCTGCCGCGGTCGATCGTACGGTCCGCCTGGGAGGACCTCTTCGGAGCCGCGCCCGGCGGCGACCAGACGCTGCCCGGGATACCCGACGACGAGGTCACCGCCACCGTGGACGTCCGGCCATGGGTGGAGCGCAAGTGGGCGGCGGTGCGGGCGCACGAGTCGGAGATCGAGCGCGGCGCCTCGATGGGGCTGCTGACCGCCCTGCCCGAGGCGACACGCGACCGGCTGCTCGCCACCGAGTGGTACACCGGCGGCGACCCGAAGCTCAGCCTGCTGGTCTGACGCCCGCCCGGTCGATGGCCGCCTCGATCCCGTCGAGGACCACGGTGAGCCCGGCGGCGAAGGCCGGTCGTGCCTTGTCTTCCAGGTATGTCGTGGCCTGCCCGGACTGCGGGGTTTCGCGGGGCGGCGGGGGAGGCGGGTCGTCGGTCTCGATCCAGGCGACCATCGGGAATCGTTCGGCGAAACCGGGGGCGACCTCTTCGAGCAGGGCCGATCGGGCGTACCACCACTCCTCGTCGGACACCCCGGTCGCCGCCGGCGCCTGCCGTGACTCCGCGACCGTCCTGGCCGCGCCCCGGACGAAATCGGTCAGCAGCGAGACGACGCCCCGCAGCGGACCGGCGCGCAGCCCGGTCGCGCGCAAGACGCCCACCATCGTCTCCATCATCACGAACTCGTTGGGCCCCAGCACCGGCCGCGCCTGCGACACCTGCAGGACCCACGGATGGCGTACGTAGAACGCCCGGACGTCCTCGGCCCACGAGGTCACGGCCGCCCGCCAGCCCGGTCCGAGGTCGTAGCCGGTGGGCAGTTCGGCCAGGGCGCGGTCGTGCATCAGGTCGATCAGCTCGCTCTTGCTGGGCACGTACGTGTAGAGGGCCATCGCCGTACGGCCGAGGCGTTCGCCCACCGCGCGCATGGACAGGGCCGCCATGCCCTGCTCGTCGGCGACCGCGATCGCGGTGTCCACGATCATGTCCACGCTCAGCCCCGGCTTGGGGCCGGGACCGGTGCGCGGGCCTGGTCCCGTCGCGCGCCACAGCAGGGCCATCGAGCGGCGCGCGTCTCCCTGGCCGGCGAAGACCACCACCTGACAACCCTCCCACGGACGCGATAATCCCTAACGCCATAATCTCCTTACGCCATAAGGATATCAGTGGTGATCACCGAAGCGCGGGACGGTGCCCGATGGCCGCCGGGGCAGGCTGATCAGGCGCAGGCCGGCCGACACCATGGTCCAGCCGAGCGCCGTCACGCCGGTCGCCCACCTGGGCGGGAGCTCGCGCCGGCAGTCTCGGAGCAGGCGCCGCCTGGTGGCCTCGGCTCGTAACTCGGCGGCTCTGTGGCGTTCGGTGTAGAGGTGCGTGTCGGCGTGCATGTGCCGACCTCCTGGAAGTCTCGGGGGCCATGACGCTCAGGCCCGGAACGGGAATCCGAAGAACTGCAGGGCGACGTGCTCGCGCCCCTCGGTGTCGCCCGCCGCCTCGGCGGCTTTGCCGCGCGCCCACCACTTCTCGACGACCGCGTCCATCTCTTGGCCGAGCAGTCGCAGCTCCTCGGCGGTGAGCGAGGCCAGGTATTCGCTGGCGAACGCGGCGCCGCGCCACTCGGCGGGCCAGGCGGGCTGCTCGTCGAGGTAGCGCTGGTACATCTCGCCCTGGATCCGGGAGGCCACACGGGACAGGGCGGTGCGGGCGGCGACGATCTCCGGGCCCTCCTCCGGGGACGGGGCCCTGGCGCTGACGTGGTGCGAGGCGACCTGCCACCAGCGCTCCCTGCCGTCGCCGGTCTGTGGCGCGGCCTCCTCGATGAGGCCGTGCGCGGCGAGTTTGCGCAGGTGGTAGCTGACCAGGGAGACGGCCTCGTCGACCTGGTCGGCCAGCTGGGAGGCGGTGGCCGTGTCCGCCACGATCAAGGCCCGGTAGAGCTTCAACCGCAGTGGGTGCGTGAACGCCTTGAGCTCGTCGAGATCGCTGAGGCGGCGGGTCTCATGCGTGGCCATGACTCCACCATAGAAGCGAAAGAAAAGTTGCGCAAATAAAGTTGCGCATATCCAAGCCATCGCCCAAAGGGCCGTGGGTGGTTCGGGGGCCCACTGCACCGTGATGGGTTCGGGGGCCGACCATCGCGGGCCGAATAGGATCGAGCGCATGAACGGCGCGCCTGAAGAGCAGGCATCTGACCAGTCACGGGACGCGATCGACGTGATTCTGGAGCAGTGGCGCCGTGAGCGGCCGGATCTGGATCTGTCGGCCATGGCGGTGTTCGGCCGGATCGCGATGGTGGCGCGGGTCGCGGAGGCGGCGGTCGAGCAGGTGTTCGCGCGTCACGGGCTGCGCCAAGGGGAGTTCGACGTGCTGTCCGCGCTGCGCAGGGGCGGGCCCCCGTACACCCTGATCCCGTCGGAGCTGTCGGCGACGCTGATGATGTCGCGGGCCGGCATGACCAACCGCCTCGACCGGCTGGAGGCGGCGGGAATGGTCGAGCGGAGTCTCGACCCGGCCGACCGGCGCAGCTTCCGCATCGCGCTCACCGAGGAGGGGCGGCGGGTCATCGACGTCGCGCTCACCGAGCACGCCGCCAACCTGGCCCGGCTGGCCGCCGGCCTGCCGCCGGACGACGCGACCGAGCTCACCCGCATCCTGCGCGGCCTGCTGAACCCACCCGGCTAAAGCCGTCGCGGCCGCGCCCGGATAAAGCCGCCTGTCGGCCCCGCGCGATCGGGCGGTACGCGGATCCGGGGCCTGTTCTGAAGCGACGGCCCGGCCCGTCTTCGCCACTCGTCTGGAGTTCCCTCGTGGCCATTGACATAAAAACCCTCTTTTCCTACTGTTTGTGTAGGCATTCAAGGAGGCGCGATGTCCCACTCCACTCACCCGAACCTCCGCGACCAGTGACGCGCAAGCGGATCCACCTCGCGGCCCACTTCCCCGGCGTGAACAACACCACGGTCTGGGCCGACCCCCGCTCCGGCAGCCAGATCGACTTCGCCTCGTTCGCCCACCTGGCCAGGACGGCAGAGCGGGGCAAGTTCGACTTCTTCTTCCTGGCCGAAGGGCTGCGGCTGCGCGAGCTCAAAGGCCGTATCCACGACCTCGACGTGGTCGGCCGCCCCGAGGCGCTCACCGTGCTGAGCGCGCTGGCCGCCGTCACCGAGCGCCTCGGGCTCGCGGGCACCGTCAACGCCACCTTCAACGAGCCGTACGAACTGGCCAGGCGCCTGTCCACGCTGGACCACCTCAGCGACGGCCGGGCCGCCTGGAACGTGGTGACCACCTCCGACGCCTTCACCGGCGAGAACTTCCGGCGTGGCGGCTACCTCGACCGCGCCGACCGCTACACCCGCGCCGCCGAGTTCGTCCGCCTCTCGCGCGAGCTCTGGGACTCCTGGCAGCCGGGCGCGCACCTCGCCGACAAGAGCCAAGCCCAGTTCGTCCGCCCCGCCGCCATCGGAACCGTCCACCACGAGGGTCCGCACTTCACCGTCGAAGGGCAGTTCACCCTGCCGCGCGGCCCTCAGGGGCACCCCGTCATCATCCAGGCCGGGGACTCCGACGAGGGCAGGGAGTTCGCCGCCGCCACGGCCGATGTGATCTTCAGCCGCCACGGCACGCTGGAGGACGGCCGGGCCTTCTACGCCGATGTCAAAGGCCGCCTGGCGCGCTACCACCGCGAGCCGGACCAGCTGAAGATCATGCCCGCGGCCACGTACGCGCTGGGTGACACCGAGGAGGAGGCCGCCGAGAACGCGGCCGCCATTCGCCGCCAGCAGGTCGGCCCGCAGACCGCGACCGCCTTCATCGAGCAGGTGTGGGGTCGTGACATGTCGGCCTACGACCCGGACGGGCCGCTGCCGGACGTCGAGCCCGACCTGTCGGAGGGCGTCTCGCAGGGGCGGGTGCCGTTCGGCGACCGGGCGGCGGTGGCCGCGAAATGGCGGGCGCTGGCCGAGGAGAAGAAGCTGACGATCCGCGAGCTGGTGATCGAGGTGACCGGGCGGCAGACGTTCGTCGGGACTCCGGCGGGCGTGGCCCGCCAGATCGACGAGCACGTCCAGGCGGACGCGGCGGACGGGTTCATCCTGGTGCCGCATCTGACGCCCGGCGGGCTCGACGAGTTCGTGGACCGCGTGGTGCCGCTGCTGCAGGAACGCGGCGCCTTCCGTACCGACTACACCGGCACCACGCTGCGCGAGCACCTGGAGCTGTCGTGACAGCGAGCACCGTGACCATGCCCACCAGAAGGATGGTGCCCTAGTGACCCTGCATATCGCCGTCGCGCTGGCCGGCGCCGGCTGGCATCCCGCCGCCTGGCGCGAGGCGTCCGCGCAACCTGAGGCGATCTTCTCGGCCCGCTACTGGGCGGCGCTGGTGGCCGAGGCCGAGCGGGGGCTGCTCGACTTCGTCACGATCGAGGACTCGCTCAGCCTCCAGTCGACCCTGCCGGACGGGCCCGACGCGCGGGCCGACCAGGTACGCGGGCGCTTCGACGCGGTACTGCTGGCCGCCCGGCTGGCGCCGCTCACCAGCCGGATCGGGCTGGTACCGACGGCCACGACCACGCACACCGAGCCGTTCCACGTGGCTATCGGCATCGCCACGCTCGACCACGTCAGCGGCGGGCGAGCCGGGTGGCGGCCGCAGATCTCGGCCAGAAGCACCGAGGCGGCGCATTTCGGGCGCCGCCCGTTCCCCCGGCTGGACGGGCCCGTCTCGATCGATGACGAGCACGTCCGGGCGTTGTTCGAGGAGGCCGCCGACGCGGTCGAGGTCGTACGGCGGCTCTGGGACAGCTGGGAGGACGACGCGGAGATCCGCGACCTGCCGACCGGCCGCTTCATCGACCGGGACAAGCTTCACTACATCGACTTCGCCGGGCGGTTCTTCTCGGTGCGCGGGCCGTCGATCACGCCTCGGCCGCCGCAGGGCCAGCCGGTGGTCACGGCGCTCGCCCACGCGCGCTTGCCGTACGAGTTCGCCGCGGGCGGCGCCGACGTCGTGTACGTCACGCCGCACTCCGCCGACCAGGCGCGCGGCATCGTCGAGGAGGTCAGGAAGCTGTCGGCGGAGCTGCGGGTCTTCGCCGACCTGGTGGTGTTCCTGGGCGACGACGCGGCCGAGCGCAAGGCCCGCCTCGACCAGCTCGACGGGGCCGAGCTGCGTTCCGACGCCGCGATCTTCACCGGCACACCGGAGGAGCTGGCGGAGCTGCTGCTCCAGTGGCGGCGGGCCGGGATCGAGGGGTTCCGGCTGCGCCCCGGCGCGCTGCCGTACGACCTGGAGGCGATCACCCGAGGGCTGACGGCGGAGCTGCGCGGGCGTGGGGCGTTCAGGCGCTCGTACGAGGCCACGACGCTGCGCGGGCTGCTCGGCCTGCCGCGCCCGGCCAGCCGCTATGCGGAGGTGTCATGAAATTTCTGGCCATCACGTTAATCGTCCATAACGACAAGCGGTCGCACACAGAGCGGTTTCGCGAGGTCGTCGACAACGCGGTGCTGGCCGAGGAGCTGGGCTTCGACGGGTTCGGGGTGGGGGAGCGGCACGAGCGGCCGTTCATCTCCTCCTCGCCACCGGTGGTGCTGAGTCACATCGCGGCCAAGACGTCCAGGATCCGGCTGTTCACCGCGGTCACCACGCTGAGCCTGCTCGATCCCGTACGCGCCTTCGAGGACTACGCCACGCTCGACCACCTCTCGGACGGCAGGCTGGAGCTGATCATCGGCAAGGGGAACGGGGCGGCGCAGGCCCAGCTCTTCCACGTCACCGCCGAGGACCAGTGGGACCGCAACCGCGAAGGGTACGACCTGTTCCGCCGCCTCTGGCGGGAGGACAAGGTCACC
Source organism: Nonomuraea sp. NPDC052129 (assembly GCF_040680095.1). Taxonomy (NCBI): domain Bacteria; kingdom Bacillati; phylum Actinomycetota; class Actinomycetes; order Streptosporangiales; family Streptosporangiaceae; genus Nonomuraea; species Nonomuraea sp. NPDC052129. Next base: position 42,445 of record NZ_JBFAVX010000006.1, on the reverse strand, counting down.
TGGTCGGGCCGGTTCCGTCCCGCGCTGACCGAGGCCGAGACCTGGCCCCGGCCGCTCCAGCGGCCGATCAGGATCTGGCACGGCAGCGCCACGAGCAAGGAGTCGGTGGACCTGGCCGCCTACTACGGCGACCCGCTGTTCTCCGCGAACGTCACCAACCCCATCGAGCCGTACGCCGACCTGATCGACTACTACCGCAAGCAATGGGTCCGTTACGGGCACGACCCGGCCGACGCGCTGGTCGGGGCGGGGACGGCGGGCTACTACGCGGCCCGCACCTCGCAGGAGGCGATCGAGACCTACCGGCCGATCTTCGACGCCCGGCTGGCGCTGTTCGCCAAGCTCGGGATCGATCCGGTCTTCGCCACGCTGGAGGACGCCATCGAACGCAGTTCGATCCTGGTCGGCAGCCCGCAGCAGATCATCGACAAAGTGCTGCGCTATCACCAGCGGTTCGGGCACGAGGTCATGCACCTGCACGCCGACGCCGACGGGCTCACGACCAAGCAGCACCGGGACGCGCTGGAGCTGTTCCAGGCGGAGATCGCGCCCGTACTGCGCCAGGAGATCCCCAGCAGGCCGTTCCCCGGAGGTGCCGCGTGACGCTGTCCATCCTCGACCTCGCCCCCATCCCCTCCGGCGGCACCGCGCGTGACGCCCTGCTCAACACCCTCGACCTGGCCCGGCGGGCCGAATCGTTCGGCTATCGCCGCTACTGGCTGGCCGAGCACCATTTCGCCCCCGGTGTGGCCAGCTCGGCCCCGGCCGTGCTCATCGGCCTGGTGGCGGCGGCCACCGGCCGGATCAGGGTCGGATCGGGAGCCGTGCAGCTCGGGCATCAGACGCCGCTGTCGGTGGTGGAGCAGTTCGGGCTGATCGACGCGCTGTATCCGGGCCGGATCGACCTCGGCATCGGCCGCTCCGGCCAACGCCGCGCCGAACTCACCGCCGAGGCCGCCCCGGCGAAGCCCTCCCGTGGCGATCCCGCGCCACCGGCCTCCGCCGGCGCCGCGCCCGGCGGGGAGGCGGCGGGGCGGGTGGTCGACGGGCTGCTCATTCCGCCGCCGTTCGACTGGTCCAGGCTCGCCGCGCACCCGCAGCTCGCCTTCCACGCCTCGCTGCTCCAGCAGCCCGGCGCTCAGACGCCCGACTTCGCCGAGCAGATCGACGACGTCATCGCGTTCCTGACCGGCGACCACCAAGCGCACGCCGTGCCCGGCGAGGGGGCGGAGGTGGAGCTGTGGATCCTCGGCAGCAGCGGCGGCCAGAGCGCCCAGGTGGCGGGCGAACGCGGGCTGCCGTTCGCGGCCAACTACCACGTCAGCCCGTCCAGCGTGCTCGAAGCCGTCGAGGGCTACCGGAAGGCGTTCAAACCGTCGAAGGCCCTGGCCGAGCCCTACGTGATCGTGTCGGCCGACGTCGTCGTGGCCGACGACGACGCGACCGCGCGGGAGCTGGCCAAGCCGTACGGGCTGTGGGTACGCAGCATCAGGACCGGGGCGGGCGCCAGGACGTACCCGACACCCGAGGAAGCCGACGCGCACTTCTGGAGCGCCGAGGACCTGGCGCTGGTGAAGGACCGGATCGACACGCGGTTCGTCGGCACGCCGGGCGCCGTTGCCGAGCAGTTGCGCGTGCTGCGGCGGGTGACGGGCGCCGACGAGCTGCTGGTCACGACCATCACCCACGACCACGCTGCCCGCGTACGCTCCTACGAGCTGCTGGCCGACGCCTGGGACGGCCGCGCATGAAGCGGACCCTGGTCGTCCTCATGCTCGCCCTGGCCGCCTGCGGCTCCCAGCCGTCCGCCCAGCAGGCCCAGAGCACCACCCTGACCTGGGCGATCGAGACGCAGCCCATCACCCTGAACCCGCAGCAGTGGGCGCAGAACAAGGTCAGGCTGCTGGTGTTCAACCAGTTCGACGCGCTGCTGTCCCGCAGTCGCGACGGCTCGTTCCAGCCGTGGCTGGCGAAGGCGTGGAAGGTCTCGCCCGACGGGCTGGCCTACACCTTCGAGCTGCGCGACGACGTGACCTTCCACGACGGCACGAAGTTCGACGCGGCGGCGGTCAAGGCCAACCTGGAGCAGTTCCTGGTGCCGGGCTACAACGCGGCCGTGGCGGCGATCCAGCTGGCCGCCTTCGACAAGGCCGAGGTGGTGTCGCCCACCACGGTGAAGGTCACGCTCAAGAAGCCGGACGGGCTGTTCCTCGACTTCCTGGCCTCGCCGTACGGCGGGCAGGTCTCGCCCAAGTCGCTGAAGACGGCCAAGAACCTCAAGTTCGGCGGCCCCGACCTGGTGGGCACCGGGCCATTCATCCTCGATCGGTACGTACAGGGCCAGGAGCTCCACTACCACCGCAACCCCGCCTACAAGTGGGCGCCGCCGAGCGCCGGGCACCAGGGGCCCGCCTACCTCTCCGAGATCACCTACCGCTTCCTGCCCGAGGCCGCGGTCCGCGTCGGCGCGCTCACCTCCGGTCAGGTGCAGGTCATCGAGGGCGTCCCCGCCACCGACGTGAGCCTGATCAAGAAGGAGCACGCCTTCCAGACCGCGCTCAACTCGGGCACCTCCTTCATCTACTACTTCAACGTCTCGCACGCCCCCTTCGACGACCAGCGCGTACGGCAGGCCTTCCGCGAGGCCGTGGACGTCGACGCCGTCCTCGCCTCCGTCTACCAGGGCACCGCCACCAGGGCGTGGAGCATCGTCGGCAAGGCGAGCCCGTTCTACGACCCGTCGCTGGAGCACACCTTCGGCGGCGACACCGCCAAGGCCAACGCGCTGCTCGACGAGGCCGGCTGGCGGCAGCGCGACAGCGAGGGCTTCAGGGTCAAGGACGGCAAGCGGCTCACCGTACGCAGCGTCTCCGCGGCGCCGTACGTCAGGGACCGCCGTGACATCCTCGCCCAGGCCATCCAGGCCCAGGTCAAGCAGAGCGCGGGCATCGACTTCCAGGTGAAGATCGTCGACCAGGGAACGGCGCAGAAGGCCGTGGACGAGAACCAGTACGAGATCTTTGAGAACTCCCGCGGCGACTCCGACGTCGGCGCCGCGCTCAACCTCATCCTGCCGAGCAAGGGGGCCATCAACCGCACCCACTTCTCCGACCCCCAAGTGGACAAGTGGCTGACCCAGGCGTCCACCACCGCCGACCAGGCACTCCGCAAGGACCTCTACACCCGGGTGCAGCGCGCCGTGGTGACCGAGAAGGCCGTCGCCTTCCCGATCTACGTGCCCGCCGACCAGCTGGCCGCCCAGAACGGCGTGCGCGGCCTCGGCTTCGACCCGGGCTCGGGCACGCCGCGCAACGCCTACGACGTCCAGGCCGACACATGATCAAACGTCTGGGCACCGGGCTGGCCGTGCTCTGGGCCGCCGCCACCTCCTCCTACGTCGCGCTGCTCCTGGCCCCGGGCGACACCATCGACATCCTGATCGGCGACGGCGCCGACACCCCGGAGATCCGGGCCAGGATCGTCGCCGAATGGGGGCTCGACCGTCCCGAGGTGGTCCAATACCTGTCCTACCTGTGGCGGCTGCTGCACGGCGACCTCGGTCGTTCGTACCAGCTCCAGCGCGGCGTCGGCGAGATCCTCGCCACCCAGATCGGCCCGACGCTCCAGCTCACGCTCGCCGCCGCGGCGACCGGAGTGTCGCTCGCCGGGGTAATCGCGCTGGCCACCGCGGGCCGGGGCCGCTGGTCGCGCGGCGCGGCCTCGGCCGCCGAGCTGGTGTCGGTCTCGGTGCCGCCGTTCCTCATCGGGATCGTGCTGCTGTCGGTGTTCTCGTTCACGTTCGGCTGGTTCCCGGTCTCCGGCGCCTCGGGGCCGCAGGCGCTCGTCCTGCCCGCGCTGGCGCTCGGCCTGCCGATCGCCGGCGTGCTCGGGCAGGTGCTGCGCGGCGGGCTCGAACGCGCGCTGGAGCAGCCGTTCGCGGTCACGGCCAGGGCACGCGGCCTGACCGAGCGGGCCCTGGTCGCCAGGCACGCGCTCAGGCACGCGCTGATCCCGGCCGTGACGCTGGCCGGGTGGTTCACCGGCACGCTGCTCGGCGGGACGGTGATCACCGAGGTGCTGTTCGGCCGCCCGGGGCTCGGCCAGGTCGCGATGCAGGCGGTCACCGGGCGGGACATGCCGGTGGTGATGGCCGTGGTGCTGCTGTCGGCGATCGCGTACGTGACCATCAGCACGCTGCTCGACCTGGCCTACCGCGCCATCGACCCCAGGATCGGGGGCTGAGCGTGCCGGCCAGGACCCTCGTACCCGTCGCCTTCCTGATCCTGCTGGCGCTGGCCGTCGCCGTGCCCGGCCTGCTCACCGGCGTGGACCCGCTGTCGGCCGACCCGCTGCGCGCGCTGACCCCGCCCGGCGGCGCGCACTGGTTCGGCAGCGACCACCTCGGCAGGGACGTGCTGTCCAGGGTTGTGCACGGCGCCCGGCACTCCCTCAGCATCGGCGTCTCGGCCACCGCCGTGGCCGTCACCTCCGGCATCCTGCTCGGCCTGGCCGCCGGGCTGTCGCCCAAATGGCTGGACGAGGCGCTGGCCCGCTCGTTCGACGTGCTGTCGACCCTGCCCGAACTGCTGCTGGCGCTGCTCGTCATCGCGATCACCGGCCCCGGCACCGGGAGCGTGATCTTCGCGATCGCCGTCGCGCAGATCCCCAACTACGCCCGGGTGATCCGGGCCCAGACCTTCGTGGTCCGCTACGCCGGGTACGTCGAACAGGCCGTGACCTTCGGCCGCTCCCGCGCGGCCATCACCGCCCAGCACGTGCTGCCGAACGTGCTGGGCCCGATCCCGGTGCTGGCCACCATCGGGCTCGGCCAGGCCGTCATCGGCGCGTCGGGGCTCAGCTTCCTCGGCATGGGACCCCAGCCGCCGGCCGCCGAGTGGGGCGCCATGCTCGCCGAGGCCCGCAACTACCTGCGCGTCGCCTGGTGGGAGGCGCTGTTCCCGGGCGTCGCGATCACCTTGACCGTCGTCTGCCTGACCGTGCTGGGGCGGCGGCTGCAGCGCCGCTTCGAGGGAAGGACGCCATGACCACGTTCCAGGAAGAGGACGCGGCGCCCGGCCGCGCGCCCGGCTCGGACCTCCCGCTGGTGGCCGTGGCGGATCTGCGGGTGAGCTTCGGCGGGACCGAGGTGGTGCGCGGTGTCTCGCTGTCGGTCGCGGCGGGGGAGTGCGTGGCGATCGTCGGCGAGTCCGGCTCCGGCAAGAGCGTCACCGCCCGGTCGCTGCTCGGTCTGGCCGGGCCGGGTTCCCGGGTCGAGGCCCGTACGTTCGACCTGTCCGGCAGGGATGCCCGGAACTTCCGCCCGGCCGACTGGCGGCGGCTGCGCGGCGGGTTCGCCGGGCTGGTGCTGCAGGACGCGCTGGTCTCGCTCGATCCGCTGCGTACCGTGGCCGCCGAGATCGGCGAGGTGCTGGCCGTACACGAGGTCGTTCCCCGCGCCCGGCGCCCGGAACGGGTGCTGGAGCTGCTCGACGCGGTCGGCGTCCCCGACCCGGCCGCCCGCGCCCGCCAGCACCCGCACCAGCTGTCCGGCGGGCTGCGGCAGCGGGTGCTGATCGCCTCGGCCATCGCCGCCGAACCCAAGCTGATCATCGCGGACGAGCCCACCACCGCGCTCGACGTCACCGTGCAGGCCCAGATCCTGCGGCTGCTCGCCGAGCGCAAGGCCACCGGGACGGCACTGCTGCTGATCAGCCACGACCTCGCCGTGGTCGCCTCGATCGCCGACCGGATCCTGGTCATGAAGGACGGCCGGGTGGTCGAGGAGGGGCCCGTCCGGAGCGTGCTGTCGGCGCCCGCGCACGACTACACCCGCTCGCTGCTCGCCGCCGTCCCCTCCGCCGCCTCCAGGGGCACCCGCCTGTCGGGCGGCCCGCCGCTCCCGCGCCGCGCCCCGAACCCGTCCGCGCAGGTCCTCGCCGCCACCGCCCTGACCAGGTCGTACGGACCGCGCCGGGTCGTCGACGACGTCTCCTTCACCCTGCACGAAGGCGAGACGCTCGGCATCGTCGGCGAGTCCGGCTCCGGCAAGACCACGCTCGCCAGGCTCGTCCTCGGCCTGCTCGAACCCGAGACGGGACGGGTGAGCCTGCACCAGCGGCAGTGGAGCGGGCTGCCGGAACGCCAGCGGCGCCCCATGCGGCAGCGCGTCCAGCTCATCTCCCAGAACCCGCTCGACTCCTTCGACCCCCGCCACACCGTCGGCCGCCTGGTCACCGAGCCGCTCGCCCTGCCCCGCCGCGAACGCCGGGCGCGGGCACTGGACCTGCTGGAGCGCGTCGGCCTGCCCGCCGCGTACGCCGCCCGCCACCCCAGAGAGCTGTCCGGCGGCCAGCGCCAGCGCGTCGCCATCGCCAGGGCCCTCGCCCCCCACCCCGACGTGCTCGTCTGCGACGAGCCCGTCTCGGCGCTCGACGTCTCCATCCAGGCCCAGGTGCTCGACCTGCTGGCCGAGATCCAGGCCGAGTACGGCACCGCCCTGCTGTTCATCTCCCACGACCTGGGCGTCGTCCACCACGTGAGCGACCGGGTGCTCGTCATGAAGGACGGCCGGGTGGTGGAGGAGGGCGCGGTCGAGCAGGTGTTCCAGCGGCCCCGGCACCCCTACACCCGCGCCCTGGTGGACGCCGTGCCCCGCCTCGGTTAGAGGTCGCCGCGCTGGAGATCCGGCGCGCGCACCCCGGCCTGCCGGTGCTGGTCCTGTCGCAGTACGTGGAGAAGGTGTACGCCAGGGGCCGACGGCGGTCATCGCCGGGTGCTGGCCGTACCGGCGTACCTGAACAGTTCGTGAGCTCAGTCCAGCTGGATCACCGACAGCCAGTTGCCCGCCGGGTCCTTGAACCAGGCGATCAGCGGCCCGCTCACCCGGTTGACGCCCTTGTCGTCGGTGCCCTCCAGCCGCTCGAAGACGACCCCGCGCGCCACCAGCTCGTCCACCGCCTTGTCGATGTCGCTGACCGGGAAGTTGAGTATCGTGAACGTCGCCGGCGTGTGATCCTCCTTCGGGTAGACGATCGTGTCGCGGTCGCCCGCGATGTGCAGCGTGAGGATCCCGTGGGCCTCGGAGACGGGCAGGCCGAGTGTCTCGCCGTAGAACCGCTTGGCGGCCGGGATGTCGTCGGTGGAGAAGCCGCTGAAGGCTCTGGTGTTCTCGAACATGATGGTTTCCTTCCGTCATGGGGGACGTAGAACCCGGGCCGCCGAATTCGACACGTTTCGAGGGGGAATTTTGGAAGGGCTGCTGCGAGAGCTGGCGCCGCAGGTCCTCGGCGCGGTCGTCCGGCGCTACGGCGACTTCGACCTGTGCGAGGACGCCGTGCAGGAGGCCTTGCTCGCGGCCGCCGTACAGTGGCCCGACGAAGGTGTGCCCGCCAATCCCAAGGGCTGGCTGATCACCGTCGCCGCCCGCAGGCGGATCGAGCTGTGGCGCAGCGAGTCCGCCCGGCGGCGCAGGGAGGAGTCCGCCGCCGCCCTGGCACCGCCGGAGCCGGATCCCTCGCCCGCCGTGGACGACACGCTCACACTTCTGCTGCTCTGCTGTCATCCCGCGCTCACCACGGTCTCCCAGGTGGCGCTGACACTGCGCGCCGTCGGCGGGCTGAGCACCGCCGAGATCGCCCGCGCACTGCTGGTGCCCGAGCCGACCGTGGCGCAGCGCATCAGCCGCGCCAAGCAGCGCATCAAGAGCAGCGGCGCCGAGTTCACGCTGCCACCCGAGGCCGAGCAGGCCGAGCGGCTGGCCGCGGTGCTGCACGTGCTGTATCTGATCTTCAACGAGGGCTACACCGCCAGCTCCGGCGGTAGGTTGCACCGCGTGGAGCTGTCCAGCGAGGCCATTCGCCTGACCCGGCAGCTCCACGACCGCCTGCCCGGCGACGGTGAGGTGGCCGCGCTGCTCGCCCTGATGCTGCTCACCGACGCCCGCCGCCCGGCCCGCACCCGGCCCGACGGCGGGCTGGTGCCGCTGGCCGAGCAGGACCGCGACAAATGGGACGCCGAGGCCATCGCCGAAGGCGTCCAGCTGATCACCGAGACGCTGGCCGCCGCGCCGCTCGGCCCCTACCAGGTGCAGGCGGCCATCGCGGCCGTGCACGACGAGGCGCCGCGGGCCGAGGACACCGACTGGCGGCAGATCCTCGCCCTGTACGACCTGCTCGACGGCATCGCGCCGGGGCCCATGGTCACGCTCAACCGGATCGTCGCCGTCGCCATGGTCCACGGGCCGCAGGCTGGGCTGGAGGGGCTGGCGAAGGCGGAGACCGATCCGGCGCTCACCGGGCATCACCGGGTGCTGGCCGTACACGCGCATCTGCTGGACCTCGCGGGCGACCGGGAGGCGGCGCGCACCCAGTACGAGCTGGCCGCCCGCCGCACCCTCAGCCTCCCCGAGCAGCGCTACTTGGAGTCGCGCGCCGCCCAGCTCTGACCGACCTCGCCTCAGCCGTCGAGGTGGCGCAGGATGGCCAGCACCCGTCTGCTGTAGGCGGGGGTCACGGGCAGGTCGAGCTTGTCGAAGATGGCGTTGACGTGCTTCTCCACCGTGCTCAGCGAGACGTGCAGGTTCGTGGCGATCGCGGCGTTGGTGAAGCCCTCGGCGAGTTGCCGCAGCACCTGCGACTCGCGTTCGCTGAGCGTACGCAGCGGGTCCACGCGGGTGGTGCGGGCGAGGAGCTGCCTGACCACTTCGGGGTCGATGACGGTGCCGCCCGCGCGGATCCGCTCCAGGGACCCCAGGAAGTCCGCCACCTCCGACACCCGGTCCTTCAGCAGGTAGCCCATGCCCTCGGTGGCCTCGGAGAGCAGCTTGGCCGCGTACGTCTTCTCCACGTACTGCGACAGGACCAGCACGCCCACCGAGGGCCAGCGCGCGCGGATCTCCAGCGCCGCGCGCAGGCCCTCGTCGGAGTGGGTGGGCGGCATCCGCACGTCCACCACCGCGACCTCCGGCCGATGCTCGGCCACCGCCTCGATCAGGGACTCCGCGTCGCCGATCGCGGCCACGACCTCGTGCCCGGCCTCCTCCAGCAGCCTGATCAGGCCCTCACGCAGCAGTACGGCGTCGTCGGCGAGGATCAACCGCACGATGCCGCCTTCGGGAGGGTCGCGCAGACCCTGGTGCCGCCGCCGGGCGGGCTGTCGACCTCGAACCGGCCGTCGAGCGCCATCACCCGCCTGGCCAGCCCAGACAGCCCGCCGCCCGCTGGGTCGGCGCCGCCGCGGCCGTCGTCGGAGATCACCACGCGTACCGCCCGCTCGTCCTCGCTCAGCACGACCAGGACGTCCCGCGCCCGCGCGTGCTTGACCGCGTTGGTGATCGCCTCCCTGGCCACGAAGTACAGGGCGGTCTCCACCTCCGAGACGGGCCGCCCGGCCAGCCCGTAGTCGACCGTCACCGGCACGCACGAACGTTCGGCGACCCCGGCCAGCGCTGTGCGCAGGCCCAGCTCGTCGAGCGCGGTCGGGTAGATCCGCCACGCCACGCTGCGCAGCTCGTCGAGCAACTGCCGGGACTCGGCGTACGCCTGGTCCACCAGCTCGGCCGCCCCGGCCGGGCTGTGCCGGGCCCGCCCGAGCAGCATGGCCAGCGCCACGCCGCGCTGCTGCACGCCGTCGTGCAGGTCCCGCTCGATCCTGCGCCGCTCGTCGTCGACCACCCGTACGATGCCGGACCGGCTGACGGTCAGCTCGGCGATGCGCCGCCGCATCAGCTCCTGCGGCCCGGGACCGAGGAAGCGTACGGCCAGCCGCCGCTCGGTCGCCACCAGCAGGCGGCACCAGAACGCGCCCAGGGCCAGCATCAGCACCCCGCAGGCCAGGCCGACCGCCCAGCTGTGCATCGACAGCTTGATGCCCGGCAGGTCCAGCGCCACCGGCGCGTAGTCGCCGGAGAACAGCACCCACGTGCTGCCGCCCAGGAACAGCAGGGCCAGGAACAGCAGCGCCAGCGCGAGATAGCCCCCGAGCACGCCGACCAGGGCACGCAGCGCGAGATAGCCGTGACCGGACGCGGCTCCGTCGGTCTCCTGCCCGAACCAGGCGGCCAGCCGGGCCCGTTCGAGCGCCACCATTCCCGGGGCCCACCTGCTCCGGTACGGCCAGGCGAAGGTCCACAGGGCGAGGGCGGCGGCTCCGGTGACCAGCCCGGCCAGCACTCCGGTGAGCTGCCTGAAAACAATGCCTGCCACGGTCGCGAAGTCTAGGCGCTGCGGCGGTCCGGCGGCGTGGCACACCCGGCGAGCAGGCGTGGGGCGCCGGTCAGGTGTCGACTTGTCCGTGCTGCGCCGGTCAGGTGTCGACGGGCAGGCGGCGGGCGGCCACGCCCGCCCAGCCGAGGCCCAGCGCGGTGATCAGGAGCACTCCCGCGGCCCCCGCGCCCGCCGCCACCAGCCCGGCCGCGCCCGGGATGAGGATCTGCCCGGTACGGTTGCCCGCGAGCCGGAGCGACATCGCCCGCCCCCGCAGACCGGGGGGCGTGGACTCGGCGAGCCACGACATGGTCATCGGCTGTCCCACCCCGAGCCCGAACCCCAGGACGAGCAGCACGCAGACCAGCAGCCACAGCGGCATCGGCAGCGGCGTGAGCGCCATGGCCAGGGCCGCCGCGACGGTGCCGGCGACCAGGAGACGCCGTCTGCCGAAGGCGTGCGAGAGGCGGCCGAGGAAGAAGCGCGACCCCATGGAGGCCACGCCGCGGATCGCCAGCAGGACACCCACCACTCCTGAGGCGAGCCCTTGCTCGGTGCCCAGCGCCGGCAGGTAGACGAGCGTGATGTCGACCGCGGCCAGCACCACGCAGCTGGTCACGAGCGCGTGCGCGAGACCCGGCAGCCGCAGCAGCGAGCGCACCCCCGTGGCTTCGCCGCCGGCTCGCGCGGTGGCCCGCGGACTGCCGGTCAGGAGCGCCGACAGCACGACGAGCGCGGCGGCGAGTCCGCAGGTCCACAGGTAGATCCGGCCGGTGTCCGGGATGGCGTGGGCGCCGCCGAACGCGATGATCAGGATCGGGCCCACGGCCTGCCCGAGCGAGGCTGCGAAGGTGTAGTGCCCGAAGGCGGTGTCGTGGCGGCCACGCTCGGTCACATTGGCCACCAGCGCCTGCTGGGCGATGACACAGCCGAGATGCCCCGTGCCGAGCAGGACGCCGCCGGTGATCAGCCCGGGAATCGTGTGACCGAACGCGAGGAAGGCGGCGCAGGCGGTCGTGAGCAGGATCGCGCCCGCCACGGCCATGCGCCGCTCGCCGTACCGGTCGGCCGCCTGACCGGCGGGGATGGCCAGGAGGAGCGGCGCGACGGCGAAGCTGGCGCCGAGCACGCCCAGCCACGCCGCAGAGACGTGCAGCTCGATCGCCCCGTACGACATGGTCGGCCGCAGCACGAACGTCACCACCTGCGTTCCCACAGAGTGGGCCAGCAGCAGGGCCATCTGATTACGCCGATGCCAGGTAATCACGCACTCCGGCCGGTCGCGCGCCTTCTCCACGGCCGGCGAGGCCACCTGTACGTCACTGCCTCAACCTATCGCAACAACCCCATAAGGCGAGAAAAGGCGAAATGTCGGATAAAACGCCATCGGTGGGAACGGGTCTTCCGGTGGCCCTGCCTATCGGAGGCATCTGGCCGGGCCGTGGTCTACCGCTACGTCAAGGGGCGGTTCATGAGGGAGGTCAGCTGGTGAATGTCGTGGCGGGCCCGCAGGGCCGCGATCGCCTCCTGATCGGGTGGCTGGGTGGCGGCTATCAGATCGGCGAGTTCGCGGAGGTAGTGCTCGTGGCCGGACGGGGAGACGAGGAAGAGCATTCGCGCAGGCTTGGGGCCGGGGTTGAAGAAGGCGTGCGGGCAGCCGGCGGGTACGAACATGACGCTCCCCGGACCGCCTCTGAACACCGGCGTGCCGGTGTCCGACTCCCACGTCCGCCAGTCGCCGTCGGCCTTCTCGCGTGGATGGAAGGCGAGCAGGTCGAGCTCCCCGTCGAGGATGTAGAAGACCTCCTCGGCCTCATGATGCAGATGCGCCCCGACGTCGAATCCCGGTGCGACGTCTGCCTCGAACATGGACCAGCTGGCCGACCGCTCCGCTCCCAACTTGACCGTCATGCCGGCGGTCTGGATCCGGCGTCCGGCGCCAGGCCCGAGCAGCAGTCCATCGGTCAGGTCCGGGTCGTTCATGGCTTCCACTCGGTTGCCTCCAGCCAGTTCTCCAGCGTCATCAGGCCTGGGTGGGCGGCCCGCAGCGCTGGGAAGTCGGGTTCATCGTCGTCGCGGTCGCCGAGCCAGGCGAACATCCTGGCCACCTGCTCGTCGAAGGCTCGCACCTGCTCGATGGGCACCTGATGGAAGCGGCTGGGCAGGCCGCCGGCCCGGCCGAAGGCCTCGGCGATCGCCTGAGCGGACAGGCAGTCCCCGGCGATCTCGAGTTTCCGGTCGATGAACTCGTCGGGCTGGTCGAACGCGATCGCGGCGAAAGCCCCGATGTCCTGCGTCGCGATCAGCCGTACCCGCGTCTCCGGCCGTACGGCGAGGTTGACCGCCAGCTCGTCGCCGTCCACGACCGGGCGGGTGAGGGAGGTGAAGTTCTCCATGAACATGACAGGCCGCAGCACGGTGGCCGGTAGCCCGAGCGAGTCGACGCGTTCCTCGATGCGGGCCTTGCTGTCGTAGTAAGGGATGCCGCTCACCAGGCCGGCGCCGCTGATCGAGCTGTAGACGAGATGCCTGACGCCGGACTTCTTGGCGATCTCCGCCACCGCCTTGCCGCGCCGTTCCTCGGCGATCACTCCTTCAGGGGTCACCTTGGGCCCGGTGAGCATGGTCAGCACCAGGAAGACGCCGTACGCGCTGTCCATCGCCGCCCGAAGCGACGCCGCGTCGTCCAGGTCGCCGGTGACGAGGGTGGCTCCCGCCGCCTGCAGCGTTTCAGCGCCCGGCGAGCCGGGATTCCGTACCAGGGCGCGCACCTCCCAGCCACGATCGAGCAGCTGGCGCGCGGCCGCGCCACCCTGCTGGCCGGTGGCCCCGATCACCAGCACCGGTCCCTTCTGCTGTGCCATATGCCCTCCTTCGCCCGACAGTGACAATGATCAGGCTAACGACGAAGAGACGGCCGGTCCTGGTACAGATACTGCTAATCTGCCGGTCGGTTCACCGTCCACGGGAGCTGTGTGGAAAGCGGCCACGACAACGGACAGGCGGCGCGGCGCGCCGAGCTGGGTGCCTTTCTGCGCGCCCGGCGAGCCCGGCTGCGGCCGGGAGACGTGGGGCTGCCGGAAGACGGCATACCGGGGCGACGCCGGACCGCCGGCCTCCGGCGCGAAGAGGTCGCCGAGCTGTCCGGCGTCGGTGTCACCTGGTACACCTGGCTGGAGCAGGGCCGGAACATCTCCACGTCGGTTCAGGTGATCGACGCGCTGGCCCGCGCGCTCCTGCTCGGCCCGGACCACCACCGGCACCTTCGGTACCTCGCCGGTCTCGCCGCCCCGGACCGGGAAACCCCCTCCGAGGACGTACGTCCGCGACTGCGACGCTTGGTCGACGCCGTGGCTCCGAACATCGCCTCCATTTATGACGGCCATTTCGACTACCTGGCGTGGAACCGGGCGTACGCGCTAGTCCGCCACGATCCAGACAGGTTTCCCGCCGATCGGCGAAACCTGGTGTGGATGATGTTCACCGACGAGGAGAACCGGGCCCGCATGACCCGATGGGAGCCGGCGGCGCGGGCCGTCCTCAGCCAGTTCCGGGCCCTGGTGGGGCAGCGTCCGGACGACCCACGGTTCGCCGACATCGTGGCCGGGTTGACCGCGGCGAGTTCGGAGTTCCGGGAATGGTGGAACGAATACCCGATCCGCTCCTTCAGACCCGCGACGATCGAACTCGATCACCCCGAGGCCGGGCGGATCGAACTGGAGATGTTCCAGGTCCGCTTGGTCGAGCGCCCCGACCTGGTGATGGTTGTACAGGTGCCCGCGAATCACGCGGTGCTCCAGCGGATCACCTCCATGCTCGAAGGCCCCTTGATCTCCGTGACGGGTGGCGAGGGTCGGGATCAGCCCTTGTAGTTGAAGATCTGGCGCAGCGTGTGTTGCACGGTGACCAGGTCCTTCTGATCTTCCATGACCTGGTCGATCGACTTGTACGCTTCCGGGTGCTCGTCCACCAGCGCCCCGGCGCGGTCGGCGTTCCAGACGCGGCTGCCCATCGCCTCGGTGAGCGAGGCGGCGGTGAGCTTCTTGCGCGCCTCGGTGCGGGACATGCGCCGTCCCGCACCATGGGAGCAGGAGTTGTAGGAAGCGGCGCTGCCCAGGCCGGTCACGATGTAGGAGCGGGTACCCATGGAGCCGGGGATGATTCCCTCGTCCCCGCTGGCCGCCTTGATCGCTCCCTTTCGGGTGATCCACATGTCGCGGCCGTGGTGGCGTTCCATCTGGGTGAAGTTGTGATGGGCGTTGATCGTGCGCAGCGCGGCACCATGACCGACGACCTGGAACAGGGAGGCGACCAGCACCTCGGCCATGCGGGCGCGTGAGGCCATGGCGTAGCGCTGGGCCCACAGCATGTCCTCGATGTAGGCGGTGAACTGCGGCGTGCCCTGCACGAGGTAGGCCAGATCCGGGTCGGCCAGCTCGATGAACCACTGCTTCATCAGCTTCTTCGCCTGCGTGATGTGCATGGTGGCGAGCTGGTTGCCGATGCCGCGCGAGCCGGAGTGCAGCACCGTCCACACACGGTCGCGCTCATCCAGGCAGACCTCGACGAAGTGGTTGCCGGAGCCGAGCGTCCCGAACTGCGCGATGACCGTGTGCTCCTGCTTGCCCGTCAGTGAGGTGCCGGGTGTGCCGATCGCGTTGAGTGAGGCGTCGGTGGACGGGTCGTCATGGCCCTGGCCGACGCCGGCCGGGATGCGCTGCTCGATGAGCGGCATGAGCGCGGCCAGGGTGTCGGGCAGGGCCGCGGCGGTCAGGTCGGTCTCGGTGGCGACCATGCCGCAGCCGATGTCCACGCCCACGGCCGAGGGGATGATGGCGCCCTGGGTCGGGATGACGGAGCCGACGGTGGCGCCCATCCCGACGTGGGCGTCCGGCATCAGCGCGACGTGGCTGGGCACGAAGGGCAGGCGGGCGGCCCGGGCGGCTTGTTCGATGGCGTCCGGCTCGATGTCGCTCGCCCATGAGATGAGTCCGGGTGCTACCCGCTGCGGCATGAGGGGCTGCCTTTCTGGTCGATGATCTCGTAGCAGCGTATTCGACGGGAGTGCGGTGATCGCTACTGGTTTGTTGGGCGGCGAGCGACCGGAGAGGACGGAGCTCCGCCAACCGCGCTCGGGGCGGTCGGCTGTGGCACCTTGGGCGGTGGTGGGCGAAGGTTCCCGCCATCGGAGGAGTGATCACTATGCGGCATCTCGGCATCCTCGCCCACAGCACCGAAGGGGCGGCCCTGTGTTTCCTGGCCTACTGCCAGGAGGGGTTTCGCCGTGTGGGCCGGCACGAGCATCCCGACGTGACCCTCGATTACATCGCCTTCGGCTACAGCATGCCCGCGTGGGACGCGGGCGAGTACGACTCGATCAGGGACACGCTGGCCATCAGCGTGGGGCGGCTGGCTCGGGCCGGGGCCGACTTCTTCGCCTGCCCGGACAACACCGCCCACCTGGCGCTCGAACGGCCCGGCGCGGATCTGGCCCTGCCCGGCCTGCACATCGCCGAGGTGGTCGCCGACCAGGCCGTTCGCGACGGGCGGACGAAGGTCGGCGTCCTGGGTACGGCGTACACGATGGACAGCGGGCTCTATCCGGAGGCGTTCGCCGCGCGTGGGATCGCGGCGGAGGTGCCGGATCCGGACGACCGGCGGATCATCAACGAGATCATCTTCGCCGAGCTCGTGAGCGGGGTGTTCACCGAGGAGTCGCGGCGGGAGTACGTCCGTGTCATCTCGCGGCTCGCGGAGCGGGGGTGCGACGCCGTCGCGCTCGTCTGCACCGAGATCCCGCTCCTGGTGACACCCGAGGCGTCGCCGCTGCCCACACTCGACTCCACCCGCCTCATGGCGGTCGCCGCGTACGAGGTCGCGGCCGGCCACCGGCCGCTGCCCACCTGGCGTGGCGGGGTTTTGGCCGCTCCCCGGAGCTGACCGGTCACGGCCACTTCGTCTGGCGGTTCCATCGGACGATCTTCTTGAGCTGGGCGGTGGGGGGCAGTCCTATGGCGCCGGTCAGGTCAGCGTTGTCGAAATCGGCGCCCGTCAAAGTGGCGTCCGTCAGGTTGGCGCCCCTCAGGTCCGCGGTGAGAAAGATGGTGTCGGTCAGGTCGGCGTTCTCCAGGGATGCCTTGGTCAGGTCGGCGAGGTTGAAATTGGCGCGAGCGAGGTTGGCATTCATCAGGTAGGCAGAGGAGAAGTCGGAGAAGGGCATGACACTGTCGGACAGATTTGCTCCGAAAAGCGCGGCTCCGGCGAGGAACACGCCGTACATCCTGGCTCGCGGCAGGTAGGCGTTGCTCAGGTCGGCGTCGCCGAGCCGGGCGTGTGACAGGTCGATCCACTCCTTCTTCGGGTTGGCCGGACGGACCCGGCCCAGCACGGTGAGCATGGCCCGAACATCTCTCGCCTGCCCGTAGCTCTTCTTGGTCGATGTGCGGCCGTTTCCCACGACATAGCTGGCGAGAACGTCAACGGTCGTCTGCCGGTAGTCGGGGACATCCCTGCCGATGTTCTCGAGGGCGTAGGCGGCGCCGATCCGCACCTCCATGCTCGCGCTGCCGAGTTGTTCGACGGCCTTGGTGAATCGGTCGGTGACCTGGCCCTTCTGCGCGACTTCGAGGCCCTTCCTGGCGATCAGCAACTCCTCACGGGAGGCCTCGACCGATTTCGCGGTCTGCGCCAGTCCCTGCGCCGTCAGCAGCAGCCCGCCCAGCACGGCGATGGTCGCCGGGACCTGCAGCAGGGTGGTGACGAACTGGCGCCGGCTGTCTTGGGCCGCGCGGTGCAGCTCAGCGCGTTCTATGGGTTGGAGAGTGGCGAACTCCGCCCGCGATAATGGAGCGGTCGCCCGTTCTTCGGGACGCCAACGGAACCACGTCATGAGCGGATCGTGCGCTCAGGTCCGCCCGTTGGCGAGAGTAGGCCCCTACTCAAGTTGAGCGGTGACGACGCTCGCGGGCGAATGTTGTGGCATCCCTCCATGCGTGTCCCGGGACGTTGTGGTGTGAGATCGGATCCGCACCTACGAGAAGTTCCACGCGACTACGAGAAGTTCCGTGCGCCTACGAGAAGCACCTACGAGAAGTGGAGGCGGCGACATGCCGAGGCTCACCGGGGGAAAGGGTTTCCCCACCGGCGACATCGCCCGGATCAGCGTCTTCGCGGCGCTGATCGCCGCGCTCGGCCTGCCGGGCACCCTGAACCTGTTCGGCAACGCGGTCCCGATCACGCTGCAGACGTTCGGCGTCATGCTGGCGGGCACGATCCTGGGCTCGTGGCGGGCCGCCCTGGCCGTCGCCGTACTGCTCGTGCTGGTGGCCGCGGGCCTGCCGTTGCTGGCCGGCGGGCGTGGCGGGCTGGGCGTGTTCGCGGGGGCGTCGGCCGGTTACCTGATCGGCTGGCTGCCCGGCGCGGCCGTGACCGGCTGGATCGTCGAACGCGGCGGCCATCGGCCGGGCATCGTACGGCTGGTGGTGGCCTGCGTGGTCGGCGGCATCGGGGTGATCTACCTGATCGGTCTGCCCGTGCAGGCGGCTGTCACCGGCGTCCCGCTGGGCCGGACGGCGCTGCTCAGCGCCACGTTGTTCCTGCCCGGCGACCTGATCAAGGCGGTGCTGGCGGCGATTGTGACGAAAGGTACTCAACGGGCATACCCTGACGCGGTCCCGGCCGTGCATCGCGAACGGCTCCGCGCCAGCAAGGAGGGCTGAACCGGTCATGCCGGTCGCCGCACAGGTATTGCGCCACGCTTCCGACCACCCGCACCGCCTCGCGGTGTGCGGCCCGGCGGGCGAACTGAGCTACGCCGAACTCGCCCGGCGCATCCGCGACACCGCGACGCACCTGACCGCGCCGGGCTTGGCTCGCGGGGTGCTGGTCGCGATCAGTCTGGCCGACCCGGTGGACCAGCTCATCGCCGCACTGGCAACGGACCTGGCGGGGGGTACGCCACTGCTGTGCGACCCGGCCTGGGACGAACGCGTACGGGCCGCGATCCCCGCGGACCGCCACCTCGACAGCCTCCCGCCCGCTGGGGCGAACGACGTTCTGTCACCCGCCGAGGCGGGCGCGGGGCCATCCGCTGAGACGGGCACGCTGGTTCCTCACGCGGCGGCGTGGCCGCAGCCGGAGGACGGCGATCGGGCCTGGGCGTGTTTCAGTTCCGGGAGCACCGGCCGTCCCCGGGCCGTGGTCCGCACGCGCGCGTCCTGGACCGCGTCGTTCCCGTGGGTGAGCGAGCTGGCCGGGATCGGGCCCGGCGACGTCGTCTTGGTGCCCGGACCCCTGGGCTCCTCCCTGTACGGCTTCGCGGCCGTGCACGCGCTGGCCGTCGGCGCCACGGCCCTGGTGCCGGGCCGCTGGTCGCCCGGCGCCCTGGGCGAGCAGCTCAGCCGGGCGACCGTGGCCCACCTGGTGCCGCACTGCCTGCCGGCCGCACTGGACGCATTGGAAGAGGGTGCCCCGCTGCGGACCGTCGTGATCGGCGGGGCGGCGCTGCCCGGCGTCCTGCGGGAGCGGGCGGCAGCCGTCGGCGTACGGGTGGTGTCCTACTACGGCGCGACCGAGTTGTCCTTTGTGGCCGCCGACGCCGACGGCGCGGGGCTGCGCCCTTTTCCGGGTGTGGAACTCCAGGTCAGGACCCTGCCGGGCCAGACGCTCGGCGAGGTGTGGGCGCGGTCGCCCTGGCTGGCCGAAGGCTATCTGGCCGGCGCGGCGGGCCCGCTGCGGGTGGACGGCGACGGGTGGATGAGCGTCGGCGACGTGGCGGAGCCGTACCTGCCGGGTGAGGTCCTGCGGCTGCGCGGCCGGGGCGACGGCGCGATCCAGACCGGCGGCGCCACGGTCGTGCCGGAGGACGTCGAAGAGGTGCTCAGGAGCGTGCGGGGGGTGGGCGACGTCGTGGTGGTCGGCTCGCCACACCCGGACCTGGGCGCGGTGGTCACGGCGATCGTCGAGGTGGGCGCCGGAACCCCGCCCTCGCGGGCCTCGCTCGAGGCGGTGGCCCGCGGCGGCCTGGCCGCGGTGCAACGGCCCCGCCGCTGGTACGCGGTGGACAGCCTGCCCCGCACCTCGGCGGGCAAGCCGGCCCGCGGCCTCCTGTCCGCCCGCCTGGCCGGCGGCGACCCTGACCTGTGGCGGCTCACCTGATGCGATCGGACATCGCGCCGGTCATCGTGGCCGCGCGCCGTACGGCGATCGGGACCGCCGGGCACGCCTTCAAGGAGGTGACCGCCGACATGCTGGCCTCGCCCGTCATCGAGGTGCTGGCGGGTGACGTCGCCGGCCTCGGCATGCCGATCGAGGACGTGGTGCTCGGCAACTGCATGGGTCCGGGCGGGAACCTGGCCCGCGTGTCGGCGCTGGGCGCGGGGCTGGGCGAGGCCGTTCCCGGTGCCACGGTGGATCGGCAGTGCGGCAGCGGGCTGGCCGCGATCCTGATGGCGGGTCAGGCCGTGGCCAGCGAGGAGATGGAGCTGGTCCTCGCCGGTGGGGCCGAGAGCGCCTCCACCGCGCCGCTGCGGGCGCACCGGGGGAGCCCCGCCGTGCCGTACGAGCGGGCGCCCTTCACCCCGGCCGGCCACCCGGATCCGGACATGGGCGCCGCGGCCGAGGCGCTGGCCGCGGCGCGTGGCGTGGATCGGGCCCGCCAGGACGACTACGCGCGCGCGAGCAACGCCAAGGCGGTGGCCGCACGGGAGGCGGGACGGTTCGCGGCGGAGATCGTCGAGGTCAAGGGGCGGACGGAGGACCAGCGGCCCCGGGTGTTGCGGCCGGAGTCGATGTCGCGGTTGCCCGCGGCGTTCGTCCCCGGAGGGACGGTGACGGCCGGGAACTCCTCGCCGGTCAGCGACGGGGCGGCGATGGTCGCCCTCACCACGGAACGCCTGCGCGCCAGGGCCGGGCTGCCGGGGCTCCGGCTGCGGGGCGGGGCCGTCGTCGGCTGTGATCCCGCTCTGCCCGGCTGGGGCCCGGTGCCCGCCGTACGACGGCTGCTCGGCCGTACCGGAGTGAGCATGGAACAGATCGCGGCGGTGGAGATCGTGGAGGCGTTCGCGGCCCAGACGCTGGCCGTCACCGACGCGCTCGGGCTCGACCCGCTCGGCGCCGACCGGGACCGGGTCTGCGCCGATGGCGGCGCGCTGGCGCTCGGCCATCCGTGGGGGGCAACCGGAGCCGTCGTGGTCACCCGGCTGTTCACGCGGCTCGTGCGGTCGGGCGCGCCGCCGGGGACGCTGGGGCTGGCGACGGCGGCGGTCGGGGGCGGCCTCGGCGTCGCCGCCCTGTTCGAGGTGGTGTGAGGCAGTGAGCGAGTCGGTTGAAATGCCCATGTGGTGTGAGCCGGTTGAGATGCGTAGGTGGTGCGGGTGATCGAGCTGGACGACGTGCGGGTCCGGCTCGGGCAGCGTGAGGTGCTGCGCGGCGTCACGGCCCGCCTGCCCGAGCGGCGGGTCGGCGTGATCGGGGCCAACGGGTCAGGCAAGAGCACGCTGGCCCGGCTGCTGAACGGCCTGGTCCTGCCGACTTCCGGCACCGTCACCGTCCTCGGCGACGACACCCGCCGCCACGCGGCCAGGATCAGGCGGCGCGTCGGGTTCCTGTTCACCGACCCGGACGCGCAGATCGTGATGCCGACCGTGGCCGAGGACGTCGCGTTCTCCCTGCGCCGGCACAAGCTGCCGCGCGAGGAGGTCCAGCGCCGGGTCACGGACGTGCTGGACAGGTACGGCCTGGCGGGCCACGCCGACCACCCCGCCCACCAGCTGTCCGGCGGCCAGAAGCAGCTGCTCGCCCTCTGCTCGGTCCTGGTACTCGAACCCGAGATCCTCGTCATGGACGAGCCCACGACCCTCCTGGACCTGCGCCACTCCCGGCTGGTCGCCGACGTGCTGCGCGACCTGCCGCAGCAGGTGGTCGTGATCAGCCACGACCTGGCACTGCTGGCGGACTTCGACCGCCTGCTGGTCATGGACGAGGGGCGGATCGTGGCCGACGCCGCGCCGCCGGCGGCCATCGGCCACTACCGGAAGCTCATGTCGTGAACGGGCTCACCGGCGCCTACGTCCCGGGCGGCTCGCCGCTGCATCGCCTGCCCGCGGGGGCCAAGCTCGCGGGCCTGGCGGCGTGCTGCACGGTGCTCGTCCTGCTGCGCGCGCCGGTGTCGATGGCGGCCGCCGCGCTGGCGGTGGGGGTGCTGTTCGCCGTCTCGGGGGTGGGCGCGGCGGCGGCCTGGGCGCAGGTGCGGCCGGTCCGCTGGTTCGCGGTGGCGCTGTTCGCCGTGCAGGCGGTGTTCGCGGACCTGCCGTCGGCGATCACCTCGGTGTCCCGGGTCGTCCTGGCCGTCGCCCTGGCCGGGCTGGTCACCCTGACGACGCGGACGGAGGCCATGATGGCGTTCCTGGAACGCTGCCTGTCGCCGGCAAGCTGGGTGGGTCTGGACCCGTTCCGGCTGTCGTTGCTGCTGTCCCTCACGATCCGCAGCGTGCCGGTCATGGCCGACCTGGCGACCCGCGTACGGGAGGCGCAGCGCGCCAGGGGAGTGCAGTGGAGCGTGCGGGCCTTCGCCGTGCCGCTGGTGGTGAGCGCGCTGCGGCACGCGGACGCGCTGGGCGAGGCCCTCAGCGCCCGCGGCCTGGACGACTGATGGGGCTCACACGGGCCCGCAGGTCCATAGGTGAGAAGATCAGCAACAAGCTGTTCTTGGCGAAGGCCGAACGATTGGAAGCGAAAATCCCCCGGCTGGCCAGTGAACGTGAAAGCCACTCAGCGTGAACGGCCCAGCGCGTATATGGCAGAACGTTCTGACTATGTCACCAGGGGGTCGTTATAGTATCGCTTCCCCATCGGTTAAGATCTGACGTATCGATGACCTCTCCGCGATAGTCAACCCACGCAAGGATCAGAAGGCTGAGCCAGTGCGAGGTCAGCAGCCATGCCTCTCTCAGAAGTCCCGCTTGAGCATACAAGGCGTGTGGGTCTTTGGGATGTGTTAGAGCATGGCGAAGTTCTGTCACCGCTTTTGCGGAATCCATATTTGTAGTGGCAGCATATGCCTTCAGCGTTGGTAGGTGGGCTGGGGGTGTCGTAGGAATCTGGAAATCTGTCAGCATCCTTCGAATTCGCCATTCAGCGCCCTTGCTATCGATCTTCTGTGGATTCTTTCCCTGCTCATGTACTAGCCTGATCCAGGCTAAGTGCTCTATTGCTGCGAAGGCTAGCAGGAGCCGTTGCTCCAATAGAGCAGAACCATTCGCTCCAAGGTGGGCCTGAATGAGAAACGCCAGAGTAGGGCGACGGGCGGCATTAAGGAAGGCTTTGATGAGAGGGGCGGCCATGAGTTCGATCGACTGTCCTCTATGTCCACTCCACAGCTCTTGATGTCCATGGGTGAGCTGATCCACTTTAGGGGTAGCCCATTCTTGCCATGCTCTTTCCCCGTTTGCTCGGATGCCTTCGAATTGGGGAGCGGTAAAGCGTCCGGCGAGGAATGAAAGCGCGAGATGTATTGCTTCCATCGCCGCTTCAGCATCGACCGCCATGAACTGCGCCCCGTCGACCTTAGATATGCGTAGAGCGTGTGTGCGGGAATATCCTCCATTGTCACGAATGCGCCTGAGGGTGGAGCCTGCTCCTGGATGGGCATCGAGAATGATTTCCCAGCCCTCAACGACCCATCTGTTCCGGCCGAGCCAATCCCACTCAACGCCCTCTATTGCCCCTTTGAGGGGAGATCCATTGGCCTCGATGAAGTTTACGAGGGATCCCGAATCCAATTAACCGGGAGCGGCTGCGTCTCCGGTTAGGGTTCTTTCCGCAAGCCATGCCGTCGCCTTGTCCCAAGATGACTTGCGATGATAAGCTTCGACCAAGTTATTCGGTCCAGCTAGGTTGTCAAGATGGACATGAAATGGCTTATGCTTGTTTAGGTGTAGCCAATTAACTGGAGTGTCTACGGTCGATGACAGAAGGAGGCGGACTTCATGGCGAGGTAGCCATTGTAGATCAACGGTTACTTCGCAGGGAACATCCATTTCTATAATGCGCCCTCTCCCTTGGTAGAGGATTGTTTCGGCCGTCTCCCAATCGGGTTCTAGTAGGCTTGGGAGTGGCTCCATTGTATCCATGCTGCAAGTATCGCCAATATGCGAATAGGCTGCTACGTGGGATGACGAGTAGTGATGCAATCGAGACGATCGCGTTTTGAGGGCTACCCTATATGCATCCTCGCCTATGGGCATATAACGAAGGCGCGAGGCGGGACTTCCCGTGAAAGACCGACATGCAAGTAGCGCAGGACCTGCGTGGCCTGAGCGCTTCTGGCGCCATCAGAGCATCAGAAGAACCGCCAGGGCCCCGGCAAAGTGGCACCGATGGCCGTGATGTCCAGTTCAGGCGCATGAGGGCGGTGCAGCCGGGGCGAAGCGGCGGGGCGGGCGATCAGCTAAACGAACAGGCACGACCTTCGAGATCATGAGGTTCTCGACGCCAAATGATCAGAGAAGACCGTGCCTGCCCCCATATCATTGCCGATCACCCCTGCCCTGGACCACTTGACGACCGTGACCTGCGGCTCGGCGCCTGTAGCCGCCCCCGAGTACGCCAGCCTGCTCGATCATCTGCGGCAGGTTCCCGATCCGCGGCGGCGACGCGGCGTCCGCCACGCGCTGGCCTCGCTCCTGACGATCACGGCAGCTGCCGTACTGGCCGGGGCGCGGTCCTTCACCGCTGTCGCCGAATGGATCGCCGATGCCCCTGTCCAGGTCCAGGCCGCATTGGAGTCCGGCACGACCCCATCGCCGGCGTTGCCCAACCGCCGCACGAGGCGACGCTTCGCCGCGTGCTGGCACGTGTCGACGCCGACGCCCTGGACGCCGTCTTCACCGCCTGGCTGGCCGCACGCAGTCGTGCCCACCTCAAAGCAAATCCCAAACCCCCAGATGAGCGACCCCGACGCCGGGCGGTCGCGGTGGATGGCAAAGCGCTGCGCGGCGCCCGCCTGGACGAGCACCGGACAGTGCACCTGCTGTCGGCGTTCGACCACGCCTCCGGTCTGGTCCTGGCACAGACCGACGTGGACGGCAAAACGAACGAGATCACCCGCTTCCAGCCTCTGCTGGCAGACCTTGACCTGGACGGATACGTTCTCACCGCCGACGCGCTCCACACCCAGCGCGAGCACGCCACGTTCCTGGTGACCGAGAAGAACGCCCACTACATCCTGATCGTCAAGAACAACCAGCCCAGCCTGCACGCCCAACTCAAGCGGCTGTTATGGAAACAGGTCCCCGTCGCCGACCGCCAACGCGACCGAGGGCACGGCCGCGAGGAGCGCCGTACGCTGAAGGTGCTCACCGTCAAAGCCGGGCTGCTCTTCCCGCACGCGCTCCAGGCCATGCAGATCAAACGCCAGGTCAGGGACCTGAAGAAGGGCAAATGGCGGACCGTGACCCTCTACGCCGTCACCAGCCTCCCACCAGGACGCATCACCCACGCCCAGCTCGCCGCCCTGATCCGCGGACACTGGAGCATCGAAAACCGGCTCCACCACGTCCGCGACGTCACCTACCGCGAAGACGTCTCCAAAGTCCGCACCGGCACCGCACCCCGGATCATGGCCAGCCTCCGCAACCTGGCCATCGGCCTGGCCCGCCTGATCGGCTGGACCAACATCGCCGCCGCCACCGACCACTACCGCAGCCACCCCGCCGACGGCCTCCAGCTACTCGGTCTTACAACATGAGAACGTTTCGACCCTGGGCTGAAAGCGATCGGTGAGCGATCTGTAAGCGCTGTTTCCTACGGTTGCGGCATTCCCAACTTCGAGGAGAGTCGATGCGAGTATCCAAGCTGGCCGCCGGTGCGCTGATGGCCGCCGCGCTCGTCACCCCCGCCCTGGCGGCCACCCCCGCCCTGGCGGCCACCGCAGCGCAGGCGGCGCCGCCGCCGACCACGACGGACTGGACCCAGGAGGGGCCGTTCTCCACGTTCGACGCCTGCGATCACCGCAGGCGCTTCTGGGACCAGCTCGACGGGCGTTCGCACTACTGCCAATGGGCCGACGGCACCCACGAGAACCGCGGCTGGTGGATCCGCACCCGTGGCTGAGCCGCGCTAGCGCCGCCGCAGCAGGTACGTGTCCATGGTCCAGCCCTTGCGCGCGCGGGCCCGCGCACGCACCTGTTCGAGGTGGCCGGCCACCTCGGACAGCGGGCCGGCGATCAGGATCTCGTCGGGCGTGCCGGGGTAGGCACCCAGTCAGGGGCGAAGCGTTCTCGGCTGGTAGGACCTACGCGGGCTCGACGAGGCCGGGTGGTTGAGGGCACCCCCGGGGTGTGAATGACAAACGCGGCCCCTGATGATCGTTGGTTGTCTACGCCAGTCGATCAAGAACAGGGGCCGCGTTCGCGTGCCATCATCCCCGATCGACGTGCTCGCCCGCCACCTGGAGCACGTCTCCCTCACCGACCCACTGACCGACCTGCTCGATCTGCCGGCCCTGGCCGAGGTGCTGGACACGGTGCCCGACCCGCGCAGCCGCCGGGGACGCCGCTACCGGCTCGGCCCGCTGCTAGCGTTATCCCTGCTCGCCGTGCTCGGCGGCGCAACTTCCCTGGCGAAGATCACCCGGGTCATCGCCGGATACGACCCACACCTTCGCGCCCGCTCCGGGCTGCCTGGCACGGCCAAGCTGGCCGCCAGCACCCTGGGGCGGCTGCCGCCCCGGCTGGACGGCGACGCCTTCGACACTGCCACCTGCGGCTACCTGGCCTCACTCGCCGCCCGCGGCCCGCCCTCGGACCGAACCCCGCTCATCAGCCTGGCCCTGGACGGCAAGACCCTGCGCGGCAGCCGCACCCCCGACACCACGGTGCACCTGCTGGCCGCCACCCGCCACGACACTCAGACCGTCGTAGCTCAGCGGCAGGTCGAAGCCCACAGCAACGAGATCCCCGCGTTCACACCCCTGCTGTCCGGACTCGACCTCACCCACACGGTGATCACCGCCGACGCCCTGCACACCCAGCACGAACACGCCCGCCACATCATCGCCGCCGGCGGCCACCACCTGTTCATCGTCAAGGGCAACCAGCCCACCTTGCACCGCCGACTCAAGGCCCTGCCCTGGCGCGAAGCGATCCTCAACGACCGCACCGACGAGACCGGACACGGCCGCCGCGAGATCCGCCGCATGAAGATCTGCACCGTCCGCCCCGGGCTGCCCTTCCCCCACGCCGCCCAGGCGATCCAGGTCAAACGCCGCCGCACCGACCACCGCACCGGCAAGACCACCATCGTCACGATCTACGCCGTCACCAGCCTCCCACCAGGACGCATCACCCACGCCCAGCTCGCCGCGCTGATCCGCGGACACTGGAGCATCGAAAACCGGCTCCACCACGTCCGCGACGTCACCTACGGCGAAGACCACTCCCAAGCCCGCACCGGCAACGCACCCCGCAACATGGCCGCCCTGCGCAACCTCGCCATCGGCGCGCTACGCCTGACCGGCGCGACCAACCTCGCCCAGGCCATCCGGCACCTCTCCCGCGACGCCACCCGCCCCCTGACCATCCTCGGACTCACATGATCAACTAACTTTGCCGGGGCCCTGGAAGAACCGCGAAGCGGTGAGGGCTGGCGGCACCACAGCCGCGAGTCGCTACACCCCCGCGAGGACGTAGAGCAGAGCGTTCATGCTGGTGCCGCTGATGATGTCGCGCTTGTCGATCAGGCGGCGGATGTCCGTCAGGGGGACCCATTCGATGCGCTCCGCCTCCCATCCTTCGGTGGGCGGCCCGATGTGCTGGGCGCTGTCGGCGCGGAAGATGTGGTGCTCGGAGTCGGAGATGCCGTTGGTCGGCTGGGTGTAGAGCAGTGGCGACAAGGGGCCAGGTCGCCAGCCGGTCTCTTCTTCGACCTCGCGGGCGGCGGCGGCGATCGGTTCCTCGCCCTCCTCGATCTTGCCGATCGGGATCTCCCAACCCCAGGTGTCGGTGATGAAGCGGTGCCGCCAGATGAGCAACACACGGTTCTGCTCGTCAGTGACGACTGCACCGGCTCCGGGCGCGGTGCGGATGAGCCGATGATCAAGATGCCGTCCGTCTGGCAGTTCCACATCGGCCACGCGGACGTCGAGCCAGCGGTCAGTGTAGAGCGGTTCTTCCGAGTGGACCTGCCAGCGCATGCGACTGCTCCCCTGCGTGGACGCCTGGACCGGCACCACGCTACAAGGGGATGCCAGCCTGCTGCCTCGCGCGGGCGACAAACACCTTGACCGGTTGCGTGTCGTAGGCACTCAGGGCCGTCGTCACCGATTCGATGCGCTCGGCAAGGCGCTCGGACTCCATGCCCTCGGTGCAGTCGAGCATGCTTTCCGCGGTGGAGACGGCCTGTTCCAGCTCGCCGCGTTCGGCCAGGATCAAGGCGAGAGTCGCCTGCCGGTGAGCCTGCCCCCGTAGATGGCAGGTGCTGGCCGAACGCAGAGCCTCCTCTGCGTACTCTTGGGCAGGTGTCAGGTCGCCGAGACGCCGCAGGGCCTCGGCGTGCTGGCACTCAAGCAGACCCGGTTGTACATAGCCGGTCTCCGGAGGCTCCTCTCCTTGCCGGATCTGCCCTGCCGTGGCCTCCGACAGGCGCATGCGCGCGTGGCAACTCGCCCGATCGCCGACACGTGCGTACGCCTTCGCCTGGAGAATGTGCAGGTCCGTCGCGAGGGCGGGACTCAGGTGACCCCGCGCTGCGCGCAGAGCTGTCTCGCAATACTGGATGACGCGCCGGTACTTCGCCTGGGCCATCGCCTGGTTCGCCAGCAACGCGATCACGTAGCCGCCGAAGGCCAGGTTGCTCGACGCTTTGGCCATCCTGAGCGCGTGGAACAGGTAGCGCTGCGACAGCGCCTGCCTGTCGGAGTCGTACGCACATATGCCCGCGAGCGCGATCAGCCCACCAGCCGCCCGGAACAGTCGCCTGCCGATCTCGTCGTCATGGCTACCTCTGAGCAACGGCGTCACGCCGGTGTTGAGGAAGGCCACGAGGCGCGGCCGTACCGGGATGCCGCCTACCCTGCGGTACATCTGCTCATAGCGGCCACGCGCGTCCTTGAGCACCTGGACGTCGTCCATCGACACTGGGCGCGGACCTCGCTGCGAGACGTCGATCTCGTACGGCGGGTTCTCCCACTCGAAGACCGGTGCGATGGCGGCCGAGCCCTCGATCAACGATGCGCCCACCGGAAAGACCTTGTTCCCCAGGTCTCCTCGCCACAGGGCGACGGCCTGGTCAACAACCTTGGGCAACTCCATCTCACAGGCGTCACCCGCCGTTCTCGCCATCCCGATATCTGACAGTGCGAGGACCCGCCCGACCTTGGGCCCGATGATCTCGCAGATGATCTCCGAAACGTCACCCCTTGGGATGGCGTGATCTCTGACCCATCGCGCTATGGCCGTGTGGTCGTAGCGCGTGGGGCGACGGGCGGTCGCGGTGGCCTTGTTGATTCGTGCGGCCATTCCCGCGTGCGAGATGCCCGCCTCCGCAAGCAAGGCATCCAGCAGGATGTTCGGCTCACTCACTTCAGCCCCTCCGTCGAGCGACGCCATATCCGGAGTGTAAGCAGAAAGTTACAGAACGAACAGGCAGGTTGACAGGCGAGCGCATCACAGCTTTATCGCATTCACACAGGGTGTGAACCGACTCCCACCACCCGTCGCGATCACGCGCTTATGAGAGCGATCCCGCGCCGAGTCCACTGGCTCCATGACGCGGAACCAACCAGAAATCACGCCCCCACAGCACCCCTTGCAGGCCGCCCGCGACATAGGCCAAGCCCTTGTCGCACTCGGCGTCCCTGCCGACATCCACGATGGATACGGGCTGGCCCTGGTGTCGGTTTGGGTGGGCCTGGTGGTCTGGTGCGATGGCGACCGCTACTGGTGGCGTACCGGCTGGGACCCGCATCGCAAACGGGTCATCTACGCCTACCATCCCGCGCTCGATCCCGAGCGGGCTGCCCGTCGCGTCGCCTCCCGCTACGCGGACCTCCGCAGAAGCCATCCCCTACCCCAGCCGATATACGTGCAGGCGGCAGCTTCGGGGCCAGTCAGTTGAGCATCGATACGCGACAAGTGGGAAGCCGCGTCACGATCACGGAACTCCTGCACAGCCACGCACGAACCCGCGCTCACCGTGCCAGGCTCATCGGGCGTAGCGGCACAGTGATCAGCATCCTCACCCACGGTACCAACGCCTTGATCCGGCTTGACGGGGATCACTTTGACCTGCCCGCCGGCATTCGCCGTTGGCCTGTCCATTGGGATGACCTCACCATCGAACCCGTTGCCGATGCGGGAACAGCACCCCCGCGCGAGTACCGGACGGGCGTCTTGGGAAGCGGGCAGGACGCCGTACTACACGCCGTGCTCCCCGGCACATCCACCGGCCTGTGCGCGGAGCCGGTCGGCCCTCTGCCGATCTGCGGCTGGTCTCTGCCGTTCGCGCCGACCTCACGCCGCGCCTGCGTCCGATGCGTGGCCTTGCAGGCATCTCCATCTTGACCGCCGCACATGGCCGTGCCCCAACCGCCTCACCGGGCCAGCAGGCGCGCCACCGCCGTGCTGAGCATCCGTACGCCGAGGGTCGACCCGGGCTCGAGGCCGGTCACCTTGCGGGCGCGCTGCAGCCGGTAGTCCAGGGTGCGCGGATGGATGCGCAACGCTGCCGACGCCGCCGCGCGGTTCATGTCGTGGCTGTAGTAGGCGTGCAGGGTCGACACGAGGTCCGGCCCCTTGGACAGCCGCCGGGCGAAGGCGCGCAGCCATGCGTCGATTTCCGGCGTGTTCGCCACGGCCATCTCCACGAACAGGTCGGCGAGGACGTACAGGCGGGCCGGCCGGTCCTCCGTCGGCGCCACCCGGCTGGCCTCCCGCGCCCAGGTGAGGGATTCGGCGAGCTGACCGGTCACGCCCTCCACGGAGGCGACCTGGCAGGCCCGCCCGAGCAGCGCCACCGCCGACCGCACTTGCTGCAGCGCCACCGTACGATCCACGGTCCCGGGAGTCAGGATGACCAGCTCGCCACAGCTCAGCCAGGCGACCAGCGAGCCGGCGGCGAGCGCGCTCACCACGGCGGAGCGGGCCTGCTCGGGCACGGCGGGGGCGGGGAAGCGCAGCACCGACACCGCGTAGCGGGAGGCCACCAAGCGCCGCAGCGGGTCGGCCAGTCGCGGCTCCACCGGCTCGTCCGCGAGCAATGTGCGCGCGAGCAGCTCGTTGCGGGTCGCCAGCGACCGTGACCGGCCCACCCCGTCGGTGTACCCGTGCAGGTACGCGCTTCTGGCCCGGACGCTCTGCGAGCCGATCCAGCCGAGCATCCGCAGCAGGTCGTCGCCGTCCTCCGGGCCGGCCACCTGGTGGATCTCCTGGAGTGTGAGATGCGTGTGCAGCCCGAGTACCCGCTGCTGCGACAGTACGGACAGCCCCAGCTCGGCACGCTGGCGGCCCACCGACGAGATCGTCGACAGGTCATCGTCGTTGAGCGGCAGCCGCGCCGGTGCCAGGTCGAGCCTGCGGGACCGGATGAAGACGGCGAAA
Source organism: Nonomuraea sp. NPDC052129 (assembly GCF_040680095.1). Lineage (NCBI taxonomy): Bacteria > Bacillati > Actinomycetota > Actinomycetes > Streptosporangiales > Streptosporangiaceae > Nonomuraea > Nonomuraea sp. NPDC052129. Next base: position 11,649 of record NZ_JBFAVX010000006.1, on the reverse strand, counting down.
CCGTACATGCTCGCCTGGTGGTCGCGCTCGCCGCCGATGCTCGGGATGTCTCGATACTCGGGGATCTCGCGCTGATACGCCGACACGGCGTTGCGCGCGTTGTCCTCCACCTGCTCACGTAACGACTCGAACAGTCCGCCCACGTTCCGTTCCCCCTCAACGGTCAGGTTCGGTGCTTGCCCCCCGGCGTATTCGTCGTCCCGCTCGTCGTGGATCAATGCTCCTTACGCGAACGCGCAACAGCGCGTGTGACCTTGTGTCGCCGCCACGAAGACCTGCTCGCCGGGCGAATTTGATACTTGGCAGGCCGCGGCGTGGTTCGGCTGCGGCGCCATCCACCCTCCGACGAAGGGATCGGTATGCGACTGCGTCATCTCATCCTGACCGTGCTGCTGGCGTGCCTGGGCGCGACCTGGCTGGGCGCCTCACCCGCCCAAGCCGCACCGCTCACAGTCCAATCAGTCGACGCCTACCTGGGCGGCGTCGACCTCAACGGTTACTGCAGGTCGATCGGGTACGACCACGCCAAATTGGTGGGCAGCCATTTCGATGGCTGGCGGTGCGTCAGCGGCAACGACGAAGTCGGCCTCTCGGTGGTCAGCGCCTGCCAGTGGCAGTTCAGTCCGCTCGTGGCCGCCGGCTATCCGGTCACCGCGTCGACCAACGGCACCAGCGCCGGCGAGTGGAAGTGCCATGCCACGCCGGGAGCGACCGAGTTCTACAAGGGCATGAACCTCGCCGGTTTCTGCCAGTCGATCGGCTACAACGGCGCGAAGCACTTGGGCGACAATGTGACCGGCTGGGTCTGCACCAGGAACGACGGTGCTCAGATCCGCCTCGACCTGCATGCGGCCTGCACCTGGCAGCACGCTGACAAGGTCGCCCAGGGATGGACCTTGGTAGGGGTCTGGGAAGGCTACGGCGACTCGTTCAAGATCAATTGTCGGGGCTTGCACGCCTGACGCTCACCTGATCAGCGCGCCGGTGGTCCCGATACGGATGCCACCGGCGCGCGCTCATGCGTTGAGCGAGCCGCTCGGCGTCACCGTTATAAGCCTGGAAAAGCTGAAATTTCGGATAAACGCTATAGGTGGGAACGCGCCTCACGGCGAGCTGCTGGTGTGGGAGCATTTGGGCACCATGCGAGCCATGCTGCCGTTGCGATTAGCGCGGTCGGCCCTCTTCGCGGCCGTCTGTGTGACGCTGGCCGCCCTGGCCCACTGGTTCGCCGACGGCACTCTGCCGGGCCCCGGCCATCTCGCGCTCGGCGCCGGGCTAGTAACGGCGGGCGCCGCCGCGCTGGCCGGCCGGGAGCGCGAACCGGTCCTGATCGCTGTCCTGCTCGGCTCGGCGCAAGTCCTCCTGCACGGGCTGTTCTCCTGGCACGACGCACCCGCGCCCATGCCGCCTGGACACGGACCGGCCACCGACCTGGGCATGGTGCTCTGCCACCTCACCGCCGCTCTGGTGACCGGATGGTGGGTGGCCAGGGGCGAGACCGCGCTGTGGGCGGTGTTGCGGCGGCTGGCCGTACGCCTGCTCCAGGTCCTGGCGCCGTGCTCCACATTCCCACGCACTGCACCGGCGCCCGCCTATCGCTCACCCGGCGGACCGTATGAAAGCGTCCTGCGTCACGCGGTCGTCCGGCGTGGACCCCCGCTCCCGGCTGCCTTCTGACCCCCGTCCCGCAGCCACGTGGAGATCACCATGCCGTCAACCCCCCAACGCCGTCGATCCCTGCCCTTCGGCACCTGAGCAGCCGTGTCCACTTTCCGAGGCGGGGCGACGCCGGCCCGCCGATATGCCGTCGTCGCCGTGGCCGCCGGAGTCCTGGTGCTGGTCGCGGCCTTGCTGTTCGGCGGAAGCGTGCCGCAGCCGTCGATCCCGGGCCTGCCCAAGGCGGGACCGTTCACCGACTGGGGGATGCCCCTGGCCCGGTTCGCCTATGACCTGTGCGCCTTCGCCACCGTCGGAACGCTGGTGGCCGCCGTGATCCTGGCGCCGCGCGGCACGCCGCAGGCCGCCGCCTGCCTGCGCGCCGCCGGCCGCTGGGGGCTGGGCTGGGCCGCCGCTGCGGCGGTGACGTACCTGCTGACGATCTCGGAGGTCGTCGGCCTGCCGCTCACCGACCTGTTCGAGAGCCCGTCGATCCTGTCGTTCGGCACGACCGTCCCGCAGACCCAGGCGCTGCTCATCGTGGCCGCGGCGGCGGGGGTGGTGGCGATCGGCACCAGCCTATGGCGTTCGCCCTGGTGGAACGCCCTCCTGCTGGCGGTCGCCGTCTTCGCGATCCTGCCGCCCGCCTATGTCGGCCACGCCGCCTCGGCGGGCGACCACGACATCGCGATCTCCGCGCTGATGGCGCACCTGGCGGCGGTGGCGGTGTGGGTGGGCGGCCTGGCCGCCGTCCTGGTCCACTTCCGGCGGTCGGACCGGCTCACGGAGGTGGTGCCCAGGTTCAGCACGCTGGCCCTGGCCTGCTTCGGCGCGGTGGCCGTATCGGGCGTGGCCAGCGCCTGGGTGCGCCTCGACGCCGTCGCGCAGCTGTGGCAGACCCGTTACGGCCTGCTCATCCTGGCCAAGGCGGCCGCGCTGGTGGCCCTGGGCGTCTTCGGCCAGAACCATCGCCGCCGTACCGTCGCGGGCCTGGCCGAACACCCGGTGCGGCGCACGTTCGTCCGGCTGGCCACCGGTGAGGCGATCGTCATGGCGGCGGCCGTCGGGCTCGCGGTCGCCCTGTCACGCACCCCGCCGCCGCCTTCAGAGGGCGGCGGCGGCCACGACCACCTCCTGCTGGAGTACAACCTGCCGCCCTTCTCGATCGGCGGCCTGGTCACCGAGATCAGGCTGGACCCGCTGATCCTGCTCGTGCTGGCCGTCCTCGCGATCGGCTACCTCGTCGGGCTGCGCCGCCTGGCCCGCGATGGGATCGTGTGGCCGCCCGGCCGTACCGCCGCGTGGCTCGCCGGGCTCGCGGTGCTGGCGTTCGCCCTGCTCAGCGGCGTGGGCGGCTACGCCCGCGCGATGCTGTCCGCGCAGGCGCTGCAGTACGGCCTGGTCGCGCTCGTGGCGCCGCTGCTCCTGGCGCTGGGCGCGCCGCTGACGCTCGCCGCCCAGACCACCACGGACCGGTCCCAATACGGCGACGTGACCCGCGCGATCCTGGACAGCCGCCTGGCCTCGCGGCTCACCCATCCGGTGACCGTCGCCGCCGCGCAGATCGTGCCGATGGCGGTGCTGTACGGGACCGGCTGGCTGGGGCAGTCCTTGTACAGCTACGCGCTCCATCTGCTCACCCTGGCGGTGCTCTTCTGCACCGGGGTGTTGTGCTTCTGGGTGCTGGCCGGAGTGGATCCGCTGCCGCGCCCGATCACCTGGGTGGCGCGGGTGCGGCTGCTCGCGGTGGTCGCCGTGGCGCAGCTCGCGCTCGGGCTGGCCCTGCGGTTCGGGCCGGGGGTGGGCGTGGACTGGTTCACGCTGGTGTCGCCGCCGGGGGTATCGGACCTGTCCGCCGACCAGCGGACCGCCGGGCTGACGGTGCTGGTCGTCGCGGTCGTGGTGCTCGTGGCGCCGGTGGTACGACTGGCGTCATGGCGGCGGGCCGCTCAGCGGAGAAGGACGCTTGTCTGATCGACAGTGGTCAGCTGCCGCTCAGTACGCTTGTCTGAACGACCGTGGTCAGCCGCCGCTCAGCGGAGCAGGACGCTCGTCTGAACGACCGTGGTCAGCCGCCGTTCGGCGCCGGTGATCTCGTACACCGGCCCGGTCAGCGTCACCGACCGCTCGGCGACGACGTCAGTGACGGAGCGGCGGATGGTCACCGTCACCTCGCCGGGCTCGACGACGCGCCGGCCGTCGCGCCCGGTGAAGGCCAGCAGCCGCGTCGGCACCTCGAAGCCGACCGACACCCGCTCGCCGGGCGCGAGCTCGACGCGCGCGTATCCGACCAGTTGGGCGACGGGCCGGGTCACCGAGGCGACCACGTCCGACGCGTAGACCTGCACGATCTCCGCGCCCGCCCGATCACCCGCGTTGCGGACGACGACCGAGCAGTGGATCGACCCGTCCGCAGCCGGAGCGGTCGCTGCCACGGACACCTCGTCGTAGGCGAAGCTCGTGTAGCTCAGCCCGTGACCGAACCCCAGCTCCGGAGCGGGGTCGATGTTGCTCACCGAACTGGCCGCGCCGAGCCGGGGATGCAGGTAGCTGTACGGCTGACCGGCGGCCGAGCCGGGCAGGCTCATCGGCAGCCGCCCCGACGGGTTGACGGCTCCGCTGATCACCCGGGCGATGGCCCCCGCGCCCTCCTCGCCGGGGAAGAATGCCTGCACCACGGCGGCGGCCTCGCGGAGGATGCCCGGCACGGCGTAGGCCCGGCCGGTCAGCAGGACCGCCACGACCGGAGTGCCCGTGGCGAGGACCGCGTCGGCGAGTGCCTGCTGGGCGCCGGGCAGATCGAGGGTGTCCACGTCGCAGCCCTCGCCGGAGGTGCCCCGGCCGAACAGGCCGGACCGGTCGCCGAGCACGAGGATCACCACGTCGGAGGCGGCCGCCAGATCCACGGCTTCGCCGAACCCCGCGCGGTCGCCGTCGTCGACACCCGTGCCGTGCGCGACCCGCAGCACCGCGTCCGGGAACTCCGCCCGCAGGGCGTCGAGCAGCGTGGGCGACTCGATGCCCGGCTCGACCTCGGGAAAGTGCGGCAGGACGTGGTTGACGAAGGAGTAGCAGCCGAACAGCGCGGTGACGCTGTCCGCGTTCGGGCCTATGACGGTCACACGCTGTCCCGCAGCGTCGCCGAGGGGGAGCAGGCCGTTGTTGGTCAGCAGCACGATGGACTCTTCCGCCAGCCGCCGCGCCAGCGCCCGGGATTCGGCGCCGTCCAGGTCGACGGGCCCCGAAGGAGCCGGCTCGTAGTCGTCGTCGAGCAGGCCGAGCTTCGCCTTCTGCAGCAGCACCCGGCTCAACGCCCGGTCGATCAGCGACTCGGCGATCCGCCCGCTCGACACGGCCTGCTTCAACGGCGCCAGATAGGCGACCCCGGTGGGGAGCTCGACGTCGATCCCCGCCGTGAGCGCCTGCACGGCGGCGTCCTCGGCGTCGGTGGCGACGGCGTGCAGCGTGTGCAGGAAGGCGACCGCGAAGTAGTCCGCGACGACGGTGCCGTCGAACCCCCACTCGTCACGCAGGACCCGGGTGAGGTAGTGGCCGTCCGCGGCGATCGGAATCCCGTCGATCTCGGCGTAGGAGTTCATCACCGAACCCGCCCCCGCGTCCCGGATCGCCACCTCGAACGGGAACAGCAGCACGTCGGCCACCTCCCGCGGCCCCGCGTGGACCGGGGCCAGGTTCCGTCCGGCGCGGGAGTTCGAATAGCCGACGAAATGCTTCAACGTGGCGATCACGCCAGCGGACTGGAGCCCCCGCACGTACGCCGCCCCGATCGTCGCGACCTCGTACGGATCCTCGGACACGCACTCCTCGACCCGCCCCCACCGTTGGTCGCGAATCACGTCGAGCACGGGAGCGAGCCCTTGATGAACGCCGAGCGCGGCCATGCTCGCCCCGATCCGCCGGCCCATCCGCTCGACCAGCTCGGGGTCGAATGACGCACCCCAGGCCGGCGGGACCGGATAGGTCGTCGCCTGCCAGGCCGCCAGCCCGGTGAGGCATTCCTCGTGCGCCAGTGCCGGGATGCCGAGGCGGGTGTGGTCGAGCAGCCATCGCTGCCGCGCGGCCAGCAGGGTGCTCGCCCACTCCGGATCGACGGGCCGGGTCCCGTAGTGCCGGGTGATCTGCCCGAGTCCGTGGCGGGCGAACTCCTCGAACGCGACGTCCTCGCCCTGCATCGAATCCTGCAGCGGCGCGACGACACCCTCTTCGCGATTGACGTTCAGCCACACGCCCACAAGCTGCGCGAGCTTCTCGTCGAGCGACATGTCGGCCAGCAGGTCGCCGACGCGTCGCGCTCGACGCTCATCGATCGTCATGCACGCACCCTCACTGTTGATCTGGTGCGCCCGGTTGGGCGCGGGCTTCCGTCATCGCATCGGAAAGTTTCCGGATAGTTTTCCGAAAAGACGCCGTGACATTGCCGTTTTGTTACGGTAGATTCCGGCTTGTAGTCGTGTCAACACTTGCCGAACGCGCCTAATCAGCCCAGTTAGATAAGCGTCTGCGGGCCAGACGATTTTCCGAAAGTCGGCAAACGGGAGGTACTGTGCCCCGACCCACGCTCTCCGATGTCGCGGCGGCGGCCGGAGTGTCGGTCCCGACGGTCTCGAAAGTGCTGAGCGGCAAGAAGCACGTCTCCGCCGCCACCCGCGGCAAGGTGCTCGAAGCGGTCCGCGCCTCCGGGTACGAAGCGCTCCGCCCGCCCAGTGCCCCGCAGGTCGGCCTCGTCGACCTGCTCATCGACGGGCTCGGCTCGCCCTGGGCGGAGGTCCTGGTCAAGGGCGCGGAGCAGGCGGCCGCGCGCTGGGGATTCTCGCTCGTCGTGACCTCCTCCGCGCGCTCCGACTTCGACCTGCGGCGCTGGATCGGGATGGTGCGCAAGCGCGGCACCGACGGCATCGTCCTGGTGCTCTCGCGCGCCAACCAGGAGGAGATCGCAGCGGTCGAAGAGCTGCTGCGGGTCCCGCTGGTGCTCCTGGATCCGGTCGGCAAGCGCGACCCCCGGCTCTCGACCGTGGGCGCGACGAACTGGTCGGGCGGGGTGATGGCGACGACCCATCTCCTGGAGCTGGGGCACGAGCGGATCGGCTTCATCGGCGGGCCGCTCGACACGCAGTGCACCCTCGACCGCTACGAGGGCTATCTGGCCGCGCACCGCACCTTCGGCGTCGAGCCGTCGGCGGACCTCACGCGGTTCGCCGACTTCCAGGTCTCCGGCGGCAAGACGTTCGGCGCCGAGCTGCTCGACCACCCCGACCGGCCCACGGCCATCTTCGCGGGCTCCGACCTGCAGGCCGCGGGCGTCTACCAGGCGGCGGCCGAGCGCGGCATCCGCATCCCCGACGAGGTGTCCGTGGTCGGCTTCGACGACTCCCCGCTGTGCGAGATGCTGTCCCCGCCGCTCACCACGGTCCGTCAGCCGCTCGACGACATGGCCAACGAGGCGGTCCGGCTGATCACCGAAGAGCTGGCCCACCGCAAGGGCTCGGCCGGCACCCGGATCGAGCTCGCCACGAGCCTCATCGTCAGAGGCAGCGCGACGCGCCGACCCGGGTGACGCCGGGGTCCAGAGGCAGCACGACGCGTCGACTCGCGTGACGTCGGGGTCGATCAGCGAGCGAAGCTGGGGAAGTGCTCGTCGGGCAGCGGCAGGCCGGGGGTGAGGCCGAGCGGGTCGGTCAGCACGTGCGCCGGTTCGGCGGCGAAGACCGCGTCGGCGTCCATGTAGATGACCACGTGCGCGATGCGCGGGTCGTCGGTGAAGTTGGGCGTGGCGCAGTGCGCCAGGTACGAGTTGTGGAAAGTGCAGTCGCCCGCCTTCAACGGGACGGTCACCCGCTGCCGCCACCGCAGCTCGGGCGCGATCCGGAAGAGGTCCTGGCCGTCCGACAAGTCCTGGGCGCGCAGATCCTGGAGGTCCTGCGAGCCGGGCACGAACGTCATGCAGCCCCGCTCGACCGGCACGTCGACCAGCGCGATCCAGGCCGACAGGGCGTGCCGCGAGCCGGTGTGCGGCCAGTACGGCTGGTCCTGGTGGAACTCGGTGGCCGCGCCGTTGTGCGGCTTCTTGATCAGCAGCTGGTCGTGCCACAGCCGCAGCGGCACGCCCGCCAGCTGGGTCGCGAGCGCGGCGAGCCCCGGGTGCAGGGTGAGCTCGCGCAGGGTCTCGTCCTGCTGCCAGAGCTGCAGCAACTGGACGAAGATGTCGCCCTCCCGGTTGTTCCGCACGGTCTCCTGCGCGGCCAGCGCCGCCTTGGCGTACCGGGCGGCCTCCTCACGCGAGATCACCTGGGGCAGGTGGATGAAACCGTCACGTCGGTACGCGGACACCTGAGCGTCGTCAAGCATGTTCTTCTCCCTTGTCGGTGGTGCCTCCACTCTTGCCGGGCGGTGCCGGGACGGGCTAGGACGGGGGTTGCTCGCATGTAGCACAATCCTGATGTGCACCATGTACGACGCGACGACGTCTTCACCCCCGACCGGCTGCCCGTGGTGGCTGAGCGGCACGAGCTGGCCGCCGACAACAGCGCCCACAGCCACGACTTCCTGGAGCTGGCCGTGGTCACCAAGGGCACGGCCACGCACGTCTCGGCCATCGGGGAGCAGGAGCTGAGCCGCGGCTCGGTCGCGCTGCTGCGACCGGGCGACTGGCATGGCTACCGCGACTGCCGTGGGCTGGTGGTGCACAACGTGTATGTCGGTCCGGAGATGTTCCAGCGGGAGCTGGCCTGGCTGCGGGCCGAACCGCATGTCGGCAGGCTGCTGCACCGCTCGGGGCATGTGTCGCGGCTGGACGACGGGGCGCTCGCGGTGGTGGAGGCCGCGCTTCCGGCGGCGGTGGGCGGGCACATCACGCAGGTGGGAGCGCTGCTGTGCCTGCTGGGCGGGGCGGCGGCCTCGCTGGCCTCGCTGACTTCGCTCGGTGAGCCCGCCGCCGGGAGCGCGGGGACGCATCCCGCGGTGCTGCTGGCCGTACGGGAGCTGGAGGGCGACCCGCGGCGGGACTGGTCGGTGGACGACCTGGCGGCGCTCGCGCGCGTCTCGGCCGCCCACCTGGCCAGGACGTTCACCGCCCAGCTCGGCATCTCGCCGATGGCGTACCTGAACCGGCTGCGCGCCGAGCGGGCGGCGGCGTTGCTCATCGAGACGGACCTGCCGGTCGCGGCGATCGGCAGGCAGGTGGGGTGGAGCGACCCCAACTACGCCAGCCGCCGCTTCCGGCAGTTCTTCGCGATGAGCCCGTCCGGTTACCGAGCCAGGTTCAGCGCACCCGCAATCCCTTGAAAGCCAGTCTCTAGACGGCCTCCAGCTCGAAGACCAGCGCGGTGGCGGGCTTCAGCGCCGGGGACGGCAGACCGAGCCCGGCCAGGACCGAGCCCCGCAGGCGTACCGGGGCGGCCGTCCACTCCGGCAGCCCGACACCCGTGGGCAGGCGGCCGGCCACCCGCACCTCATAGACGGCCTCGGGGTCCAGTCCGGGCAGGCGCAGCGGGGCCGGGCCCATGGCCACCCGGGAGGCGAGCTGGACGCAGGCGAACACCGCGTGCCCGTCCCGGACCACGCCGTGCAGCAGCACCGCCGGGTCGGGATGGTCGGCGCGGACCACGGTCCCGCCGTGCAGCGTCGGCCGCAGCCGCTTGTGCAGGGCGATCCATTCCGCGAGCTCCTCGCATTCGGCCTCGCTCGCCGACGTCAGGTCCCACTCGACGCCCATGTGACCGAACAACGCGGTGGCGCAGCGGAACGACAGCGCCAGCGACCGGTGGGTGACGTGGTCGCGGGGTGCGCCGACGTGGCTGCCCATCAGCTCCGGCGGCACGAGCAGACCGGTCCAGCGCTGGATCGCCTGCCGGTCGAGCGCGTCGTTGCTGTCGGAGGTCCAGACCCGGTCGGTACGGGCCAGGATGCCGTAGTCGATCCGCGCGCCGCCGGACGAGCAGGACTCGATCTCCAGCCCGGGATGGCGGCGCCGCAGCTCGTCGATCAGCCGGTACGCGGCCACGGTCTGCGCGTGCACACCCGCCACACCGTCGTGGACGGGCTCGGCGATGTCGCGATTGTGGTCCCACTTGATGTAGTCCAGCTCGTACTCGCCCACCAGCGTGCCGATCCGGTCCAGCAGGTAGTCGAAGACCTCCGGCCGGGCCAGGTCGAGCACGTGCTGGTTGCGCTGCGGCGGCGGGAGCCGGTCGGCGCGGCCGAGGACCCATTCGGGGTGCTCGCGGGCGAGGTCGGAGTCGAGATTGATCATCTCCGGCTCGAACCAGAGCCCGAACTGCATGCCGAGCTTGCGCACGTGCTTGGCCAGCGGGTGCAGGCCGTCGGGCCACACCCCCTCGTCCACGTACCAGTCGCCGAGCCCGGCCTTGTCGTCGCGGCGGTGCCGGAACCAGCCGTCGTCGAGGACGAACCGCTCGATTCCCACCTCCGCGGCCCGGTCGGCCAGCGCCAGCAGCCGGTCGAGGCCGTGGTCGAAGTAGGTGGCCTCCCAGTTGTTCAGGGTGACCGGGCGGGCCGGGCGCGGGCCGCGCGAGCGCAGGTGACCGTGCAGCCGCCCGGCCGCCGGGTCCAGCCCGGAGTCCGACCAGGTGAAATAGACCAGCGGGGTCTCGTACGTCTCGCCCTCGCCCAGGATGATCTCGCCGGGCGCGAGCAGCTCACCGGCCGCCAGCAGCGTCACGCCCTCCGGCAGCCGCTCGACGTAGTGGATGTGGTCACCGCTCCATCCGGCGTGCGCCGCCCACACCTCGCCGTGCCGGAACCCGAACCCGGCCGTTCCCGCCACCAGCAGGCCCGTGCCGTCGTGCCCGGTGCGCCCGCGCCGGTTCTCCCGCGACCAGAGGCCGTAGGCCAGCGGCCGGCGCTGCGGCACCTTCTCCAGCGCCCACCGCCCGGTGAAGTCGAGCAGCTCATCCGCCCGCGCGGGCAGCGGCAACGCGCAGGTCAGCTCCTCCACGCGGTACGGGTCGGCGGCGGTGTTGGTCAGCGCGTGCCGCATCGTGACCACGCCGTTGGCGTCCATGGCCAGCTCGCTCACCAGCCGGAGCCCCGCCCGATCGTCGCTCGCTGTCACGGTCACGCTGCCGCCCGCACCGGGCGCGGGCCGCGTCACGACCAGGCCGTCGAGGCTCCACCTGACCGGCCGATGCGCGGACGTGCGGGCTCCTGACAGGCCCGGCCGCCCGTACCAGCTGTCGCCCTGGAGCGGCACCAGCGGCGGCGCCGGCGTCAGAGAGGCCAGCGCGGGCAGGAGCTGCTCCTCGGCGACCGCACCGATGTCGGCGCCGAAATGGCGCACTCGCGGCAGGCCGGAGCCCGCGACGTCAAGGACGAGACAGGTGCCTGCGGCGGAAAGGATCACGGGGGACACGTCGGGCTCCTCACAGTCGGACGGGCGCCGGGCCCGCTTTCGTGTAAGAGGTTCGCACGGTGCGCCGGTCGACCGGCGAGCAGGTGCCGCAATCGGCGCGCCGAGCGCCGGCAACGGTGAGGTCGCCATCCGGAGGAGGCAGACCAGGAAGCACGTGAAGAAGGTGACCAACGGGCGGGTGACCAGGCTCCCATCCAGACCCGCGTCACGCCCACGTCCCGCCAGGAGACCGACCAGCCACCGAGCCGCGCAACGGCAGTCGCCGCCCAGGGCGACCCGCTTGGCCGCCGTGCGGCCGGGACAGGTCTACGGCAACAACGGCGTCTCGCAGCCGACCCAATCCGTCTCGGTGTTCTGCAACGGGAAGATGTATCCGGACGGGGAACCGCCGCCTAACCTGGTCCCGCCCTCGAACTCGGGCCAGGGCATGAGACAGGACTACAAGCCGATGGAGCAGGAGCCGCCCATGACGAAGACCGGCACCATCAGCGATACCACTGGCCGTTTCGTCCGTTACTTTGACCAGAGCGGCCTTGACGACTTCTTCGGAGGACTGTTCTGATCCGACCGGCGCGTCTGATCTGACCGGCGCGGGGCCCCGGGGC
>NZ_JBFAVX010000005.1:416260-465260 GCF_040680095.1 Nonomuraea sp. NPDC052129 | reverse complement strand
GCACCACAGGCTCCTTCAACATCACCACCGCGACCGGCACCCGCCAAGGCATCAACCACAAACACATCCGCCTGCTCCAAAGAGCCGACGGCTACGGCTACACCACGACTCAGGAGAGCATCGTTGAACGGTGAACCTCAGGGCACACTCAGGCCGCTGGGAGCCTTCCCGTCCCCGTTTCCTCTCCGGCGTGAACGCCGGGGTATCCACGGGTGGTTCTGATGACCGGCACTCGTCCATCCTCCGAGTCCTCGGAGTCCGTCGGTGCGGGCCGCTCTTTGGGGGGCTCAGGCGTGGGTCGTTCGTCGACGGGCGCCGGGGCTCGCCGATCGCTGGAGGACGACGCGGTCGCACACGTGCGGGCGCGGTCGGGCGGGCCGCTGCGGCTGGGGGCCGGTGTCGCGGCGCCACCCGGGATGGTACGGCTCACGCGCCCCGACTCCACCGGCCAGGCCCTGCCGGTGTGGCCCGACGCGGCCACCCCATCGCTGCTCGACGAATACCAGGTGGCCCCGGTCCCGGTCGAACGCTCGGGCGAGACCCGGCGGGTGCTGGCGGCGACGCTCAAGTGCTGCTGGACCGATCTGTCCGTCGACCCGTGGCCGGGCACGCCGGCGCCGGTCGAGCTGATCCTCGACACCTACCGGGCGCTGATCGGCCGGGCCGACGACCTGATGCGCAACTGGGCCATCGGGGCGCTGCGTCGGCTGCACGACTCGGCGTGGATCGTCATGTCCGACGGCGTGGTCTCGCTGGGCCCGCGCTGCGCCCTGTGGCCGGTCGAGTCGCACGCCCAGCTGAAGGAGCTGGTCCGGCGCATTCCCACACCGGAGCAACGGGACCTCACGGTGGTCGCGGACGCCGACATCGTGGCGGCCGCCACACAGGAATCCCACGGGCTGCAGGAACCACCCGCGGTAGAACACCCTTCCGCCGCGCAAGGACCGCTAGTCGTGCGGCCATCACCTGACGCACAAGAACCCACCGTGCAGCAGCCGTCCGAGGCGCGGGCGCAGGAGACCGCGACCGCGACCGCGACGACGGCGGCGGCGACGACGACGACAGTGGCGGTGGCGGCACCGGCGGTGGCGGGCCGGGTCGAGGGCGGTGCGGCGGAGTTCGACGAGCTGCTGGGCGGCTATGACGAGCGGCGGCGGGCCGAGCTGGTGGCGGCGTTCATGGCCGTGGAGCATGGCGCCGAGCCGGTGCTGGAGGCCCGGTTCGGCGGGCTGCGCGATCCCGCGCTCCGCCACACGCTGGGCGAGATGCTCGCCCGACGAGGCCGGACGCTGATCCAGCACCGCGAGCGATGGACCTCGGGCTACGACGACGCCTACCGCGCCGAGCCGACACCCGCGACCACGCCCCCGGCCGCCGGGGCCGGGTCCGGGTCCGCCGGGGCCGGGTCCGGGGCGGCGGCGGGGCTGGGTGAGAGTGAGCGGGCGGTGTTGACGCTGGTGCTGGTGCATTCGGTGGCGATTCCGAGGGCGGAGGGGCTGCTGCCCGACGACACCTGGCTCTCGCCGCACCCGACTCCCGTCGACGAGCTGCGCCGCCACACCCAGTTGCCGATCGGCGAGCTGGAGGCGGCGCTACGGATGCTGCGGCACGCCGGGCTGCTGACCCAGGTCAAGGCGGGCGAGGAGGCCGGCGGTTACGCGCCGGGACCGCAGTTCCACCGGCTCACCCCGGCGGCGCGGCGACGGCTGCAGGAGGAGCTGATCCTGGCGGCCGGACCACACAGCCCGCTGGCCGCGGCCGTACGCGCGCGGAGATCGACAGGGTAGCCACCCGGACCTGTCGGCCGGATAGCCAGCCGGACCTGGCAGGCACCAAGCGTCAGTCCTCACCCGGGCGGCGCGGCGAACAGACAGCGAGCATCCGCCCCACCCAGGGGCGCGCGGCGAACAGACAGCGAGCGTCAGTCCCGGCCGGGTCGGCGCGGTGGAACGGAAGGACTACGGGGGTCACAGGTGTCGCAGGTGGAGAACGTCGTCGGGGACCGGGTGTTGATCGCCATGCAGGCGGTCAACATCTCACGGCTCTCGACCCATCCGGTGCCGACCGTCCCCGGCACGCTCATCGTCGTCGCGGGGGCCGGGCCCAAGGACTCCAACGGCGCGGGCAAGTCGTCGTTCATCGCGTCGATCACGGCGTTGCTGGGTGACGAGCAGTGGCGTTTCGCCTCGGGTGCGAAGGCGGTGTCGGAGCTGCTGTTCAACGCCGAGCTGGCCAGTGGCGCGGGCGCCCGCCAGTGGGCCAGCGCCGACCACGGCTACATCATCGGCGTGTTCGGGCGGCCCGGCGCGTCCTACGACCTGCCTCTCCGAGCCACCGGCCCAGTTCCCGGCGCCGTCGCCTCAGAAGAGACCACCGGGCCGGAGCAGGGCACCCCAATCGCTGACCAAGCCACCGGACCGGGGCATGGCACCTCCATCGCTGACCAAGCCACCGGGCCGGAGCAGATCAGCGTGGGCGTGGAGCCGGCCGCGCCGGATGACGGTGAGTTGTTCCCCGTGCCCGACACATCTGGCGGGGCCGTCACCGTGTGGCTCAAGGTCAACCAGGAGGCCCCCCACCTGGAGATCCGCTGGCGCGAGGGCGTGCACCTGGCCTCCGCCGCGTCCGAGGCCGAGCGCGTGGTGCGCGCCGACGAGATGTGGGCGACGCTGCCCAAGTCCGCCGGGCGGCGCGACGTGGTCGCCCGCGACCTGACCAAGGTGCTCTACGGCGACCGCATCCGGTGCGTGTCGTTCCTGTCGACCTCGGTCCGGAGCAAGGTCGCCACCAACCTGCTCTCCCAGCCGCTCAACGAGATCTCGCCGGAGCGCGTGTTCGAGGCCATCGCGGCCCTGACCGGCCTCGACGCCGAGCTCGAGCAGGAGCGCGAGGCTCGCCGGGACGAGCACGCCAAGCGCGTACGGGCGGCGCAGGCGGCCGATCGGCTGGCCGAGTTCGAGGCGGAGTCGAGGGCGTTGCTGACCACGTTCGACCGGCGCGATCAGGCCCGGATCCGGCTGGCCGACGCGCTGCGGTGCTGGCGCGGGCGCCAGGCTCGCAAGCTGGACGACGCGGCGGCCAAGGACGAACTGCTGGTCGCCGAGCTCGAACGGCACCGGACCGCGGGCGAGACGGCGGCCGAGGCGCTCTCCATGGTGAAGGCCGAGCTCACCACCCTGAAGGACGACACGCTCGATCGGAGGGTGGCGGAGGCGCGCAAGGAGCTGGCCGCGATGCAGGCGCGGGCCGCCAAGCTCGACGCCGACCGGGCCGTGGCGGAGAACTCCGCCGACGAGTTGCGCGGCCTGATCCCGGCGCTGGAGGAGACGCGCCGGTTCTCGGACGGCCGTGATGTGCCCACGGCCGAGCGGGAGCTGCGGGAGGCTCGGCTTCGGCTGAACGAGGCGCTGAAGGCGCTGGGCGTGGCCGATCGCGAGGTGGCTTCTGCGCAGGCCGCGCTGGACGACGCTGAGGGCGGCCCGGCCGCTGCCCAGCTCAACGCGCTGGCCGCGGCGGGTGTCGTGGCGACGGGCCTCCTGGACGCACTGGACGTGGCCGAACAAGCCCGCGACTACGCCCGCGCCGACGGTGACCAGGCCGGACCCGCTGGCCGCCCATCCCCCAAGGCAGCCGGTCAAGCGGCCGATGGCGCAGCCAGCAGAGCGGTTACGACCGCTGGCGCTGGGGTGCCTGGTGGGGCTGGGCTCGGGTTGGAGGACTTGCGGGGGTGGCCGAACGAGCACGCCGTGATCGTCGACGCCGGCCAGCTCGAAGCGGCTGCCGCGGCCTTGGTCGAGCTGCCCGGTTCGGTCCTGGTGAGTGCCGCCGGGGTGAGCGTGGTGGGGGCGTTCGACGGGGAGGCGACCGGCCGGGAGGCGCGGATCAAGGCCGCCGAACACCGGCTCAACCGGGCCAAGGACACCCAGGAGACCGCGGCGCAGACCGTACGCGATGGGGAGGAAGGTGTCGCGGAGGGACAGCGGCGGCTGGAGGGGGCGCAAGCGGGAGTACGGCTCGCCGAGCTGGAGACGAAGCTGGCCGGGCGGCGGGCGCGGCTGGGCGAGCTGACGACGGCGCTGGAGGAGCTGGCGCCCGCGGTGGCGGAGGCCGAGCGGCAGGCGGCCGCGCTCGACTTCCGGGCCCGCACGAAGGACATGGAGATCGAACGCCTGGAGGGGCGGCGGCAGCGGCACGAGGGCGAGCGGGCCCGGTCGCGCCAGGACGAGACGAGGGTGAGCGGCGAACGGGAGGCGCTCAAGGTCGAGGCGCTGGCCGCCGACTGGGGCGGCACCGCCGAGGGAGCACGGGAGTGGCTCAAGGCGCTGCCCGAGGGCGAACGAGCGCGCACCGCCGAGGAATGGTGGCGCGTCGCCGAACGGCACTTCGACCAGGCGTTGCGCGACACGTTCCCGGAGGAGGACGCGGAGATCCCGGAGGAGCTGCGGTTCTTGCTGTCCGAGCGTGGGGGGAGCACGGCGCGGGAGCAGGCGACGTTCGCGGCGGTGTGCGGCTCGCTGGCCTCCTATCTGCGCGGGCAGGAAGAATACGAGAAGCACCAGCGGCGTCAGATCGAGGCGCAGGTCGTGTCGAGGCAGCGTGACCTGGCCGCGGCCGACAAGGGGGCGGAGGAGGCGGCCAGTTCGACGGCGGTGCACCGGGCGGCGCTGACGGCGGCGATCAAGTCCCGGCTCACGAGGGTCGCCGAGGAGTTCGAGCAGCTCGACACGTCTTACGGAGGTTACGGGGCGACGCTGGAGTTCCCCGTGCCACCGGCGCCCGCGGATCCTGAACAGCGCTGGCAATGGCGCGTCACGCCCAAGTGGCGGCGCGGCGAGGGCCAAGGCTTCGTCCCGTACAACCGGCGGGCCAACACCGCGCTCATGGACGAGAAGGCGGTCAAGCTGGTGTGCGCGGCGGCGATCGCGTCGTCCGGGGGCGGGCATCTGTGCCTGGTGCTCGACGAGCTGGGCCGCAACCTGGGCAAGGAGCACCGGCGGGAGGCGGTGGCGCTGTTCCGGCGGATCGGCGAGACGTACGGGATCACGGTGATCGGGGCGCTCCAGGACGACATGGAGCCGTACGCGATCGACGCCTGCGGGCAGTACATCAAGCTCAGGCGATCGTCGGACGCGATGCCGTACAACGAGCCGCCGGTGATCGTCGGGCACGACGAGCACGCGGAGCGTGTGCGGGCATTGGCCGCCTACGTAGACAGGAGCGCCTGATCGGCGGGGCCGCCCATGGGTGCGAACCGCCCATGCGCTCGGATCTGCCCCATGCGTGCGTGACCGGCCCATACGGGTCCGCCCCCTCCGGATTCGCCCCATGCGCGCCGGACCGGCCCATACGGGACCGCCCTATGCGTGTGGGACCGCGCATGCGTGTGGGACCGTACTTGATCAGCGGACGCGTCCATGCGCGGGCCGTTATCTGATCGGCGGGCCGACGTACGAGGCGCGGAGGCGGAGGAGGGAGCCCTTGGCGTATTCCTCCATCGCGTGGGCCAGCCACCCGGCGGTCCTGGCCACCGCGAAGATCGCCTCGCCGGAGCCGGGCACCATCCCGGCGACTCCGGGGAGAGTGGCGAGCGCGAAGTCGACGTTCTGTTCGGGCAGGCGTCGCCGACGGACCTCAGCCAGTACGGCCTGGACCACGGCGATGCGTTCGTGGTCCGGCGCGGCCTGCTTCACCAGGTCGAGCAGGAGGCCGCCGCGCGCGTCGCCGTTCTTGTAGACGCTGTGGCCGAAGCCGGGGATGCGCTCGCCCCGGCGTATCCGATCGGTGATCGCGCGCGGGGCCTGGCCGGGTTCGGTCACCTCGGCCAGCAGCCGTTCGGCCGCGTGGGACGCGCCGCCGTGCAGGGGGCCGCCGAGCACGCCGAGGCCGGTCAGCACCACGGCGTACGGGTCGGCGCGAGCGGAGGCGGCGACCCGGGCGGCCAGCGTGGAGGCGGCCAGCTCGTGGTCGGCGAGCAGCACCAGCGCGCCCCGCAGTGCGGCCAGGAGGGCGGGGGTCGCGGGCCGCGGGCACAGACGGGACCAGAGCCGCTCGGCGATCGACTCACCGCCGGGGGGCTGGAGCGCTGGGAGAGCGTCGACCAGACCGGAGATGAGGCGACGGCCGGTGGCGGCGACGGAGGCGGGATCGAGCTGGTAGCGGAGGGAGTCGGCGGCGCCGAGGACCGTGGTGATCACCTGCAGGCGATCCAGGAGCGGCAGACCTTCGGGGAGGCCGCGCTGAGCCGCGATTGCGGCCTGCGCCATCTCCGGATCGTGTGCCCAACCCCGCGCCGCATGGTCCGAAGCGAAGGCGTTGGGATCGCCTGTCCACAGCCACTCGGCAACCGTTTCGAAGTCGGCGGTTCGGGCCAGAGTGAGGGCGTCGCGGCCGCGGTAGTACGGGCGGTCCAGACCGAGCGCGGTGATGCCGGATTCGATGACCAGCTCCGGCGGCTGGCCGCGTGGCCGCCCGCGCCGGGCCAGCTGCTCGATCTCCGCCGCGTCGAACAGGCTGCGCCGGTCCTCGCTGTGACGTCGCTTGAGCACACCCCGGCTCACGTACGCGTAGAGAGTGGCGGGCTTCACGCCGAGCCGCTCGGCCGCCGTCGCCGCGTCGATCCACTCCACGCCAAAGCCTCCCATATTGATGAAAATCAATATTGATACACGTTGAGCAAGCGTGTCAACGTGTGGACATGCCCAAAGTTCACTTCCTTGACGTGACCAACCGAGACGGCGTGCAGACCGCGCGCACCGGCCTGTCGAAGTTCGGCAAGACCATGGTCAACTTCTACCTGGCCAAGCTCGGGGTGGCTCAGTCCGAGATCGGTTTCCCCTTCCTGTTCCACGAGGTGCCCTACGTACGGGCGCAGACGGCGCTGGCCGAGGCGGGTGCGTTGGGCGAGTTGCGGTTGTCGGGCTGGTGCCGTGGTGTGCCGCAGGACGTGGAGAAGGCGGCGCCGCTCGGCCTGAAGCACTACAACCTGTCCATCTCCACATCGGACTACATGATCCAGAACAAGTTCCGCGGCCGCCTCGACCGCGGCGCGATCATGCGGGAGATGACGGCGGCCGTGCGGGCGGCCAAGGCGGCGGGCGCGCTGACCGTGGGCGTCAACGCGGAGGACGGGTCGCGGACGGATGACGGGTTCTTGCTGGAGTTCGCGCTGGCGGCCAAGGAGGCGGGCGCCGACCGGGTCCGCTACTGCGACACCATCGGCGGCGACACCCCCGACCGGATCCGCGAACGCTTCGCCAAGCTGGCCTCGGCCGTCGGGATGCCCGTCGAGACGCACTGCCACAACGACCTCGGCCTTGCCGTGGCCAACTCCATCTCGGGCGCGCTCGGCGACCTGGAGGCCGGGCAGGACGCGTGGATCAACACCTGTGTGAACGGCATCGGCGAGCGTTCCGGCAACGCCGACCTGCTGTCCACGATCCTCGCCTTCGAGCACGGTTTCGGGCTCCAGGCGGAGATCGGTGACGCCATCGACCTGTCGTGGGCGCGCAGGTTCGGGCTGTGGGCGAGTTACGCGTTCGGGCAGCCCCTGCCGTACAACCAGGTGGGGGTGGGACGCAACGCGTTCGCGCACGAGTCGGGCATCCACGCCGACGGGGCGCTGAAGGATCACGGCAACTACGAGCTGTACGACGAGGCGACGCTCGGACCGTTCCCCGAGGACTGGCACGCGCGCGGCGGGCGGGTCGTGCTGACCGGCGAGTACGGCGGGAAGGCCGGATTCCGGCACGTCATGGACGGGCTCGGCGTGGACGTGCGGGAGGAGGACCTGGCGTTCCGGCTGGTGCAGCTCTGCAACGCGATGACCGGCCGACCGCTCACGGACGACGAACTACGGCTGATCGCGGCGTATCCACGGGAGCTGGCACTGCTGTTCCCGGAGTACGAGTGAGGCCCCGGGCGCTCAGCCCGGATCCGGCAGGAGTGGCGGCTCATAGCATGAGCGCATGCAGATCGAGGAACGGACCGTCGCCAACGCCGACCTGACGGCCCTGCTCACCGCCGCCTTCGACGAGCTGGTGAAGCGCTACGGGCCCGAAGGGCGTTCCGTCGTCAAGGCGCAGGCCCGCTACCTCGTCGCCTACGCCGGGGAGCACCCCGCCGGATGTGGTGCCATCCAGCCGGTTGGTCCGGATATGGGGGAGCTCAAGCGGATGTACGTGGATCCCGCGTTCCGTGGGCAGGGGATCGCCAGGCGGCTGTTGGCGGCCTTGGAGGATCTGGCTCGGGACATGGGCTACGAGACGGTGCGCTTGGCGACCGGGGTCAAGCAGCCTGAGGCCATAGCTTTGTACGAGAGCAGCGGGTATGTGCTTGGCGAGTCGTACGGGATGTATGTGGATCAGCCGCTGACCCGCTGCTACCGCAAGAAGCTGGGCTCGGCCTGATCACGGCTCCGCGCCGGTCCTCTCCCAGTCGCCGGCGCGTGGACCCCGCACCCCGGGCGGGTAGGCCGTAAAGCAGGCGGCACGACCACCGGGAGAGACCACGATGCGGACCAACGCGACACCGGTAGGCGGGCCCACCGCATGGACCCGGTCCACCCTGCGCGAACAGGACTGGCTGCTCCCCATCGACCGGCCACTCACCCGGACCCAACCCGAGTTCCACGTCCCGACGCTGACGGTCCTGGCCGAGAGAGCCAAGGCCGCGCTCGAAGCGGGTCCCGGCCTGGTGGTGATCCGGGGATGGCCGATCGCGGACTGGCCCGAGGAGCGGATCGACCTTCTGTACCACACGTTCGGCTCGCTCATCGGCGCCCCGCGTACCCAGAAGGCCGGTCTGGTGACCACCGGCGAGAACTCCCGCAGGGGCATGGACGACCAAGGGCTGGCCTTCCACACCGACCGGGGCGGACCGCCCGGGCCGCCGCACCTGCTGGGCCTGCTCTGCCTGCGCGCGGCCGTCCACGGCGGGGAATCCCTGCTGGTGAGCGGCCACGCCGTACACGACCGGCTGCTGGAGGAGCGGCCCGACCTGCTTGCCGAGCTCTACGAGGACTTCCATTTCGGCGCGGGCACGGTCTCGAGCTTCGACCGCGTCTACCCCGTCTTCGAGTGGCGCGCGCGGCGGCTCCGCGTCCAGTACAACCGGTACTGGATCGAACGCGGCCAGCAAGCCGCTGGGAAGCCGCTGACCTCCGGCGCCGTGGCCGCCCTGGATGCCTTCGACGGGATTCTCGCCGACCGGGACATGGTCCTGCGTTTCCCGCTGCGCCCGTGCGATCTGCTGCTCGTCAACAATGACGTGGTCCTGCACGGTCGTACGGCGTTCACCGACGACCCGCGCGCCCGCCGCCGCCTGGCCCGGATCTGGCTGGACTGAGCATCCTCAAGGCAGGTTGACTATATTTCGTTCAACGGAGTATGGTCTCCCGAATGTTCAAGAGATCAACTCTTGCCGTGACCATGCTGTGTGCCGTCACGCTCGCCGGCTGCTCCTCCAGCCCTGAGGCGCAGCCTGCCAAGACGACGACCGCAAGCGGCAAGTCGGACAAGCCACAGCAGATTCAGTCGCTCATGGCCGACTGCATGAAGCAGAAGGGCTTCCGTTACGTCGCCTGGGTCCCGCAGCCCAAGCCGGAGACGGACAATGACAAGGCCGCCAACGGCGACTACGAGGCCATGAAGCGGGTGCGCTCGAAGCAGGGCTTCAATGTCTTCTTCACGGTCGCCGACCCTGCCGCCATGCGGAAGCAGGCCGCCTACACTCGCGACGACGACCCCAACACCCCGATCAGGGACGCGCTGTCGAAGGCGCAGCTGCGCAGCTACGACAAGGTCCTCGACGGCTGCCACGTCAAGGCCCTCAAGGACGTGACCGGCAAGGTCGTCAAGAGCATGGACGACGAGTACGAGCAGTACGAGAAGGCCTTCAAGGCCGCCTTCGAACGCGAGCTGAACGGCGACCCCGAGCTGGTCGAGCTGGCCGCGACCATGGCTGACTGCGTCAAGGGCAAGGGCTACCGCGTGGACTCCGTCAGCCCGACGAGCATGGAGGAGCGCGGCTTCCAGGAGTTCTCGGCGCAGATGAACGCCATCGCCAAGAAGCAGGGCCTGGTCGACGAAGGCGCCGACGAGAACACGATCTACCCGCCGAAGCTGTCGCAGGCGGCCGCGAATCAGTACCTCGCCAAGGAGATCAAGGCCGCGCTCGACGACCTCGAGTGCGGCAAGGACTTCTATCCCGCTTTCTTTCCCAAGCTAGGGCGCATCGCCGACCGCCTCGACTCCGAGTTCGGCCACTGGAAGCTCTGAGCGTGCTGGGGGCGGCTTTCCCGCGTGGGTCGTCACCCCCCGGCCTGAGGGCCGGAGTACCGGCCCACAATCCGGCGGCGGCCCTGCCGGTCCGCGGCGTTCGGGGCGAGGACGCGGGCGTTGACCCGGGCCGTCCAATCGGCGACTTCGTCGTAGGAGACCTTCCCCGTCAGGAGCGCGGCTCCGAGGGCGGGCAGCCGATCCGTGCGGGCCCAGAGTTCCTGCCACTGTCTGTAGCGCAGCGCCAGGTAGACCAGCCCGTCCAGCTCGGCGACCGGGCTGAGATCGACGGTGGCCGCGCGGGACAGATCCAGGCCGTCCAGACGGGGAAGGGTGCGCAGCGGGCCCAGTTCGACGGGATGAGCCGTGGCCAGGGTCAGAGCCCGCAAGGTCGGGTGGCCGGACAGCAGGGCCAGGTCGATCGTCTTGACATCGAGGCTGAGCGTCTCGACCGGTGCCTGGCGCAGCACGGTGAGGTCGGCGGACGGGCAGCGGGACAACTCCAGGGCGCGAAGGTACGGGGCCTGGCGCGTGAGCCAGGTGTTCGTGGCGTCGTCTTCCGTCATTCGCAACGATTGACCGCGCGCGCCCGCTCTGTCGTACGGCTCCGGCACGTCGATCCGGAGCTCGCCCTCCTCGTCGATCCAGTGCTCGCCGCGAGCGAGCGCGTCCACGTAGCGGCGGAGCAGGCTCGTCACCGAATCCGCGATGTACCCGGGCCCTTGGTGATAGCCGGGGCCGATGCGGATGACCTGGCCGGGCCGTCCCCCGGCGGCCGGATCCATGTCCACCGCCAGATAGTTGCCGTCGGTCTCCATGACGAACGGGATCCAACCGGGCCGATCAACCGACCGGCGGACCGTCCCGGCCGGGTCGGCGTCGTGGACGAAGGGGCGGAACTGCCGGCCCCGCCAGCCCTCCGGCGCCCAATGGCGGACGCCTCCATGCACCTTGGCGAGTCCCGAGGCGTCCAGCCACCAGGACAGGCGTCCGAAGATGCCGCGTCCCTCGTCGCCGTCGACCACGCCGTACAGCGCCCGCAGGTCCGCCGGCAGCGCCACGTTCAGCCCGCCTTCCACCTCCTCCAGCAGCGCGGGCGGCAGTGGGCGCGGCCAGCCGCCGAAGGGATCGTCCAGCGGAAAGCCGAGCTGTTCGGCCTCCCGTTCGAGGTACTCCCGCAGCAGGCGGACAGCCTCTTCCGGGTCGCCCGCGGGCCGCGGATCGGCGGGGCCGTTCTGCTCGTCCCCGAGGTCGGGCGGGACACGTCCGGGATCGGGCACGTACAGGAAGCCGTTCTTGGGATAGTCCACCCAGCCCACCGCGCGTCCGGTGACCGCCTCGAACCGCCCGGAAGCGTCGACGGTCAACTCGACGCCGAGGCCCTCCTGCGAGTCGTCCGACTTCGTGTACGCCCGGCGCAGGCCACGCACCAGATCCCCTTGCACGGCGCGTTCGCCGCCCGTGTCCGGCCGGTACGACACTCCGGTGAACCCGGCGCCCCGCCTGTCGGCGTAGCCGTTCACCGTCGCCTGTACCCAGCCCGCAGGCGCCACCTCCGCGATTCAGACAGACATGTCACGAAATAGCGTGGTGAGTTCGTCCGTCAATGCCCACTCCATTCGCAAAGCTCGTTGAACGGACTATTCCTAGCAGGGCTGGGCTACGTCCCACCCTTCCGTCGGCTCGAAAAGGCAGGCTCCATTGGGCCGTCACGCGGCCTCTTGACTCATTCTCAATCCGAGTGAGAACGTTATCAACGTCCAACTGAGAACGTTCTCAAAGGGAGTCCACGTGACCGACCTGCTGCCGCTCAAACCGATCGAGTCCGACCTGGCCGACAAGATCCGCGCGACGCTCGACCAACGCCCCCAGCTGGCGGAGCTCGTCTCGGACGTCATCGACAAGGGTCTGCGCAATGTGTTCTTCGTGGGCGCCGGCGGCTCGCTCATCGCCGCCTACCCGGCCCACTACCTACTCGAACGCGAAGGCACCTGGCCCGTCTACAAGCTGCAGAGCGACGAGCTCAACACCGCCCGCCCCCGTCGCATGGGCGAGGGCTCCTTGGTCTTCCTGGCCTCGTACACCGGCAAGACCAAGGAGACCGTCGCCGCCGCGCAGTACGCCAGGAGCACCGGCGCGACCGTGGTCGTGGTGACCCAGGAGGGCGGCCCGCTGGCCGAGGCGGCCGACGTGGCCTTCACCGGCAAGAGTGACCTGTTCATGCAGCTGGCGGCCTATGCCCTGCTGCGCAGGGCCGGGGTGGAACGCGACTGGGCGCTGCTCGACCAGGCCCTCGACGCGCTCCCGGACGCCCTGGTGGCCACCGCGCACGAGGGTGAGGAGCAGGCGCGGGTCATCGCCGAGACGCTGAAGGACGAGCCGATCACGTATGTGCTCGGCTCGGGTCCCAGCTACGCGTGGGCGTACGGGCTGGCCATGTGCTTCCTGCAGGAGATGCAGTGGAAGCACGCGGCGGGCTTCAACTCGGGCGAGTTCTTCCAGGGCGCGTTCGAGGTGGTCAACGACGACGTGGCGGTGATCAACCTGCTGGGCGAGGACCCGTCGCGGGCCATGGCCGAACGGGCCAGGCGCTTCCTCGACACGTACGCGACCAAGAAGACCTTCCACATCGACACGGCGGACCTCACGCTGCCCGGCATCCCCAAGGCGTTGCGCGGCGAGGTGTCCCCGCTGGCGATCGCCGTGCTCATGGACCGGCTGGCCCGCCACTACGAGGCGGTACGCGGTCACGACCTCGACAAGCGCAACTACATGTTCCAGGTGGACTACTGATCTACGCGTTCCAGGAGCGTCGCCGGGCGGCACTCCGCCGCCCGGCGGCACCGACCTTCTGCCTGAGCGCCGCTCTCCGTTTCCTGCCTAAGACCTCCTTTTTGTACGGCAAGCATGGGCCGGCCCCACCCACCGCACGTGGCTGAGGACCTCCAGGAATACGCCCGCTGACCCCGCACGGGGCGGGCCGCCGCTACGTGCGCCTCCTGACCCGGCAACCAGGAGGCGCATCAGGGTGCCGGACCTATGGGGAAGGCAGCTCTTACCCGCGAGATAGCTCGAAAGTGAGTTCGAGCATGGAAACCTAGCCTCTCCGTATGGGGCGCACGGGGGCCCACGACGCGAGGAGACTTGCCATGCCCGTTCTGATGTCCTTACGCGCGGCAGCGCTCACCTTGGTGACCGCCACCGCGCTCGTCTTACCCGTCACACCCGCCCACCCGGCGGCGTCGGCGCAGCCCAACGTGGTGGTCAGGTGGAACACGGCGCTGCTGGCGGCGGTGCGCGGCGGCACCTTGGGGCCGCCGCTGGTGGCCAGGGCGCTGGCCACCGTGCACACCTGTGCCTATGACGCGTGGGCCGCCTATGATCCGGTCGCCGTCGGCACCCGGCTGGGCGGCACGCTGCGGCGGCCCGCCGCCGAACGCACGGACGCCAACCGGGCCCAGGCGATCAGCTACGCGGCCCACCAAGCGGCTGTGGACCTCTATCCGGCGCAGCGGGCGGTGTTCGACGGGTTGATGACCGAGCTGGGCTATGACCCGGCCGACCAGTCCAGCCAGCCGGCCCAAACCGGTCTGGCCGCCTGCACGGCCGTGCTCGAATACCGGCACGCCGACGGCTCCAACCAGCTCGGCGGCTACGCCGACACCACCGGCTACGCGCCGGTCAACGCTCCGATGGTGGTCGCCGATCCGCTGACGACGGTCAACGACCCGAGCCGCTGGCAGCCGCTCACCTTCCGCAACAAGGCGGGCGTGGTGGTCACACCGCCGTTCCTCGCGCCGCACTGGGGCGGGGTCGCCTCCTTCAGCGGCCACGCGCGCGACCTGGCCGACAAGGTGCCCGCGCCGGCGACGTACGGCACGGCCGCCTACCGTGCACAGGCCGCCGAGATCGTGTCGGGCACCGCCGCGCTGACCGACCGCCAGAAGGCGATCGCGGAATACTGGGCCGACGGCCCCAACAGCGAGACGCCGCCCGGCCACTGGTGCCTGTTCGCCCAGCAGGTGTCGGCGCGTGACCATCATGGCCTGGACCAGGACGTGAAGATGTTCTTCGCGCTGGCCAACTCGGTGCAGGACGCCGGGATCGCCTCGTGGGAGGTCAAGCGTGTCTTCGACTCCGTACGCCCGATCACCGCGGTCCGCTTCCTGTACCAGGGGCAGCAGATCGCGACCTGGGGCGGCCGGGTGATCGACGGCGCGACGTGGGTGCCCTATCAGGTGCCGACGTTCCCGACGCCGCCGTTCGCCGAGTACGTCTCCGGCCACAGCACGTTCAGCGCGGCGGCGGCCGAGGTGCTGCGGCGCTTCACCGGCGGTGACGCGTTCGGCGGCGAGGCCCTGATCGCCAAGGGTTCGTCGCAGGTGGAGCCGGGGGTGAGCCCCGCCAACGACCTGACGCTGCGCTGGCGCACCTTCAGCGACGCCGCCGACGAGGCCGGCATGTCGCGGAGATATGGCGGCATCCACTTCCGGCCCGGCGACCTGCAGGGTCGGACCCTCGGCCGGGCGGTGGGCGTCGCGGCGTGGCAGCGCGCGGCGGCCTACTGGTCGGGACGCGGCTGAGAAAGCCCCACGTCGTACGTGGTGTGGCATGCCACATCACGTACGACGTGGAAAGCCCCAGGTCGCCGCTGCCGCTACCGCGGGCACCGGCTGTCAGATGGGTGGCCAGTTTCGCAGCGCCGCGTCGGCCACCCGCTGGAGTTCGGGGCGGGTGGCGCCACCGGCGGCCTGGACGGCGATGCCGTTCGCCACGGTCATGATGTATCGGGCGAGCAGCTCCGGGTCCGCGCCCGGGGGCAGATCGCCCTCGTCGACGGCCCGCTGGAACCGGTGGCGGAGGCGAGCACGGCCGTCGTCGCGCCAGACGATCAGGGCGTCCTGGGCCGCCCGTCCGGAGTCGCCGGCGGCCAGCGAGCCCTGCACACCCAGGCATCCGGCGGGGCAGCCGGGCTGGGTGGTGGCCATGACCGAGCCGGTGAGGAACGCCGTGGCCACCTCCCGGGCGCTCGGCTTCCGCAGCGCGCGGTCCGCATAGGCGGCGGGGCCCTCGGTGTAGCGCTCTAAGGCCTTGCGGAACAGCTCCTCCTTGTTGCCAAAGGCCGCGTACATGCTCTTGCGGGTGATGCCCATAGCGCTGGTCAGGTCGGCCAGGCTGGCGCCTTCGTAGCCCTGCTCCCAGAAGACCGTCATCGCCTGATCCAGGGCCTCGTCGGCGTCGAAGCCTCTCGGCCGGCCGATCGGCGCTTTCCGGGTGATCTCCACGGCCCCCATCCTACAGCTTAGATACCGATCGGTGCGGAAGTGCTATGGTTTCTTTCTGCACCGATCAGTATCTAAATTTCGGGAGTTCAAACCATGGGGCAGCTGGAAGGCAAGACCGCCGTCGTTACCGGCGGCGGCACCGGAATCGGCCTGGCCACCGCCGCGCGGCTGGCGTCCGAGGGCGCTCACGTCTTCATCACCGGCCGACGCGAGGACGCGCTCGACAAGGCCGTCGAGTCGATCGGTTCCGCGGTCACCGCGGTGCCGGGCGACATAGCGGAGCCGGCCGACCTGGATCGGCTGTACGACGCGATCCGCGACCGCGGCCGGGGCCTGGACGTGGTGTTCGCCAACGCGGCCGTGGCCACGTTCGCACCGCTGGCGCAGGCCACCCGGGAACAGTTCGAGCAGATCTTCGGCGTCAACGTCCTGGGCACGCTGCTCACCGTGCAGAAGGCGCTGCCGCTGCTCAACGACGGCGCCTCGGTGGTCTTGAACGCCTCAATCCGCGCCGACGACGGCTGGGAGAACTACGGCCTGTACGCGGCGTCGAAGGCCGCGATCCGGTCCCTCACGCGGACCTGGGCCAACGAGCTGAAGGGCAGGGGCATCCGGGTCAACGCGGTCTCGCCGGGCGCGATCGACACCCCCGGAATCGACACCGCCGTCGGCGAGGAGAACGCGGCCGCCGTCAAAGCGGACCTGGCGACGGGAGTTCCGATCGGCAGGATGGGACGCCCGGAGGAGGTCGCCGCCGCCGTGGCCTTCCTCGCCTCCGCCGACAGCAGCTTCATGCTCGGCACCACCCTGTACGTCGACGGCGGCGAGAACCAGTTCTGACTATGGGGCCGTCTCGGCGGGCGTCCGAACGGATCTGGCCGACTCGCGCTCGACGAAGCGGGTGGGCAGGCGGCGGTGTACGGGGCGGCGGTCGGTGCCCTGAACGCGGTCCAGGAGCAGGCGGCCCGCCTCCGCCCCCAGCTCGTACACCGGCTGGGCCACCACGCTGAGCGGCGGGGAGATCGCCTCCGCCCAATCGGCGTCGTCGAAGCCCACCAGCGACACGTCGGCGGGACAGCGCAGCCCGAGCCGCCGCAGCGCCTGGAGCACCCCGAGCGCGAGCAGGCTGTCGAGGGCGAGGATCGCGGTCGGCGGGTCGGGCAGTCCGAGCAGGCGGGTCGTGGCCGCGGCGGCGTCCTCCCTGCGGAAGCCCTCGGCGCTGACCAGTTCGGGCCGGGGCTCGATGCCGCTTTCGACCAGGGCGTCGCGGTATCCGGCCGCGCGGGCGCCGACCGTGGTGGCGCCCAGGCGTTCGACGCCGCGCAGCCCCGGGCGGGCCAGCCGGGGCCGCAGCTTCTCATCGCCGCCGGTCAGTAAGGCGATGTTGCGGTGGCCCAGCGCGAGCAGGCGTTCGGTGGCGTCCTTGGCGGCGGCGCGGTTGTCGATGCCGACCGTGTCGGCGTCGAGCCCCGGGACCCGCCGGTCGAGCAGGACGACCGGGATCCCGGCGTCGATGACGTCCTTCAGGGCGTCGCGGTCGGCGGTGTCGGTGGGCGCGACGACCAGGCCGTCGACGCGCCGCTCGGTGAGCACGCCGAGCGCCTTGCGTTCGAGCGAGAGGTCCTCGTCGGTGTTGACCAGCAGCACCTCCCATCCGCGCTCGTGCGCCACGTCCGCGATGCCGCGCAGGGCGCGGGAGAAGAACGGGTTCTCGATGTCGGGTACGAGGACGCCGAGCGTGTGGGTCAGCCCGGTGATCATGCTGCGCGCCAGGCTGTTGGCCCGGTAGCCGAGGCGTTCGGCCGCGGCCAGCACCGCCTCGCGGCTCTTGCCGCTCACCGAGCCGTAGCCGCCGAGTGCCCGCCCGGCCGTCGCGGTGGAGACCCCTGCCTCCTTGGCGACGACCTCGATCGACGGCATGCTCCGCCGAGCGCTGCCGCTCATCCGCACCCCCGGTGCTGCTAGATGTCCACACCATCATGCTCCCACTGACGGGAGGCGATCACCGTAGCGGATTTACCAAGGGCTATTGACATGCGTCTCAGCGATTGAGAACGTTCTCACCCGAGCGAGTGAGAACCTTCCCATTCTCAGGAGAACGTGTGCAGCCACGCTTGATTCGCCTGGTGGCCGTCGGGGACAACGTCGTCGACCGCTATCCCGATCTCGGCGTCATGTATCCGGGCGGCAACGCCGTGAACGTCGCCGTGCACGCCCGCCGTACCGGCGCCGAGGCGGGTTACCTGGGTGCGGTCGGCACCGACGGGTCCGGGCGCGTGGTGCGCGACGCGCTGGCCGCCGAGGGCGTGGACCTGTCACTGCTGCGGACGGTGGACGGGCCGAACGCCTTCGCCACCGTCCGTCTCGTCGCGGGCGAGCGCAAGTTCACCGGCGGGCGCGAGGGCGTCTCGCGCTTCCGCCTCTCCCCCGCGGATCTGGTACGGCTGGCGGCGGCCGACATCGTGCACACCGGCGAGTGCTCGTTCCTGGAGGGCCAGCTCGACCAGCTGGCCGCGCACGCCAGGCGGCTGTCGTTCGACTTCTCCGAACGCCCGTGGGACTACGTCGAGGAGCATGCCCGGCACGCCGGGATCGCGATCCTGTCCAGCCCGTCCGGCTCGCGGGACGAGGCGCTCGCGCTGGCGCGGCGGGTACGGGCGCTGGGCCCGGCCACGGTGGCGGTCACCCTCGGCGCCCACGGTGCCGTCCTGGTCTCGGGAGCCGCCGGAGCGGGCGAAGCCGCGGGCGACAGCGCCGCTGGAGTCTTAGGGGGCTCCAGAGACGTGGTCGCCTGGGGTGCCGCCGAGCCCGTCGCCGTGGTGGACACGCTCGGCGCCGGTGACGCGTTCATCGCCCGCCTGCTGGTCGGCCTGGCCCGCGGCGAGGACCTGCCCGCGCTGGCCGTCGCGGCCACCGCCTACGCCTCCCACGCCTGCACCTCCTACGGCGCGTTCGGACACGAAGCCCCCCTGCCAGGCACCAAGGAGAGCCCATGAACACGCATCGCTGGATCGCCCTACTGCTGGGCACGGCGCTGGTCACCGCCGGTTGCGGCGGCGGCTCGGCCGGCGCGCCCGCCGCCCTGGTGTCGGCGGCGCTGCTGCAGGCACTGTTCGCGTGGAACGAGTTCGCGTTCGCGCTGGTGTTCGTCAGTGACGACTCGCTGAAGACGCTACCGGTCGGGCTGATGGCCATGCAGAGCCGCCTGCTCACCGACTGGCCGGTGATGATGGCGGGGCTGACCATGGCCGCGCTGCCGACGATCGTGCTGTTCCTGATCGGTCAGCGCCAGTTCCTGCGCGGCCTCACGGAAGGGGTGGGCAAGTGACCGCGCGGCCCTGACGTCTCCATCCCACCTCAGGAGTGCCAACCTTTCGCCGCGCCCACAGCGTCTGGAGGTTATCGACTTGAGGAGAGACGTTGGATCGCGATGCCAGTTTCCAGGCGTTCGTGGACGCTCACCAACGTCCGTTGATGCGCCTGGCCTATCTGCTCACCGGAGAGGTCCACCTCGCGGAGGATCTCGTGCAGAGTGTGCTGGTCCGCATGATCGGGCGGTGGGCGAAGTTAGGCCACATCGACAACCTCGACGCGTACGCGCGCAAGGCTATGGTGAACCAGTACATCTCGTGGCGGCGGCGCCGCGGCTCCGACGAGGTGCCGAGTGCCGAGCCGCCCGACCGGGCCTACTCGCCCGAGGACTCCGCCGTCCTGCGGATCGTCCTGCGCCAGGCACTCATGCGGCTGACGCCCAAGCAGCGCGCGGTACTCGTCCTGCGCTTCTACGAGGATCGGACCGAACGTGACGTCGCCGACCTGCTGGGCTGCTCCGTCGGCACCGTGAAGAGCCAGGCGCACCACGCCCTGGCCCGCCTGCGCGCGCTGGCACCCGAGCTGGCGCCGAGACTGCCCGTTCTGGACGACCACAGTGCGGAGGCACGCCGATGACCTGGCTCGGAGACCAACTCGGCCGCATCGCGGACGACATGCCGGAGCGTGATCTGGCCGCCAGGGCGATCGAGATCCATCAGCGCAGGCGGCGCAACTTCATGGCGCTCACCGCCGCCGTGGTGGTCGTGGTCACCGTGCTCGCCGCCACTGTCGCGATACGGGCGCTGCCCGCCGAGCCGCGCGCCGCCGCCCCGCCGCCCGAACAGTCCACCATCAGGGTCGGGGTGGTGCCGACCGTGGAGTCGGTGCCCGTGGCCGTGGCCCTGAACAAGGGATATTTCAAGGAGGAGGGGCTGACGGTGGAGCCGAGAATCATCTCCGCCCCGGTGGCCGCGTTCTCCCTGGTCGAAAGCGGCACGCTGGATCTGGCGCAGACCGACTACTCGACAGTCTTCCTGGCGAACGAGGTGGGCAAGAAGTTCAAGATCGTCTCCAGCCTGTATCAGGCCGCGCCAGGAAGCTTCGCGGTCGGCGTGAACCCCAAGTCCAAGATCAAGACGGTGAGCGACCTCAAACGCAAGAGGATCGCGGTCTCGAGCCTCGCGGGGCTCGAGACGTTGGCGATGACCGCCGTGCTGAAGCGGGCCGGACTGACCACGAACGACGTCCGGCTGACCGCCGTGCCCGATGGCGACATGCTCCCCGCGATGGCCAAGGGCCAGGTTGACGCTGCCCTGATGGCCGAACCGTTCATCACCATGGGCCGCGAGGTAAGACGCGTGCGGATTGTGGCCGACGCGATGACCCAGGAGTTCGCGAACCTGTACACCGCAGGCATGATGGCCACCGACAAGTGGATTCGCGAACGCCCTCGCACGCTGGCGGCCTTCCAGCGCGCGCTGGCCAAGGCGCAGCGCCTGATCGCGAGCGACCCCCAGCAGGCGCGCGCCGCTCTGCTCGAATTCGCCAAGGTCCCCCACAATTGGGCGGCAGACGTTGCATTCGGCTCCTATCCCGCCCAGCTGGACCTGACAGAACTCCAGCGGGTCGCCGATCTGGCCCGCGCCTACAAGTCGGTCAAACACCCGGTAGACGTCAGGAACACCGTCGTGAAGGGCGGGTGAGCCCGGCTAGGTGCCGGGCGAAGGCGGCATCGGCGCTCGGCTCCCGCCCGGCTCTTGGCTCCCGGGCGCTACGGTTCGGGGAACAGCTCCGGCAGGGCCGTCCTGGCGATCGGGCGGAGCCGCTCGGCGTGCTCCTCCTCCACCGATCGGTACGGCCAGCGGACCCGGGTGCCGATGTCCGCCCAGCCACCGACATGGGCGAGGAACTTGTCGAGCGCCGGATTGGCGTACCCGCCGGACGCCAGCGGCTGGACGTGCTCGGCGAAGAACAGGCCGATCCGGCGCTCCACGTCGCGCGCCGCCGCCGGATCGGCGCGCATGAGGTTCTGCCAGGCCATGGCGCCGGTCGGGCTGAACGCCGCGATATTGGAGTAGGACCCCGCCGCGCCCAACTCCATACCGGTGGCAAGGGTGTGCCCCGCCACGAACACCGGCAGATCGGCCGCCTCGGTTCGCATCTCGCGGTACCAGCCCGCATCACCCCCCGCGACCTTCACCCCGACCAGCGCGGGAACCCGTGCGGCCAGCATGCCGAAGTCGGCGGGCGTGAGGCGGGTCTTGGCGTGCGGCGGGTTGTACAGGACCAGCGGCACAGGGTCGGCGACCTCGGCGACCCGCTCGAGGAAGCCCACCACCTCGGCCAACGACGGTGGCGCCCAGTCCGGCAGGATCACCTGGATGGCCCCGGGGTGGAGCTCACGGGCGAGCTCCACCCGCCGCAGGCAGGTGGCGGCGCTCATGTGACTGGCGCCTATCTGGTACGGCAGGCCGGCGCAACGCTCCGCGAGCAGCTCGTTGACCTGCTGGTATTCCTCATCGGTTATGGCGTGGAACTCCCCCGCCGTGCCGTGGGCGTACACGCCGTCCAGACCCGCCACCGCCAGCCGGTCCAGCTCGTCGGCCAGCCGGGCGAAGTCGATGGAGTCGTCGGGGCGGAGCGGCAGCAGGACGGTGCCCCACGTACCACCAAGCGTCTTTCGCGTAAGAAGTGGCTTCATACGCCGAAATATCATCAGATATCGGTGCGCCATGGGTAGACGCGACGGCTCGGCGGCGCTGTTCGCGTGACTCAGGACCGCCTAACGCGGCCCTGAGTCTTCAGCGGGTAACCCGCAGCGCCCATTCAACCGAGTCTGGCGCCTGAACGCGGACCGTCAGCGCCTTCTTGGAGTTGAGATTGAGCTGATTCAGGGTCGGAGTGAGCGTTCCCTTCAAGCAGATAAATGGCAAATTCACCGTAGGCGCCAAGATGATCTCGGCCCTTCCTGCCCCCTGGCAGTCGAACATCACCCATAGGCGACCCTTGCCGGGAACAACGCCGATGATGCGAGAACCCTTGGTCGGTCCTGCGGTGAGCAGGGACTCGGTTCCGGCATCCATGCCCGGCAATCGCAGAGGACCGGGCCTGTCGGGCAGAGGCGTGGTCGTTTCGGCCTGGGACGGGTTGCCCGGCGAGACGGCGCCTTGTTGCGAAGATCGTGCCACCGGAGGCGCGGACGCGCAGGACACGACCGCACAGACCAGAATCAGAGACGCGATGGCGGGCGCCACCTGCCGGATACTCAGCGGGTGCGGCTTGGGCTGCTCATCCATGTTCGCCATTGGACCGCAATCACTGTGCGTGGGCGAGAGCCGTCAACGAACGGGGCATTCATGCCCACGCGGTAGGGGACTACTCGTCGAGGGCGGCCACCGCAGACGTGATGATGCTGCGGGCTGCTTTGCCGTACACCGCAAGCCCTGCCAGCTTCGTGAACACGTCGGCGTACATGCCGATCTCGTACGGCTGAGTGATCGTCAGATGGCCCGAGATGAGTTCGACGGTGACCTCGGCGTCATCGAACATGAAGAACGCCTCCGTTGGCCAGACGCTGGAGCGGTTGGCGTCGAGGGGGATGATGCCAAGAGACACCGATGGCAGCGCGCTCACGGTGAGCAGGTGGCCGAGTTGGGCGGCCATGACCTCGGTGCCGCCGATGGGCGCGCGCAGGACGCTTTCCTCCAGAACCACAGCGAACCGGTGATCACCCTCGTGGATCACGCGCTGCTTATCGAGGCGCACCTGAACGGCCTCCTCCACATCGTTGGGGAGGCCACGGCGCAGCATCAGCGCAGTGAGCACGGCCGCGATGTACGGGCCGATCTGTAGCGGTCCTGGGATCAGCTTGGAGGAGTAGATGCGGAAGTGCCGTGTGCGCTCCCAACGGGGAATGACGGCTTCCTGGGCTTTGCGTAGCCCAGTGCGTTCCATGTGCCGCCACTCCACGAACATGCCCTCGATGGCTTCGAGTGAGACGACCAGTTCCTCAGCCTGTTCGGGTGCGCCACAGTGCCTGCACCATGCCCGGATGTCAGCGGCGGCGGGGCGCCTTCGGGCGTGCTCAATGCGGCTCACCTTGGATGCCTGCCAACCCGCCAGGCGCGCAAGATCGCGCCCTGACAGGTCGGCTGCTTGGCGTAAATGGCGAAGTCTCGCCGCCAGGATTTGAAGCGCCTGCTCAGCGCTTGAGGACGTAGGACGCACGGCTCAGACTGGCCGATAGTCCTCGTGCGGAATAGCGCGGCTCCAAATGGCCTCGAACGCCTCCGTGTGCTGCTTGACCAGTGCGGGATCGGTGATGAGTTCTGTTCCCACCTTGTCACCTACCCCGCTGAAGTGGTGCACGAGTAGCGTGCCGGCGTCGAACAGCCAGAAGTCGTTCGGCGGCAGCATCAGGTCTGTGGTCCTCTGGCGTGGTAGCCAACGCACGTGCTCACCGGCGCGGATGTTCGGGATGGTCACGTCGTACTCGTACCGGATGTAGGGGCTGATGGGCTCGGAGATGATGCGCGCCCGTCGCACGTCGACGCCACGAGCGACGGCGTCAACGACATTCTGGAGCCATGGCCGCCACCATGAGGACCTGTCGTCCAGGTCGATCCTGTGTCCGGCTTGCCACGCCGTGAGGCTCGGGTCATTGAGGGTGTAGCCGTCGCGCGTCTCCAGGTGCCAGGCAGAGCGCTCGCATGCGGCCAGGAGCTGCTCAAGCGTCGCCGTGGCTGCCACGGGCTACCTCCGGGAAGAACTGCATCATGCGCTTGGGGAAGGGGACAGCGAACGCAGGCCTGGGCCGGTCGTCAGCCCACCCCGACCGCCGACAGGGTGGATCCGGTGCGCGACTTCGAGACCCTGAGCTGGGCCGGGATCCTCGAACGCAGCTCGGCGACGTGGCTGATGATGCCGACCGCCCGCCCTCCGTCGCGCAGCCCGTCGAGGATGTCGAGCACTCCGTCGAGCGTGTCCTCGTCGAGAGTGCCGAAGCCCTCGTCCACGAACAGCGTGCCGATCTCGGCGCCACCCGCTTCGGCGGTCACCACGTCGGCCAGGCCGAGTGCGAGAGCCAGCGAGGTGATGAAGCTCTCCCCGCCCGACAGCGTGGCCGGGTCGCGATCGACACCCGTCCATCCGTCGGCCACGCGCAGCCCCAGCCCGCCACCTGAACGCCCTCTGGCTCCGGCAGTCTTCCGCAGGTCGTGCCGCAGCAGGTAGCGCCCTCCCGACATGTGGTCGAGGCGCTCGTTGGCGGCGTCAACAACCTGCCGGAGCCGTTCGCCGAGCACGAACGACGACAGGCTCATGTTCCACTGGTTGTCACTCGACGTACCGCTGGCCAGCGCCGCCAGCCGCTCGGCCAGCCGGTGCCGGTCGGCGGCGGGCTGCCACCGCTCGATGCACGCGCCCAGCTCCGCGCCCAGCTCGGCCACCCGCTCCTCCCGCCGCGCGGCCCGGTCTCTGACCGACGCCAGTGCCGTGTGCGCCTGCTCGGCCTCGTCGCGCGCCGCCTCGGCGGCGGCCAGATCGGGTACGTCCTGCCGCGCGGCGGCCACCAGCTCGGGATCGGCCAGCGTACTGGTCACGGCCGCGTGCTGCGCGTCCAGCCGCCGCAGCAGCTCGGCCTTGCCGTCCCGCTCGTACTCGCTCCTGGCGGCGGCCTCCACGTCGGCCACGTCGCCGAACCCCGCCTCCAGAGCCGCCCGTCGGGCCGCCTCCACTGAGCTGACCCGCTCAGCCTCGGTGGCGACAGCGGCCTGCGTGGCTTCCAGGGCCTCCCGTAGTAGTTCGGCCTCGTCGTTCAGCCTGGACAGGCGGGCGGTGAGCGTGGGGTCGTCGCCGCGCGCGCTGTCGAGCCGCGCGGTGAGCCGCCCCGCGTCACCGCTGAGCTCCTCTTGCCTGGTACGGCAGGCGGCCAAGCGGGCGGTGACCCGGCGCGCCCGCTCTTCCAGCGCCACCCGCTCCTGGCTGAGCCCAGCGGCCTCCCGCGCCAGCCCGGCCTCCCGCCCGGCCGACTCCCGAAGCCGCTTCACTTCTGTCTCGGCCACCGCCAGCACGGAGGGCGCCAGCTCGGGACCGATCGTCGCTGCATCGGCGTCTCCTGGAGCCGGTCCCTCGGAGGCCGTGTCCCGATCAGTCTGAGCGAGCGGCCGCACGTCGACGTCGGCCCCGTCCTCAGCCTCAGCCCAGACGTGCGCCTCGGGATCGGTCTGGACGGACTGAGCGGACCGTGTATGGCGGCGGGCGTCGAGGTGGCGGGTGTCGGGGTCGAGGAGGCCGCTCTGGAGGAGGCGGGTGACGAGGCGGGTGCGTTCGGCCTGGTAGTGGGTGTGGTGGGTGCGGTGGGCCGTGAGTAGTTCGCCGAGCTCGCGGGCCTGGTCCCGGACGCGGTCGCGCTCCGTCTCGATGCGGTCCAGCTCGGCGGCCAGTGCGGGCTCGCGTTCGGCGATTGACTCCAGGCGGGTCAGCTCCTCCTGCGCCCGGAGCGCCGTGGTCTCCGCGGTGCCGGGGTCGAGGCCGCCCGCCGCCGACAGCGCGTCGGCGTGGCGGGATTCCAGGGAGGCGAGTGTGCGTTCGGCCGCCTCGCGTTCGGAGAGGGCCGCCTCGTGGGCTTGCTCCGCCGCCAGTTCGTCGTCGGCGGACGGGGCGCTGGGGGCGGGTGAGGCCGGGTGGGGGTGGTGATCGGAGCCGCACACGGAGCACGGGCTGCCGTCGGACAGATCGCGTGCCAGCTCGGCGGCCATGCCGTCGATGCGTGCCTGCCGTACGTCCAGCCAGTGCTCGCGCAGGCCCTGGGCTCGGTCCACAAGCGATTGGTGGCCGGCGGTGGCGGACTCCAGCTCGGCGGCCAGCGTCTCGGCCCGGCAGGCGGCATCTCGTACGGCCCTGGCCGCGTCGAGTGTCGCGACGGCGGCGGGGATGGCGGCCGTCTCGGCCCGTACCTCCGCAAGGCGGGCATTGGCGTCGGCCAGCCGTCCGGGCAGTTCCGCGTCGGCGGCGGCCACCTCGGCCTCGCGTTGGGTGAGGCGGTCCAGCTCTACGGCCAGGCCGGCCAGCTCCCGGTCGACGGCGATCAGCTCGGCCGCCGCGGTCCGTACGGCCTCGGCCGCCGGGATCCTGGCGGCGTCCAGGCGGGCCCGCGCCAGCTTGCGTTCGGCCTCCTCGACGAGTGCGGGCAGGGCGGCGAGCCGGGTGGCGGCGGTCTCATCCTCGGCGGCCAGCCCGGTCAGCTCCTGCTCGACGCGCTGGAGGTCGCGGCGGACGACCAGCAGTCTGGCCTCCTCGGTGAGCAGCTCCGACAGGCGGGCGATCTCTGCCTGCCGGTCTCGCTCCATGGCGTGCAGCCGCTCGGGCTCGACCCAGCCGACCAGACTCCCCACCCGAACCGCCGCACCGCCGTGCCGGGACCCGCCACCGTCGTCGGACAAGTCGGACAAGTGGTGGGAGGGCTCGGCAAGCGGCCAGTCAGCGGGGTAGGCCGCAGGCGCGTCGGTGGGAGCGGGAAGTCCGGTGGGGGTGGCTTTCAGGAGAGGGTAGGCGCGGGCGACGGCGTCCGTGGCCAGGGAGTGGGCCTTGGCGGCGGCTTCGGCGCGCTGCCGGGCGGATCGGATGAGCGGAAGCACGCGGTCCGCGCGGGCGGCGTCGTCGAGGATGGCCTGGAGCTCGGCGCGTTCCTCGGCTCGCTCGTCGAGGGTGCGGCGCAGCGTCAGGGCCTCGGCGTGGCGGCGCTGGCGGTCGGCCAGCGACGTCGCCTGCTCGAAGCGGGAACGTGCCGAACGCAGCGCGTGCCCGGCCGCCGCATGTTGCTCGGCGGTCCGGACGACGACGGCGCGGGCGGCGGCGAGCAGCGCTCCGGCCCACCCCAGCGGGTCGGTGTCCGAATCAGGCGGGTCGGCGTCCGCACCGGGCGCAGCGGCACCGGGCGCGTCGGCACCGGTCACGGTGACGCCGGGCACGGTGAAACCGGGCACCTCGACGTCGGCACCGGACGCGGCGGCATCGGCACCGGACAGGTCGCCCGCGACCGAGACGGAGAGGTCGCCTGCCGCCTCCTCCAAGCGTTGGATCGCGAAGTCCACCTGCTGCCGCAGCTCCTGCTGATCCCGCCAAGCCGCCTTGCGGTGCTCGGCCAGCCAGGCCTCCGTCTGGGTGAACACCTTCACGGTGAACAGCCGCTCCAGCAGCCGCCGCCGGTCATCCCCATCGGCGCGCAGGAACCTGGCGAAATCCCCCTGTGGCAGCATCGCGACCTGGCAGAACTGGTCGGCGTTCATGCCGAGCAGCCCGCCCACGAGGTCACCGGCCTCGTCGGAGCGGGTCGTCAGGCCGTGCCAGGCGGACCCGACCCGTTCCTCGACGATGACCTTGGCCTTCTCCTCGGTGAACCCGGACCCGCGCAACTTGGGCCGCTGCCACACCGGAGAACGCTGGATGCGCAGTAACCGGCCCCGCAGCGACACCTCTAGCGAGACCGAGGGCCCGACCGAGGGCGGGGCGTGGTCGCAGCGCAGCGCGCGGGCGCTGTTGCGCTGGCCCGGGACCTGGCCGTAGAGGGCGAAGCAGAGGGCGTCGAGGATCGTGGTCTTGCCCGCGCCCGTCGGCCCGTGGACGAGGAACAGGCCCGCCTCCGCCAGAGCGTCGAAGTCGACCGTCTCCGAACCGGGGAAGGACCCGAAAGCCGTGAGCGAGAGCCGGTGCGGCCGCATCTACGCCATCGTCTCCTTCACCCTGGACGCCTCGATCGCCTGTCTTAGCAGGTCTTCCTCATCAGGTCCGGCAGGCTCGCCGCGTACTTCCCGAATGAAGTCGAGCGCCACCTCCGCCTCCGGCCGGCCGCTGAGGCGGGCGGGCTGGGCGACGGGAGCGCCGCCGGAAGGCTCGAAGGACAGCGCCAGCGTGTGGGGGAAGCGGGCGCGTAGCCGGTCCATGGCTGATTTGGGGCGGATCGGGTCGGTCAGTATGACCTGCAGCCAGTGATCTTCCACGTCGTCATACGCCGAGGAGGTCAGCAGGTCCTCCAGCGGACCACGCAGGCGGCCGATCGGCCGGGGAACGGGTGCGGGTACGAAGTCAATCTCCAAAGAGTCGACCTCCGAAGAGCCGAGCGTGACCAGCCACGACCCCTTCTTCTGGTTGACCTCCGAGAAGGAGTAGGCCAGGGGGGAGCCGGAGTAGCGGACCGTCTCCGACATCCGCTGGCGACCGTGCAGATGACCGAGCGCGACGTAGTCGACCCC
Organism: Nonomuraea sp. NPDC052129; assembly: GCF_040680095.1. Lineage (NCBI taxonomy): Bacteria > Bacillati > Actinomycetota > Actinomycetes > Streptosporangiales > Streptosporangiaceae > Nonomuraea > Nonomuraea sp. NPDC052129. The sequence goes on along the minus strand of NZ_JBFAVX010000005.1, from coordinate 437,138 downwards.
CTCGAAGGCCGACAGCGGCACGTGCGCCACCCCGCCCACGCTGATGTCGCGCTCGCTGTCGCTGGCCTCTCCCCCGGTGACGAAGGCGTGGGCCAGGACCACCGAGTGGCGGTGTCGCGGGGCGTCGGCGCGGATGTGCGCCATGGCGTGGGACAGCGCGGCGGTGTGGCTGCGGTCGGGCAGCTCCCAGGGGCCGCGTACCAGCTCGGGCTCCAGGTAGGGGATGCCGTAGAAGGCGACGTCGTCCACCAGCACCGGCTCCCAGGCGCGGGACGGGTCGGTGCGCAGGTGGACCCCGGCGGCGTCGATCAGGTCGGCGCCGAACCCGAGCCGGCGGGCCGAGTCGTGGTTGCCGCTGATCAGCACGGTGCGGGTGCCGGTGCCCATCAGGCGGCGCAGCGCGTCGCCGCAGAGCGCGACCGCGTCGACCGGCGGCAGGGCGCGGTCGTAGACGTCGCCCGACACCACCACCACGTCGACCCGCTCGGCACGCACCGTCTCGATCAGGTGGTCGATGAACGCGGCCTGACCTTCGAGCAGGCTCTCGCGATGGAACGAACGCCCCAGGTGCCAGTCGGAGGTGTGCAGGATCCGCATTCGCAGGAAGCTAACAGGTCTCACCGACAAATGCGGTCCCCTGCGTCACACGTCTCAGGAGTAGGCTGAAAGATCGGCGGGCAATTCAACCCACATGGGGAGGCCGATGCGCACTGGCCGTGGCACCGTGAGCGTCGCCGCAGGTTTGGTGCTGGTGGCTCTGGCCGCAGTCGGCTACGTTCTGCCACCCGCGTTCAACCCTCCGCCACTCCAGGCCGATCACACGATGCAGGCGCTTCCGCCCCAGCCCGCGAACGAACTGCGGCCCGTGGTCGCGGTGACTCCCGTGCACCGCGAGGAGATCTCGCTCCCGGCTGAGGGCCAGACTCTGTTCGGAACGGTCCGCGCCCCCACGACGCCGGGACGGCATCCGGCGATGGTGTTCGTGTCGGGGTCGGGCAACGGCTCGCGGACGGAGTTCACGCCGCAGGCGGAGTTCCTGGCCAAGGCGGGCGTGGTGACGCTGGCCTTCGACAAGCGGACGGTCGGCTACAACTTCCGCGACCGCGACTTCGGGCTGCTCGCGGACGACGCGCTGCGCATGGTCGAGTACATGCGCACGCGTCCCGACGTGGACCCCGACCGGACTGGGCTGTGGGGGGTCAGCGAGGGCGGCTGGGTGGTGCCCATCGCGGCGGCCAAGAGCCGCGACGTGGGGTTCGCGGTGCTGGTGTCCTCGCCGAACGTGTCGCCGCTCAGGCAGGTGGCCTGGGCGCTGAACGAGCAGTTGCAGCGCCTGCGCGCGCCGATCGGCGTGCGCGACCTGCTCACCAGGGCGATGGGCGGGGTGGGCTTCAACTTCCTCCGCTACGACGCGATGCCCGCGCTGCGCCAGATCAGGCAGCCGGTGCTGGCGTTCTACGGGACGATGGACCCGTCCATCCCGTTCGTGGAGTCGTCCCAGTCCTTGATCACCGCGCTCAAGGCGGCGGGCAACGACCAGTACACGATCCGCTTCATGGACAAGGCCGACCACGCCATGCGGATCAACGGCGGCCCGTTCGCGCACGGCTACCTGGAGACGCTGGCGAACTGGATCATCGGCCTGCCCGGCACGGCGCGGCCCCAGCTGCACGTGGCGGGCACGACGCCGGTGCAGCGCTTCGAGGCCAGCGACGTCCCCGCCGCTCCGTGGTACGCGGGCGGCACGATGCTGGGGCTGACGATCTGCCTGGCCGCCGTCGGTTACGTGGCGGGCCCCGTGGCCGCGATGGTGGTACGCCTGCGTGGCCGCCGGCAGACCCCGGCCGACACCAACGCCAGGCTCTGGCCGCCGATCAGGCGGAGGCTGCGCCGGATGGCGTGGACGGGGCTGGGGCTGCTGGTCTCGGTGCTGGCGTTCATCACGGTGCTGGTGCTGTTCTCGGTGAACCAGGCCGGGGCCTGGCCGGCCGTGCTGGCCGGCTGGCTGGTGGTGCGGGTGCTGGCCGTACTGATGCTGGTGCAGGAGGTCACGGCGGTGGCGGCGGTCGTGGCGGGGCTGCGGGAGGGCATGCGGCCGAGCCGCTGGCAGCACGTGGCGATCGCGGGCGTGCTCGGCGGCACGGGGCTGCTGCTGGTGGCGGCGGCCTACTACGGGCTGTTCGCGTTCCCCTGGTAGCCGAAGGCGCTCAGCCTCCGGTCTGGTAGACGAAGGCGTTCAGCCACCGGTCGATCTCGGCGAACACCTGCTTGCGCACCGGCTCGGCCGACAGCACCAGGTCGTGCATGCCGTCGGGGATGCGTACGCAGGTGACGTGCGGGCCCACACAGGTGGCCCAGCGGGCGATGTGCCGGGGATCGAGTACGGTGTCGGCCGAGCGGGCTTCGGGGACGAAGTCGCGTACCCGCAGGCCCGTGGCCGAGGCGAGCACGAGGACCGGCACGTCCACGGCCAGCCCGGCGTGCAGCCGCCGCTGCGCCCGGCGGATGGCGGCCAGCCAGGTGGCGTGCACGGAGAAGCCGCCGAGCGGCTTGAGTTCCAGGTCGTAGTCCCATTCGCCCTGTTCGGTGCGGTGCAGGCTCTGGCCGTACGCGAAGCTGACGCCCAGCGGCAGCGCCCGGCTGGAGTACGACAGCGGCGTCTTGAGCAGGTCGGCGGCCAGGCGGAGCGGAGCGGGCACGTTCAGGTCGAAGAACGGACTGTTGAGCACGAGCCCCTGCACCAGGCCCTGGCCGCGGACGCGGTCGGCCCACAGCGGCGCGACCAGGCCGCCGGTCGAGTGCGCGTTGATCGTCAGCTCGTCGTGGTCGCGCCTGATGACGCGTACGGCCTCGTCGATCTCCGGGAAGTACTCCGTGACGCTCCTGACCAGGCCCCTGGTCTGGTGCGGCAGTAACGACCTGCCGTACTTGCGCAGGTCGAGGGCGTAGAAGTCGATGCCACGGCCGAGGTAGTGGTCGGCGAGGTGGTCCTGGAAGAAGTAGTCGGTGAACCCGTGAAGATAGAGCACCGCCCTGCGGGAACCGGCTCGGCGGGAGATCAGCGTCGCTACGACGTCGCCTTCGAAGTCGGGCGGCATGGACAGAACGGTGGTGTCGTACATGCTAGACACGATAAGGATTTACCGGCCATGACGGCACACCGCCCGGCAGGTCCTCACTGATCTTCATCGGGAACTCGGCCGGCCGCTTCTCCAGGAACGCCGTCACCCCCTCCACGGTGTCGGGCGCGGACCCGAGCTCGGCCATCAGCCGGGAGTCGGCCGCGTGCGCCTCCCAGGGCGACGAGGCCGACAGCCCTGACCACATCAGCCTGCGGATCGCGGCGACCGACACGGCGGAGGTGTTGTCGGCGATCTCCCGGGCCAGAGCGTAGGCGGCGGGCAAAAGCTCCTCGGCGGGCAGTACGCGGGACACCAGACGGCCCTCCAGCGCCTCGGAGGCGGGGAACACGCGCCCGGTGGCCACCCACTCCATGGCCTGCGCGATGCCGACGAGCCTGGGCAGGAACCAGCTCGACGCGGCCTCGGTGACGATCCCTCGGCGGGCGAAGACGAAGCCGAATTTCGCGGTGTCGGCGGCCAGCCGGACGTCCATCGGCAGCGTCATCGTGACGCCCACGCCGACGGCGGGGCCGTTGATGGCGCCGATGACCGGCTTGAGCGACCGGGCGATGCGTAGCGCGACCGTGCCGCCGCCGTCGCGCGGCGCGCCGTCGACGAGTTCGCCTTCGCCGGACTCGCGGCGGCTGAAGGTGTCGCCGCCACCGCCCAGATCTGCCCCGGCACAAAAGGCCCGGCCGGCGCCGGTGACCACGACGGCGCGTACGTCGTCATCGGCGTCCGCGAGGTCGAACGCCTCTATCAACTCTCCGCGCATGGCAAAGGTGAAGGCGTTTAGCCTCTCGGGGCGCTTCAATGTGATCGTGGCGACCCGGCTGGTCACGCCGTAGTCGATCTGGGAGAAGGACATAGGCCGAATCTTATTCGGTTACTAATGTTCACTCTCCCCTAAAGACATATTTCGCATTCTGTCCGTAGGCTGCCGCCGCGATTCGGCCTACGGTGAAGTTCGCGGGGAAACGGGGATGGCGTGAAGCAGGCAAGGAAACCGGTGAGCGCCGCGGCGGTTCTCGGCTGGCTGGTGCTGGCCGCGCTCGCGCCGGGAGCTGCGCATCTGCGGGCCGGATGGCGCAAGACGGGTCTGATACTGCTCGGCTGTTACGCGGCGGGGCTGCTCGCCCTTCTCGCCGTCAGGCTGAGCACCGACAACCTGCTGGGCGATCTGACCCAGGACAGCTGGCTGACGGGCATCACCGCCGGCGCCGTCGTGCTCGGAGTGGCGTGGTTCGCGCTGATCGTCCACTCGTTCATCGTGCTGCGGCCCGGCAGTCTGCCGCAGGCCGGGCAGGTCCTGGTGGGCACGTTCGCGGGGCTGCTCGCCGTGGTGGTCGTGCTGCCGTTCGGGATGGTCACGAGCTACGTCTGGACGTCCCGGAACGCGCTCAACGACATCTTCGTGAACGAGGGCCCCCCCGAGCCGCAGGCCGAAGAGACGACGACCCGCCCCGAGGACCCGTGGGCGGGCCGTACGAGGGTGAACATCCTGCTCATCGGCGGCGACGCCGACGACAACCGGATCGGCGTACGCACCGACAGCATGAACGTGGCCACCGTCGACGTGAAGACCGGCAACACCGTGCTGGTCAGCCTGCCACGCAACCTGGAGAACGTGCGGTTCCGTCCGGGCACGCCGATGGCCCAGCACTTCCCCAACGGGTTCCGCCTGCCGCCCGACCCGGGCGGCGGCCGCAGCGACCTGCTCAACAGCGTCTGGGAGTACGCCGACGCGCACCCCGAGATCTTCGGCGGCAAGCAGCACCAGGGCCCCAAGGTGCTGATGGACACGATCGGCTACACCCTCGGGCTCAAGGTCGACTGGTACGCCCTGGTCAACATGTGGGGGTTCGCCCGGCTGATCGACGCGATCGGCGGGGTCACGCTCACGGTCGAGCAGGACGTGGTGTTCGGCCGCTACAACGAGGGCCTGGTCAAGGCGGGCACGCGCAAGCTGAAGGGCGCCGACGCCATGTGGTACGCCCGCTCGCGTACCTACAGCGATGACTTCACCCGGATGCGGCGTCAGCGGTGCGTGATCGGCGCGCTGCTCGACCAGGCCGACCCGGCGACGGTGCTGACCAGGTTCAACCGGATCGCCGGGGCCACCAAGGAGCTGATCAGGACCGACATCCCCCGGCCGATGCTCAAGCACCTGGTGCCGCTGGCGCTGCAGGTCAAGAACGCCAAGGTGACGAGCATCCAGTTCGTGCCGCCGCTGATCAGCACCGTCTCCCCGGACTGGGCGAAGATCCGCTCCATCACCGAGAAGGCCATCCGCGATTCGGCGGGCGGGCGGCCGACTGCGGCGACCGCTTCTCCGGAGTCGACACCTAAGTCCACCAAATCGCCATCTCCTAAGAAGAAGGAGAGCGACCCCACCAAGACCCTTACCGAGGGGTGCGGCTCGCTGTGACGATCCGGCCGACCGGCGCGCCGCCGCCGAGCACGGCCACGCTCTCGAACGCGGCGGCCGAGGACACCTCGCAGCCCATCTCGCGCAGCACGGACAGGGCGATGACCGTGGTGGCGCGCGGGCTGCCGTCGATGACCTTCACCGCGACCGAGTGCCCGGACTCCATCGCCACGACCAGCACGCCTTCGGCGCCGCCCTTGGCCAGGGCGCCGGGCAGGGCCCGCATGAGCTCGGTGTTCTGGTGGCCGGTCCCGCCGACGTACTCGGGGTGCTCGCGCATCGCGTCGGCCACCTGGCGCGGCGCGCTGCCGGGCGCGGCCAGCACGAGCCCCTGTACGGCCCGCGCCAGGCCGGTCAGCGAGAGCCCGAACAGGGGCGCCCCGCAGCCGTCCACGGCCACGTGGGCGGCCTTCTCCCCCGCCAGGTCCTCGGTTACCGAGCGCACCCGGACTTGCACCGGGTGCTCGGCGGCCAGGTAGGAGTCCACGTCCCAGCCGTTGGCCACGGCGGCGGCCAGCATCGCGGCGTGCTTGCCCGAGCAGTTCATCCGCTCGCGGGAGACGCCCTGGTCCTGCCTGATCAGCGCGTGCATGGTGGCCTGGTCCTCGGGCCAGGTCGCCGGGCAGCCGAGCGCACCGAAGTCCAGCCCGTAGTCGGCCAGCAGCTCGCCCACCAGCCGTACGTGGAAGTCCTCGCCCGTGTGGCTGCCCGCGGCGATCGCCAGGCGCGGCCCGCTCAGTGCGGCGCCCGCGACCAGGCAGGCCAGCGCCTGGAACGGCTTGGCCGACGAGCGGGGCAGCACCGGAGCCTCTACCCGGCCGAGCTCGACCACGGCCCGGCCCGACGGGTCGAGGCCGACGGCGCTGCCGTAGTGGACGCTCTCGACGAATCCGGAGCGCACTACCTCGGCGAGGAGGGCGAGTTCAGGCACGAGCGAATCTCCTTCTGGTTCTGGGGATGGCGGGGGTAGCTCGCCGGCGGGCCTCCAGCGTACGGGCCAGTTTGGACAGCGACGCGTTGACCACCAGGTAGACCAGCGCGACGACGAGGTAGGTCTGGATGAGGTAGCCGTTGTACGCGGCCAGGACCTTGCCGCTGTAGAGCAGCTCGGCGTAGCTGACGACGAACCCGAGCGCGGTGTCCTTGAGCAGCCCGACCGACTGACTGACGATCGACGGCAGCACCCGGCGAGCGGCCTGCGGCAGCACGATCAGGCGCATGGTCTGACCGTGGGTGAGGCCGACCGCCAGGCCCGCCTCGCCCTGGCCGCGCTCGATGGAGCGGATCCCGGCGCGGAAGATCTCGGCGAACGCCGCCGCGTTCGACACCGACAGCGGCACCACGAGCTTCCAGAACAGCGGCAGGTCCAGCCCGTACTTCGGCAGCGCGAACAGCACCACGTACACCAGCAGCAGCGCCGGAATGGTCCTGACCACCTCGACGTAGGCGGCGGCGGGGACGCGCAGGAAACGGTGGCGCGACAGCCGGCCCAGGGCCAGCACCAGCCCGAGCGCCATCGCCAGCGCGGCCGAGACCACCGCGGCCAGCGCGGTGGACCACAACCCGGTCAGGAGATAGCGCCACATGGGCCAGGTGGCGTATGGCTGCCAGCGTGCGGCGTCGAGCTGCCCGTTGGCGGCGAACTGCCGGACGGCCAGCGCGAGCAGCGCGAGGGCGGCGAGTACGCCGACGACGGTCGCGATCCGGATGCGCCGCCGCGCCCGGGGACCCGGCTCGTCGAACAGAGCGGTGCTCATGGCCTTACTCCCAGCGCTCATCGGAGGATCGCCAGTCGTCGTTCGAGCCGGCCGGTCACAAAGCCCGCGCACGCGGCGATCAGCGCGTACGCCGCGCCCGCGCCGACGAAGATCGGGATGGGCTGGGCCTCGAGGAGGTTCACCCGGTTGGCCGCCGCGGTCAGGTCGACGACGCCGACGGCCGCCGCGAGCGCCGTGTTCATGGTGAGCGCGATGAAGATGTTGCCGATCGGCTGCACCACCGTACGCAGTGCCTGCGGCAGAATGACGTGCCGCAGCGACTGGGCGAACGTCAGCCCGATCGCGCGGGCCGCCTCGCCCTGTCCCTTGGCCACCGAGTTCACCCCGGACCGCAGCGCCTCGCCGATGTAGGCGGCCTCGTACACGGCGATCACCGCGATGGCCGTCACCCGCAGGTCGGCCTTGATGCCGATCTCCGGCAGCCCGAAGAACGCCAGGACGAGCAGCACCAGCAGCGGCAGGTTCTGGAAGGTCTCCACGTACGCGGTGCCGAGGGCGCGCAGCACCCGTACCGGGCTCACCCGCAGGGCGGTGACCAGCACGCCCAGTACCGCCGCGCCGAGGAACGACGCGGCGGTCAGCTGGAACGTCACAAGCAGCCCCTGCCACAGCTCCGGCAGGTGGTCGAGGAGGACGGACATCAGGACCCCGGCACGGAGCCGATCTGGGGCGGCTGCGGAGCGTCGCCCACGACGACCGTGCCGATGGAGTTCTTCCAGATCTTCTGCCAGGCCCCGGCGTCCTGCATCTTCTTCAGCCAGGCGTTGGTGAACGTCTTGAACTGGTCGTCACCGTGCTTGAGCCCGATGCCGTAGGGGTCGACGGTGAAGGGCTTGGTGACGATCTGGATCGACGGATCCTTCTTGGCGTCGGCGATCAGCAGCGTCTCGTCCTGGACGTAGGCGACGCCCCGGTCCTGCTTGAGCGCCTGGAGGCACTCCGGGTCGCTGCCGAACGTGATGATCTCCGCCTGCGGCGCGAACTTCTTGATCGCGGGGATGGCGGGCGTGTTGGCGCCGGCGAGGACCTTCTTGCCGTTCAGGTCCTCGGGCTTGGCGATGCCCGTCGCGCCCTTCTTCACCGCGATGGTCAGGCCGGAGGTGTAGTACGGCCCGGCGAACGCCACCTGCTTCGCCCGTTCCGGCGTGATCGTGTACGTCTGGAAGACGACGTCCACGGTGCCGTTGGCGAGCAGCGCTTCACGGGTCTCCGAGGCCGAGTTGACGATCTTCACCTTGGGCTGGCCGATGATGTACTTGGCCAGCGCCTTGCCCAGATCGGCGTCGAAGCCCTCGACCTGGCCGGTGGCCGGGTTCTGCTGGGAGAGCAACGGCGCGTCCAGCGAGCCGCCGACGATCAGCTCGCCGCGCTGCTTGATCTTCTCCATGGTGGAGCCGGGCAGGATGTCCGCGGCGGCCGCGACCGGCGCCTGCGCGAGGACGTCGTCCTTCTTGGTCTCTCCTCCGGGCACGGCGGGGCTGCTCGTCTCGCCGCAGGCCGCCAGGCCTAACAGGGAAACGGCGACGGCAGCGACAAGTCTCTTCATGACCATCCACTTCCTTCGAAATCGAAGATGAAGCGGAACGTAGTGGGAGATTTCGTACGAAGTCAATACGTTGTCGCAGGAAGTCCGGACATGATATTCCTCTCAGCATGAACCAGCGGCTGCCCGTGAGCGGGGCACAGGGAGACCTGCTGCGTCTCGTGGCCACCGGCCGGGCCGAGTCGCGGGCCGACCTCGCCCGCTTATCCGGGCTGGCCGCCTCCAGCGTCTCGCTCCGGGTCGAGGAGCTGATCTCGCTGGGCCTGCTCGGCGAGGAGGGCTCGGGCACCTCACGGGGCGGGCGGCGACCCAGGCGGCTGCGCCTGTCGCCGTCGGCGGGGGTGCTGGCGGTCGCCGACCTCGGCGCGCACCACGCGCGGCTCGGGCTGCTCGACCTCAGCGGCGCCCCTGTGGTGATCGAGGAGCGGCCCTGCGAGATCGCCCGGGGTCCGGAGGCCACGCTGGACCTGCTGTCGGACGCCTTCGACGAGCTGCTGGCCGTACATGTGCCGGATGACGTGCCGCTGCGCGGGGTGGGCACCGGCATCCCCGGCCCGGTGGACCCGGCCACCAGCCGGGTGGTCACGCCGTCGCGGATGCCGGGCTGGAACGGGTTCCCCGTCGCCGAGCACCTGGGTCTGCGCTACGACCTGCCGATCCTCGTCGAGAACGACGCCAATCTGATGGCCGCCGGCGAGGCCAGGCACTGGCCCGGCTGCGACAACCTCATGGTCCTCAAGGCCGGGACCGGCATCGGCTGCGGCGTGATCGTCAACGGCCACCTGCACCGGGGCCGCGGCGCGGCGGGCGACATCAGCCACGTACGGGTACGTTCCGACTCGTCCGTCCTGTGCGCCTGCGGCCACCCCGACTGCCTGGAGGCGTACGCCAGCGGGGCCGCCCTCATGTCGGCCCTCGCGGACGCCGGGATCACCGTGGCCCGTCCCGCGGACATCGTGAGCCTGGTGGACGACGCGATCCCCGAGGCCACCAGCCTGGTCCGGGGCGCGGGGCGGCGGATCGGCGAGGTCCTCACCGTGCTGGTCAACTTCTTCAACCCGGACGTGATCGCGGTGGGCGGCAGCCTGTCGGCGGCCGAACCGCTGATCACTTCCATCAGGGCGGCGGTGTACGAACGCTGCCTGCCGTTGGCGACCCGCGACCTGGAGATCGCCCCGGCGCGGGCCGGCCGGGACGCCGCCCTACTGGGCGCCGGTGCGCTCCTATTGGAAGCGGCGCTGATTTAGGCGGCCATTCTCGCTCGCGATGCGACACACCCGAAGCGCCCGTCACCACGGTGGCGGACGCTTTTACGCTAACGTACCTCTGATAAATCGGGGTCCCAGTCGTCGCACCATGTGAGGTCCTTTGTCGCCCATCCCGTTACGACTCGTTTTCCTCTTCACCTCCGTGCTCCTGATCGCCGGATGCACCACCACCTCGCCACCGGCCGAAACCGCTGATCCGGTCGCCGATCAATCAGCGCCGGAGAATACGACGGATTCGGCGGATTCGGCGGAAGACGACGACGCGGGCTACTTCGAGATCTGCGTCAACAAGAAGACGCGCCTGCGGATCAACTATCGGCCCTGTGACGACGCGCGGCCCGGCGCCGCCTGGTACTTCTTCTCGCTGGACGCGCGGGTGACCGCCACCGGCTCCAAGGCCAAGCACGGCTCGTTCAAACAGCCACGAGGCGACTCGTACCGAGCTCCCGCCAAGGGCGGCAGCGGCTCGGACGCGATGATCGCCGACGTCGACGACCGCGTGAAGGTCTGCGTGCGAAAGGCTACTCGGATCCGGTTCGCGAACATCAGGTGCGACGACGGCGAGAAGGGATACGGCTGGTATTACATCCGCATCGACGGCACCGTTCCGGCGATGGGCAAGAAAGCCGACGACGGCTCTTTCCGTGAGCCGTACGCGGAGGCCTATAGCGCTCGCAGCAAAGGCGGCGACGCCGCCAAGGCAGCGATCGGTTACGAGGATCCGGACGCCCCCGAGCCCGAGCCCGAGGACGAGGAGAGCGATGGCGAGATGGAATACTGCACCACGACTATCAACAATGAGTGCGTCGCCACCAATGAGTGCACAGAAACGGTGAACGGCGTCTGCACGCGGACCGACGACGGTTATCTCGGGAAGCCGTCAAGAAAGTGCCGCAACGTCTGGGCCCGCAAGCACTGGACCCGCCGCTGCTGACACGGCCCGCGGACGGCTTGAAGTCGGCCGGCCCGTCCGCGCAGTGGGCCGCCTACTCCTCGCCCACCAGGTCGAACAGCTCGCGCCATTTGCCGACCGTGGCGAACACCACGGACATCGCGGCCAGCGCCGGGTCGCGCGCCTCTCCGTAGGCGGTCGTGCAGTCGCTGGCCACTTAGGGGTCGAAGCCGCGCTGGTCGGCGGAGCGCACCGTGGTCTCCACACAGACGTTGGTCAGGATGCCGGCGACGAGCAGCCGCTTGATCCCCAGGCCGCGGAGTAGTACCTCGAGATCGGTGTACAGGAAGGCGTCGTAGCGGTTCTTGTCGATGACGTGGTCGCCCTCTACGGGTGCGAGTTCGTCGATGATGTCGGCGTCCCAGGAGCCCCGAACGAGCGGCTCCGGATCGCGCGGCCACAGATTCGCGGAACGGGGCGGCATGTCGATCAGGCCGGGCCGGAAGACATGCCGCGTTTGACGTGCTCCTCCACATAAATTGTGGAGGGTTCCTGTGCTGCTTAGGCAGCAGCTCGCAGCGCGGGTGCGGGCGAGACTGTGGGACAGGATGCTTGACGCTTCACCGGCCCCGCTATCGCGGAGTCTCCACGTCCTGTGACCGCCCATCCGGCGGCAGAGTTGTACCGATGAAGCTGGTTTCGGGCGGCGTTGGTATCAGCGTTGCCAATCCATCCGCACGCCGGGTTCTTGCACACGAACCGCGACTGCGTCTCGCGTGACCCTTTCGTGGTGGTGTGGCAGCGGTGACACTCCTGGCTGGTGCCGCGCGGGTCGACCTTGGCGACCAGACCGCCACGGTCGGCGGCCTTGTAGGTCAGCAACTCCACCGTCCGGCCCCACGCCTGACCCGCGATCGAGCGGTTCAGGCCCCGCTTCTGAGCGACGCCTCGCCCCGGCTCCTGCACCGTCCCAGACGCCAAGGCCATCATGCTGGTGACTCTCAAATCTTCGACCACGATCGCGCTGAACCGCCGCGCGAGGTCGGTCGTGCTCTGATGCTGCCAGTCGACGGCTCGGCGCTTGGCTGTCGCGCGGAGACAGGCGATCTGGTCATAGGTGCGACGCTCCCGGTTGGAGACCGGGTCGCCTTTGCCGCGGCCGGCACGCTGACGGGCGCTTTTGCGCTCCAACCGCAACAACCGCTCACGCTGCCCGCCAGACAGCCACGGGCCGTGCCGAAGATGCTCCCCGTTGGACAGAGCCAGCGGGACCGCGATGCCCCGGTCCATGCCGGCCTTCGGCCCGATGTGCGGCACGGGAGCGGAGACGAGCAGTTCGGTACGGAAGGCGATGCTCCACCCGTGGGCGTCTTTCACCAGTCGAGCCCCGGTGATCCTCCCCGGTGGTCCGCCCTTGGTGAGGCCGGGCAGGTCTTTGGTCCACCGGAACTTCACCCGCCCGAGTTTGGGCAGGTTCACCGCACCCCACCTGCGGTTGATCCTGGCGATCTGCAAGTCGCGAGCCTGGGGGACGTCCACGGCCATCCGGCACCCGAACCGGCCTTTGAACGTCGGCCGCTCGGCCGGGTGGTCGGGGTTGAAGAAGTTCGCCCACGCCTGCCGGTAGATCTTCAGCACCGCCTGCGCGGCCTGAGCGGGCAGCAGCCCCATCCACCCGATCTCATGGCGGGCCTGCCGAATCGCCGCGTCGCACTCCTTCAAGAACGCAAGGCGGCCCTGACGGAAGGTCGTGAACTCATGCAGCAGGTTCCACACGGCACGCGCAGTGTGGGCTTGACCGTCCAAGACGGCTGCTTGCCGCTTGTCCGGTGCGTGACGTCGACTCCGGCTTCAGCCAGGCGGCGGGCGTAGGCGTCGCCCTCGTCGCGCAGCGCGTCGTGTTCGGCGGTCACCACCAGGGCCGTCGGCAGACCGGACAGGTCCGGCTGGTGCAGGAGACTCGCCGACCGGCGCCCAGACGGGTCCGGCATCCACTGGGCGACGAACCAGCTCAGTATGTCGGCGTCGAGCCCATAGCCTGTCCCCTTCTCGGCGACGCTCGGCTGGGAGAGCGTGAGATCGGTGTTCGGACATATCAAGATTTGTACGGCAGGCAGCGGGCCGCCCTCGTCTCGCAACCGCAGGCAGGCCATGGCAGCGAGATATCCCCCGCGCTGTCGCCCGCCACGGCCACCGGCCCGGCCCAGCGGAGCACGTCGACGACGTCGTCGATCGCGGCCGGGAACGGATGCTCCGGAGCCAGCCGGTAGTCCACCGCCAGCACCTCGACATCGCACTCCTTGGCGATGCGGCGACAGGTCCTGTCGTGCGTCTCCAGGTCACCGAAGACCCATCCGCCACCGTGCACGAACACCATCAGGGGGCGCAGCTCGGCGGCGGGCCGATAGTGGCGCAGCGGCAGGTCCGAGGGGTCGGTCATGTCCGCGACGTGCGGCAGGCCGGGCCCCTTCGGTCGAGTGCCGTTCCGGCTCCGCGCGCTCTCACGGAGTTCACTGGCGAGATATGGGGACACGCCAACGAATGATAGAGGCCACCCCTAAAGGGGAGGAATGCCACGGTCTTCCTCGCTGACGCTGCCGCGGTCTTCCCCACTGGCCCTGCCCCGGTCTTCCTCGCAGGCGCCGCCACGGCCTCCCTCGCTGACCGCGGGGCGGTCTTCCTCGCTGGCACTGCCGCGGTCTTACTCGCTGACAGCGGGGCGGTGGAAGGTGGCGCGGCAGCGGTGGCGTTCCGGGTCGCGGAGGTCTTCGATGCGGTCCGTGACCAGGCCCTCCGACGCGAAGGACGCGATCTCGGACGGCGTGAGGGGCCACGGCGGGGCGAACACCGGGCCGCCCTCCTCACGGGCCGAGGCGATCACCAGGAGCGTGCCGCCCGGCCCGACGAAGCCGGAGACCGAGTCGATGGCCCGCGCGTGGAGGTGCTCCGGCAGAGCTTGGACGGTCATGATCTCCACCACCAGGTCGAACGCGTGGCGCCACTCGGTGGGCGGGTCGAGCAGGTCGGCTGCGCGATAGTCCACCGTGGAGTCCGGAAAGCGCTCCTGGGCCAGGCGTACGGCCGACTCGCTGACGTCGAAGGCAACCGTGTCGTAGCCGAACCTCACCACGTACTCGGCGTCGTCCCCCAGCCCGCACCCGACCACCAGCGCTCGCCGACCCACTCCCGGGCCGATCCCTGCTTCCGCTCCAGAGCCCGCCCAGGCGGGGCTGGGGCTGGAGCTGGAGCCGAGGCTAGGGCTGGAACCCGAGCCCGAGCCCGAGCCGGAACCGGAAGCCGACGCCAAGCCCGAGCCCGAGCCCGACGCCGAGTCCGACGCCGAAGGAAGCCACTCGACGAGCAGTGGGTGGGGTGTCTGTGAGTCCCACGGGACGATCGCCTGACCCGTCGCCGACTCCGCGTACAGGCGCTCGAACCACCCCGTCGGATCACCGGCCGCCAGTGACTCAGCCGCCAGCCGCCGGGAGTCCTCGTCCCGGTCCCGCTCCGTCAAAGGTCCTCCAAGTTCGAGCCCGTACGGCAGGCCGCGCCCCGCTCTGTCGGCCAGTGCCACCAAGTCGACCGTATCGCCCAGCGGCCCGACAAAGCTGCGTTGCTGGAGAACCGGGGCGACGTACCCCAAACGCCGCAACTCGATGTCGAAGAACGGGATCAGCGCGCACACGGCCGGGCTCGGATGAGGACACGGGAGGTCGGCGTGCCACCAGGAGAGCTCCCCCGCCCGGCCGTCGACGGCCAGCTGGACGACGTCCCGTTCGGTGGCCTCCCGTCCGAGCAACTTGCTCGCGGCAACGATGACCTGGTCCCGCCACTGCGCCTGAAGCGAACCCCATCCGTCCCAGGGAATGTCACGCAGGGAGTGGAAGGGAATGCGCGGGCCGGCGGCCTTGGTGCGTTCCCACAGGACAACCTGCCCGAGCCTGCGTTCCAGCTGCTCCGTGACACCGTCGACGACCGCGGCGGCTACCGGGTCGACGGGCTCACCGGCGTTCCATCCGAGCTCCTCCAGCAGCCTCGCCTCGTGACGATCGAAATCCTCCGCCACGTAGGAGTCGACATTCGGCTGCATCCGCCCGAGCAAGCCGTCTTCCCTGATCTTCCACAGGAAGCTCTGATAGGTGTCGGAGACGTAACCCATGTCAGGCGACATCGCCGGGCCCGCGTACCGCTCGAGGTACCAGTAGAAGGCACTGTTGACCATGAAGGCGCGCCGCGTGGCGCGGGCCAGAACGTCGCGTCCCACCAGTTCGGCTGTCGCCGACCAGAGGTCACTGCGGATCCGGTAGGCGTGCACACGCAGCCATTCCCTTTGTGGCAGCGGTTTGCCCTCCGCCTCCCGATCGAGGTCAAGGAAATTGAGGCGGAGGAGCCAGCGGACCTGCCAGGACGCCGACGGGACGAGGTTCATCTCCCTGATGATCAGCGCGCGCAGGTCATCCTCGTCCAGCCCCATGAGCAGCGGCAGGCCCAGGTAGAGAAGGCAGCTGCCGCGTCGGCCGGGCCAGGCCGCCATGCGCGGCCTGGGGCTCAGGCGAACCTTGACGGATGTAGGCCAGCCGGCCGCCTCGGACGCCGAGTCGAGGACGCGACGCAGTCGCTGATGATCGTCCAGAGGCAGGCGTGGGTGTCTCCATCTGAGCCGAGGCCGCCAAGCCATCGCTCCGACGATCAGGCAGGTAGCGAGGGCCGGCACCCCCAACAGCGGCGCCAGGAAGCCGAGCGGCCACAGCACGTACAGGAGCCCGCCGCCCACAGCCCCGACAGCGGCCAGGCGGACGAGCAGTTGCAGCCACTCCGGCCCCAAACCCCCCGGGTTCAAGCGCAGAATGGCGACAAGCGTCCGCCACCTGGTTAACGCCGGTACATCGCCCACATCAAGCCCCTTTATCTCGAAATTTCGGGATAAAGGTAGGGGGGCTAGATCACATAGCCGTCACGCGAGAAACGAGTCCTTGGCCATCCGGCGTACCCTGGCCTCGTCGATGACGTGCCCCAGCCCCGCCTGCGTCAGCGGCACCGCCACCACCCCGCCGTTCGCTCCCACGATCGGCGTCACGATCTGGTTGTTGCGCGGCGGCTGCGTCACGTCGCATGGCAGCGTGCACCCCGGCAGGCTGGCCAGCGCCACCGTGGCCGCCCGGGCCAGTCCGGCGCCCTGACCGCCCGCGCACTGGATGTCCCAGCCGGCCGCGGCGGCCCGGTCATGCGCCCGGCGGGCTTCGCTGAGCGATGGGAAGGCGGTGGGCCGCAGGATCAGCACTCGCGCGGCCCGCAATGTCAGGTAGTCGTCGAGCTCCGCCGACGAGCGCACCTCGACCGCCACCGACGCCGCCACCTCGTCCTGCAGCGAGGCGTGCGCGTAGACGTCGCCGACGGGGAAGGGCCGTTCGATGACCTCGATGCCGTACGAGTCCAGCGCCGCGAGCTGCCCGCCCTCGGAGTAGGCGCAGCCGCCGTCGACGGCCAGCGTCAGAGCCGGATAGGCCAGGCGTACGGCCCGCACCGGCTCGACGTCCCAGCCGGGCCGCACGTCCAGCGTCACGTGGCCGTAGCCCGCGCAGACCTGCTGGTTGACCCGTGAGACCAGGCTTTCGAGCGACGGGTCGGGTTCGAGCCGGACGGTGGCCACCAGGGAGGTGCGGGTGCCGCCGATCGCCTCGGCGAGCGGCACACCGCGCATCCTGGTCCACAGGTCCCAGCAGGCCATGTCGACGGCCGGGTCACCGCTCAGTACGGCGTCGGGGTGCTCCCAGTCGACGCCGATGAGCTGGGCGGCCAGCGACTCCTCCAACCGGGCCCAGGTCTTGGGCTGGGGATCCAGCGCCTCACCCCAGCCGGTCATGCCGGCGTAGTCGGTGAGCTTGACGAGCAGGCTCTCCGACCGCCTGCCGTACGGCAGGACCAGCCGGAAGACCTCTAGCTCCCGCACTCGCGGCATGTACCCCCCTCTGCGACGAAGCTAAGAAATGACTCCTTCCAGTGTGCCTGCCTTCGTGTGCTGGGCAAAACGCGGGGCGATGACGGCGGCCAGCACGGCGAGGGCGAAGGTGAAGGCGAGGCCCACCAGATAGGTCTCGCCGGTGGCGGTGAACAGGGCTCCGGTGACCGCGACGGCGACGACGGTGAACACGGACTCGCCGACGCCGAGGGCCGCGGTGTTCTGGCCCGCCTCTCCCGGCGCGGACATCTCCAGCACCAGTACGGACACCGTGGGGTGCAGCGCGCCGATGCCGAGCCCGGAGATGGCCATGGCCACGTACGCGAGGGCGATCGGCACGGAGTCGATCAGCAGGAGCGACATCAGCGCGATGCCGGTGGCGACCATGATGGCGCCACCGCGCAGCGCGACCAGGTGACTGATGGCGCCGCGGCCCTTGATCCAGGATCCGGTGGACCAGCCGAGCGCGCCGACGGTCAGGACGATGCCGGCGCCGGTGGGCGTCAGGCCACGCTCGCTGATCAGCATGAGCGGGATGAGAACCTGGGCCGCCACCAGCGAGCCGTAGGCCAGGCCGCGCAGCACGGGGGCGCTCGGCAGCCCGCGGGCGGCCCGGAGCGAGCCGCGGGGCAGCAGCCGGGGCAGGGACACGGCCAGCAGGACGATCCCGGCCGCGAGCAGGGGCAGGCCGCGGAGCTGGAGCGCGCTGCCGTACTGGATCAGCGCGGCGGCGACGGCGGTCAGCGTGGCCCAGACCAGCTTGCGCCCGAGGCCGGGGGCGGGCTCGGCCTCGCCGCCGCGCAGGCCCGCGCCCGCGGTGCCGCGCCACAGAAGCAGCGCGCTGGGCACGACGATCAGGGAGACGCCGAGGAAGATCCACCGCCAGTCGGCGTTCTCCACCACGAATCCGGCGATCGCCGGGCCGACCATGGACGGCACCACCCACGCGGCCGAGAACAGCGCGAACACCCTGGGATGCATCTCACCCGGATAGACCCTCGCCACCAGCACATAGAGGGCCACCTGGATCAGGCCCGCGCCGAGCCCCTGAATGAACCGTCCGGCGACGAACACCTCCATGTTCGGCGCGAACCCGGCCACCAGCAGTCCCGCCACGAAGCCCGCCACGCCGGTGGCTACCGGCGGCAGCGGGCCCTTCACATCGCTCCACCTGCCGCCGAGCACGGTGGCGATCACGCTGGCCGCGAGGGTGGCGCTGAAGGCCAGGTTGTACAGGTGCATGCCGCCGAGCTCGCGCGCCACGACGGGCATCGCCGTCGCCACCGCCATCGCCTCGAACGCCACCAACATGACGAGCGCCACCAGCCCCACGCTGAGCGCCCGGTACTTCGCCGACACCACACTGACGGGAGGTGCTTCAAGAGTTGCGGTCATGCCCGGCAAACTATGCCGAACACCCTGCTCAGCACATCGGGCGCCAGCCCTAGGCCCTTGGGCTTAGGGAATCCGGGGCCGGTCGGCCTAAGGCATCCGGGCCTCGAGACCGTCGATCATCAGATCGAGGCCGTACTCGAAGCGCGCCCGCCCGTCGTCGGCGATCAGATCGTCGACGTGCGCGGCGATGTGCGGGAACCGCTCGGCGGGCAGAGCGCGGTAGTGGCTCTCGATGTGGCCGACGAACGACTTGAAGTATTCCTCCAGGCCGAGACCCGTGGCCCGCATCCTGCCGAAGTGCAGCGAGCCTTCGAAGGCGTCGCCGGTGATGTAGAGGGAGATCCGGTCGACGGCGAGCGAGGCGTCACGCGGCGCCATGCCCGCGTCGATGAGCAGGCCGAAGACGTATTCGGCGATCCGCAGCGCGTTCGGGCCCACGGGGATGCTGGCCAGCGCGGCCCTGGCCACGTCGGCATGGCTGCCCAGCACCCGGTGACACTCGATCGCGTACTCGCGCAACTGCTCCTTCCAGCGGGCCGGATCGGGTTCGGCCAGGTGGATCTCGCCGAGCACCCGGTCATAGATGAGCTCCAGGAGCTCCTCCTTGTTGGCGACGTGCGCGTAGAGCGAGGCGGGCCCGGTGTCGAGCTCCTGCGCGACGCGGCGCATGCTCAGCCCGTCGAGGCCCTCGGCGTCAAGGATCCGCAATCCCGTCTCGACGATCAGGTCCTGGCTCAGCTGCCGCCTGAGCTGAACCGGCTTACGCGCCTTGCGCCATGGCGGGGTCGGGACGTTCTCGCTGCTTCCCATGACGAACACTGTACTTGACACGAACGCCGTTCGCTACTAAAACGGTGTTCGTAGCGAACAGTGTTCGTAGTAGAAAACGGTGTTCTACCAAGGAGTCCTCATGACCGTCACCGCCCCCCAGGCGGACTCGGAGGTCCAGCCCTACCGCTGGCGCTGGGTCGCGCTGTTCGTCATCCTGGCCGCCGAGGTCATGGACCTGCTGGACGCGCTGGTCACCTCCATCGCCGCACCGACCATCCAGAAGGATCTGGGCGGCTCGTCGAGCCTGGTGCAGTGGCTGGTGGCCGGTTACACGCTGGCCATGGCGGTCGGCCTGATCACCGGTGGACGGCTCGGCGACCTCTACGGCCGCAAGCGCATGTTCGTGATCGGAGCCCTGGGCTTCACCGCCGCCTCATTGCTGTGCGGGATCGCCGCGAACCCGGAGATGCTGATCGCCGGCCGCGTTGTGCAGGGCCTGTTCGGCGCCGTGATGCTGCCGCAGGGGCTCGGCCTGATCAAGGAGATGTTCCCGCCGCAGGAGATGGGTAAGGCGTTCGGCATGTTCGGCCCGGTCATGACGATCTCGTCCGTGGGCGGCCCGATCCTGGCCGGCTGGCTGATCGACGCCGACCTGTTCGGCACCGGCTGGCGCATGATCTTCCTGATCAACCTGCCACTCGGGCTGGCCGCCGCGCTGGCCGGGATGCGGTTCCTGCCGGAGTTCAGGCTCTCCAACGCCACCCGGCTCGACCTGGTCGGCATGCTGCTGGTCTCGGCCGCCGCGTTCCTGCTGATCTTCCCGCTCATCCAGGGCCGCGAGCTGGACTGGCCCGCCTGGACGTTCGTGTCGATGGCCGCCTCGATCGTGTTGTTCGCCATCTTCGGCCGGTACGAGAGCCGCCGTGCCGCCTCCGGAAAGGACCCGCTGGTCACGCCGAGCCTGTTCCGCAAGCGCGCCTTCACCGGCGGGCTGGTGGCCGGGCTGGCCTTCTTCTCCGGCATGATCGGCCTCAGCCTCGTCTTCACCCTCTACACCCAGGTCGGGCTCGGCTACAGCCCGCTCAAGGCCGGCCTCACCGGTCTGCCGCAGGCCATCGGCGGCGTGATCGGCTTCGGCCTGGCCATGTCGGGCCTGCAGGAGAAGCTCGGCCGCGGCCTGCTGCAGATCGGCACCGCGGTCATGGCCGTGGGCGCGGGCGTGCTGGGCCTGACCATCCACCTGGTCGGCACCGACGTCAGCCCCTGGCAGCTGTCCCCCGGCCTGGCCTTCGTGGGCATCGGGATGGGCCTGACCATGGCGCCGTTCTTCGACATCGTGCTCTCGGGCGTCGAGCCGCACGAGTCCGGCTCGGCGTCGGGCACGCTGACCGCGACCCAGCAGCTCGGCGGCGCGCTCGGCAGTGCCCTGCTCGGCACGCTCTTCTTCAACCTGCTCAAGAGCCAGTGGAGCTTCGGCTCGGCGATGCAGGTCACCATCTGGGTCGAGATCGGGCTGCTGGTGCTGACCTTCCTGCTGGCGTACCTGCTGCCGCGCAAGTCCAGCGTGGAGCAAGCGGGGCACTGACCGCCTGCTTCTGAAACCCAGGGCACTGACCACCTGCGCTGAAGGGGGGCGGCCCCGGGGGGGGGGCCCGGGCCGGGGGGTTTGTTAACCATCCCCGTTGGCGTGGGGGCCCCGCCGGGGTTTAGGGGGGGTGGGTT
>NZ_JBFAVX010000005.1:0-416250 GCF_040680095.1 Nonomuraea sp. NPDC052129 | reverse complement strand
CAAGCCCCGCGTGGCCCAAGCGGGGCACTGCCCGCCTGCTTCTGAAACCCCGGCCACGCACCACCGGCGCTGACGGGCCGCGACCTGGTGTCGCGGCCCTTCAGCGGGGTTTAGGAACCCATGCCGATGTGCCGTTCGGCCCACTGGGCGATGTCGCGGCGTTCGATCGCGGCGGCCATCAGGTCCGGGAACGCGTCGGGCGTACACGCGAAGGCCGGCACCCCCATCGCGGCCAGCGCGGCGGCGTTCTCGTGGTCGTAGAAGGGCGCGCCCTCGTCGGACAGGGCCAGCAGCACGATCACCTGGACGCCCGCCTGGGTCATCGCGGCGACCCTGCGCAGCATCTCCTGCCGCACACCGCCCTCGTAGAGGTCGCTGATGAGGATGAAGATCGAGTTGGTCGGGCGCGTGATGAGGCCCTGGCTGTAGGCGATGGCCCGGTTGATGTCCGTACCGCCGCCCAGTTGCGTACCGAACAGCAGCTCGACCGGGTCGTGCAGCTGATCCGTCAGGTCCACCACCGCCGTGTCGAACACCACCAGCGACGTCTTGAGCGACCGCATCGAGGCCAGCACCGCGCCGAACACGCTCGAATAGACCACCGAGGCCGCCATCGAACCGCTCTGGTCGATGGCGAGCACCACCTCGCGCTGCACGGACCGCTGCCTGCGCGCGTAGCCGACAAGCCGCGAGGGGACGACCGTGTTCTTCTCGGGCAGGTAGTTCTTGAGGTTCGCCCTGATCGTCCGGTCCCAGTCGATGTCGGACACCCGCTTGGGCCGGTGGGTCCTGGCCGAGCGGTCGAGCGCGCCGGTGACGGCGGCCCTGGTCTTCTGGGCGAGCCGGCGTTCGAGCTCCTGTACGACCCTGCGCACCACCGTCCTGGCCGACTCGCGCGCCTGGTCGGGCAGGACCCGGTTGAGCGTCAGCAGCGTGCCGACCAGGTGTACGTCGGGCTCGACGGCCTCCAGCATCTCGGGTTCGAGCAGCAGCCTGGTGAGGTTGAGCCGCTGGATCGCGTCCTTCTGCATGACCTGGACGACGGTCGAGGGGAAATAGGTTCTGATGTCGCCCAGCCACCGTGCCACCCGTGGCGCCGAGGCGCCTAGGCCGCCGTCGCGGTCGTACACGGCGGCCAGGGCCCGGTCCATGTCCGCGTCGGCGCCTTCGAGCCCGCCGCCCGCGCCTCCTTGGCGACCGGCGCAGATGCCGTCGGCGTCGCCGCCGCCCAGCACCAGCCGCCACCTGCGCAGCCGCTCATCCATACGCTCAGTCATGCTCTCTCCCGCCGGTCCGCGCTCTCCCCAAGATCGCCAGTACGGTTCGCTCGGCCGCCGCCGCCCGCTGTTCGTCCACGGCCTGCTCCCCCGCCCGCCCCGACCACTCCGACCGCTCCGACCGCTCCGCCGATCGGACGCGCTCGCCGATCGCCCGGCGTTCGGGGGCGGCGAAGCTCCCGAACGTACGGCGGAGCAGCGGCAGCACGTCGACGAACTGCTCGCCGTCCAGCCCGGTCAGCCAGGCGTCGACCAGGCCGAGCAGCCTCGGATCATGCACCAGCAGCAGCCCGCCGCCGCCCAGGAAGCCCTCGATCCAGGAGGCGGCCCTGGTGGGCGCGTGGCCCCTGGACATCGCCCGCGACATCCGATCGTCGGCGTCGTCGAGCTCGCC
This sequence comes from Nonomuraea sp. NPDC052129, assembly GCF_040680095.1. NCBI lineage: Bacteria > Bacillati > Actinomycetota > Actinomycetes > Streptosporangiales > Streptosporangiaceae > Nonomuraea > Nonomuraea sp. NPDC052129. Next base: position 414,579 of record NZ_JBFAVX010000005.1, on the reverse strand, counting down.
GGCGTCGAGCAGGATCCTGGTCAGTCGTCCCTCGATCAGCCCGTGCAGGTCGGGACGGTCACTCATCCCACGCAACGTGACCAGCCACCGACTACGCGGCGACGCCGCCTGACGGGAGACCGGTTCCGTCGGCTCCTGCCCGACGGCGTCCGGCGGTGAGCCGGTCGGCTCCTCTGACATCAGTGCGACGGCCGTGTGCACGGCGTCGACGCCGCTGAGCAGTGCGGCTGCCGCCTCGTCGTCGAGGCCGGTGACCGCGACGGGCAGGCCGACGCAGATGCGGTCGAGCATGGACCGGACGATCACCGCCAGGCCCTCGGCCGAGGTGCCGCGTACATCGCCGTAGCGGTGGGCGCGGACCATCGCGGGCAGCGCGGCCATCAGGTGAGTGACGTCGGTGTCGAGCGCGGCCTTGGCCGAGAGGGCGGCCAGGACCTCGGGCAGCGCCTCCGGCAGGTCCGCCAGCAGGCAGCGTTCGACGAGCCCGCTCAGGTCGGCCAGCGTCACCGACGCCGCCGAGGCGAGGTCGCGAGCCCGCTGCGCGGCGGCGGAGGCGACCGTGATGCCGAGGGCCGCCGCCTCGACGAGCGCCAGGTCGAACTCCGGCCGCCACTGCAGCGTCCACGTCTCCCTGAACGTCCCCTTGCCCCTGGCCTCCCCGAGCACCCCCCACTCCACGTCGAGCAGCCGCAGCCGGTGCAGCAGGTGGCTGCGGTCGAGATCGAGCGGCTTGCGCAGGTCGAGCCCCAACGCGCGGTCCAGCGCCTCGGGCTTCAGCTTGAGCCGTCGCTGCTGCTCACGCAGGTCGCGCTGGAGCGGCACCATGGGCGTGCCGTCGGAGACATGGCCGAGCCGGTCGCCGACGACCAGGCGCCGCTGGATCAGCTCCACCGCCAGGTCGTCGCCCTCGCACAGCACCGCCCTGGCCGCCTCGGTGACCTCGCCGAGCCCGGCCAGCGGGCGTCCGCGCAGGGTGGCCAGGCTGTGCGCGAGGCGTACGGACTCGATGACATGCGCGGACGACACCGCGAGACCCTCGTCGCGCAGCACCGCCGCCGCTCCGGCCAGCCACCGCTCCACGGGCCGGTCGGGGGCGGTGAACAGGTGGTGGTACCAGCCGGGCGAGGAGATGCCCGCGCCGTAGCCGCTCCACGAGGCCAGCCGCCCGTACGTCCACGGCACCCACGTCAGCTGCGCCTTCACCTTGGGCAGACCGCGCAGGAGGGCGTCGTCGGCCTTGGCCGGAGGCAGCGGGGCGGTCAGGGCGGGGACGTGCCAGGCGCCGCAGATCACCGCGATGCGGTCGTGGCCCTGCCTGATAGCGGTGCGGAGGGTCTTGCGCATGTACGCCTCGCGCCTGGCCTCACGTTCGTCGGGCTCCTGGCCCTCGCGGACGGCGGCCATGGCCTCGGCGATCACCTCGAACGGGGTGTCGCCCCGGTGCTCGACGACGTCCTCCCACCAGCGCTCGGGATCGTCGTAACCGGCTGCGGCGGCCAGGGTGCCGATGGGATCGACCCGCAAGCGCTCGGGGCCGGAGCCGGGCACAGGCTCGGGATTGTCGGCCAGGCTGTGGGCTGCCGGGAGGTCGCAGAAGCGTACCGGGATGCCGGCCGCCGTGCCGTACAGGATGGCCTGCCACTCGGGCGAGAACCCGGCGAACGGCCAGAAGGCCGCGCTGGACGCCTGGCCGGGCACGTGCGCGAGCAGCGCGACGGGCGGTTCCAGCTCGGGCGCGAGCGCGACCAGCGCGTCGGCCTCCGGAGGTCCCTCGATGAGGATCAGGTCGGGGCGGAGGCGTTCGAGCTCCGCGCGTACGGCGCGCGCCGAGCCGGGGCCGTGGTGCCGGACGCCGAGGATCAAGACGCTCATGACACCTCGCGGCAGGCGCGGTAGAAGTCGCGCCAGTCGGAGCGCTCGCGCACGACCGTTTCGAGGTATTCGCGCCACACCACCCGGTCGGACACCGGCTCCTGCACCACCGCGCCCACGATCCCGGCGGCCACGTCGGAGGGCCGTAGCACGCCGTCGCCGAAGTGGGCCGCGAGGGCGATGCCGCTGGTCAGCACCGAGATGGCCTCGGCCGTGGACAGGGTGCCGCTGGGTGATTTGACCTTGGTACGGCCGTCCTCCGTCACACCCGTACGCAGTTCCCGGAACACCGTCACCACGCGGCGGATCTCCGCCAGCCCCGTGCTGGTCTCGGGCAGCTCCAGCGAGCGGCCGAGCTGGGTGACGCGGCGCGAGACGATGTCCACCTCCTCCTCGGCGGTGGCGGGCACCGGCAGTACGACGGTGTTGAAGCGGCGGCGCAGTGCGCTGGACAGCTCGTTGACGCCCCGGTCGCGGTCGTTGGCGGTGGCGATGACGTTGAAGCCGCGTTCGGCCTGGACCTCGCGGTTGAGCTCGGGGATCGGCAGCGTCTTCTCCGACAGGACGGTGATCAGGGCGTCCTGTACGTCGGAGGGCATGCGGGTGAGCTCCTCGACGCGGGCGATCCGGCCCTCGGCCATGGCCCGCATGACGGGCGACGGGGTCATCGCCTCGACGGACGGGCCCTCGGCCAGCAATCGCGCGTAGTTCCAGCCGTAGCGGATGGCCTCTTCTGCCGTCCCGGCCGTACCCTGCACCAAAAGGGTGGAGTCGCCGCTGATCGCGGCGGCCAGGTGTTCGGACAGCCAGGTCTTGGCCGTGCCGGGCACACCGAGCAGCAGCAGCGCGCGGTCGGTGGCCAGGGTGGCGACGGCGACCTCGACGATGCGGCGGGCGCCCACGTATTTCGGGGTGATCTGCCGGCCGTCGCCAAGGATGTACGTGGTCACGGCCCACGGCGACAACTTCCAGCCTGGTGGCCTGGTCCGGTCGTCGTCCTTGGCGAGCACGGCCAGCTCCTCGGCGTACTGATCTTCCGCATGGGCGCGCAGAACGGTCATGAGAGCTCCTTCATCAGGTCGGCACGGAAGCGCAGCAGGGCGGCGACCTGCTGGATGGGCTGAACGGGCGAGTAGTTCTCGGCCAGCTCGGCGAGCGCCGGGTCGATGTGCTCGCCGGCCAGTTTGATCAGCTCACCGAGGTTCCACGGCTGGGTGGTGGCCACTTTGGTGATCTTGCGGAGGACTGCCGTCGCCAGCTTCTCCCGCCAGTGCGAGGACACACCGCCCAGCACCATGATCAATTGGCTGTCCAGGTCATGCTTTTTCACGAAATCGGCGGCAAGCTGTTGCTGCTCGTCCGGCCCCAGCGCCTCCAGCAGGTCCGCGATCGGGTCCCACGCGAACATCGCCCGCGCCCACTCCGGATCCCGCTGCAGCACGGCCGCGCGCACCCAGGCGGTCTTCACCTCACCGTCCCAGTCAGGGATCTTCATCTTGAGCAGCTTGGCGGGGCTGCCCCAGAGAGCGAGGGGCGCGCGGGCGATGACCTGCTGGAGCCACCAGGCCCGCTCGCCGGTGCCTCTCGGGGGCTTGGCCCGGATGCCGTCGCGCTCCATCGCCTTGTCGCACGCTGTGGGTGCCTCGACCATGATCGTGCTTCTGGTGACGGTCAGGCAGCTGCGCGCGCGTACGGCCATGCGCTGGGCCAGGCGCGATTCGGGGAGGCGAGTGAGGAGGTTGGCGGCCTGCTGGCGTACCTCTCGCCTGCGGTCGTCGAGCGCCTGCTCCAGGAACGGCTCGTCGTCCATCGACAGCCCGTCGGCCAGCACCTCGACGAACGCCGCCCGATCGTCCGGCCCCTCACGCTCCCAGCCCGCCTCCAGCAGCGTCCTGGCCTGCTTGGGGTCGTGCCTTCGGAAGTGGCTCAGGTAGGCGCGGCGGTCGGCCGAGCTGCCCAGCTCCCACGTCTCGCCGGTCGGCTCTTCGAGCAGGTACGCCCAGTCGGGGTTCAGGGCGGCCAGCCACCTGCCACGCTGCCCGGCGACCAGGCCGAGATTTGCTCTGATGGAGTGGTCGCGTCTGCCCCGGTCGAGGAGCTCGGGCAGAACATACGGGGGCACTCTGCGGCCTGCGGTGGAGGCGGCGGCCAGCCATTCGGGGAGCAGGCGGTCGTACTCGCCGCCCAGGATCCTGGCCAGACGCTCGGCGGCCAGGGCGGTCACGGCGGGCAACTCCTCGTCTTTCGCCCACCCCTGCTCGGTTGCCTCACCCACTGCCGCCTCACTGGCCGGTGCCTTGCTCTCGGCCCCCTCGCCCGCTGTCGCCTCACGCGTTGTCGCCTGGCCGTCGGCCCTGTCGCCCTCGGTCGTCTCGGCCTTGGTCGTCTCGATGAGTTGCTGACCGGCGCGGCGGCGCACCACTTCTACGGCGGCGCTTTCAAGCAGGTCTCCCTCGTGCGGCCTGCGGTCGGTGCCGACCAGTGCCGTCGATGCCAGGTCGTCCCAGGTCACAGGATCACCGCCGTTCCGTCGTCGGCCCAGGTGGTCAGCGGGCGCAGGCCCAGTGGGGTCCACTCGGCGGCCACGGTCACCGGCCGCCCGCCGGAGACGGCGATCAGCCGCCATGGGTCACGTGACCTCGGGTGCAGCGGGAATCCGCCCACAGAAGTGCGGCCAGGAACCACGCCCGCCAGCACGACGGGCCAGGAGTCGGTCCACGGGTCGGCGGCCACGGCGGCGGCGATCTCGCCGAGCGCCTCCTCCGGCGACGTTCCGGGCGGAACCCGGCCGCCGAGATCCGCCCGGCCGTCGGGGACGCTCCGGTCGGGGGCGTCGCCCTGGCCGGCGAAGGTGGTCCGGTCAGTGGGAAGGCTTCGAGGGATGGCGTGGCGGGTGGCTACCAGGGCGCGGAGGGGTGCGGCGCCCGGGTAGAAGGCGACGTCGGCGTCGATCATGGTGCCGGTGACCAGCGAGGCGTCGAGCGGCTGGCCGGAGGCGGCGAAGGACAGAATCAGCGCCGCCCGGCCCGTGTCATGGCCCCGGAGCCAGACCCGGCGGGCGGTCAGCCGGTCGTGTTCCTCGTCGCGTCTGCCCACCACGTGCCACCGGTCGCGTACGGCCGGCCGAACCAGCACGTCCTCCCGCGCGACGGGGAAGCCCGCGCGGATCAGGACGGTCTGGCGCAACGGCCCAGGCAGCTCGGCCCGCCGCCGGTAGGCGACCGCCAGCAGGTTGATCAGCGAGTATTCGGCCAGCAGCCGACTCGGCCAGTCGTCGGCCATGCGCACCTCCCGCAACCGGGAGAGCGCGTTGGCGACGCCCGGCGCCTGGGCATCGACGAGGCGCTTGGCTAGGTCGTCCCATTCGTCGGCGTCGGTCCCCGCCAGGCCCTGCCGCACTTGATCGGCCAGCCACCGTTCGAGCTCGGCCAGTCCGGCACTCACCCGCGCATGCCGTACGGACTCGACCCCTGCACCCCGCCCACCACCTGACCTACCAGTGGAGGACGGCCCGGAGCCCAGACCGGACCCACCGCCAGCCGCCGCGCCCGAGCCTTGCCCACCTTCCGAGCCCGAGCCCGAGCCCAAGCCCGAGGACGTGCCCGAACCCAAGGACGTGTCCGACGCTGTGCTTGGGTCGCCACCCGACCAGGCGTTCGGTGTCGGATCCGATTCGGGCCAGTCGGCCGGTTCCGGGTCGCTCTCGGCTTCCGCAGTGGCACGGGCGCGGGCGGCCTCGAGCTTGGCCGCCGCCTTGGCGGCACGTTCCGTACGCATGGCGACCCACTCCGCGGCCCACGGCGGCAGCGAATCGGCGGCGGGAACCCCATCTGCCGACCACATGAGCAGCAGCCCGAGCGCGTGCTTGCACGGGAACTTCCGGCTGGGGCAACTGCACCGATATGCGGGCTCGGAGAGATCGACGCACGCCATATAGGGCGTGGCCCCGCTCCCCTTGCACTCACCGAACAGCACGTCGTCAGTCGTGCCGCGCAAGCTCCATTTGCCAGGTGCCGCCACGCCCTGCGCCGCCTTCTGGGACGAGGCGTCGGGGGCGAGAGCGAGCACCTGATCACGGCTCCACCGTTCGATCACTTGCCGCAGACTAGCCAGCTCGACCGACAATTACCGCCCCTCCAACCGATCCATCAAGAAGATCCACACGGCTACTGGTCAGGGTGAGACGACGTCGCTCCACCCCATTCCTGTCAGTCGCTCCACCCCACTCCTGTCAGTCGCTCCGCTGCGTTCCTGTCAGTCGGTCCACCGCACTCGTCGGCACACCGGCACCCGGGCGATCCGTTCGCCACCAAACGACCTCACCGCCGCCGCGAACCCCAGCACGTAGGATCACCCACGTGGAGCTGACGATCTATCCCAGCGGCCCGTCCATCGAGGTCGCCGACGAGGCTGAGGCCCTGGCCAGCGAACTGGACGGCCAGCTGGTCCTCGACGGCACCCGCTTCCTGCGTCGTGACGTCACCGGCGCGGCGATCGCGTTCGTGGAGCGCCCGCCCATCGCCCGCGCCCTGGACCTGCTGCCCCATCCCGAGGGGGGCTGGTTCCGCGAGACCTGGCGGAGTCCCGTCACTTTCCTGCCCGCCGGTTATCCCGGGCCCCGCTCCTCCGCCACCGGTATCTACTTCCTGCTGGGTCCCGGTGAGGAGTCGGTGCCGCACGTGGTCCGGTCCGACGAGGTGTGGCTGTGGCATCGGGGCGGCCCGCTGGACCTGACCATCGGCGACGAGACCGTCATCCTGGGCCCGCTGGTCGAGGACGGCCAGGTGCCGCAGGCCGTGGTGCCGGGCGGCGTGTGGCAGTCGGCCCGGCCCGCCGGGGGCGAGGAGGTCCTGGTCAGCTGCGTCGTCTCACCGGGATTCGACTTCGCCGACTTCACCGCGCGAACCGAGTAGGAGCCATGGACGTACGACCGGACAGCGAGCACCCCATCAGGCGCCTCTCGACCGAGGTCGTGTACGAGAGCCCGTACCTGCGCATGCGCGAGGACCGCATCCGCCGCCTGGACGGTTCCGAAGGCATCTACTCCTACGTCGAGAAGCCCGACTACGCGCTGGTCATCCCGGTCGAGAACGACGGGCTGCACCTGGTGGAGCAGTACCGCTACCCGATCCGCGCCCGGTCGTGGGAGTTCCCGCAGGGCACGTTCCCGCAGATGCGGACCGGTGACCCCGAGCACCTGGCACGCGAGGAGCTGCGCCAGGAGACCGGCCTGACGGCGGCGGACATGCGGCACCTGGGACGGCTGAGCTGCGCCAAGGGCATGTCGTCACAGAGCTTCGACGTGTTCGTGGCCACCGGACTGGAGCCGGGGCCCAACGAGCTGGAGGTCGAGGAGCAGGACCTGCTGCATCGGTGGTTCAAGCGCACGGACTTCGAGGCCATGATCCGCGACGGCGAGATCACGGACGCCGCGACGCTGGCGGCCTACACGCTGTTCTTGCTCTCGAACCAGTAGGTCATCCCGCCCGAACGGCACCAAGGGCAAATCGGCTTAAAGACGGGATAATCGCCCCCGCCGCCCCACCTGTCGCACACGCCACAGCACATTACCCACTCGTCCAGCTCCAAGTCGGACCAAATGTCAAGATGTCGCGCCCCCTAGAAATCCCTGATTTCGCGTGTACATCCCCGGCGTAACCGAACAGATGTGACATGCTGCCCACAAATCACGGAAAAGAGTTCGCATGTGCAGTGCGTCACTAAGAGTGATTATCTGTGATAAATACGCGATCACGCGGTTCGGCCTACTGTCGATCCTGGCCTCCCGGGACGACGTCAACGTGATCGAGACCACCGACAGCGGCGTCCATGCGATCATGCTCGCCCGCAAGCATCATCCCGAGGTCGTGGTCACCGGGCTGACCCTCGGCGGGCTGTCCGGGCTGGAACTGATCCAGCGATTACGGGCCGAGAAGCTGGACCCCGAGCCTCGGGTGGTCGTGTTCACCGTCGACCATACCGACCAGACGGTCACCGACGTGCTGCGCGCGGGCGCGAACGGGCTGCTGACCCAGGATTCCACGCAGGACGAGGTCGTCGCCGTCATCAGGGCGGCGGGCCGGGGGCAGACCATGCTCTCGCCCGTCGTGACCCAGCGGCTGGTCGACTGGTTCAGGCAGCGGGAGCCCCCTCCCGCCGAACTGGAACAGCCCACGCTGGCCGGGCTGACGCCGCGCGAGCAGCAGGTGCTGCTCCTGGTCGCGCAGGGGCGGTCGACCGAGGAGGTGGCGGGAGAGTTGTACATCGGGGTCAGTACGGTACGGACACATCTGCACCGGCTCCGCGCGAAGCTGAAGGCGAAGGACCGGGCGCAGCTGGTCTCCTTCGCCTATCGCTCCGGCCTCATGTCAACCTGACCGCCGTTGATCTCCATCGCCCACCGCCGTTCGGGCCTCAGGTCAACCTGACCGCCGCGCAGGGATCTGGCGCGTCGCCAGCGGGCCGAGCGCGAGTGAGCCGAGTACGACGGCCGCCGCCAGCGCGAACGCCCCCGGATAGCTGATGTCCGCGACCACCCCGCCGACCAGCCCCGCGAGCCCGAAGAAGATGTCGTACAGCGAGCTCAGCGCCCCCAGCGCCGCCCCCCGCTCCGCCTCCGGCGCCCGGCTGATCGTGATCATCGCGAGCGACGGGTAGAGCAGGGTGAACCCCGCCCCCGACAGCACCGCCCCCGCCGCCGCCACCCACCAGCCGGGCGCGAACCCGATCATGGCCAGGCCGGCGGCCTGCGCGAGGCTCGACGCGACGATCACCGGCATCGGGCCGAGCCGGTCCGGGAGGCGGCCGGCCACGAGCCGGGTCGCGATGTACGCGGCACTGAACACGCTCAGCAGTACGGGCCCGTTGGAGATCCCTCTGGAGGACAGGGCCAGCGCGCCGAAGCCCACCAGCACGCCGTACCCGAACGCCCCCATGCCCAGCGCCAGCCCCGGCAGCACGGCCGCGCCCGGGATGAGCTTGCGCGACACGACCGGCAGCCGCGCGCCGGACGGCAGCAGGCTCAGCACCGCGACGGCGAGGAGCGGCAGGACCACGGCGGCGGCCCACACCGCCGGGTAGGAGCCGAGACGGTACAGCGTCTCGCCCAGGGCGGGCCCGGCCATGAAGCCGCCCCACATCGCCAGGCCGTACCAGCCGACGATCTGGCCCCGGCGGTTTTCGGGCGCGAGCTGGACCGTCCACACCGAGCCCGCCGTGAACAACAACGCCTCGGCGACGCCCATGACGAGCCGGATGGTGATGAGGCCGGGCAGGCCCCACGGGATCGCGTACAGGGCGCCGATGACGGCGGCCAGCGCCGAGCCTGCCAGCATCAGCCGGCGACCGCCGAAGCGCTGCGCGAGCTGGCCACCGTAGGGGCGCAGTGCCAGGGTTACCGCCGCGGTCGCGGTGAAGGCCGCGCCGACGGCGAACGGCGTGCCGCCCAGCTCCTCGGTCACCAGTCGCGGGATCACCGGCACCGCCGCGCCGAACGCCGTGAACGTGACGAACAGCGCCGCCACCAGCCCGGCGAACGTCCGCGCCCAGGGGGTCACAGGCCGCAGGCGCCGCCGTCCATCAGCAGGACCGCTCATAGGCCGCGGGTGTTGCCGCCGTCCACCAGCAGCACCACGCCCGTGATGAAGGAGGTGTGCTCGCTGGCCAGGAACGCGGCGATCGCCCCGAAGTCGCCCGGCCGCCCGATCCTGCGCATCGGCAGGCCCTCGGCCACCCGCGCCAGCGCCGCATCCGCCTCGTCGCCGAACTGATGGTCCAGCGCGGGCGTGCGGTGGAAGCCCTGGGCGAGGACGTTCACGGTGATGCCGCGCGGGCCGAGGCTCGGCACGAGGCCCTTGGCGAAGCCCAGCACGCCCAGCCGGGCCACGGCCGAAAGGCCGGTCAGGGGCAGCGGCTGGCGTACCGCCTCGGAGGTGAGCATCAGCACCCTGCCCCAGCCGGTGTCCAGGTGCGGCAGGGCGGCCAGGACGACGCTCACGTGCGGGATCGTGTTGTCCTCCAGCGCCCGCCGGTACACGGGCACGTCGAACTCCTCCAGCGACCCGTGCGGCACCCCGCCCGAGCTGCTGACCACGATGTGCAGCGAGCCGAACTCGTCGGCGGTGCGCCCCACCCACTTGGCCACGGCCGCCTCGTCGCGCACGTCCACGCTGGTGCTGAGCACCCGTCCCGGACCCGCGGCGTCGATCTCGGCGTGCGCCCGCGCCAGCCGGTCGGGCTCGCGCGCGCAGATGGAGACATGCGCGCCTTCGGCCGCCAGCGTGCGGGCCACGGCCAGCCCGAGCCCGCTGCTGGCCGTCGCCACCAGCGCGACACGTCCGTTCAAGCCAAGGTCCATGACCAGACACCTCTCACGAGACCAGCAGGAAGTGCTGCGGCAGATGTACGGCCAGGCCGACGCGGGTGCTCGCCTCGATGACCTCGGTGTCCCGGCGCAGCCGCAGCGTGGACTGCGCGGGGTCGAGCAGCGTCACGGCCGCGCGGAAGTCGCCGAGCAGCGCGTCCCCCGCGCCGATCATGCGGGTGCGCGAGACGCGGATCCCGGCCGTCGCCAGCCGGTCGAGCGTCCCGTCCCGGACCAGCTTCCAGTACAGGCCGGGGTGGGTGACGATCCCGTCGCACGAGCCGCCGGTCTCCTCGACCTCGGCCGCCGCCGCGGTCAGCACGTCCTCGGGATCGCCGTCGAACGGCGCGTGGCGCGACTCCGCCAGGTGCAGCAGCCCGTCGATCGCGCCGTCGCCCGAGCCGTGCAGCAGGATCTGGTTCTCGACCGTGGACAGCCGTACGAGCACGCGGTAGTCCACGAAGGCGGCGAGCAGGCCGGGCTCGTCGAGCACGCCCTTGGGCACGGGCACGCCGACCTTGACCTCGGTCAGGCCGGCCACGCGGACGCTGGCGGCGAAGACGGACTCGGGCGTCTCGGCGTACGACGTCCCCGACCGCGCCGGCTCGGGCGGTGGCGCCTCGTGGACGTAGGGCACCTGCCCGTCGCCCACCTTCGCGCTCTTCAGCAGGTGCCGGACCGTGTAGCGCGGCCGGGTCTTGAACAGCGGGAACGCCTCGGTCAGCGCCAGACGGTACGGTACCTCGACGTCGCCGCCGTTCCGCGAGCCCGCCACCGCCCACGCGAACTCCTCGCCAGGAGACATGCCTTGCCCCTCCCCGGAAAACCGTTGAAATGGTTGTCAACGCTGAGCTGATTTGGTGGCTACAAACCGTCCGAGCACGAGGTAATCCATCTCGGTCTTCAGGAAGCAGTCCATGGCGTCGGCCGGGGAGCACACGATGGGCTCACCGGCCACGTTGAACGAGGTGTTGATGAGACAGGGCACCCCGGTCAACTCGGTGAAGGCGCGGAGCAACTCCGCCAGCAGCGGGTTGTCCTCCTCGCGGATCGTCTGAATCCTGGACGTGCCGTCCACGTGCGTGGCGCCGGGAATCAGGTCGCGGTAGCCGGGCCGTACGGGGAAGACGAACGTCATGTACGGCGAGGCCCGCTTCTTCCCCATCTCGAACACCTCGGGAGCCACGTCCTCCAGGACGACGGGCGCGAACGGCCGGAACGGCTCCCGGTGCTTGATCCGGTCGTTGATGATGTCCTTGATATCGCCGAACCGGGGATTGGCCAGAATGCTCCGGTTGCCCAGCGCGCGTGGCCCGTATTCGGTCCGGCCCTGGAACCAGCCGAGCACGCACTTCTCCCGCAGCAGCGCGGCCGTCTCCCGCGCCACGTCGCCGGGTGCCAGCTCACGCCATTCGACGCGCCCCGCGTGAGCGTCGAGCGTGGCGAGGATCTCCTCGTCGCCGTACGCGGGCCCCAGGTACGGCGAGCCGGAGACCCGCGGCTTGTCGCCCGCCTCCTGACTGGCGTAGAAGGCGGCGCCGATGGCCACACCGGGGTCGCTGGCGCCGAAGCTCACGTCCATCTCGGCGAACCTGGAGCCTTCGAGCAGCTTGGTGTTGTTGACGCAGTTCAGCGCCAGGCCGCCCTCGAACAGCAGCTTCGGGAGCGCGCTGCGCTCCTCCAGCGCGCGCAGTTGGTGGGCCGTCACCGCCTCGACCATCTCCTGGGCGGCCGCGGCGACCCGGACCCGCACGTCGAAGTCCTCCCGGCCGTCCGGGTCCGTGTCGAAGATCCGGTCGAACAGCGCGTAATAGGCGCGTACGGCCCGCGGCGCGTAGGGGATGGTGTAGCGGCCGTTGTCCGTCAGCGCCACCACGTGCTTGAGCAGCGGGTTGGGCTCCGGCGGCGGGCCGTGGCCGGCCAGGCCCATGACCTTGTACTCATCGTTGTTGGGCATGAAGCCGAGATACCTGGTCAGCACCGCGAACAGCAGGGCCAGCGAGTTGTCCCCGTCCACGGTCGCGTCGTCGAACAGGCGCACCTTGCCGTCGCGTACCTCACCGAGGATCGCCGACAGCCACTCCGCCCGGCCGTCGCTGACCACGAAGGCCGCCTCCCCGCCCCCGGACAGGTGGTAGCCCGTCATCAGGTGGGCGAGGTGGTGCGGCACCGTGACCAGCTTCTCGGCGGTCAGCGGGTGACCCGTGTGCTCGTGGAAGTCGGCGAGAATGGCCTCCTGGCTGAATATCCTGGAATAGGTGTCGTCGAGCCGCCGCAGCCTGGCGAATTTCTTGTCCACCGGCGCGTCGGTGTCCACGATCTCGGCGATCATGTTGTTCATGACGTCCTGGGAGAAACGCCAGGAATGCGCGAAGACATCGACCTCTTCGTACGTTTTCCCGGCCGCCCTTAAAACCCATTCGATGGCCTGGGCCGGAAACCGGGCGGTCTTCTTCTCGCGATTGAGCCGCTCCTCCTCGACGGCCGCGACCAATTCCCCGTCAACGATGAGGGCCGCCGAGGAATCGTGGCCGTAGAGCATGTGGCGGTCGATTCCCGTCGACCCGTAATAACGCGCGAAGAGTTCGGCGACCTTACCGAACCCGTTGTATCCGAGGACGATCACGAGAACTCCTTGGCGGTGAAGGACTCGGGTCCCACCAGTGAAGGTCATGCCGCCCTGGACGGCGTCCACCTGGTGATGACCCCGGGGGCGACGCATCGTTGAGCCGGTGGACGCGGCTCAGCGGACGGGTGAGGGCGCGACGTTGTAGTTGGCGCGGAAGAAGTTGTCCGGGTCCAGCCGCCGTTTCACCGAGGTCAGCCGGTCGAAGGCCGTCTCGCCGAAGGTCTTCCTGGCCCGGTCGCCGGTGGACGCATAGTTGATGTAGCCGTCGCCCCAGCGGCTGTACGGCTCGGCGGCGGCCGAGACGGACCGCGCCCAGGCGGTCTGCTCCTCGTCGGCGGCCGGGTCGGTCCAGATCGCCGTGCCCGTGACGTTGAAGGCGGCGCCGCGGAAGGGCACGGCCGTGGCCTCGGCGGGCACCCGCCGCACCGCGCCGTGCAGCGCCTCGACGAGGATCCCGTCCCTGAAGGGCCCCAGCCAGCGGCCGGCCAGGAACCGCTCGACCAGCGCGTCGGCCAGCGCGTCCGGCAGGGCGTCGGCGAAGCGGGCGCTCCAGTAGTGCCGGAGCCCGAACGCCAGGCGGCCGAGCGCGGCCTGCAGCGACAGGTACGACCTGGGCATGAGCTGCCAGTCGAGGAGCTCCGGCCCGCGCAGCCGCTTCTCCAGCGCCGCCCGGTAGCCCTCGTCGTCACCGCTGTAGGCCACGCAGATCACCGCCGCCGGGACGTGCGTGGGACCGTACCTCTTCAGGAACAGCGTGCAGTTGAGCTCGTCGGGCGCGTCGAGCATGAGCTCGCGGAACAGGCGCACGGCCCGGCCGAGCTCGGCACGCGGATAGGCCACGCAGCCCCCGTAGAGCAGGCCCACCGGGTGCGTACGGAAGCGGAACTCCGTCACCACGCCGAAGTTGTGGCCCGCGCCGCGCAGCGCCCAGTCGAGCTCGGGATCGCGCTCCGCGTCCACCTCGACCACCTCCCCCGCGGCCGTGACGAGCTGGTAGGAGAGCACGTTGTCGCAGGTCAGGCCGTATCTGCCCATCAGGTGTCCGAGGCCGCCGCCCAGGGTCAGGCCGCCGACGCCGGTGGTGTCGAAGGTGCCGCCCGTGGTGGCCAGCCCGTACGCGGTGGTCGCCAGGTCCACCTGGCTCCAGGTGGCGCCGCCGCCGACCGTGGCGGTGCGCTCGCCCGGATCGACCGTTACCGAGCTCATCAGCCGCAGGTCGATGACCAGCCCGTCCTCAACGGAGGCGTACCCGGCGACGTTGTGCCCGCCGCCGCGCACCGCCGTGACCAGCCCGGACTCGCGGGCGGTACGGATCACCGCCCGCAGCTCCGCGACGTCGCGCGGCAGGCAGATCAGCCGCGGCCGTAGATCGTGCATGCCGTTGAAGAGCAGCCGCACCTCGTCATAAGCGGGGTGGCCGGGTCCGACCACCCGATCGGGGCAGGCGGCGTTCAGGGCGTTCAGCGTGGAGACCGTCACTGACTCGTTCCTTTCTCGGGCCGAGGTTCTTCGACGGCTTATCACGCATTTGTGACACACGCGAGGGGGGTTGTCTTTCCGGGGACTTGCCGCGATAGTCGGCTCTTAGGTCCAGCGCGTAATTCACTACCCGACCAAATAGCTCACGTTATTTGTACCAACAGATTCGAGGGACCGGTGAATCCACCTCTGACCACCTGGCCCACTTATGACAAGGGTGATGTCTTCCTCAGCCCGGAGGACATCGCCGCGGCGATCGAGGCGCTGCGCGCCCGGTTGTTCTTCCGTTACGATTTCCGACCGCACGAGGAGACATTTACCGGGCTCTTCGAACGGCGGCTGTGCGAGGTGTTCGGCGCCGGGCACGCGCTGGCCTGCGCCAGCGGCACCACCGCGATCACCCTGAGTCTGCTCGCGCTCCAGCTGCCCGCCGGCTCGCCGATCGCCTGCCCCGCGTTCACCTTCGCGGCCACGCCGAGCGCGATCCTGCTCGCCGGGCACCGGCCGGTGCTCGTGGAGTGCGACGAGAACCTGCACCTGGACGTGCGCGACCTGCGCCGGGTGTTCGACGAGGGCGCCAAGGCGGTCGTCGTGGTGCACATGCGCGGCTTCGCCAGCGACATGCCGGAAATATGCCGACTGGCGGAGGAGTACGGCGCGTTGGTGGTCGAGGACGCGGTGCCCGCCCTCGGCGCGCGGCTCGACGGCCGCTACCTGGGTACGTTCGGCCACTTCGGCGCCTTCAGCACCCAGTCCGACAAGTCGCTCAACACCGGCGAAGGCGGGTTCCTGCTCACGGACGACCCCGAGGCGTACGCCCGCGCGGTGGTCTACAGCGGCGCCTACGAAGGCCGGATGGGCCGCCACTTCCCCGGCAAGGTCCCGGACGTCGACGACCGGGCGTACCCCATCTTCAGCTTCCGCATGGACGAGATCAGGGCGGCGCTGGCCGGAGCCCTGCTCCAGCGGCTGCCCGACCGGCTGGCCGCCCATCGCCGCAACTACGACTACGTGGCCGAGCGGCTGGCCGACCTCGACGGGATCGCGCTGCGGCAGCCGGTGGCGCCCGGCGCCTACCTCGGCGAGGCGCTGGTCTTCCGGCTGCCGGGGGCCACGCCGCGGGAGTGCGTCGCGTTCGCCGGGGCCGTCGCGGCCGAGGGGGTCGACGCCCGCGCGCTCGGCGACCGCGACGACGTCAACGTACGCGCCTTCTGGAACTGGCGCTTCCTGCTCGGCGACAACCCGGAGGCCGCGCGGAGCCTCTTCCCGACGTCGGCGCGCTATGTCAGCGAGGCGATCGACATCCCGCTCTCGGCCAACCTGGACCTGGCCGACTGCGACCGCCTGGTGACCGCCGTCAGAAAAGCCGCCGCCGGAAGAGCACCCGCCACAAAGCCCGCTGCCACAAAGCCAAGCAGTGAGAGCGCCGTCGCCGGACGGACCGCGAGCCGATGACGCCCGCAGCGCCGCGAGTGCTCTACGTCACGGGCTGGTGCAGGTCGGGCAGTACGCTGCTCGGCAACCTGCTCAACGAGCTGCCGGGCGTCGCGCACGTGGGCGAGCTCAACTACCTGTGGTCCAACGGCGTGCTCGGCACCGGCACCAACAGCACCTGCGGCTGCGGCAAGGACCTGCAGGACTGCGAGGTGTGGCGGCGGGTGCTGCGCGAGCTGGACGGTCACACCCTCGCGACGGAGATGATCGGCCTGCACAACGCCCGCCTGCGCACCCGCTTCACCCAGGAGCGGCTGCGCGAGGCACGGGGCATGGCCCGGCCGCCGCGCGACGTGCGGCGCATCAGCGAGGTCAAGCGGCGGCTCTACACCGCGATCGGCGCGGCGCTGGACGCCGAGGTGATCGTCGACACCTCCAAGTTCCCCGCCGAGGCGGCCCACCTCATGGGCCTGCCCGACCTGCGGCCCCAGGTGCTGCACATGGTGCGCGACCCCAGGGCGACCGCCTACTCGTGGCACCGCGCCAAGGGCTACATCCCGGCCATGAGTCCCTTGCGCAGCAGCGCGTACTGGACCGGCTTCAACGCGGCGTCGGAGTGGATCGCGCGCGCCTATCCCGGCAGGTGCCTCAGGCTCAGGTACGAGGACTTCGCCGCGCGGCCCGCCGAGACGATCGGCCAGGTCATGGCGTGGGCGGGCCTCCCGCCGCCCGGCCCGGTGATCGACGGGAACGCCGCCCGGCTCGGCGTCAACCACACCGTGACGGGAAATCCCGACCGGTTGCGCACCGGGCCGGTGGCCATCAGGCCCGACGACGCCTGGCGCACCGCCCTGCCGGCCTCGAGCGTCGCGCTGAGCACCCTCGCCGCGCTGCCGCTCATGAGCAGGTACGGCTACCGCCTGACCAGCCCCTGACATGCCGATGGGAGTACCCATGAACTGGCGAAGCGACGCCGAGCACTGCTACCGCGAAGGCTGGTGGCGCGACGGCACGCCCCTGGACGACCTCCGGCGGGCCGTGGAGCGCTCCCCGGGCCGCGTCGCGATCACGGCGCACCAGGCGGGCGCCGCTGACCTGGTCAAGCTGACGTACGCGGATTTATCGCGACTCGTGGAGCGGTTCGCCGGGGCCCTGACCGAGCTGGGCGTCGTCCGGGGCGACGTGGTCGCGCTGCAGTTGCCGAACTGGTGGCAGTTCCCGCCGCTCGCGCTGGCCTGCATGCGGGTCGGCGCGGCGGTCAACCCCATCATCCCGATCCTCCGCAAACGCGAGGTCGGCTTCATGCTGGAACGTACGGAAGCGAAGGTCTGCGTCGCGCCCGCGTCGTTCCGCGGCTTCGACCACGCCGGGATGCTCGCCGAGATCGCCAAGGAGGTGCCGACGCTGCGGCACGCGGTGACCATCGGCGGCGGCCCGCTCGACTTCGACGACGTCTTCATGTCCGGCGGCGACGTCCGGCTCGGCCAGTCGGAGGCGGGCCCCGACGACCTGGCCCAGGTGATGTTCACCTCGGGCACGACGGGCGAGCCCAAGGGCGTCATGCACACCCACAACACGCTGTACGCCGGCATCCGCACCGAGGCGGAGGCTCTCGGGCTGGACGAGGATCTGGTCGTCCACATGGGCTCGCCGCTCACCCACCAGGCCGGGTACCTCTACTGCTTCCTGATGCCGCTCCAGCTCGGCGGCCGGGCGGTGTTCCAGGACGTGTGGGACCCGGACGTCATGCTCGGCCTGGTCGAGTCGGAGGGCGTCAACTTCGGCATGGGCGCCACCACGTTCGTGGTCGACGCCATCGCCGCGCAGCGGGCCCGGCCCCGGGATCTGCGGACCCTCGACTCCTTCGCGTGCGGCGGATCGCCGATCCCGCCGAAGGTCGTGGAGGAGGCGGGCGAGGTGCTGGGCGTGCGCATGTACGCGCTGTGGGGCATGACGGAGAACGCCACGGTCACGATCACCCGCCCCGAGGACCCGCCGGATCTCGCCGCGCGCTCCGACGGCCGCCCCGCCCCCTGGATGCAGGTCCGGATCGCCGGCGACCGCCTTCAGGTACGCGGCGCGAACCAGTGCGTGGGCTACTGGAAACGCCCCGATCTGTACGCCGAAGCTCTCACCGGCGACGGCTGGTTCGATACGGGCGACCTGGCCAGGGATGACGGCGAGGGCGGCATCCGGATCACCGGCCGGGCCAAGGACCTGATCGTCAGGGGCGGGGAGAAGATCCCCGTGGTCGAGGTGGAGGCCGCGCTCTGGCGGCACCCGCGGATCAAGGAGGCCGCGCTGGTGGCCTACCCCGATGAACGTCTCGGCGAGCGGGCGTGCGCCTTCGTCGTCCCGGACGGGGAGCCGCCGTCACTCACCGACGTACAGCTGCATCTGGAAGGACTCGGCATGGCCCGGCAGTTCTGGCCGGAACGCCTGACGGTCGTCGCCGAGCTGCCGAAGACGGCGTCGGGCAAGGTACAGAAGTTCGAGCTGCGCGAACGGATGGGCTGAGCATGGACTTCGCGTTCGACGACGAGCAGGAGCGGCTGCGCGCCCGGGTGCGCGACTTCGCGGCCGAGCGCCTCGCCCCGCACTACCAGTCCGACGACCGGGCCGCGGCCATGCGCCCCGAGCTGCCCGGCGAGCTGGCCCGCATGGGCCTGCTCGGCCTGCGCGTCCGTAAGGAGTACGGCGGCGCGGGCGCCGACGCCGTGACCACCGGCCTGGTGCTCGAAGAGCTCGCCCGCGCCGACGTGAACAGCTGCTACCTGGTGCTCAACGCCGCGCTCGTGGCCGACATCCTGCAGGCCAACGCCTCACCGGAGCAGCGGGGAGACTGGCTGCCCGCCCTGGCCTCGGGAGAGCTGATCCCGGCCATCTGCCTGACGGAGCCCGAGCACGGCTCGGACGCCGCCGCCATCGAGTTCCGCGCCACTCTCCAGGACGGAGCCTGGCTGCTGCACGGCGAGAAGACCTCGATCATGCTCGGCATGACCGCCACGCACGGCCTCGTCTTCGCCAGGACGGGCGGTCCTGGCGCCCGCGGCGTCACCGCCTTCCTCGCCGACCTGGCCGCGGCGAAGCGGGAGGCGTTCACCGACCTCGGCAACCGCGCCGTGGGCCGCGCCCACCTGACCTTCGACGGCCTGACCACCGGGCCCGAGACGATCGTGGGCGGCGAGGGCCTCGGCTTCGTCCAGGTCATGCGGGGCTTCGACTACTCGCGGGCGCTGATCGCGTTGATGGCGACGGGCACCGCGCAGGCGGCGATCGACGACGCGCTCGAGCGGGCGCGCACCCGCAGCGCCTTCGGCCGCCCGCTCGGCGCCTTCCAGGGGCTCAGCTTCCCCCTGGTCGAGTACGCCACGCAGCTGCGGGCCGGCAGGGCGCTCTGCTACGAGGCACTGTGGCGCAAGGACCAGGGCCTCCCGCACACGACCGAGGCGAACATGGTCAAGTGGTGGGTGCCGAGGATGGCCGCGGACGCCGTCCAGCAGGCGCTGCTCACCTTCGGGCAGGCCGGCTACTCGGAGGAGCTGCGGCAGGCCCAGCGGCTGCGCGACGTGATCGCGCTGCAGATCGCCGACGGCACCGCCCAGATCACCAAGCTGGTGGTCGCCCGGCAGCTGCTCGGCCGCGACGCCGCGCCCTGAGCCCGCCTTTTACGAGGCCGTCTTCTCTGCGGCGTACGGCGGCAGGTTGAGGCGGTCGCGGATGTTGCGCTGGACGGTGGCCTTGTCGTCGCGGGCGTCGACCGACACGACGTACTCCTTGCCGCGGAACAGCTCCACGACCGGGTCGATCTTGTCGTGGTATTCGCGCAGCCGCGTGGCGAGCGCGTCCGGGGCGTCGTCCTCACGGGTGACGAGCTCGCCGCCGCACACGTCGCACCTGCCCTCGGTCGCGGGCCGGTGGGCGATCAGGTTGTAGTCCATCCCGCAGCGCGAGCACAGCCGCCTGGCCAGGACCCGCCGCCGCACCTCCGTGTCGGGCAGGTCGAGGTGGATCACGCCGTCGATGTCGTAGCTCTCCAGGAAGAACTCCGCCTGCCGCCGGCTGCGCGGGAAGCCGTCGATGATGAAGCCGTAGTTCCAGTCGTGCTGCTGGAGGCGTTCCCTGACGACGTCCTCGACCAGGTCGTCGCCCACGAGCTCACCGGCCGCGACCAGGCGGCGGACCTGGGCGCCGAGCTTGGTGTGGCTCTTGACGTGCCAGCGGAAGATGTCGCCGACGCTGATGTGCACGAGGTCGAGGTCGGTGGCCAGCAGGGTGCTCTGGGTGCCCTTGCCGCTGCCCTGCACCCCGAGGATCACGTATTTCCGCATGTCTCATTCTCCCCCGGAGACGGGGAGCATGATCTCAGCGCCCGCCGCACCGCGATCGACGAGCTCCTGAACCCGCTGGGGAGCGTAGATCCCGTCCACGAGGAGCTGCGCGAGCCCGAGTATGCCCGCGTTGGGGTCGAGGTCGCTGCGGACGATCTGGAGATTGCGGGTGGCCAGCGGCAGGGACCGCCGGTAGACGATCTCGCGGATGCCGGCGAAGAGCTGCTCGTCGGTGTGCGCGAGCTGGCCGCCGATCGCGATGATGCGCGGGTTGAACAGGTTGACCGTGTCGGCGATGGCGCCGCCGAGGATGCGGGCGGCGCGCCGCGCCAGGCGTACGGCGGCCAGGTCTCCTGAGCGGATCAGGCGCACGGCGTCGTCGACGGTGGTGATGTCGTGACCCGCCGCCTGGAGATCGCGGACGAGCGCCCAGCCCCCGGTGTAGGCCTCCACGCAGCCGAGGTTGCCGCATCGGCAGAGCGGCGGCTCGGCCACGTCGTCGACCACGACCTGGATGTGGCCGATGTCGCCGGCCGCGCCGTCGGCGCCCCGGTGCACCTGGCCGCCCGCGATGAGGCCGGTGCCGACACCGGTGCCGATCTTGACCATGAGCAGGTGCGGGACGTCGGGGTAGCGCAGGCGCTGCTCGCCGAAGGCCATCGCGTTGACGTCCTTGTCGACCAGCACCGGGCAGTTGTAGCGGGCGGTGAACCAGCCCGGGATGTCGAAGCGGTCCCAGCCGGTCATGATCGGCGGGCTGACCACCCGCCCGCTCGCGAAGTCGACGGGACCGGGCACGTCGATGCCGATGCCGAGCACGTCGCCCGGCTGGTGGCCGCGCTCGTCGAGCAGCTCGGCGAACAGCTCGGACACGATCGTCAGGATCGCCTCCGGGCCGCTGGTCACGTCGGCGCGGACGTCCCGCTCGGCCCGCACCACCCCGCCCAGGTCGCACACGGCGGTGCGCAGGCCGGTGGCGCCCACGTCGGCCACCAGCAGCACGCCCCGGTCGCGGTTGACGACGAACTGACCGGCGGGCCGGCCGCCCGTGCGCGCCTCCGTGGGCGCGGGGATGAGCAGCCCGGCGGTGAGCAGACCGTCGAGGCGCTGGTTGACCGTGGTGCGCGACAGGCCGGTATGCCGCATGACGTCGGCCTTGGTGAGCCCGTCGGGGATGTCGCGGAACAGGCTGAGGATCTCGCCCGAGCTGACTCCCATCCGCAGGGCGGACGCACCGGTTATGGCCATTAACCCACTCTATCGGCGACCGGGAGTGCTCGTAAGTCAAGAATGTTTCGACTTAAAAAGTCGAAACATGGGTTGTCAGAGTTCAGAAGTAGTCATACGGTCATCCCATTGACGCCGAAAGGGGCATCCGATGCACATGACCTCGCATGGAAGGCGAGCGACGACGGTCACCGCCGTGCTGGCGGCCGGGACACTGGCTCTGGGAGCCTGCGGCTCCAGCGTGTCCGCCGGCCCGTCCGGCAAGAGCGCCGCCGCCGAAGCCCCGAGCGTCGCCGCGGTGATCAAAGGACTGGACAACCCCTTCTTCCAGACGATGAAGCAGGGCATGGACGAGCAGGCCAAGGCGGGCGGCCTGTCTCTCACAGTCCAGGCGGCCACCTCCATCACCGACACCACTGGACAGGCGGACAAGCTCAACGGCCTGGCCGGGCAGCCCTTCTCCTGCTTCGTGGTCAACCCGATCACCGGCACCAACCTCATCCAGGGCCTGGCCAAGATCGGCGCGCAGAACAAGCCCATCGTCAACATCGACAGCCCGGTCGACGCCGGTGCGGCCGGCAGCGCCAACGTCAAGCTGGCCACCTACATCGGCACGGACAACGTCGAGGCCGGCAAGATGGCAGGGAAGCGGATGAGCGAGCTCGTGCCCGCCGGTGACGTCGCGGTCATCGGCGGCATCGCGGGCGACGTCACCAGCGGCGCCCGCGTCGAGGGGTTCCAGCAGGGCATCGGGCCCAATCTCAAGGTCGTCCAGACCGTCGCCGCCAACTGGGAGCGCCAGACCGCGCTCACCGCCGCGACCGACGTCATGCGCGCGAAGCCGGATCTGCGGGGCTTCTTCGTCGCCAACGACGACATGGGGCTCGGCGTGGCGCGGGCCATCGCCAACGCCGGCAAGGCGGGACAGGTCAAGGTCATCAGCGTCGACGGCATCAAGGACGCCCTCGAAGCGGTCAAGGCCGGCACGCTGGACGGCACCGTCGCCCAGTACCCGTACGCGATGGGCCTGATGGGCGTCGAGGCGTGCCAGGCCGCCACGAAGGGCAAGACGCTGCCGCCCAAGGTGAAGTCCCCGGTCGAGCTGGTCACCAAGGACAACGCGGACAAGGCGCTGGCGGCCACGCCCAAGCCGTTCGGCACCTACACCGACCCGTTCAAGAGCCTCATCCAGTAGGACAGAGATGGCAAACACCGCAATCGCCGCGCCCAACCACGATGCCTGGACCGCGCGCCTGAAGGACGTCGGCTTCTGGGCCGAGTGGGCGGCCCTCGTCGGGCTGATCGTCCTGGTGATCGTCTTCCAGGCGCTGAACCCCACCTTCCTCAGCGCCGGCAACATCGCCTCGATGCTGGTCGCCGCGGCGATCCTGATCATCCTGAGCGTGGGCCAGACGTTCGTCATCGCCACGGCGGGCATCGACCTGTCGATCGCCTCCGCGATGACCTTGGGCGCGGTCGCCTTCGGCCAGGCCTACGCGCTGGGCTGGGGGCTGTCGCTGTCGTGCCTGGCGGCCATCGTCGCCTCGGGCCTGGTCGGCGTGGTCAACGGAGTGATCATCGCCCGAGGCAAGATCACCGACTTCATCGTGACGCTCGGTACCCTTTCCGCGGCCTCCGGGCTGGCGCTGATCCTGTCCGAGGGCAAGCCGGTGACGATCATCGACGCGGCGCTGCTCCGCCTGTCGACCGGCGGGATCGGGATCTTCGGCTGGTCGTTCATCATCGCGGCGGTCGTCGCGGTGGTGGGGCACGTCCTGCTGTTCCACACCAGGTTCGGCACGCACGTGCTGGCCACGGGCGGGGCGGCGGAGTCCGCGACGGCTATGGGGATCAGCACCCAGCGCGTCAAGATCGCCGTCTACACGATCTCCGGCGTGCTCGCCGGGCTCGGGGCCATCCTGCTGGTGGCCCGGATCGGCGCGGCCGAGCCGGCCGCCAACACCTCCTTCCTGCTCAACTCCGTGGCCGCGGTCGTGCTCGGCGGGGTGAGCCTGTTCGGCGGGCGGGGCAGCATCATCGGCCCGGTCATCGGCGCGCTCCTGCTCGTCGCGCTGGTCAACGGGCTGACGCTGCTCGGCGTCTCGCAGTTCTACCAGCCTCTCGCCGTCGGCATCGTCGTGGTGCTGGCCGCGCTCCTGACAAGGTTCCAGCGATGACGAACACCCTGCTCGACTGCCAGAACGTGTCCCTGTCGTTCGGCAACGTCCGCGCCCTCGCCGACGTCTCGCTCTCCCTGCGCCAAGGGGAGATCACGGCGCTGGTCGGCGACAACGGCGCGGGCAAGTCCACGCTGGTGCGCTGCATCTCCGGGATCCACCGGCCCGACAGCGGCCACATCCTCTTCGAGGGAGAGAAGGCCGACTTCCACTCCCCCGACGAGGCCCGTACGGCGGGCATCGAGACCGTCCACCAGAACCTGGCCCTCGTCGAGGACCTCACCGTGTGGCAGAACCTCTTCCTCAACCGCGAGCTCGTCCGCGGGTTCGGTCCCATCGCGTTCCTGGACCGGCGGGCCATGCAGGCCCGCGCGCGGGAGATGGTCTCCACGCTCGCGGTCAACGTTCCCGCGGTGAAGTCCCGCGTCCGTCGGCTGTCCGGCGGGCAGCGCCAGGCCGTCGCCATCTGCCGCGCGGCGGGCTTCAGCTCCCGGCTGGTCATCATGGACGAGCCGACGGCCGCGCTCGGCGTCCAGGAGACGGCCCGGGTCGAGGAGCTCATCCTGCGGTTGCGCGACGAGGGGCACACGGTGCTGCTCATCAGCCACAACTTCGCGCAGGTCATGCGGCTGAGCGACCAGGTCTGGGTGATGCGCGCCGGCCGCTGCGTCGGCGGCCGCCGTACGTCCGAGATCACCGGCGAGGAGATCGTCTCCCTCGTCACCGGCGCCGCCGGCCAGTGAACCCCGTACCAAACCACCAAGTAGAAGGCACCACAATGACCACCACGACCAACCCCATCGGCGTGCACGCCCTCGTCTGGGTCGGTGACACCACGCCCGCGTCGGTGGAGCACGCGATCCGCAAGACGAAGGAGGCCGGGTTCGACCTGCTCGAACTGTCCCTGCACGACTCCGCCAACCTCGACGTCGCGGCCGCCCGCGACGCCCTGCGGTCGGCGGGCCTCGGCGTGGCCTGCTCACGCGGCCTCGCCTTCGACGCCGACGTCTCCAGCGACGACGCCGACGTGGTCGCGCGAGGCGAGAAACTGCTGCACGACTCGCTCATCGTCACCCACGAGCTCGGCGGCACGCACTTCACCGGCGCCCTCTACAGCGCCCTGGGCAAGTACGACCGCCCGCTCACCGACGCCGGCCGCCGCAACGTGGTGACGGTGCTGCGCGGCCTGGCGCAGGAGGCGCAGCAGCGCGGCATGACGCTCGGCCTGGAGATCTGCAACCGCTACGAGACCAACGTCATCAACACCGCGCGCGACGCGCTGCGGCTCGCCGACGACATCGGGGAGGACAATGTCCTCATTCACCTCGACACTTACCACATGAACATCGAAGAGGACGATCTCGTACGCCCGGTGCACGACGTCGGCGACCGGCTCGGCTACGTCCACATCGGCGAGAACCATCGGGGCTACCTCGGCTCCGGCCACCTGGACTTCACCTCCTTCTTCCACGCGCTGGCCGACATCGGCTACCAGGGGCCGATCACCTTCGAGTCCTTCTCCTCGGCCGTGGTGATGCGCGGGCTGTCGAACGACCTGGCCATCTGGCGCAACCTGTGGTCCGACGGCGAGGACCTGGCCCGTCAGGCCCACGGCTTCATCACCGGCCTGCTCCACGCGAGCCAGGCTCGATGATGACCCTCCACGATCTGGCGGCCCGAGCCCGCTCCCTCGTACGCGACGGCCACCGCGCGGTCCTGGGCATCACGGGCAGCCCCGGAGCCGGCAAGTCCACGCTCGCCGAGAACCTGGTCCAGCTGCTGCGACAGGACCGGCCCGCGCTCGACTGGGTGGCGCACGTGCCGATGGACGGCTTCCACCTCGCCGACGTGGAGCTGGAGCGGCTCGGCCGGCGCGACCGCAAGGGCGCCCCCGACACCTTCGACGCCGCCGGGTACGCCGCGCTGCTCCGCCGCCTGCGCCAGGACGAGGACGATGTGATCTACGCCCCCGCGTTCGAACGCGACCTGGAACAGCCGATCGCGGGCAGCATCCCGGTCCCGCGCACTGCCCGGCTCGTCGTCACCGAGGGCAACTACCTGCTGCTCCACGACGGCGACTGGGCCCGGGTGCGGCCCGAGCTCGACGAGGTCTGGTACTGCGATCTCGACGAGGACGAGCGCGTGCGGCGGCTCGTCGCCCGCCACGAGCGGTTCGGCAAGGAGCACGACGCCGCCGTGGCCTGGGTGATGGGCACCGACCAGCGCAACGCGAACCTGGTCAACGGCACCCGCCCGCACGCCGACCTGGTGATCTCCGACCCGACCCTGCGCACGCTGAAGGCCTAGTCCCGGCCGAAGTGGTGCTCGAGCCGTTTGCCGTACTTTGCAGGAGATGTCAGCTGTTTGATGCAGGAGCTGTCAGCTCGCGTACGGTGCCGGTGAGGGCTTCCCACGCTTCACGGGTATCGGCGCTCAGCTCATGGGGCGAACGCAGATCCTCGACGTAGAGGGCCACGTCCTCGATGGCCCAGCGCAGGCGGAAGAGCTCCATGACCTCCGGGTCGGGCCGCCGCCCGGTGAGCTCCGCGTAACGCGCCAGGTCATCCGGCCCGTCGGCGACCAGCCACAGATCCCGCTCGGGCGGCGCCAGCCCCACCGTGTCCCAATCCACCAGCACCGGGCCGCCTTCGACCATCACCACGTTGCCGGGATGCGGCTCCCCATGGGTCACCACGAGGTCCGCGCCGCCCGCCTCATCGACCCGCCGATCGAACTCCGCCAGCCGCTCCCGCAACCGCCCGGCGGAGTCGGCCACCAGAGCACGGGCGGGCTCCGCGTACGGCCCACCCCGCCAGACCCCGCCCGACGCCTCGATGGCCTCCTCCAGCCGGCCCCGCATCGGGATGCGCAACGGCCGGACGGGAGTCGACGGCGGCGGCGTCGTACGGTGCAACTCGGCGAGCATCTCCACGATCCTCCGGCGCTCACTGGCCGCCAGACGGTCGCCGAACTCCCCAGGACGCCCGCTGACCAGCGGAAAGACACTCACCGCGTGCCGGGGCCCGAGCAGCTGAAGCGTCTCACCCCCGGCGGCTGCCAAAGGCGCGACGACGAAGTCGAGACCCTGCGCACGCAGGGCGACGGCGGTGTCCATGGCCCGGCGCAGCGCGCTCTCCCCGTCCCCGGCCTGGTCTTTCTGCGTCAGGTCCGCGACCGTGACGAACCATCGCGGTCCATCCGTGTCAGCCGCGATCCAGTGGTAATCCCCGAACCCGACCGGCGCGTACTCCAGTGAGACGGCCTCGATCCCCCACTTCTCCAGGGCATCCCGCAACGCCCGCTCGTCAACTCCCGCCGGCCGGTCCTTCATGCCCGCCAGGTTATCGACCATGATCGCGCTTCACTATTCATTCAATGTATAGTGCTCGCCATGTCGACCGGACATGTGATGCTCGGGCTGCTCGTGGAGCGCCCGAAGCATGGATACGAACTCAAACGCGAGCACGACCGGCGCCTGCCCGGCGCCAAGCCGCTCGCCTACGGCCAGGTGTACGCGACGCTGCAGCGCCTGCAGCGCGACGGGTTCGCCGAGGTCGCGGAGACGCTGCAGGACGGGGGCCCGGAACGCACGGTGTACGCCATCACCGAAGAAGGGCTCGCCGAGCTCACCCGGTGGCTGGACGGGGTGGAGGCGCCCGCGCCGCACCTGTCCAGCGCGCTGCTGTCGCGTGTGGTGGTGGCGTCCGTGGCCAACGGCGCCGCCGACGGCTACCTGTCCCGGCAGCGGGCCGCGCATCTGGCGCGGATGCGCGAGCTCACCGCGGAGCGCTCGGCGGGCTCTCCCACCCAGGCGCTGGCCGCCGACTACGCGCTCCAGCACCTCGACGCCGACCTGCGCTGGATCGAGACGGCCATGCGACGGCTGGCCGACCTGAAGGAGGACTCTCATGCTTGAAGCGCGCGCGCTGCGCAAGACGTTCGCCTCGACCGTCGCCTTAGACGGCGTCTCCCTGGAGATCGGCGCGGGCGAGATCGTGGCGATCACCGGGCCGAGCGGCTCCGGCAAGTCCACGCTGCTGCACTGCCTGGCCGGGATCATCCGCCCGGAGTCGGGCGAGGTCCTGTTCGACGGCAAGCGGATCGACACGCTCGGAGAGAGCGACCGTACGAACCTGCGCAGGCAGAGCTTCGGCGTCGTCTTCCAGTTCGGCCAGTTGGTGCCCGAGCTGACCGCGACGGAGAACGTGGCACTGCCGCTGCTGTTCGACCGGCACGGCCGCCAGGAGTCGCTGAACACCGCCCGCTCCTGGCTGGAACGCCTGAACGCGGCCGGCTGCGGCGACTAGCGGCCCGGCACGCTGTCCGGCGGCCAGATACAGCGCGTCGCGATGGCCCGCGCGCTGGTCACCGGCCCGCGCGTGGTCTTCGCCGACGAGCCGACCGGCGCGCTCGACTCGCTGGCCGGCGAACAGCTGATGGACGAGCTCACCCGTACGGCCCGCGCCGACGGCATCACCCTGGTGATCGTCACCCACGACAACCGGGTGGCCGCCTACGCCAACCGGGAGCTCGTGTTGCGCGACGGCGAACTCGCGGCGGAGGTGAGCGCGTGATCGCCGTGATCACCGTGATGCGCATGCTCGCCAAGGGCGGGTCGCGACGCGAACGGATTCGGGGGCGCCTCATGACCGCGGGGGCGGCGCTCGCGACCTTCCTGTTCTGCGTGGCGGTGAGCCTGCTCCAGGCGTGGGACGCCCGCGTCGACGCCGTCTTCAGCGACGAGGGGCGCGCCCTCACCTCGCTGGGGCTCGCCCTGCTGATCCTCCCGGCGATGGCCTTCCTCTACCAGGTGAGCCGGCTGGCCGGCGCCACCAGGGAACGGCGGCTGGCCGCCCTCCGGCTGGCCGGGGCCACGCCGCGCCACGTGCGCCTGCTCGGGGCGTACGAGAGCGGGTGGCGGGCGGCACTGGGCGGGCTGATCGGCATCGCGGTGTACCTGCTGATCGACCTGGCACTGTCGTGGCCGCTGCCGCTGAACCGCCCCCTCCTGATGCCGGCGATCCTCGCCGTAGTGGCCTTCAGCGGCACGTACTCAGGACTGAAGGCGGGACGGCACGTGGTGTCCTCTCCGCTGGGCGTGGTCCGGCGGGCGCAGCCGACCGGCCCGAGGGTGCTCGACCTGGTGCTCGTCGCGGCGGGACTAGGGGCGTTCGCCACCGTAGGGACCAACGAAGGCCGAGACTTCCTCGGCGAATACGTCGAACTGATCGTGCCGTACGGCGCGCCGCTGATCATCGCCATCGGCATGGTGCTCCTGCTGTTCGGCCTGGTCCTCGCCACCGCCTGGCTGATCAGGGCAGCCGCACGGTGGGTAGGGCGGCGCGCACGGACGGCCGAGACCCTGCTCGCGGCCCGGCTCGTGGAAGCCGACCCCCGGGGCTGGGCCCGCGCACTGTCAGTGGTAGGACTGACCGTGTTCTTCGGCTCCATGGAGGGCGCCAACCAGGGGATCATCTTCTCGCATGGCGCCGACGTCGTCCCTTCTTACTTCATGACGGCCTACCTGCTGATAGACATCGCTCTGCTGATCGCGCTGGCCACCTCCGCCGCCGCCCTCGTCGTGCATCAGGCGGAGGCGTTGCTGGATCATCGACGCTCGTTCGCGGCCCTGGCCGGCGCCGGCGTGCCCGTGCCCGCCTTGGGCCGGGTCCTCATCCGCCAGGCGCTCATCACGTCGATCCCGGTGTGCCTGATCGCCGCCCTCACCGGGATGGGCGTCGTCCTCATCCCCGTCTTCCTCGTCCCCGAGGCGTCCGTCCTCCAGGAACTACCGAAAGCGATCCTCTGGGGAACGACGCGCGCGATCCTCACGGTGCTGATCGGCGTGCTGACGGCTCTCCTGGTGGCCAGAGCCGCCCGTCCCCTCCTCCGCCGCACGCTGCACCCGGACGAACTCCGTGCCGAGTGACGGGCCGGGCTACGTCAGGACGAGCCAGGTTCGGCCATCGGTCAGCTCGCGTGCCGCGTCGAGGTGCCCGGCATGACACGCCGTCTCAGTGATCACATGCAGGATGACCGTGAACAGGTCCCGGGGCGGCGGGTCACCGAAGAACTCGTCGGGCCACCAGGCCGGTCCGGCGTCGAGCGGAGTGGCGGCGATGACGGCGTTCGCCAGCTCGATCTCCCGCCGGTACAAACCCAGCACGGTCTCGACCGGCTCGTCGGGGGCGACCTGCCAGGCGGCGTCCCCGCTTTCGAGCTCGACCGATTCGCCGGCCACGACGGCGCGGAACCAGAACCGCTCGACGTCGAGGGCGAGGTGGCGGACGAGTCCCAGGCACGTCCACCCCGACGGCAGCACCGGCCGCCGCAGCGCCTCCGCCGGAAGGCCGTCCAGGATCCCGAGCACATGCTCACGCTGGCTGTTCAGGGACGCGAGGAGCGTCTCCGTCTCCTTGGTCATGATCGGTTCCTCCACCGTTCGAGGTGGCGCCGATCTTAGCGACCTCCCGCGAAGTGATGACAGACCCGCCTCATTCCGCCGTTCGGGGGCGCGGCGGATGTCCGATCATGAACGGGCCGGTGGTCTCGGAGATGGCCACGGGAGAGAGTCCCGCCGCGATGAGCTGGGCGCGCAGCGCGATCACGGTACGTTCGAGGGCGCGGATCTGGGCCTGGAACTGGCTGATCTGCTCGCGCATCGCGGCCGCGCTGGTCTGCTCGCTGACCAGGTCGGCGCTGACCTGGGCGGCTTGGCCCTGCAAGCGGGCCACCTGCTTCTCCATCTGGGTCAACGCGTCTTCGTAGATCGTTTTGGCGCGGACGAAGGCGTCGGCGTCCACCTTGGAGCGTTCGAGCTCGGCGTGGCGTTCGGCCTGCATCAGCGCCGTCTGCTGCGTCTTCTTGTTGGCGTCGGTGGCCGAGCGGAAGGCGAGGTAGGCCACGCCGAGCGGGACGATGCCGACGGAGAGCTGGATGAGGATGTTACTCAGGTTGGACACTGCCGCCTCCGACTGGCCGCACCACGCCGGTATAGGTGACGCCGTCATCGCTGTGCCAGGCGTTGACGGTCAGGGCGATGGCGAATTCGCTGCCGTCGCGGTGCAGGCCGACCAGCGGGATGTCCCGCCC
The DNA here is from genome assembly GCF_040680095.1 of Nonomuraea sp. NPDC052129. NCBI lineage: Bacteria > Bacillati > Actinomycetota > Actinomycetes > Streptosporangiales > Streptosporangiaceae > Nonomuraea > Nonomuraea sp. NPDC052129. The sequence goes on along the minus strand of NZ_JBFAVX010000005.1, from coordinate 383,976 downwards.
GGCCAGCTCGGAGCGGCCGGTGGAGCCGACCCGGGCCAGGCCGGCGGCGTGCTGGCCGCGGAATCGGGGCGGCATCAGGATCGTCAGCGACCGCCCGACCGCCTCGTCGATGGTCCAGCCGAACAGGGTCGCGGCCTGGGGATTCCACGACTGGATGACACCGGCGCCGTCGGCGACGATGACGGCCGCCGAGTCGGCCCGGCCGCCCGGGAAGCGGCTCACCACGACGGCCTCAGGCCAGGTGGCGATCAGCGCGATCCAGCCGCCGAAGGCCAGCCAGACCGCGCCGCCGACCCACCCCCGCGGGTTGACGCCGGTGAACGTCGAAAGCAGGTAGACCAGGCCGTACATCATGAGCAGCGCGGTAGCGGCGGCGAAGGCCACCCGGTCCGAGCGCATGAACATCTGCACCAGGCACAGAGCGCCGGTCGCGCACCAGACCAGCGCCCAGACGGTCAAGGGGGCGATGGAGGCCAGCATGGCGTATCCGGGGGCGACCCGCTGGTCGGCCGGCACGAACGCGAGGGACGCGGCGATGGCCATGCTCAGCAGACCGACGAACGCCAGGGAGGCGCCGCGCCGCCCGATGCGACGCAGAACGCGGGCGATCGTACGGCGAAAGAGGGGGGTGCCGACAGCGGCTCTGTTACTCACGGTGGTTAGGCTAATGCACATAGTTAGCGATCGAGAGGTTATCCACACGCCACCCGCGCGGCCTCACCCCTCGGGAGCGTCAGGCCAGCTGAGAGTGCCGGCGGCTGTAGCTGAAGTAGATGATCAGCCCCAGCACGAACCATACGGCGAACCGCAGCCACGTCAGCGGGTCCAGGAACGTGATCAGCCAGATCGAGAAGAGCGCGCCGAGGGCCGGCACCACCGGCATGCCCGGTGTGCGGAACGTGCGCGGCAGCTCGGGCTGCCGGTAGCGGAGCACGATCACCGCCACGCACACGACCACGAACGCCAGCAGGATCCCGATGTTCGTCAGCTCGGCGGCCTCCCGGATGGGCAGGAACCCGGCGATCACTCCTGACGCGACCCCCACGATCCACGTGACCCTCGTAGGCACCCGGCGTACCGGGTGCAGCTTGGCGAACCACTGCGGCAGCAGCCCGTCACGGCTCATCGAGAACCAGACCCGGGTGACACCGAGCATGAAGGTGAACATGACCGTGAGGATGCCCACCACGGCGCCGGCCGCGATCAGCGAGGCCAGCCCGGACAGCCCGACGGAGGCGAACGCCGTGGCGAAGCCGCTCTCTGGGTCGATGTCGCGGTAGTTCTGCATGCCGGTGAGCACGAGCGTGGCCAGCACGTACAGGATCATCGAGATGGTCAGCGAGTAGATGATCGCCCTTGGCATGTGCCGCCGGGCGTCCCGCGACTCCTCGGCCGCGGTGCTCATCGCGTCATAGCCGAACACCGCGAAGAACACGGTGGCGGCCCCGGTGATCGCGCCGCTGATCCCGAACGGGAAGAACGGCGTGTAGTTGGCGGGCTTGATGTAGAAGAACCCGACCACGATCACCAGCAGCACCACGGCGATCTTGATGGCCACCACCCACGTCTCGAACCTGGCGGCGGCGCGGATGCCGAGGTTCAGCAGGTACGCGATGAGCAGGCACAACAGGACCGCGAACAGGTCCACCACGTGCCCGGTGCCGGTGCCGGGCGCGCCGAGCATCCAGGCGGGCAGCGTGAAGCCGAGTTGCTGGACGAGGAAGCCGAAGTAGCCCGAGATGCCGATGGCGACGACCGCGACGATGGCGGTGTACTCCAGCAGCAGGTCCCAGCCGATGAACCAGCCGACGATCTCTCCCAGGACCGCGTACCCGTAGGTGTAGGCGGAGCCCGACTTCGGGATCATGCCCGCGAACTCGGCGTAGGAGAACGCGGCGGCGGCGCTGGCCACCCCCGCGATGAGGAAGGACACCAGCACCGCCGGCCCCGCCGTCTGGTTGGCGACCGCGCCGGCCAGGGCGAAGATTCCCGCGCCGATGATGCCGCCCACTCCGATGGCGGTGAGCTGCCACAGACCGAGCGACCTGGACAGCTCCCCCTCGTGCTCGGTGGCGATCTGCTCCACCGGTTTGCGCCTGAAGACACCTTGCGAAGAGACCATGACGCCCCCATCAATGGCTACATGCGTCCCTCTTTCCCCTCTGAACTGGCACTATGCGTGCCGCTGGCCCGCAGGGCGCGGATGAACCAGTCGAGCACCGGCGCCAGGCTCTCCGGGGCGGGCCAGCCGTTGATCACCGCGAGCAGCCGCAGGTAGCGCTCCCAGCTCGGGTAGTTCGCGCTCTCCAGCCGTACCAGCAGGCGGCGCCGGAGATCGGCGTCGTCGGGGCAGTCGTAGACGTCCGCGTATCGGGCCGTGACCGCCGCCACGACCGCCTCGGCCCGGGGCGAGGCGGGGTCGATGCCGGCCGCCAGGGCCGGGCCCGCCTCGTCGCGGACCATCGCGGCGGAGTCGCGGCGCGGGAGCGCGGTGTCGCTCTGGGCCCGCTCGGCCGCGTACTGCTCGGCCAGGTGCCGCACGCCGGCCCGGAAGTCCGGGTCCTGGGACAGCTCGGCGAGCTCCACCCACGCCTCGACCTGCTCGAGTTCGGGATTGTCGGGCAGTTCGGGGGTCATCGAGCGCATGATTCCCGCGAACCCGGGGTGGGCGTCCAGGCCGCCGAAGGCGGTGTCGAGGAAGTCGCCGATCAACCGGCGGCGTTCGTCCTCGGAGAGCTTGGCCAGCTTGTGCATGAGATCCGTCTCCTCAGGGGTGGACCCGCGCCTGGCCACCGCCGTCAGCACCGCGCGCCGCAGCCGCAGCGTGCGGATCTGCACCGCCAGCGCGTCGGCGTGCGCCGCGGCGACCTCGGCGAGCGAGACCTCCCGGTCCACGACCTTCCGGATCGTGGGCAGGTCCAGCCCCAGGTCGCGCAGCGTCCGCACCAGTTCGAGGCGGGCGAGGGCGTCGACGTCGTAGCGGCGGTAGCCGGCCGGGCTTCGGCCGGTCGGCGGCACGATCCCGCGGTCGGAGTAGAACCGGATGGCCTTGACCGTCAGGCCGGTCCGCCGCGCCAGTTCGCCGATCGAGTAGAGCGTGTCGCCGTCCATGCCTTCCACCCTTGTGCCTCCCCTTAGTGGAGACTCAAGCACACATCCCGTTACTCCCAGACGACGACGTTGCGGCGGACCGGAGCCGAGCCGGAGTCCGTGGCGAACAGCTCCGGCGAGTGCTCCCGGATGCGCTCGACGTCGTTGAAGACCGCCCTCAGGTGGGTGCGCATGGCCGTGCGGGCCAGCACCACATCGCCGCGGACCACCGCGTCGAGGATCTCGACGTGCTGGGCGGCGAAGCTCGTCGGGGAGGTCACATGGAGGCCGAGCCGGCGCGCGCGGTCGAGATGCCCCTTGGCCGAAGCCACGGTCGTCCAGGCGCTGCCGTGCCCGCTCAGCCGCAGCAGACCCTGGTGGAAGGCCTCGTCGAGGGCGAAGAACCCCTCGATGTCGAGGTCGGGCCGCTGCTGATCCCTGAGGTTCTGCCGCAGCTCCTCGATCAGGTCGGGGTCGAGCTCGGCGGGCAGGTCGTCGAGTGAGGCCAGCTCCACGGCCTCACGCAGGAACTGCGCGTCGGCCACCCTGGCCGGGTCGACACGGGAGACGAACGAGCCGACCTGGGGAAAGATCTGGACCAGGCCCTCTTCGGACAGCAGGATCAGGCTCTCCCGGACCGGCGTGCGGCTCACCTTGAGCGCGGCCGCGAGCTCGTTCTCGGACAGGGCCGTCCCCGGCGGGAGCTCAAGGGTCAGGACCTTACGGCGCAGGGCCTCATAAACAGTGCGACGACTGGTCCGCCGCTGGTTCGATCCGGCCACACGCTCACCCTACCCGGTCATCGCACAACTAGTATTGCGCATCTGTGCGACAGATGCTTGTATATCAGTACTGCTCGACTACAGAGCGTCGGAGATCGTCCGAAGGAGTGGACCTGTGAGCAAGATCGAGCGCGCCGAGGTGTTCGTGGCCTCCCCGGGGCGGACCTTCGTCACCTTGCGCATCACGACCTCGGACGGTGTGACAGGTCTCGGCGACGCCACGCTGAACGGTCGCGAACTGGCCGTCGCGAGCTACCTGCAGGAGCACCTCGTACCGCTGCTGATCGGCAAGGACCCGGCGCGGATCGAGGACATGTGGCAGTACCTCTACCGTGGCGCGTACTGGCGCCGCGGCCCGGTCACGATGACGGCCATCTCGGCCGTGGACACGGCCCTTTGGGACATCAAGGGCAAGGTCGCCGGTCTGCCGGTCTACCAACTGCTCGGCGGGCGCTCCCGTGACGGCGTCATGGTCTACTCGCACGCCAGCGGCATGGACGTCCCCTCCCTGCTCGACGACGTCGAGCGGTTCCTCGATCTCGGCTACAAGGCGGTCCGCGCCCAGGCCGCCGTCCCGGACGTCGGCGGCACCTACGGGATCCGCAAGGGCAAGGTGTACGAGCCGGCCGCGAACTCGCTACCCGACGAGCAGCCCTGGGACACCGAGGCCTATCTCGGGTTCGCCCCGACCTACCTCGAAGCCGTACGCGAGCGCTTCGGCTTCGGCTTCCACCTCCTGCACGACATCCACCATCGGCTCACACCGATCGAGGCGGCCCGCTTCGGCAAGCGGGTGGAGGACTGCCGGCTGTTCTGGATGGAGGACCCGACACCGGCCGAGAACCAGGAGTCGTTCCGGCTCATCCGTCAGCACACGACGACGCCGATCGCGGTCGGCGAGGCGCTGACCTCGATCTGGGACGTCCAGCACCTGATCACCGAGCAGCTCATCGACTACGTGCGCACCACCGTCGTCCACGCCGGCGGGATCACGCACCTGCGCCGGATCTTCGACCTGGCCGCGCTCTACCAGGTCAGAACCGGTTCCCACGGGGCGACGGACCTCTCACCGATCACCCTGGCCGCCGCGGTGCACGTCGACCTCTCGGTGCCGAACTTCGGCATCCAGGAGTACATGGGCCACCCGGACGAGGCCGCGGAGGTCTTCCGCAGCGGGGTGACGCTGGCCGACGGCATGCTCAACCCGTCGGAGGAGCCCGGTCTCGGCGTCGAGTACGACGAGAAGGAGGCCGCGCGCTTCCCCTATGAGGCTCGCTACCTGCCCGTCGCGCGGCGCCTCGACGGCTCGGTGCATGACTGGTGAAGACCTCGAACCTGCCCTCGCTGAGCCTCGCCACGCTCGACCGGATCGCTCCCGACCTGCGCCCGGCCGTCGATCCCCGGGAACTGCGCCCGAAGGTCGTCCACTTCGGCCTCGGCGCGTTCCACCGGGCCCACCAGGCGGTCTACACCGAGAGCGCGGCTGCCCGTAGCGGCGAGCCGTGGGGGATCGTCGCCGTGGCCCCACGCTCGACGCGGGTGGTCAAGGCGATGCGCGTGCAGGACTGCCTGTACTCGGTGGCCGAGCGCCACCCCGCGGCCACCACCACCCGCGCGATCGGGTCCATCGTCAGCGCCCTGGGGATGCGCCAGGACGCCGACCGGGTCGACGAGCTGCTCGCCGATCCCGGCGTCACGGTGGCGACCCTGACGATCACCGAGGCGGGCCACTACCGCCGCCCCGGAGCCGACGGGCTCGACACCGGCGCCCCGGAGATCGCGGCGGACCTCACGGCGGTGCGGACCGCGGACATCACCACGGTCGTCGGCCGGCTCGCCGTGGGGCTCGCCGCGCGGATGCGCGCCGGCGGCGCCCCGATCAGCGTCATGTCCTGCGACAACATGGCCGCCAACGGCGCCGCGCTCGGCACGGTGGTACGCGGCTTCGTCGAAGCCTCGTCGTGGCCGGACCGGCAGGCCGTCCTCGACTGGATGGCGACGTCGGTGGCCTTCCCCTCCACGATCGTCGACCGCATCGTGCCGGCGACGACCGACGCGGACCGGGAGGCGGCCCGCGCGGCGCTCGGCGTGTGGGATGAGGTGCCGGTGGTCGGCGAGCCGTACCGGCAGTGGGTCCTGGAGGACTCCTTCGTCGGGCCCCGGCCGCCATGGGAGCTCGACGGCGCCCTGTTCGTCCCCGACGTCGTGCCGTACCAGCTCACCAAGCTGCGGTTGCTCAACGGGTCCCACTCGGCCCTGGCCTATCTCGGCGCGGCGGCCGGCTGCGCGACGATCGCCGACGTCCTGGAGACCGGCTGGGGTGAGCGGCTGGTCCGGGCGCTGAGCGCCGAGGTCGCGCCGACGCTGCCCGAGGGCGGTCCCGACCCGGTCGCCTACACTGATGACCTGGTCAAACGGTTCCGTAACCGCAAAATTCGGCATCTGCTCCGGCAGATCGGCTCCGACGGCTCCCGGAAGATCCCGGAACGCTGGTTCGGCGCCCTGCGCTCGCTGCGCGCCGCCCGCGCCGGCACCCCGGCGCTCGAACTGGCACTCGCCGCCTGGGCGAACGCCACCCGCCCCGCCGACGGCGGCCGGCCGTCCGGCGCGCCAGATCCCACCGGACGGCCGTCCGGCACGACAGGTCCCACCGGCCAGTTGTTCGGCACGACCGACCCGGCCGCCGCGCAGCTGGCGGCCTGCTGGCGTGAAGCGGCCGACCACGAAGACACCATCCGCCGCCTGCTTCACGTGCTCGGCGCGGCGGACCTGGCCGGTGACGGCACGCTCGTCGCCGGCATCGCCGACCGGCTGCCCGCCCTGCGGGCCGGCCACGTCGAAATCTGATCCGGAGTTCACGATGGCAGGTTCACGATGACAGACAGCACCCACATGGAGCCCGCGGGCGCCGTGACCAGAACGACCCGCGACCTCGTCAGGGCGGCCATGTCCGGCTGGCTCGGCACGGCGATGGAGTTCATGGACTTCCAGCTGTACTCGCTGGCGGCCGCCATCGTCTTCAACAAGATCTTCTTCCCGGACGTCAGCCCGGCCATCGGGCTGATCGCCGCCATGGCCACCTACGGCGTCGGATACGTCGCCCGGCTCGCCGGCGCCATCTACTTCGGCCGGATGGGCGACCGGATCGGCCGCAAGAAGGTCCTGATCATCACCATCCTGCTCATGGGCGCCTCGACCACCCTGATCGGCGTACTGCCGACCTACGCGGTGATCGGCATCCTCGCCCCGATCCTGCTGGTCGCCCTGCGGCTCATCCAGGGCTTCGGGGCCGGCGCCGAGATCGCCGGGGCCACCGTCATGCTCGCGGAGTACGCCCCTGTACAGCGTCGCGGCCTGGTCTCCTCACTGGTGTCGCTCGGCACCAACACCGGCACTCTGGCGGCGTCGGGCCTGTGGGCGATCCTGCTCGCCGTCCTCAGTGAGGATCAGCTGCTCACGTGGGGCTGGCGGGTGCCGTTCCTGCTGAGCTTCGTGCTCATGGTCTTCGCGGTCTGGGTACGCCGCAATCTCAAGGAGAGCCCGGTCTTCGAGGAACGCCCCGACGTCGTGGACGGCGTCGCGATGTCCCGTACGCAGGCCGAGGCCGTCTTCCAGAAGAAGGATGAGGGCGTGCTCGAGGCCGGGCTCCGCCAGCGCAAGGGCAAGGCGTTCTTCCTGGCCCTGGGCCTGCGGTTCGGCCAGGCCGGCAACTCGGGCCTGGTCCAGACCTTCCTCGTCGGCTACATCGCCGCCACGCTGCTCGTCGACCGGTCGATCCCGACCAGCGCCATCGTCTACGGCTCGTTGGTGGGCTTCGTCACCGTGCCGGTGGTCGGCCTGCTCGGCGACCGTTTCGGCCGCCGCCCGATGTACATCGCGGTCACGCTGCTGACCATCGCGTTCGCGTTCCCGACGATGCTGATGATCATCTCTGGCAGCACGGCGGCCCTGATGCTGGGCATGATCCTCGGGCTGAACGTCGGTGTCCTGAGCCTGTTCTCGCTGGAGAGCGTCACGATGGCCGAGCTGTTCGGCTCCCGGACCCGCTTCACCCAGCTCGCCCTGGCCAAGGAGATCGGCGGCATCCTGGCCACCGCCATCGGCCCGGTCGTGGCGGCCACCCTCACCGCCGTCACCGGCAGCTGGTGGCCCATCGCGGCGATGCTCGTCGTCTACTCGCTCATCACCCTGCTGTCCGCGGTCCTCTCCCCTGAGACTCGCGGGCGCGACCTGGTCCGGTTGGAGGACGCGGTATGAAGTCGGCCGTCGTACACGGTCCCGGTGACCTCCGGATCGACGAGCGCCCCGAGCCAGTGGCGGGGCAAGGGCAGGTCCTGCTCGCCATGGAGTGGGGCGGGATCTGCGGCTCCGACATCTCGTACTGGAAGAACGGGGCGTCCGGGACCGCCGTGCTCAAGCACCCTCTGGTGCTCGGGCACGAGGTCGCCGGCCGGATCGCCGGGATCGGCGCGGGCGTCAGCGGGCTGACGGTCGGGCAGCCGGTCACCGTGCACCCGGCCGAGCTGGTCGGCGACGGCCGCCTGCCCGAACGGCTCGCCGGCCGCACGAACCTCTACCCCCGGGTCCGCTACTTCGGGTCGGCCGCCTTCGACCCGCACACCGACGGCGGGTTCAGCGAGTACCGGGTGGTCCGCGCGGATCAGATCCGGCCGCTGCCCGAGGGCGTGGACACCGAGCGCGGCGCGCTCGCCGAGCCCCTCGCCGTGGCGATGCACGCCGTGCATCGCGCCGGGGACCTGCGCGGGAAGACCGTGCTCGTCAACGGCTCCGGCTCGATCGGCTCACTGGTCGTGGCCGCCGCGAAACACCGCGGGGCGGGCACGATCATCGCCTCGGACATCTCCGCGACCTCGCTCACCGTCGCCCGGGCCATGGGCGCGGACGAGACCGTCGACGTCAGCGGGGACGCGACGCTCCCCCAGGACGTCGAGCTGGTCTTCGAGGCCTCGGGCAGCCCGGCCGCGCTCGGCTCCGTCCTGCGGGCGACCGCCCGTGGCGGCGCCCTCGTCCAGGTCGGCAGCCTGCCCGGCACGGCCGTCTCCGCGGCCCTCGGCGACCTGGTGACCAGGGAGATCACCTGGATCGGCTCCTACCGCTTCGCCGAGGAGATCGACGAGGCCCTGAGCGCCATGCGGGACGGCCTCGACGTCTCCCCGATCATCAGCCACCGCTTCGACCTCGACCGGGCTGCCGAGGCGCTCGCCATCGCCGCCGACCCCGCGAGCGGCAGCGGCAAGGTGATGCTGCGGCTCGGCGGGGCGGAGCGGTGAGCGCGGTGCCGGCCTTAACCCCGCCCCGCCGCCGGTGATCCGTCGCGAGTAGCATGACGGTCCTGACCATGTCGCCCGCTGAGAGGACGAAACCCCGAATGTCGCAGCTGGATCCGTTCCGGCACTGCCTGACGTCCCTGCGCTATGAGGGGGACGGTCCTGGAGAGCCCATCACTCTGGAGCAGCGGGCGGCGGACCTGCGGCAGCGGCTGGCCGGCGATCGGGGGCTCGACGACCGGCAGCCCGGCGAGCCGGTTCGCAACGTGACCGTCACGGAGCTCCAGGCGATGATCATCGCCGACCTGCTGGACGAGCTGGCCGCGCGCCTGTCCCCCGGCGCCGCCTTCGGGCCGGGCGACAGCGGGGAGGCGCTCGCGGGCCTGGCAAGGGACCTGTCTCAGGAGCTGCTTGGCCAGACATTCATCGGCAGCCGGTGAGCCGGTCGCGCTCACCCCGCCGCTGAGTCACCCGTTGCGTGTCAGTCGCGCGGCGCGTCACTCACCGGCCGCGCGTCAGTCGCGCAGGAAGTCGGCGGCCTGACGGCGTAGCCGGGCCGGGGCGGTGGACCAGACGGGGGCCCGGGTCATCGCCGCCAGCTTGACCTTCTTCACCTCACGGGGCGCGTCATCGCGCACTCCGAGGTGCTGCCACAGCTGGTCCAGCTCGTCGTACGGCAGCTCCCACGACTCGCCGATCGCGCCCTCCGGTGGGGTCGGCGTCAGGAAGACCTCGTCGGCGGTCTGCGGCGGGTCGACCTGGACGATCGTCAGGCCGAGGCGTTCGGCGGCGTCGCGGAGGAGCCGACGGTGGCTCTCGACGGTCTCCGGCGGCGGCGCCCCGTCGGCGAACAGGGCCAGCAGCCAGCCCGCCTCGCCGACCCTGGAGAGGTCCAGGACGAGCCGCGCACCGGCGCCGTCGGTGAAGGTGCGGTGTGCCAGGCTCGCCTCCTCGCCCGGCCCCTCGGCGCGCGGGACCTCGTCCAGGTCCAGGGCGCCGATCAGCTGCCGCACCTGATCGGCGGCCAGGTGCCCGTGGGCCAGGACGCGGAGTGCCGGCCAGAGCATCGTCACTCTCCCTCTCGTCGGGTTGACGGCCCGTCGGTGAACGGTCCATCGCTGGACGGCCCGTCACTGGACGGCCGGTCGGTGGACAGCCCGTCAGTCGACGGCCGGTCGGTCAACGGGCCGTCGGCCGACGGCCCGACCGTGTCGGGTGACCCCCAGGTGGTCAGCCAGGCTCTCGGGTTGGCCGGGCGGTGGATGATCCAGTCGGTGTCGCGGAAGTGCGACGAGAGCTCGGAGCCCATGCTCGTCCCGTCGAACGGCCCGCTGGACTCGAACAGGCCCAGCGATATGGGCCGCCCCAGCGCCGTCTCCCAGTCATTCTTCCACGCCGCCAGCGCGGGAAAGGCTCTCATCAGGCTGTCCTTGTCGATGTAGCCGTGGCCGCCCATGAAGTCGCCCGGATAGCGGCCGGGCGGCCAGTGCGAGCGGGCCACCTGCACCATCGCGCTGCTGGAGATGTCCATGTCATAGTCGCTGGGCGGCTGCTCCAGGCCGAGCCGGTACATCGAGTCGAACGGGCGGCGCAGCGGGCGGTTCGGGTCGTCGCCGAACCATTCCCGGAGCCTGCGCAGCGCCTCCGGGTTGCCGGCCAGTTCCTCCCCGGCCGGGAACGTCTTGTGCAGCCCGGCGAAGAACTCGGCGCCGGTCCCCTTGAGCCGGATGTCCACCTCGGCCGGTCCGATGCCGTCGCGCCCGATCGCGTCGAGCAGCTCGCCGGCGTAGCGGTGATACCGCTCCGGTGTCATGCCCATGGGGGCCTGCCGGGTGACGAGCCACTTGAGCTGCATGGGGGACATGCCGAGGAAGTCGAGATCGCGCTTGGTGACGTGGTAGCCGGAGTCGTCGTGCGGCCACCACGACGGGTAGGGCTCCTGCCCCTTGAGCACCCGGTCGATCCGGTGGCTGAGCGGGTCGGTGAGGTCGAGTTCGCCCGTGGTCACGGGGGTCGGCCGCAGGGTCCAGCCGCCGTGGTCGCCGACGGCCACCGGTGGTTCGGCCTCCCCGAAGGACCCGCTGATCCCCGCGGAGATGTGGTCCAGGGTCGCCAGCCGATCGCCCGGCAGCGAGACGAACTCGCGCTGCCCGAAGAAGCCCATCCCCGTGAGCGGCACGGAGATGATGTCCCGCGCGGGCTTCCTGTCGATCAGGAGCACGCCGCGGCCGGGGAGGGTGTCCAGCCAGTCCATGACCACCTGGCGGTCGGCGGACCAGCTCGCCAGCGGCCGGTGCCGCATCTCGAACATGTCCCCCGGACGCAGCCCGGCCCACGTCGAGTGCTCGCCCTCCGGCCACGCCATCCCCCGGTAGGCGATCACCTCCTCGATGCCGCGCCGGGCCAGCTCCGCCTGGGTGAACTCGTACTGGAGGCGGATGAACTCGCGCAGCGTCTTGCGGTTGTACAGGAGCTCCATGTCGACCGCGCTGCGCGTCTTGCCGTCCATCGGCCAGGACATCGCCTCCGTGAGACCGAACTCCTCCTGAACGACCTCCTGCAACGCCAGCACCCGTACGTTGCTGTTGGCGTTGCGATGCGCCCAGGCCCCGAGGAGCTCGCTCACCGCGATCCGCCGCACCAGGGTCTCGGCGAACGGATCGTCCATCCGTACCACCCTGTCCGGCGCGTGTGCCGGGTCGGCGGGGTCGAGCGCGTCGACGTGCAGGACCCGCGCGCCCATGGACGGATACCGCTCGTTGAACGGCGCGAGGACGTAGTCGCCGTCGCCCAGGCGGTTGACCATGTCGGAGCCGACGTGCAGGCCGACGGCGGCCAGGACCAGCTCCGGCGTCGAGGACCGCATGCTGCCCGCGAGGGCGTTGATGGTGTGCGTCTTGGCGGGGCTGGTGTCGGTGAACGCGCCGTCCCCGGTCAGGAGCGCCTCGGCGACCTGGCGGTGGTGCGTGCGCTCCGGGGAGTCGGGCGGCGGAGGCGGCGGGTAGTGCCCGACCGGCTCCGTCTCGGGCAGCGTGACGGCGTGGTCCGCCGCCCTGGGCAGCAGCGGCTCGGTGCCCCGCGCGTGCTCGGCGACGTGCCAGAGGCGCTGGAGGATCGCCTCGTGCAGGGGGAGGCGGTTCATTCGCTCGAAGAGCGGGCGCAGACCGTCCAGCAGCCGCCTGATGATCGCGATGTCGTTCGGCGGGATCGGGTTGTCGACCCATCTGAACACGCGCGGCTCGGTCTCGCGGAAGAACGTGCGGACGAACGGGTTCGCCGCGTCGGGGAGCAGCAGGTGGGACGCGGCCCCGTCGCCGACTCCGAGGAGGGCGCCGCCCCGGCCGAGCGCGAGATCCTGGAGGGTGACGCCGTGCTTGGCGGTCACCGCGTGATACAGGCCGAGGAACACCCCGTCACGGGTGGTGGCCCGCTGCCAGAACTGGTCGGTCGCCTGCTCGCCGGGCATGTGGTCGCTGTAGACGTCCCGGCTGCCGAGCGCGTACGACAGCGGCACCCGCGCGCCGACCGCGCGGCCGACATGCGAGTCGAGCACCTTGATCGTGGCGTCGCCCATGCGCGCGTACCGCTCGTAGGTCACCTGGGTGCCGTCGTCGAACGTGACGAGCTCCCGGTTCAGCAGGCGGTCGCCATGGGTGAGCGGCTCTCTCCTGGTCACCCGGGCACCGGTGACGGGATGGGCGGGCAGGGTCAGGGCCGGGGCGTCGGCGAACCCGTACCTGGCCGCCGCCGGATAGAGGGGTTCGCTCTCCGCCGGGGCGGGAGACTCGCCCTCCAGCACCGCTCGGACGCGCGGCCAGCTGGCGGCGAAGCCAGGGTGCAGGTCGAGCTCCGTGACCCTGGAGATCGGGATCCAGGCCATCGCCCCGGACTCGCTCCCCTTCACGGCGACGGGTTTCCGCTCGGCGACGGAGGCGATCACCGTGTCGTATGACCAGCCACCGTGGTCGTCCCTGACGACCTCCTCGACGTGGACCTCGCCGGGCGGCAGGTCGCTCTCCTCGACGGTCTCCCGCAGGGCCGCCTCGGCCGCCGACTCGTGGCTGTCCCGCGCGCCGCCGGGCAGGGACCAGGTCCCCCCTTGGTCGACGGACGGATCCCGCTGCTGCATGAGTACGTGGGTCTCGCCGTCGGGGGCGCGGTGGTGGACCAGCAGCCCGGCCCCGCCGAAGAGCCCCCAGTGGGCGTGGCCCTGCGCGCAGTTCACCCAGCCCTCGCCAGACATCGGCGGCAGGTCGGGCGCCGCCGCGTGCCCCTGCCGCACCGCCGCGTGGGTCGCCAGGTCCTGCACCGCGGTCACCAGGGACTCTCCGGCGCCCTTCCACGTGGCGTTCGCCTCGCGCAGGAGTTGCTGCAACTGGCGGGCCTTCTCCTGCGCCCTGGGCAGGTCCCCGAGGATCTCCTTCAGGTGCGTGGTCCAGCGCTCGACCGGCACCCTGTCCTCGAATCCCTGCTCGACCAGGCTGGCGCGGGTGAGCTCCGGCGGGAAGCGGCCGGGGTTGCCGAGCAGGGCGCCGACGCCGCTCGACCGGGGCACCAGGATGGGCACCGCCGCGCCCGCCGCCTCCAGCCCGACCAGCCCGAACCCCTCGCCCCGCGACGGCATGATCACCACATCGGCGTTCCGCATGTCCGCCAGGATCTCCTCGCGGTCCAGCGTGAAGGGCTTGATCTCGACCTCCCGGCCGGCCACGTTCGACAGCCGTTCCTTCACCTCCGGCACGGTCTCCGGGGCCGCGCCCCGGATGACCAGCCGGACGTCGAGGTCCTTCTGCAGCTCCCGGATCATCAGCGCCGCCTCGTGCCCGCCCTTCTGGGCGGCGTCGGCGCGGCCGATGAGCAGGATGGTACGGGTCCGCTCCCCGTGGAAGGGGCGCTGCCGGGGCAGCTCGAACGGCACGCCGGGCAGGAGCTCGTGGACGGGAGGCAGGCGATCGCCGGGGTTGGAGTCCGCGAGCCGCTGCGCCTCCGTGGCGAGCACCGGGCCGACGCCGGCCAGCATGTCGGCCTCGGCGACGAGCGCCCGCTCGATGCCCTCGAAGTCGCGGCCCAGCGCCTCCATGTCCGCGATCCGGCCGAGCGCGCCGGTCACCATGTGCAGGACGTGCACGAGCGGCGCGTCCGGATAAAGCTGGTCACGCGCCCGCAGGGCCGCCGGGCCGGAGTAGCGGCTGTGCCCGATGACGACGTCCACGTCCGGCGGCAGCTCTTCGCCGTCGAACGCCAGCTGGTCCATTTCGCTGCGGCCCGGGTCGTACTGCCGGGGGCCGATCACGTGCAGCCGCTCGCCGCCCGTGCCGCTCGGCACCTCGTGCCCGACCCGGACATACACCTCGTGCCCCGCCTCCGCGAGCCCCTCGACCAGCTTGCGGTTGACGGCGATGATGCCGCCTTTGTGGGGGTCCCATTCGGTGCAGTACGCGAGCACGCGCAGCCCGGCCCGGCCGAGCTCGTGCTGCTCGACCAGGCGGTTCCACTCCTCGGCGAGCTCCCGGCTCAGCCGTTCGCGCTCGGCGGGCGCCGCCTCGGCCAGCCGGCGCTGGTGCTCCTGCCAGAGCCGCTCGCGCTGCTCGACCTGCTCGTCGCGCAGGACGCCGTCCGCCTTGGCCGTGTAGCGCTCCCGGAGCCGCTCCGCCCGGCCCTCCGGGTCGAGGTCCACGCCGTGCGCGGCCGCCATGTCGGCGATGCCGGGCAGCTGGGCCCGCAGCTCTTCCGGCAGCCTGCCGTCGAGGTCCGCGTACGTCCTGCGGAACCAGTCGGCCTCCTCCTGGGTGAACGGGCGCTCACGCGCCTCCCGCAGGATCTCCTCGGCTCTGGCCGCGCCGCGCCAGTGTCCCCCGTCGTCGAGGGAGTTGCGGTACACGACCTCGCCGCCCCATTGGTGGAGGGTGATCGCTTCGAGGTACCTGGCCCGGTCGATGGCTCGCATGGTGTCGGGGATGCCGCCGTACCCCTGGTCGTGGATGTCCTGGGCGACCAGGCGTCCGTGTCCGTCCCGGTCGCGCATCTGCTGGTAGCGGTTGAGCACCGACAGGCGGCTGATCGGCGCCGGGACGGCCATGACGTGGGCCTCGGCGCGGTAGCCGAGGGCGTGGAACTGGCCGGCCTCGGTCTCGACGGCCTCGCTGCTGTTCATCGCGCCTTCGCGGATGAGGTTGACCCGCAGCTCGGCGGCCAGGGCGATGACCTTCTTCATCCAGAAGTACGCGTCCCCGCCAGCCTGTTTGGCGGCGATGCGGTCGTTCTCGGCCATCAGCTGGGCGTACCTCGGGTGGTACTTCAGCAGGCCCTCGAAGTCGGCGATGAGGGCGCGGTCGGGACCCATGCCGTCCATGGCCGACTGCTGCGCGGTGGTCTTGCCCGACGCGGCCTGGCCGCCGATGAACACGATGCGGGGGTGCTCCGGCCGGCGCACGCCCGCCATCAGGTCGGGGACGATGTCCCGCCGGAAGATGAGATCGTTGTCCTCCTCGGTCAGCTTCCACTGGTCGGGGCCGCTGGTCTCGTACTGATACGGCCGCCCTTGGCTCCGGTCCTCGGCCGGGCCGTACATCTGCGGTGGGACGGCGTCCTTGCTGCTCAGGAGGTCGAAGAAGCTCCGGCCACCGGTCACCGGGGCGGCGGCGCTCGCCTGCGGGCGCCGGGTGGGGGCGTCCTCGGCGGTGCGCGGGCCGTCGCTCGGGGTACCGCCCGGGATGTCCGCCTGCGCCGTGGCTGTCGGCTCAGCCCGATGAACGGCGTCCGTCTGGGTGGAGCTGAGGTTGTCCCGGACGTGGTCGAACGAAGGGTCGTCGTGGGCGGGGATGTGGTCCGGCGGGACAGACGACGCCTCGGCCTCCCTGGCCTGCGGGCTGGCCGTAGGATCCGCTACCTCGGCGCGGTCGGCGGGTCCCGCCACGTCCCCTCGGTCCGCCGCCTCGGCGCGATCGGCGGGCCCCGCCGTCTCGACGCGGTCCCCCGCCTCCCTGTGGTCCGCCACATCGGCGGGAGCCGGCGGGTCGGCGGGAGCCGGCGGCTCAGCGCGCTCGCGCGTGTCCGCCGTGGCCGCCGGATCCGTCGGGTCCGCCTGCTGTCGTGGCTCCTGTCGGGGCTGCTGTCCCGGTTCCCGGTGCTCTGGTTCCTGTTGTGCCGGTTCCGGGCGGTGTGACGTCCTCGTGCTACCGGCCGGTTCCGGTCTGGACGTCGGCACCTTGGTGTCCGGTACGCCTCGGGGAACCTCCGCACGTTCCCGAGGGGTGGCCACATCCTGTCCCGGGAAGCCCCTGGCCTCGACCGGCCCGCCAGGACCAGCCGGTGTGTCCGGCTGCGCCGAGGCGGGCGGCGCGGAGGTGGGCGGTGCGGAGGTGGGCGGCGGCGCGGTGGCGCGGGCCGTGTCGCTGGCCAGAGCGGCGGTGGTGGCCGTGTCGAGGGCCTGGCGCGGGTGAATGATCGCGCTCATGACGTCGACGCTGAACGGGCTGATCGTGTTCGTCCGCCCCACGCCCGCCACGACGCCGCCGAGCAGCGATTCCGCGGTCGGCATGTCCCACTTGCCGTACACGATGCCGTTGGAGACCAGGCCGGCCGGCGTCGAGATCACCGCGTTCGTGAGGCCGGTCTGCAGCGCCCTGCCGGGAAAGCGCATGACGGCGTTGAGCGCTCCGGGAGCATTGCCGGCGGCGGCGTTGAGCGACCTGATCCCGGGCATCCGCCCGACGAACCCGGCCACCGGCCCGGCCACCTTCGACGCGAGCACCGCGCCCGAGGCGTCGCCCAGGATCGTGGAGGCGGTCTTCTGCCCGTCCCACTGGGTACGGGTGCCCCGATCCATCTGTTCCTTCTGGGCGACATAGTCCATCAGGAAGCCTTCACCGATCTCCTCGGGAATCTCCCTGAGCATGTGGCTGGCCGCCGCCCTGGCCAGCAGCCCCTTGCCGGCCTGCCGTCCGCCCAGCGCGGCCAGCTTCGGCGCCTGCTTGATGGCGGCCGACCCGGCGTACCTGCCCTTCGCCACCCGTTCCAGCCAGGTGAACACCTTGTCCATGAACGTCCGCAGCCGTCCGGCGAACTTGCCGATCAGCGGTGTCAACGCGCCCGCGCTGGCCGCCGTCGCGAACGCGGAGATGGCGATGGACGAGACTGTGATCCAGAATCCGGCGTTGATCAGTAACTTGGCGTACTGCGTCTCGCGCGCGTAACTGTCGTGCTGAAGGGCGTACGCGTGCGCCAGCGCGGCGAGGGCCGGGATGCCCTTCCCCGCCGCGAGCAGCTGGTCGGCCTGCCTCTTGAACTCCTCGGCCGCCGAACCGAAGTACCCCTGCATGATCAGGTCACGCGCCGCGCCCCCGGCCGCCGCGAACTCCAGCGCCGCCTGGCTCCAGTCCTCGAAGGCGACAGCCAGCGCCGCCTCGCCGGACTCGCTGGCCTCCGGCCACATCTGTCCCGAGGACAGCAGCGCGATCAGCGCGTCGCACCACGCGGGCAGGCTCGTCCCCCACGCGGGCGTGATGTCCGTGGCATAACCGCCGCTGCCGATCGTGTCGTCCTGCCCGGCCAGGGGGCTGGTGACCGGGGTGCTGACGTTTCGGGTCACGCCTTCCCTTCCCCACGCATGATCAGGACGGCATCACGCGTCTGGGCGCCACCAGGTCGGAGTCGGCCCCCGCCGAGTTGGCCACGTTCTCCGTCACCGCAGGACCGGCCGCCACCGCGAAGTCCGCCGACTCGGCACCCGCCCGGAGCATGGCGTTGGGGCCGTCGTCGGCCAGGTACGCCTGCTCGAACTCCCGGCCGGCCGAGTCGTGCCCCCACGGCGCGGCGGCGTGCAGGCTCTCGATCCTGCCCCTGGCCTCGGCCAGCTTGTCCCGCAGCTGGACGGCCGCGTCCGTCCAGCGTGCCACCCCGCCATCGACCACGTGCCGATGGATTTCCAGCCGCTCCCCCATGGGCCTGTCCTTTACACGCGTACGCCTGTACTGCGAATAGACGCTAGTGCGCCATGGACCCGCCGGAACCACGCTTCACCGATCGTCGAAACGATCTGCTGACACTTCAGAGGCGGGTGACGAACCAGTCCGTGGCCAGGCGGGCCACCTGCTCGAGCGTGCCGGGCTCGGCGAACAGGTGGGACGCGCCCGGCACGATCTCCAGGCGGACCTCGCCGGGCATCCGCCGCATCGCCCGGAGGTTGAGGTCGATGACCGCCGGATCCTCGCCGCCGACGATGAGCAGGGTGGATTGGCGTACCCGGGTGAGGACGTCGTCCGCCAGATCGGGCCGCCCGCCTCGGGAGACGACGGTCCGCACCGCGTCGGGCCGCTCCGCCGCGGCGACCAGGGCCGCCGCGGCGCCGGTGCTGGCGCCGAACAGGCCGATGCCGAGGTCCGCGGTCCTGGCGTCGGTGCTGGCCCAGTCGGTCAGCGCGGCCACGCGGTCGGCGAGCAGGCCGATGTCGAACCTGAGCTCGCCGGTCAAGGCGTCACGCCGTTCCTCCGCCGTGGTCAGCAGGTCCGCCAGTACGGTGACCAGGCCGACGGCCTGGAGCCGCCCCGCGACGTAGCGGTTGCGCGGGCTGTGGCGCCCGCTGCCGCTGCCGTGCGCGAACAGCACCGCTCCGCGCGGCTCGGCGGGCACGGCGACGTCGGCGTCCAGGGCCACGTCACCGATCGGGATCCGTACGCCGGCTTCCGCGATGTTCATGTCCCCTCCCCGAAAGGTCCTCTCCCGAAAGGTCCTATCCCCCGAAGGTCTCCTCCCCGAAGCTAGACCGCGAACGGGTACGTCTCGGGCGCCTCGCCCCGCTCCCAGACGGCGGTCCGCTCAAGCGGTTCCAGCGCGCGGGTGTCGTCGATATGGATCAACGCGTCGAACTCGTCGGCCACCCGGGCCTGGAAGTAGTGGCTCTGCCGCTCGGTCTGCGGCCGGTAGATCACCCCGATGGCCCGCTGCAGGCGCGCCGTCCGCAGCACGTCGGCGGCGGGCCTGGCCACGTCGAACCAGAGCAGGAACTCCCCGCTGCTCGCCTGGTGCAGCAGCTCCTCCACGCTGCCCGGCAGCGCCGGCCGGACCGTCTTGCGCTCGGCCGGGCCGCCCCAGTCGTCGGCGGCGGTGACCGTACCCGAATAGGTGGTGAAGCCGATCAGGCGGCACTCGCCGGGGTGGCGCTCGCGGACCAGCCGGCCGACGTTGAGCTCGCCCCGGGCGCCCATCTCGGTCGCCCGCGCGTCGCCCAGGTGGGAGTTGTGCGCCCACACCACCAGCTTGGCGGGCTCACCACGGACCTGGCCGAGATGGTCGGACAGGGCGTCCAGGGCGTCGGCCATGTGCTCGTCGCGCAGGTTCCAGGAGGAGATGCGGCCGGTGACCATCGAGCGGTAGTAGCGTTCGGCCGAGCGCACGCTCACGGCGTTGCGCTGGGCGTGAAACAGCTCGTCCTCGGCCAGCAGGCCGTCTCTCCTGGCGTACTCGTACGCGTGCCGCTGCAGGTCGGCGAGCTGTGCGACCACCTCTTCCTCGCACGACTCCCCCGCGCCGAAGGCCGCCGCCAGCCCGTACGACTGGGCGTCGCCGTCGGCGTGGTCGAAGCACGCGTACCGCTCGCGGGCCCGCGCCGCGGCCTCAGGGGAGACCCGATCGAGGTAGTCGATGACATCCTGCATGGACCGGTACAGGCTGTACAGGTCCAGCCCGTAGAAACCGGCCTTGCGCGCCTCGTCGCCGACCCGGTCGTTGTGATCGCGCAGCCAGCCGACGAAGTCCACAACGGCCGTGTTCCGCCACATCCAGGTCGGGAAGCGCTCGAAACCACGCAGCGCCTCCTCCACCGTCTCGTCCTCGCCGCGATCGCGCACGTAGCGGTTCACCCGGTAGGCGTCCGGCCAGTCGGCCTCGACCGCCACGCCGTGGAAGCCGTGTTGTTCGATGAGCTTCCTGGTCATCTCCGCCCGTGCGGCGTAGAACTCGGCGGTGCCATGCGTAGCCTCCCCGATCAGCACCAGCCGGGCATCCCCGACCAGCCCGAACAGGGTCTCGTCCGGGGGGACGCCGTTCTCGACGACCGCGGCGGCCATGCGGATGATCGCCGCTTCGGACCGCCCGCCGCCCGTGCGCGTACTGTTCGCGTTCCCGGGTCGTGCCGCCGCCCGCAGCAGCTCCCGTACCTCTTCGTCGGTGACCTGGTCGAAGTCCCAGTACGCCTGCCCGACGGCGAAGAACGGGGACGGCGTCGTGGCGCACACGACCTCGTCCACCTCCAGCCGCAGCTCCTCGCAGGTCGAGCTGGGCGCGGCCGGCACCGCCACCACGATGCGCTCCGGCCGCAGCCGCCGCACCGCGAGCAGGGCCGCCCGCATGCTCGACCCGGTGGCCAGGCCGTCGTCGACCAGCATGACGGTACGGCCGCCCAGCTCCGGCATCGGCCGCCCCTCGCGATAGGCCAGCTCCCGCCGTACCAGCTCGCGGCCCTCCCGCTCGGCCGCTCGCCGCACGACCGACGGCTCGATGCCGAACCCGCGGACGACCTCCTCATTGAGCACGATCACCCCGCCGCTGGCGATCGCCCCCATCGCGAGCTCCTCGTGCCCCGGCACGCCGAGCTTGCGCACGAGGAACACCTCCAGCGGGGCCTCCAGCGCGGCGGCCACCTCGTAGGCCACAGGTACGCCGCCGCGCGGCAGCCCGAGCACGATCACGTCGTCACGATCGCGGTATTGAGTCAGTAGACCGCTCAGTGCCCGTCCGGCGTCCCGGCGATCACGAAAGGTGTGATCTGCCATAACCGTCCCATCCCATCTCGTGACAGAGCGTGTGTGACCTGCTCCTACTTCCTCCCTTCCCTCCCTTGGACAATCAGTCCCTTCCGTGGATTAATCACTCGTGTCTCGTCCCAGTGGATCGGTGATTTCAGCCAGGGATCGTTCAGTAACAAGTGGTCGCGACTGTCGCTGCCGCGACGGGACCGACCAGCACGGCGGCAGGACCCGATGCCACGGTGCCCGCAGTGCCTCCGACCACCGCGGCCCAGCAGTTCAGGCCCTTTTTGATGTTCTCCCAGCTGTAGTCCTTGGGGGCCCTCATCGCTATATCCATGTAAGTAGTGGTGCTGACACCGCCCGGATTCTTAATGCTGTGGTTGAGGTAATCGGCCTCGTAGTCGAGAATCCAGGGGTTGTCCCCGAAACCGAGCTTGATGTACTTGCTCTCCTTGGTCGTCATGCCATCGACCTTGGTGACCACGGTCTTCGTGCTCCCCTTGTCGGAATACGTGGTGGTCGTTCCGGTGGGCGCGCCGCCCACATGTCCGCGTGGGCCGCCCGCGCCGTTCCAGTCGTGCTGTGCGGCACGGCTCCGCGCGGCCAGCAGCGCCGGCAGGCTCTCGCAGTAGAGCCGGTCCGCCACGCAGCTGCCGCCGAAGTCCTTCAGGTGGGCGATCGACTTCGGCTTCTTCTTCTTCAGCGGCATCCGCACCGGCTTCTTCACCGGCCTCTTCAGCTTCTTGATCGGCTTCTTCGGCTTCTTCGCCGGGGTGGGCTTGTGGCTCACGGGCGGATTGTCGCCCTCCAGGTACCTGAGCCCGTCGGGGTCGCTCATCGTGGCCGGGTTGTTGTTGCTGTAGGCGTAGGCGTTCATCTGTTGCGGATCGAGTGGGTCGATGACCGGGTCGACCGACAGGAACCTGCCCATCGCCGGGTCGTATTCGCGGGCGCCCAGACGGGTCAGGCCGGTGTCCGGGTTGATCGTGCCGCCGACGAAGCCGCGGTCTCCGGCGGGCCAGGTGGTGGCCGCGCCGCGCGGAGCGCCGAACAGGTCCAGGCGCCGGGAGGTGGCGGCCAGAGTGGTGGAGTTGATGGCGGTCTGGGAGGTGCCGTGGTGGTCGGCGACCGTCCAGGTGAAACCGTCACCGGTGCGGGTGCCCAGGCCGTCGTAGTAGCGGGTTCCGGTGGTGGAGCCGGTGGCGGTGTTGAGCCGGAGCTCGCCGTCGCCGAGGAACAGCGTCACCGAGCCGGGGTCGCGGCGGATCAACTGGTCTCCGTCCGCGGCGTACAGGTAGGAGGTGGTCTTGCCGCCGGCCGTGATCGACGCCAGGAGGCCCTCGTCGTCCCAGGCCAGGGTCTGTGCGCCGCCGGATGCCGGCCGCGTGATCGTGTTGCCGGCCGCGTCGTAGGCGTACGTCGCGTTCGTCGAGCCGGTGGTCGTGGCGGTGACCGCGTGGGGCCTGACCACGCCGTCGCCGGCGGTCGGATAGGAGTAGGTCGTCGCCACGTCCGCGGCGCCGCCGAGACCCTTCGCGGTCATAGTGCGCCGGTTGCCGGTCTGGTCGTAGCCGTACTGCTGCCAGTAGGGCGCGGGGCCGCCGATCACGGACGCCGACGGGGTGGCCGCGCAGGTGTCGGTGCCCTGGGCCCAGGCTTCGGTGACGCGGCGCAGGTAGTCCACCGTGAAGCACTGGCTGTCCTTCGCCGCGCCCACGGTGCGATCGGTGATGCGCTTGACGTTGCCCATCGGGTCGTAGCCGTAGGTGAGGTCGTTCACCATGACGCCGTTGGCCTTCTCGCGTTCGGTGAGGGTCTCGGTGACCCGGCGGGTGCCCTCCTCGTAGTAGGTGGTGCTCCACAGCCGTTGCCCGGCCGGGCCGAGCTCACGCTGGGCGATCTCGGCCAGTTCGTTGTACTCGGTGTCCGTGACGTAGGTCAGGTCGCCGGCCACCGTGTCCGGCCGGCCGAGATCGTCGTAGCCGTAGGTCAGCGTCTCCTGCGCGAGATCGCCCAGTTTGGGGAGGGTCTTGGTGGCCGGGCTGCCGTCGGCCGCGTACGTCAGCGTCGTGGTGTAGGTGCCGGCGAGCTGGTTCTCCGCCGCCGGGATGGTCACCGACGTCGCTTCCGGGCGTCCGGCCGCGTCGTAGCCGGTGACGGCGTTCACATAGCCCTGCCCGTTGACGTACCGGGTCGAGGAGGTCAAGGCGCCCTTGGCCAGCGTGTCGTAGACGGTCTTGGTCAGCAGCGTCCCGGTCGCCGAGGTCAGCCGGGTCTCCGCGGCGCGGCCGAGGTCGTCGTACACCGACACGACGGTCTTGCCGCGCGCGTCGGTGGTGGTCAGCAGCTGGTCGGCGTCGTCGTAGGTCATGGTCGAGGGGCCCTTGTCCGGGTCCTCCGCCTTGGTCTTGCGGCCGAGCACGTCGTAGGTGTAGCGCCACACGTTGCCCGCCGGATCGGTGACCTTGGCCAGGTCGCCGGCCTTGGTGTAGGCGTAGCGGGTCACGTCGTTCGGGCCGCTCAGGGTCCTGCCCTGCCACTGCACCAGCGCGTAGACCTGGTCACGGGCGTCGGTGTACGTGGTGGTCACGGTCCCGCCCTCGGGCGGGATGACGCTGACCCAGTTGGCGCTGTACGACGTCTCCGTGCGCCATCGCTCGCCCATGGTGCCATCGGGCTTGAGCGTCATGGTGATCTCGGCCCGCTTGCGTTCCGCGCCGTCGTAGGTGGTGACCAGCGCGTTCGGCACGTTGCCGCCCTCCGGCTGGTACAGCGTCGTCCCAGGGGCGTCGGCGTGGTGGTAGGCGGCCCGTTTCACGCTGACGAGACCGCGCGAGTCGTACAAGGTGTCGGTCAGGATCCGGCCCCCGCCGGGGCTGGCGGCCTGGGTCTGCCGGGAGCGTAGGAAGCCGTCATACAGCGCGTACGTCACGATGCGGTTGCCGTTGGGGCCCAGCGTGCTGGTGAGCACCCAGTTCGGCCCGCCGCTCCGGCGCAGGCCGTACTCATAGCGCGTGTTCGGGGTGTCCCCGGCCGCCTCGGTACGGCCCGGCTGGTACACCTTCACCAGCCGGCCGAGGGCGTCGTAGGTCAGCGAGGTGGTCCGCTGGTTGGCGTCCTTCTCCTGGACGGTGCTCCCCCACGCCGGGTCGAGGGTGGTGGTCACCGTGTGGCCGAGCGGGTTGGTCACCTTGGTCTCGGTGGTCAGCCCGTTGACCTCGGTGTACGACGTGGTGGTCAGCCGGAGCAGCGCGTCACGCGCCTCCTTGACCCGGCCGTAGGAGTCGAACGCGGAGGTATCGCTCACCCGGTAGGCGGGCGTGGATCCGTTGTAGGACTTGGCCTCCTCCGTCCTGGTCACGTCTCCCCGCAGCGGCGCCGTGCCGAACTCCTGCCCGTCGTACGACAGCCGCGTGTCGGAGATGGCGTCGGCCGGGTAGGACGGGTCGCTGCCGCAGGCCACGCCGACGGTCGTGGTCCTGCTCGGCAGTTCCACCAGCATCAGGGCGACATTCTGCGCGTACGTGGTGGTGGTGCACTGATCATCGCTGGTCACGGCGACGTCGCCGAGGTCGTTGACCTTGGTGGGGTTGCCGTACTCGTCGTAGGTGGTCTCCACGCGGGTCACCCGGTAGGTGCCGGTGGTGTACCGTTCGCGAGTCTCCGTCCGGGCGGTCTCCACCTGGTTCGCCTGGAGGCTGCCCTGGGTGGCGGTGAGCCGGGTCCATGGGTCGTTGATCGCGCCGGTGACCTCGTTGGTGCCGTCGTAGGTGATCTGCTCGCGCAGGAAGCCCTTCAGCGGCTCGGCGTCGGCCAGCGCCACGCCCGCGGAGTCGGTGACGTTGGCCTGCTTGGCGCCGCCGGCGGTGTTGAGCCGGTCGCCGTTCATACCCCGGAAGTACAGGTACTGGGTCTTGGACTCGGGTTTGTTCTCGTCGTTGGCCGGATCGCCCTTGCGGACCGTGACCTTCTCGAACCCGCGCCAGTCCGACCAGGTGCGTTGGCTCTCGGCCACCAGCGGGTTGTCGTTGTACGCCCAGGCGCCGCCCTTGACGGTGTCGTAGTCGTAGCTGGTCACCATGTCCTTGGTGTCGGTCACCAGATCGTCCTGGACGACCTTGCTCACCACGTACTTCTGGAACCAGTCGTTGACCGGCGTGGTCGCGGGCGGCATCGTCCACCGCTGCGGGAAGCAGCGCTTGGTGTTGGTCTCCGCCGCCGCCGGCAGGGCGCCGGGGGCGCAGTCGGGCCGCGCGTAGCTCACGTTGATCGCGCCGCCCGACTCGGAGACGATGCTGGTGATCCGGGGTTTGTTCAGGGCGGGCAGGCCGTCCGCGACGAAGTTGACCCGGTTGGCCATCATCGTGCCGTCGAAGGTCACCGCGTCCAACTTGATCGGGGTTCCGGCCAGTCCGGTCTGGGTGACGCTGTTCAGCCACAGCGCCTTGTCGCCGGTGCCGTCGTTGGCCGGCGGATAGGTGTAGGCGAATTCCCACTGGTCCACGCCGCGGTAGTTCCCGCCGCCGGTCGACACCTGGGTGGTCACCTTCGCCAGGCGCTTGGTGGACCAGAACGTCGGCGCGTACCTGTCCGCGCAGGCGATCGACGCGCAGTCGGTGTCCCACGGCACGTCCGGCCAGACGGCGGTGGTGTGGGTGGCGCAGCTCTGGTCGGGCACGCAGCGGTCGGCGGAGTCGAACACCACCCGGGCCGGCGCCGGGCCGGAGTACTCCTGGCCGGCGCGGGTGCCGTAGTCGATGCGCGCCAGGGTGCCGCCACGGGTGTAGGTGCCCGTGCTCGCGCCGTTGTTCTGGGCGTACCGGTTGCTCTCCTGGTTGTAGAAGTAGCTCATCGAGTTGCCGTGCGCGTCCACGACGTAGTCGAGGTTCCAGCGGTAGGCCTGCTGGCACGCCGAGGCGGCGAACGTGGTCGCCTTGCACGGCTCGTCGGTGTCGTTGCCGTACACCGGCGCCGTCCAGGCCGACTGCGTGACCTCGCGTCCCGTCGCCCAGCCGGGCAACCGGTTCAGGCCGAAGAAGTACTGCGTGCCGTCGCTGGTGGTGACCTTCCAGTACTCGCCGTTGTCGTCGCCGTTGGCCTGGGGATCGTCACGGAACAGGTGCTCGACCCGGGTGCCGTCGTCGTCCTCCGGCCGCCACACGCCGTTCTGGTAGACCAGCGGCCCGGACTGCTCGCCGAAAGACAAAGTGGCGTTCTCGGTCTCCCAGCACAGGTCGCCGGTCTTGGTCTGGCCGTTGTTCCCGCCGAGGTCCTCCGCGCAGCTCTTGTACGACCGCTCGATGAACCCGGGCGCCAGGTTCCAGCCCTCACCCACCCACGACGGCTGGTTGTTGGTCGCCACGGTGTGCCCGTCCACCGCGCCGGAGGAGTAGGAGAGCGCCAGGGGCGGGTCGAGCTCCCCGGGCACCGGTGGCGTCCGCATCGGGTACGACCAGGCGAAGTCGCCGCTCTGGGTCGAGACCTGCCACTGACTCGACGGAGCCAGCGAGGTGGCCTTGTAGTCGCCCTTCGGCCCGTTCGGCGCCGCGGTCAGCGCCAATGTGCCGCCCGCGTCGCCGACCGACACCTCGGCCGACACCGTCGCGGCCTTGAGGTCGTTGCGTACGGCGGTGACCGGCGTCTGGTCGCCCGAGGCTGGGGCGAGCCGCAGGCGGGACGCCCAGTCAGCGCCGTACGCGTCCTTGAAGGCCGAATAGTCGACCGTGACCGTCACCGGCCCACGCTCGGCCTTGCCATCCGTGCGCCGTACCGAGACCAGCAACCCGGCCACGCCCGCCCGCTCGGCGGTGGCCCGGTCCCGCACCTCGACCTTCACCCGCTCCGGCCCCGGCCGGCCCGTGGCCGCCACCCACACGGGCAACGACCCGGCCCTCGTCCTGGCCGCCGCGGCACGACCCGCCACCGGTGACAGCGTGACCTCGGCCGCCCCCGTCTCCGGCCAGTCCGCCTTGGCGGCGGAGCGGCGGGCGGGCGCCGCCTCCGGGTCGGGCCGGGCGGCCGGCGGCACGAAGTCCGCGCCGGGCACGGACTCGACCTTGTCCGGCTCGCTCGGCTTGACCGGCCCTTGGAGGGCCATGACATCCACGACCTGGGCCGGTGTCGCCCCGGCCGGAGTGCTCGCCATGAGCACGACGAACAAGCAGGCCAAGGCCGTGATCGGCCACAGCCGCCATCGGTTACGGCGCATCAGTCGAGATCCCTTTCCGGGTCAGAGTCCAGTGACGGCGAAACCGAGGGAGCGGTCCTGCGTCTGTCCCTCGCACTTGGGATCACGCGAGTCGAACAGGTCGCCCCAGCTCGCCCGGCAGCGGAACAGCTCGACGCCGACGGCGTTCGGCGCCCCGGGCACGGACTGCGGCGCGCTGGTCCAGATGAAGCCGAGCCTGCGCACGACCGTCTTGCCCTCGCATGCGGCGTCGGCGGAGGTGAAGGTGTCGGTGCCGTCCTGGCAGCTCATCAACGCCGTGGTGCCGGGCAGCTGGGTCATCGACAGGGTCCCCATGTTGCCCTCCGGACGGTAGTTCGCCGGGAGCCGGGCGGTGTCGCTGGCGTGGTCGTACGGGTAGCCCGTCGTGTTGTGCCTGATCAGGTGGGTGTAGGCGCGCGTGTAGCCGAGCGCCGGCAGCTCCGTCGTCTGGCCCTCACACCCCGGATCCGTGGAGGCGAAATGTCCCACGCCGGGAACCTGGCACCGGTAGACCAGGCGCGTGGGCACACCGGCGGGCGGCGTGATGTAGAAGCGGCCGACGCTGCCGAGGTTGGTGTAGGTGCCGCAGTTGTCAGGGGCGAGGAAGTAGTCCGCCGTCCCGCTACGGCACGAATAGATCACGCGAGTGTTGGGCTCGTCCGCCCCGGCCGGCTGGCCGAGGGAGAACTCGAAGTGCGAACCCGCCGGCACCGGCCCGTCCGTCACGATGTGCGGCCCGGCGAGGTTGACGTATCGGGCGATCTGGCTCCCGTAGAGGCTGCGTCGCTTGGTGACGGGCTTGTCCTTGTCCGCCTTGATCTGGTCGGCGGTACGGACGCCGGTCCACGCGTGCACGTCGTCGACGTCTCCGGCGAACGGTGTCGCCGCCGCGCTGTTCTGCCGGCCCCGGCCGATCTGGAACGCACCGGTGGCGTTCACCGTCGCCGTGGCCTTCTTCCAGGCCACCTTCGCGCCGTCGACATAGAGCTGGATCTCCTGAGCCGCCGGGTCATAGACCCCGGCCAGATGCGTCCACGCCCCGGCCTGCGCGCTCTCACCCGAATCGGCGCTGAGGGCAGTCAGCTGGGTGTCGGTCGCCGACTGCGGCAGCGCGAACGACCACTTGTGGGTGTCACCGCGATAGCGCAGCTGGAAGCCGCTCCCCTGGCCGGCGTCCTGGCTGAGGACCGTCCGCCACTGATCGTCGGCCGCGTCCAGCCTGGCCCACGCGGTGACGGTGAAGCCGGCATCGGTACGGAGCACCGGCACGCTGGTCGCCAGCGTCTCGGTGCCGCCGCCGAACCGCACCGCCCCGTCCCCCACCTTGCCGGTGGTCCAGGAGGCGGCGCTGCCCAGGGCGCCGACCCGGTAGCTGCCGGACACCTCCTGCGCCGTCGTGCCGGTCCCGTCGTCGAGCGGCAGGAACAACTCCTCGGCCGCCGGGCTGCCGGCCAGATCGTGGATCTCCTCGGTGGCCAGGGTCCGGTCGTAGATGCGCACCTCGTCCAGCGAGCCCGGCCAGTAGTCGACCGGCCCGGCGGCGTATCGGGCCCGGCCCAGCTGCACCGTCCCGCTCGCGCTCCATGGTGTGGTGTGAGCGGCGGGCGCGCCGGCGACGCCGTCCACATAGAGCTTGATCGCCTTGGCGGCGGCGTCGTACTCGCCGACCAGATGGGTCCACCGGCCGGCGACCGCCGGGCCCGCCGATTCGGCGACGTGACGCGCGGCGGCGTCGGCGTCGGAGGCCGGCATCATGAAGTTCCACTTCTTGGTGTTCGGGTTGTACTGCAGGAAGAACCCGCTGATCCGGGTGCCGTCCTGGCTGACCGCCGTCCGGTAGACGGTGTCGAGCCGGTCCAGCTTCACCCAGGCCGAGACGCTGAACGTCTTCGTCGTATCCACGGTGGCGCCGCCCGTGGTCTCCCCGTACGCGGTGCCGCCGTCCAGCCAGAGCGCGTCACCATGGCGGCCGGTCCGCCAGCGCGCCGCGGCGGAGAGGGTCGCGTCGTGCTGGGCGGGCGACTCGTCGACGGCCTTGGTCTCGACGTACCCGTCGAGCTTCCAGTGGCCCCTCGGCGGCGTGCCCGGCCCGACGATGAAGTGGTAGCGGTACAGCGGCCCCAGGTTGTCCGCGCGGTCGACGCTGCGGGCGTACAGGTCCAATGAGCCGTCCTCCGGCGGTGTGACCAGTATGTTCGCGCTGCCCGAACTGGCGGTGACGGAGGAGAAGGTGTTCTCCTGGCCGTACAGGGAGTACTCGAACCCCTTCACGTCACTGACGCCGTCGGCGCTCAGGGTGAATCCGCCGGTGCGTCCGATGCCGCCGCCTCTGGGGCAGGGGTCGTAGTCCGGTGGCGGGCATTCCGGGTAGGTCGTCGAAGTGACCTTCGGCGCCTTGTCCGGGCCCTTTCTGTCGATGGTGACGTCACACCACTGCCCCCACGGCCCGAAGTCGACGCCGTCGGCGCCCCGTACGCGATAGGCCAGATTGGCGCCGTCCGCGGCGTTCGCTGTCGGCACGTCCATGGTGAAGGTGGAGCCGGACGCCTTGTACTCCGTGGCGGCCACCCCGAGCCGCGCGCCGAACCTCGTGTACCACTCGAACTGGGCCTGCACAGGGCCGCCGTCGGGGTCGGAGACGACCGCCGACATCTGCGGCCCGCGCGGTCCCTTGTTGGGGTCGTTGTCGATGTAGGGATTGATGTACGGCTCGTTCGGCTGCACGGCGCACGCGTCGTTCTCCACCGTCTGGCCGGTCGGCGTGTTGGGGTAGCTGTTGTACGTGATGACCAGGCTGGGGTTGGTGTTGAACTTCTTCCAGCCGTACGCGTCGCCCTCGTTCGCCGCCTTCAGCATGATCGCCGTGAGGCCGTTGCTGTTCGCCACCGCCGTGTTGACCGCGGCGGTCGCGTCGAACCCGACCCAGTTGCCGGGGCAGGCACCGCTGTAGCCGTAGGCGACGTTGACCGTCCCCAGGCCGACCGGGCCGCCGCCGGGGAAGGGCTGGTTGTTCCAGGTCGTCCCCGCGCTGACGGGGTTCGTCCCCCACGCCTCGACCGGCCGGGCCGAGCACGAGGGGGCGTAGTTCTCGAAGGCGTTGAACTCCGCCACCTGTACGTGCTTGCCGACCATGAACGACGCGTCGTACTGGAAGTACGAACGGGCCACCCCGATGCCGTTGCAGCCCGGCCAGTCGCAGTAGCCGACCTTGGCCAGGTTCTCCCCGTCACCGCCCCAATAGGCCTGCGACGGATGGCCGGACAGCACCATGGCGAACCCCGTCTGGCCCGCGGCGAAGTCCGGGTCGATGTACATCGGGAACGTCGCCGCCGGATCGGTCAGCAGCTTCTTGTCCGGCCGCAGGACCAGCGTGTCCTTGCCCAGCTCAAGCTCGCCCACAGCCCGCTTGGTGGCCGACGGCGTCGAGTCCCACGCCATCGGCGCGCCGGACCCGAAGACCTGCTTGCCCTTGTCGTCGTAGGCGCCGATGTTCCCGTGCCCGTCGTCGCGTACCGACACGCCCTTCGCCGCCAGGCCGAACGTCAGCTCGGCCAGCTTCGGATTCGCCGCCGCGGCCTTGTCCTTGACCACCAGCACCTCGGTGAAGCCCTGTGCGGTGGCGGTCATACGCAGATCCACCCCCGCGACGACGTCGGGGTAGGTCGCGGAGTCCCGGCTCAGCACCGGCTTCGGCAACGGCGCCGGCCAGCGCAGCTCGACCTGCGCCTTTCCCTGCCCGAGCCGTACGAGAGGCTGATCGCCACCGCCGGAGAAGACGACGGGAACCGTGGTCGCGCCCGGCTCCACCCCGCCGTCGGCCCGCCGCCGCAGCGCGGTGTCGACCGGCACCCATCCGGAGTCACGCTTGACGCGGACCGGGATGGTCCGCAGCTCGGCGGTGAACGATCCGTTCGGGTTGGCGTAGACGTCCCGGCTCTCGGCCTGTTCCGCGGTCACCGCGACCCGCTTGCCGGACCGCTTCGCCTCACCGACCGCCCAGGACGCGGAGCCCACCGGATCGTTGACGGTGAAATTTGTTGAACTCGCGGTAACCGCCGCCGCACTCGCGTCAGCCGGTGCCGCCACGGGTAATAAGCCGGCGCATACGGCCGTCAATCCCACGAGCGGAGCACGCAAACATCGCCACACGGTGTCTCCAAAAGATAATCGGGGGCAGCCTGCAACGGCCCTGTTGAGCTGCCGGTTCGACAGAAGAGGCCGCACATTTCGGCCAGGCTCAGTGTCAGCCGCCGAAGATCCTTGAGCCAGGGCATACACCGGACATTTGGCGGACTTTGTCCTGCCTTACGCACCAGGCCTGGCCGGGGGCTGTGACATCACTCGCGGTGATCTCAGGACGTGCGGCACACCGCCGTGTCCCGGCCCTCAGATCCGGCCGTCGTGACCCGGCCGTCGTGACTCGGCATTCGTGACCCGGCCGTCGTACCCCGGTAGCCGCTTGCCGGCTCGGTTGGCGGCCGTGGTTACGTCCAGTCCGGCTCTGATCACCATTCGCTGACGCTCGCGACCCGATCCCTTTACTATCTAATGTGCCCGCGCTGAGCCGGATATCGACAGGAGACGACGTATGGTCGGAAAGTCCAGAACGTCGGCAATAGCACTGTGAGACTGCTCGCGGGTCGCTATCGGCTGCTGTCGCAGCTCGGCCAGGGCGGCATGGGCACGGTCTGGCGGGCGACGGACGAACTCCTCCGGCAGGAAGTGGCCGTCAAGGAGGTGCGGCTCCCGCCGGACCTCGACGAGGCATCGCGGGCCGAGCTGACCGAACGCACACTCCGTGAGGCGCGCGCCGCGGCGACGCTGCGTTCCCACCCGTCCATCGTCACCGTGCACGATGTGGTCCTCGACGACGACCGGCCGTGGATCGTCATGGAGCTGGTCCGCGGCCGCTCCCTCGACCGGGCGGTACGCGACGACGGCCCCCTGCCCCCGCACCGGGTCGCCGAAATCGGCCTGCGGATGCTCGACGCCCTCGCGGCGGCGCACGCGTCGGGCATCCTGCACCGAGACGTCAAACCCGCCAACGTCATGCTCACCGACGACGGACGAGTGCTGCTGACCGACTTCGGCATCGCGACCGTCGCCGGAGACACCGGGCTCACGCAGACGGGGATGCTGAGCGGCTCGCCGGGCTACATCGCCCCGGAGCGTCTGCGGGGTGAGGCCGACGGCCCGCTCGCCGACCTGTGGTCGCTCGGCGCCACCCTGTTCACGGCGGTGGAGGGCGGCCCGCCGTTCGCCCGCCCGAACGAGGCCGCGGTGCTGGCCGCGGTGCTGATGCAGGAGCCTGCCCCCTTCCGCCTGGCCGGCCCGCTCGCCCCCGTGCTGGCCGCGATCTTGGACAAGGACCCGGAACGCCGCTGTCCCCCGGACGAGGTGGCCGGGTGGCTGGAGGCCATCTCACGCGGAGATTCCGCGACGGGCCCGGCTCCGAAACAAGAACGGACCATGCCGGGCCGCTCGCCCCAGCGTCCGCCTCGACGCGTCCGGCCCCAGGTCCTCGTGGGAGCCGCGCTGGCGGTGGTGCTGACCGTGGCGGCGGGGGTCGTGGTCGTGCCGATCCTGTTTCCGAACATCGTCCGCCTACTCGGCTACGCGCTCACACCCCGGACCACCTACTCCGCGGCACCGAGGTTCAGCCCGTCGCCGTCGGCGACGGCCACGCCGCTGATCACCCGCGACTTCGAGGCCTGCGACCTGCTGACCAACGCCCAGACGCGCTCGCTGTTCGGCACGCCGATGAAGCGCCAGTACGTGCTCGACTCTTCCTGCGGCTGGTCCGCGGCGGACGGCACCGGCCTGCGCGTCATGGCGTTCCGTCTGCCCAATGCCTCGGCAGCCGGTCTCTACTACGAGGGCCTGGTCAAGTACATGAAGGACGAACCGAAGCGCAACCCGGGGACCAAGCTCCGCAAAGGGCCGAAGGTCGGCGACGAGGCGTACAGCTATTCCCAACGGCGCACCTGGGGGTTCGCGCCCTACCAAACCCACACCGCCTTCCGCCTGTTGAACGTCTCGGTGGTCATCGACGTCTCTGCCCGGCAACCTGGTCACGCCACTGCGGATCGGGCGGCCAAGCTCGTCGCGGCGTCCGTCAACAGGTATCGGTAGCCCAGCACGTCCAGTACCCGATTCTGTCGACCTGCCGCTGATATACTAATTCTGATTCGTATATACAGCGAGGTGACGTCATGACCAAGACCCTGATCGACCTCGACGACGAAGCCTTGGCCGAGGCCGCGAAGCTGCTCGGCACCTCCTCCAAGAAAGACACGGTCAACGCCGCCCTGCGAGAGATCGTCGATAGACGCAGACGGGCGGCGGCTGTGGCGCGCATGCGTGAGATGGTGGCCCAGGGAGAGATCGACTTCTCCGCCATCGACAAGAGCGACAGCGCACAACCGGACGTGGCGTGACGGAGCTCTATCTCATCGACACCAGCGCCTTGGTCCGCTTCTACCGAGGCCAGGCCGGGACGGAATGGGACCAGACCGTCTGCGCCGGGCTCGTCGGCATCTGCGAGCCGGTCAGACAGGAGTATCTTCGCACCGTCGGCGGCCGACCCGCCTTCTACGAGGCCGGCGACCTCCTCCGGGAAACCTTCCCGTACTACGCCATCCCCGACTCCGCCTGGACCGAGACCGGCGAGTTGCAGCGCGAGCTCGCCGACAAGGGCTGGCACCAATGCGCCTCGCCGGTCGATCTGCTCATGGCGGTAACGGCCCGGCACCACAAGCTCACCGTGCTGCACGCGGACGCCGACTTCGACACCATCTCCCGCCTGACCGGACAGCCGGCGCGCTGGATCAGCTGACCGATCGTCCCCTGTCGCCGCGAAACCGCCCCATATCGCCCTTCGCCGGTTAATTGATCGCGCCCCGGACCCGTTCCGGGACATGCGCCCGCATCCGCGACGAGGCCGGCGAATCGGGACATGTAATATCCCTGATATGTTCATGGGCGAGGGCGTCGAGTGGGGCCTGCACTGCTGTCTGGCACTGGCATGGCTGGAAGAACAGGCTCCCGTGGCCACGGCCCAGCTGGCGGAGATCTTCGAACTCCCGCCCGCCTACCTCAAGAAGCGGCTACAGCCGCTGGTCCGGGCGGGCATCCTGGCGTCCACCCCGGGCGCGCGCGGCGGCTACC
Source organism: Nonomuraea sp. NPDC052129 (assembly GCF_040680095.1). Classification (NCBI taxonomy): domain Bacteria; kingdom Bacillati; phylum Actinomycetota; class Actinomycetes; order Streptosporangiales; family Streptosporangiaceae; genus Nonomuraea; species Nonomuraea sp. NPDC052129. The sequence goes on along the minus strand of NZ_JBFAVX010000005.1, from coordinate 349,694 downwards.
GCCTGGCCCGTACGCCCGAGCGCATCACGCTCATGGACGTCGTGAGCGCGATCGAAGGCTCGGCCGAGGCGTTCCGCTGCACCGAGATCCGGCAGCGCGGAGCCGGCGCGGAGACCCCGGCCCGGGAGTTCGAACGTCCATGCGGCATCGCCACCGCGATGCGCCGAGCCGAGCTGGCCTGGCGGCGCGAGCTGGCCGCTCAGACGCTCGCGGACCTCATCGCCGCCAGCCCTGCCGGCGCCCCTCGCCGAGTACAACGCTTCCACCAGCGACTCGGCAGCTGATGGCACGGCCCGGTCAATCGGCCGGGCTCTCTTACGACTGACGACACGGCCTGGCCGATCGGCCAGGCTCTCTTACGAAGGAGAATCGGGATGTCGAATGTCTCGATAATGGCTCACTGGCGCCCATCCCGGCGGGGCGGGCTGGGCCCGGTCCTGGTCCTGGCCATGGGCACCTTCTCCGTGGGCACCGACGCCTTCGTCATGGCAGGCTTCCTGCCCAGCACCGCCGCGGACCTCGACATATCCACCGCCACGGCCGGGCAGGCTGTCACGGTCTTCGCCGCGGCCTACGCCTTACTGTCCCCGCTCCTAGCCACCGCGACCGCCCGAGCCCCACGCCGCGCGCTCTTGGTCACCGCCCTGCTCGTCCTGGGCTTGGCGAACCTAGGCTCCGCTCTGGCTCCTAGCTTCGCCCTGCTGATGGCCTCCCGGATCGCCGCCGCCGCAGGAGCTGCCGCCTTCACCCCGAACGCGGGCGCCGTAGCCGCCGCCCTCGTACGCCCGGAACGACGAGCCCGAGCACTGGCCGTGGTCATCGGCGGGCTGACCATCGCCACCGCATTCGGCGTGCCACTCGGCGACCTGGCGGGCCACTGGCTGGGCTGGCGCTCCGCCCTCACGCTGGTCGCCGGCCTCTGCCTGATCACCGCGATCGGCGTGGCCCTCCTGCTACCCGCCCTGCCCGCCAACCCGCCGGTCCCGCTGCGCACCCGCCTGGCCGTCCTGGGCAACCCCGCCGTCCGCGCCATCCTGCCGCTGACCGTACTCGGCATGACAGCCGCCTACACGGTGTACGCCTATAGCGTCCCCACCTTGTCGGCCGTCGGGATCACTCCCTCGGCCACCGTCTGGGTCCTGGCCCTGTACGGGGTGGGCGCCGTCGCAGGCAACCTCGCCGCCGGATACACCACCGACCGCTGGGGCAGCGTCCGCGTCCTGACCACCGGCTACCTGACGATGGCCACGGGCCTGGGCCTTCTCGGCACGATGGCCGCCACCCACACCACCTCCCCGGTCATGGTCGGCCTGCTCGCCATGGCCTGGGGCGCGGGCAGCTGGTGCCAGACACCCCCGCAGCAGCACCGGCTGATCGCCGCCGCCCCCCAGGAGGCTCCGCTGGTCGTGGCCCTGAACTCCTCCGCCATCTACGTCGGCATCGGCACCGGAACCCTCTTCGGCGGACTGACTGTCTCCTCCGGCGCCACAACCATGTACGCCGCCGCCACCGCTCTGGCCGTCCTCGCCTTGACCTACCTCCTGGCCACCGCCGGCAGAGGCCAGGGGGAACCTCAGGAGACACCCAGCTCGACGGCCAGTCGCGGCTCGCCGGGGACAGGCATGCCCGGTTGGTATACGCCTGCTGCGATCCTGCGCCGGATCTCGTCCGCCACGGCTTGCCAGCGGAGCTCATCCGGCTTGAAGTCCACGGGGCAACGATAGGCCCAAGCACCCACTCCTTCCCCTAGGGACCTACGGGGAGGCAGTGGACCCCTAACCGCTGGCTCGTTGACGAGAACGTCCAGCACCAGCCGACCGACAGCTGTCTACGCCTGGTCACTGACTTCGATGATGGTCTGGTCTGCGGGTAGCAGGCGGGTTTCTCCGTCTGGGGATGTGATGACCAGTATCGGGATGCCTTCAGCCATGCCGAGTTCCTTGCGCTCGGGTTCGGTTGGCATGCGTGCCATCAAACTCGTCCCGTGAGCGATGGGGACGGTGACCGCCTCGCCTGCGTCTCGGACGCGTGAACCTCGGAGTTGGGTGACGATGAGCCCTTCTCCCCTGAGCACGGCCATAGCGCGACGGACAGAGTCACGGGAGATGCCGAACTCGGCCACATAGTCGCTCTCGGCAGGAAGCCTCTGCCCAGGGCGAAGCTCTCCCTGTTCGATGCGCGCCCGGATCAGGTCCGCGAGTTGCTTGTAGACCGGGCGGTCGGCGCTGGGATCTATGGCCATGGCTTCGAAGCTACGTAGCATTGTACGTGCTTCCCATTGCAGGTACGTTCGTATGTAGCTACATTCGTAGAAGCGTTGACCCGTCTTAAGCAAGGCAGGCCCGTGACACTTCATGAACTCGCAGCCCAATACCCGAGCTGGGTGATCTGGTGCAGTACGGCCGATAACGGCCCCGGATCCTGGTACGCCACACGGCGCGGAGTCCCCCTGACCAACGTGCAGATGAATGCCGGGATGGCACAGACGGTGTGTGCCGATGATGACGCCACCCTGGTCCAGGAGTTGCGACGGCAACAGGAGATCGCCCTTCCGTCCGGTGACGAGGCATGATCCCATGGCGAACCTGGCCCAGCTCGATGACGAATACCACGGGCTTCACGCAGCGGCGGTGCAACCTGGCTACAGGCGTGTGGCCTGGCAGGAACGCCATGAACGCACCACACGGGTGCGCGTCTGCGACTACACCTGCGAGTGCCAACAGATCGTCTACGAGCTGTGTCAGGCGGGCGGCTTGATGTTCGTCCGGCGCTTCTACCGCTGCGATGGGGTGCTCGAACATCAAAGCGATTGGCTGCGTGCCCCCGCAGCGACACGACTGTGGTCGCGCATCCTGCTGGGGCAAGCTCGATGAAGCCCGGTCGCCGATCAGCTGCGGTAGCTCAGCGGCTGGGCCCGCCGGTCAAAGGACGTGCTGACGACCTGGCCCCAGACGGCCAGCCCCCGGGGAGCGCGAGGGGCCGGGGCCCCTCGCCGGGGCGGAGCCCCGATGAGCACAGTCTGAGCGCAAGCGAAGGCCATGCCTGTCAACTGGGAAAAGAGCCTGAGCGCAGCGAAGCCCATGCTTCTGAGCAGGGGAAACAGCCTGAGCGCGGCGAAGACCCTGCTTGAGGGATGATGGGCTGTGGCTGAGGACCAAATGAGGAGGATCCGGTGACTCGTCAGATCGTCTCCGTTGTGGGTGGCAAGGACGCCGCCGGCACCGACACGTACGAATCGACCAACCCCGCACGCATCGCCGAGGTCGTCGCCCGCGTCGGCCTGGTCGATGCCCAGACCTTCGCCGACGCCTGTCGCACCGCCAAGGAGGCGCAGCTGGAGTGGGCCAAGGTGCCGGCTCCGGTGAGGGGGCGGGTGATCGCGTCGATCGGGCGGCTGGTCGAGGCCAATGCCGAGGCGCTGGCCCACCTCGTCACCCGGGAGATCGGCAAGCCGTACGCCGAAGCCCTGGGTGAGGTGCGGGAGATCGTTGACACGTGTGACTTCTTCCTCGGCGAGGGCCGCAGGCTGTACGGGCAGACCGTGCCGTCGGAGATGCCGGACAAGAAGCTTTTCACCTTCCGTAACCCGGTAGGCGTGGCGGCGGTGATCACCGCCGGCAACTTCCCGGTCGCGGTGCCGTCCTGGTATCTGGTTCCGGCGCTGCTCTGCGGCAATGCCGTGGTGTGGAAGCCGGCTGAATACGCGGCGGCCTCCGCGCATGCGATGTACCAGCTGTTCGCCGCCGCCGGGCTGCCCGACGGGGTGCTGAACATCGTGTTCGCCGATGGCGTTCAGACCTTCCGGGGGCTGGAGCTGGCGCTGGAGGAGGGCACGGTGCACAAGGTCGGGTTCACCGGGTCCAGCGAGGTCGGCAGGAAGATCGGGGAGCTCACCGGGCGGCATCTGCAGGCGGCCTGCCTGGAGCTGGGCGGGAAGAACCCGATGGTGATCATGCCGGACGCCGATCTCGATCTGGCCGTCGAGGGGGCGCTGTTCTCCGGCTTCGGTACGGCCGGTCAGCGCTGCACCAGCCTGGGCACGGTCATCGTGCATGAGAGCGTGCACGATGAGTTCGTCGAGCGGTTCGCCCAGGCCGTACAGAACGCCAAGATCGGTGACCCCGAACAGGACGTGCTGGCGGGCCCGCTGCTGGACCAGAAGTTCGCGGATCGGTACGAGGAGTACCTGACCTGGATCCAGCCCCACCACCGCGTCGTGTCCGGAAATATCGGGAAAATCACTGACCAAGCCCCGCGCCGCGACTTCACCGGCGACGGCGGCCTCTACTACCACCCCGTGGTGGTCGATGGCGTCAAGGCGACCGACCAGCTGTTCCTGGAGGAGACGTTCGGGCCCATCGTGGGCGTGACGACCTTCGAGACGATCGACGAGGCCATCGAGCTGGCCAACCTGCCCGGCTACGGCCTGTCCAGCTCGATCTACACCACCGACGCCCGGCACGCGTGGAAGTTCCGCGAGGGCATCTCCGCCGGCATGGTCAGCGTCAACAACTCGACGTCCGGCGCCGAGGCGCACCTGCCCTTCGGCGGCAACGGCAAGTCCGGCAACGGCAGCCGCCAGTCCGGCATGTGGGTGCTCGACCAGTTCACCCGCTGGCAGGCGATGAACTGGGACCACTCCGGCCACCTGCAGAAAGCCCAGATGGACGTCGCGGACATCGCACCGGATATGAATTTCCGGCTCTAGGTCCTTCTACTTTGAGGGAAGAAAACCACCCCGCCGGGAAGCACGGGCTTCCCGGCGAGTGATGGTCGTGTCACGATAACGGCGCCTTCGATTACAGGGAGAAGCCGATGCGTGACGATCCGACACCGTTAACCGAGGCGCCGACCACCCCGGCGCCGTCGACCAAGGCGCGGACCACCCGACGGGCTACCCAATGGACGACCCAACGGGCTGCCCAACAGACCGCCCAGCAGACCGCGCAGCGGACGATCCGGCTGCGGGCAGGCTTCCCCTGCCGCTGGAGCGTGTGGAGCGCTGACGGCAAGGGCTGGTTCCCGCGCGACACCCCGCCGGCCCGCGACCTCGACGGCCTGCCGTACTTCCACGGCGACGACCTGGTGCTCGACGTCCCTCGCGAACCGCTGACGGTCAGGGCGGCCAGAGGCATGGAGTACGACTGGGCGGAGACGACCCTCATACCGGGCGACGGCGAGACGCTGGTCGAGCTGGCCCCGCGGCGCATCTATGACGCGGCGGCCCGCGGCTGGTACGGCGCCGACCTCCACGTCCCCCTCGACCAGCCGTGCTGGTACGGCGCCGACCTGCACGACCCCCTCAACCGGCCGTCCCAGTGGGTGGCCGACTCGCAGCACGGCGAGGACCTGCACGTGGTCAACCTGTTGCCGGGCGACCAGGACGCCGTCGAGCGCTGGTCGGGACGCGATCTGCCGTGGTCGGACGAGACGCACGTGGCCAGGGTGGATCTCGCCCACCACGCGCTCGGCCCCGAAGAGGGCTACGACAACGTCCGCAAGCTGCGCGAACGAGGCGCGCTCATCGGCTACGCCAACGCCTTCCGCGGTCCGGTCGAGACACCCGAGCAGCTCGTCGGCGACGGCGATCCGGGCTACGACGCGCGGCTGTCGGTGATCGACGCGGCGCTCGGCCTGGTCGACAGCTTCTGCTCGGCGATCGGCTCGGACCGCGCCTACCGCAGGCTGATCGGCGCGGGCAACCGCGTCGCCGCCGTCGCCGGTACGGGCCATCGGCTCGGGCCGATCGGCCGCGAGCGCACCTATGCGCACGTAACCGGGCCGCTGACCGCCGGGTCCTACACCGACGCGGTACGGTGCGGCCGCACGTTCGCCACGACCGGCCCGTTCCTCGAGCTGTCCATCGAGGGCCACGGCCCCGGCGCCACCCTCGACTTGACCCCCGGCAGCCGGGTGCGCGTCACCGGGCGGGTGATCGGGCCGCTGGTGGAGAACGTACGGCTGCTGACCGCCGACGGCGAACTGGCCGCGGGCCCGCCCGGTGAGGTGGCGGCGGAGCTGACGGTGATCTGGCCGACCTATGTGGTGGCGGTCGCCGAGGGCGGCGGGCAGGTACGGGCGCATACCAGCCCGGTCTACCTCGACGTCGAGGGCCGGCGGGTGGCCAGGGAAGAGGATGTGACGTTCTGCCTGCGCTGGCTGGAACTGCTCGAAGAGCTCGTCAGGGACCGGGTGAGCGCCGACTACCTGGCGGTCGTGGAGGAGGCCCGCAGGGTCTACCAGTCCCGCCTGGTGTGAGAGACGGAGGAACGCGGGCCCCATATCGGGGGTGCCCGCGTTCCTCTCTACGCGCTTACCGAGATCAGACCTGGCCGGCCTTCTCCAGAGCCGAGCAGCAGGTGTTGACCAGCAGGCGGGTGACCACGTACGGGTCGACGTTGGCGTTGGGGCGACGGTCCTCGATGTAGCCCTTCTTGTCCACCTCGACCTGCCACGGGATGCGTACGGAGGCGCCGCGGTTGGAGACGCCGTAGCTGTACTTGTTCCACGGGGCGGTCTCGTGGGCGCCGGTCAGGCGGCTCTCGATGCCCACGCCGTACTGGGTGATGTGCTCCATCGGCTTGTCGCCCTCGCCGAGAGCCTCGCAGGCGGTGATGATGGGCTCGTAGCCCTCGCGCATCGCCTTGGTGGAGAAGTTGGTGTGCGCGCCGGCGCCGTTCCAGTCGCCACGGGCGGGCTTGGCGTCGAGCGTGGCCTCCACGCCGAACTCCTCAGCCGTACGGTAGAGCAGCCAGCGGGCGATCCACATGTGGTCGGAGACCTCCAGCGGACCGGCCGGGCCCACCTGGAACTCCCACTGACCCGGCATGACCTCGGCGTTGATACCGGAGATCGCGAGGCCGGCGGCGAGGCAGCGGTCGAGGTGGAGCTCGACGATCTCGCGGCCGAAGATCGCGTCGGCGCCCACGCCGCAGTAGTAGGGACCCTGCGGGGCGGGGAAGCCGCCCTCGGGGAAGCCCAGCGGGCGGCTGCCCTTGAAGAAGGTGTATTCCTGCTCGATGCCGAACCAGGAGTCCTGGTCGGCGAACTGCTCGGCGATCGGGCGGAGCAGGGCGCGGGTGTTGCTCTTGTGCGGGGCGCCGTCGATCTCCTCGACCTCGCACAGGACCAGCACGCTGGTACCGCCGCGGATCGGGTCGGGGCAGGTGAAGACCGGACGGAGCACCCGGTCCGACGAGTGGCCCTCGGCCTGGTTCGTGCTGGAACCGTCGAAACCCCAGACCGGCGGCTCGGCTCCGTCAGCCAGGATTCTGGTCTTCGAGCGCAGCAGGGCGGTGGGCTCGGTGCCGTCGATCCAGATGTACTCAGCCTTGTAGCTCACGTCGGTCCTTTCAGGATGTCTCACAGCCACGCCGAGTCTTGCGGTCAACCGTTTCCCGGTTTTTGCCCGAATGTGAACGTCGTGTTAATCAGTACGGAGAGTCCACCGGGCTATAAGATCATTTATTACAAAATGGGGGGATCTTCATGTACGACCTGTGGTCCGCGCCGGAGGCCGCCGGGCTGGTGTGCCAGTGACAGTGACCGACCTCGACGAGGCGCGCAGGCCACGCGGCCACAAGCACGATCCCGAGGCTCTCACGCCGGGGCAGCGGCAGCTCGGCCGGCACCTGATCGACGTGCACAACGGCTACCGCCAGGAGATGCGGCAGGTCCTGGACGCGCTCGACCAGGTCGCCGCGGGCGCCCTCGACGCTGCCGCCCTGCGCTCGGTGATCAACCAGCTGACCATGCGCCAGAACTACTGGACGCTGGGCGCGTTCTGCGCGACGTTCTGCCGGCTGGTGACCGTGCATCACACGATCGAGGACGAGGCCATGTACCCGGCGATCCTCGAGCGCGACGGCTCGCTCGGTCCGGTGATCGAGAAGCTCAAGGAGGAGCACGAGGTCATCGCCGGGCTGCTGACCCGGCTCGACCAGGCGTGTGTGGACCTGGTGGCCGGCGACACCGGCCTCGACCGGGTACGGGCCGAGGCCGAGCAGCTGGCCGCCGTCCTGTCCTCGCACTTCACCTATGAAGAGGAGGAGCTGGTCGAGCCGATCGGCCGGCTCGACATACGGGTCTAGGGCTCCCGACTGCTTTAGGGCCTCCTGTCCGTGCCCCTGCCGTCGTAGCCGAGCAGCCGCATGGCCGTGTCGGGGTCCATCGCGGCGGCCAGCAGTTGCGCCCTGGCGTGGGCCTGGTCGCGTTCGTGTTCCGCCTTGGCTTGCGCCCCTCGTACCGCTCTGATGGCGATGAGCGCCAGGCCGGCGCCCACGATCACCGCCACCACGACGACGAACAGGACGAGCAGCAGTCCGGGCGAGGCCATCCCGGCGACCGGGGTCGCGCCCGTCAGGACCAGGCCGGTGAGGAGCGCGAGTACGACGAGCGCCAGCAGACTGGCGATGACGACCCACGCCCGGCGCCTGGGCGGCGGCGGCTCGACCGGCTGGGGCGACGGCGCCGCGTAGACGGGCGCGGGGTCAGGCGCCCACGGCACGAACTCGGGCCTGCCCGGCTCGGCGACGAGCTCGGCGGTCACCACGACGGGCTCGGCGGCCAGGACAGTCCCTACCGGCTCGGGTTGAAGAACCGGCCCAGGTTGAAGAACCGGCCCAGGTTGAAGGACGGGCCCGACCGGCCGCCCGGCGGTCTGGCCGTTGGGCTGGTAGGCAAGCTCTTCCACCTGCCCAGGTAGGTCGCGTTCGATCCGGCTGTGCTCCTTGTGCGCCCTGGCCGCGTCCCGGTGGTACTCCTCCAGTTCCTGGTACAGCTCGTCGGAGGCGTAGATCGTGCCATCGATCAGCGGCCCGGTCGCCCGCTCGATGATCGCCACGACGTCGTCGCCGTTGAGCGTCTTGTGCGTCTCCAGCGCGTGCGCGAGGCAGAGCACGTCCCGGCGATGTTCCTCCAGCAGCCGCTCGGTCTTCTCCAGCAGCCGGACCAGGTTGAACTCGATCCGTTCGCCCAGCACGTCAGGCGTCAGCTCGGCCTGGCCCCGGCTCGGCTCCCGCTCGGTGATGCCGATCGGACCGCCCCCGCCGCCGCGCCGTGGCATCGCCTTACCGCCGTGGATCTCCAGCTCCTGCAGCGCGGGAAGGGAGGTGACGCCCGAGCCCATCCCCCAGTACGACTCCATGAGCGCCGTCAGGAACGTCGCCGAGTGCAGGTCGCTGGAGACGCCGGAGGAGTTGTCCTCGCCGAAGAACATCCGCTCCCCCGCCAGAGAGGCGAGCGAGACCATGATGTCGGCCTCGTACTCGGACTTCCACCGGGTGAACTGGTCCTCGGGCTTGATCGAGGCGACCATGCCCAGGTAGTCGGCGCCCTTCTCGATCGTGGCGATGTCGATCTCCAGGTGGAAGCGGGTCACGTAGGCCACCACGGCGTGGCACGCCTCGTGCACGGCCACGGCGTGCCGCTCCCGCTCGATGTACTCGACGTCCTCGGGCGGGCCGAGCTGCTTGAGCCGCTTGGCCCGCAGGACGTCGGACCAGGAGATGATCTCCCGGCCGTCGCGGATCGCGGTGATCAGCGATTCGTTCACCAGGTCCTTGATCGTGGCGCCCGTCGCGTACGGGGTGATGGTGGCGAGCTTGTCGATCTGCTGCTCGGTCAGCTCGTGGTCGACCTTGTCGAAATAGCCCTGGTACGTGCGGACCCGTCCGGCCTTGGAGGGGTAGCCGACCTTGTAGATGCGGTCGATGCGGCCGGGGCGCAGCAGCGCCTCGTCGAGCGCGTCGGGCCGGTTGGTGGCCATCATGACGAGGATGCGGAACTTGGGCGGCGGCTTGGGCCGCATCCCCAGCAGCCGCCTGACCAGGCGGTTGAAGAAACCGCGCGGCTTCTTGAGCCCGGACAGCTCGGTGAGCAGGGCCTGCAGCGTGCCCGGGTCGCCGCTGTTCATGCCGCCGCCGCCCATGAAGAAGCGGTTGCGGGTCTCCGGCTCCTCCACCTCCCGCCGCGCGCGGAAGGCGAGCACCGAGCGGGTCTCCTCGGACAGATAGTTGGCACCGTGACAGCCGGAGAAGCCGCCGCCGCCCTGCCCCTGCGGGCCCTGCTGGGCGAGCCGGCCGCGCTTGCCGAGCGAGTCGGCCTCGTCGAAGAAGACGATCACCCCGCCGTACCTGAGCGCGAGTTTGCGCAGCTTCCTGAAGAGGGTCTTGACCTTGAGGATGCCGATGCCCATGAACATGTTCGTGAACGCGCCGGGGTCGACGAACACGTACGGCTTGCCGGTCTCGCCGGCCACCGCCTCGGCCATCAGCGTCTTGCCGGTGCCCGGCGGCCCCCACAGCAGCAGGCCGCTGGGCACGTACCCGCCGCGCTTCTCGATCTCGTCGGGCCGCTCCAGGAAGACGATGTTCTCCTGGACGCGTTCGACCACGTGGTCCTGTCCCCAGACGTCGGAGAAGCGGGTCTTGATGTCGTCGGGGAAGTACGTCTCGACGCCGCCTCTGGACAGGAACCAGAACAGGCCGACGAACTGGATGATGACCACGAAGAACAGGAACACGATCTGGATCAGGAACGGCATCGCCTTCCAGATCAGCGCGGGCGCGCTGAACAGGGCGAGGAACGGGCTGGTCTCGAGCACCGCGCCGAGTACCAGCGCGATCAGCGCCACCCAGAAGATGATCTTCGCGGCACGGGAGAAGCGATACCTGGTCCAGTCGTCGAAGCGCCGGTGGGACCACCGCTCGAACCCGCCGAAGACCCGGTGGCTCCAGAAGCGGTGGTAGGCCGACCACCGCTCGCTGACGAAGAAGTGGAGCTGCCGCAGCGCCTCGACGCCCAGCAGCCAGAAAATCCACTGATAGGCGTACGCGATGGCCCGCATGGCCTCGCCGAAGGACACGATGCCCTCGTAGTCGGCCATCACCTTCCAGGTGAGGACGAGGAAGGCGAGGACCAGCCCGATGAGGAACTTGCTGCGATCCCAGAACCGCATCTTCTTCCTGGTCACGGCTTCGGGATCGGAGGGGCCGCTACCGGGCGCGCGCAGCCCGCCATGATGCGTGGTCGTGGTCAATGACGCTCCCTCATCCGGGCAGCCGGAGCAGCTTGAAGGTTTGCTCGATCTTGTCGAACTCGGCCGCGCGTGCTCGGAAGCAGATCGCCTGGCAGCCGATGAGCATCACGGAGACCGTGGCTCCCCGCTCGTCGAGGATGGCGGTGTGGTCGAAGGTCTGGACGTCGCCGCCGATCTGGTAGTTGAAGCGAACCCGTACTCCCCTGGCACCACGGTCCAACTGGAGGATCTGATCGCTGATCGACTCGAACCGGTTGAACAGCGGCTGCCGCCCGGCCTCGGTCGCCTTGGACAGGTACATCGCGCGGATCTGCGCGGTCACCGGCAGGATGAAGTCACGCAGCTGATCCAGCGACATCCCGTCCCGCTGCTCGTCGGTGAGCTTGTGCACGGTGGCGTAGATGAACGGATCCGTCGAGCTGAGCAGGTGCGCGACGGACGGCTGCGCGGACTGGTCGAAGGCCGTGGACCAGACCCGCTCGCGCCGCAGCCGGGCCGCCTCCGAGTTCGGGTGGTCGCCCGACAGGGAGAGTTCGATCGGATAGGCGTTGAGCTGGCTGAAGGAGGACGGCACCTTGAAGTAGGTGGTGCCTTCCCTGTCACGTACGTAGGTGAAATCCGGCTGCCCGCACGCTGACAGCATGACGATCGCGGTCATGAGCGCGATCCAAGCCCGTGTCTTGTTCACCAGGGCTTACCTCCGCTTTACGGACCAACGGAGTTGTTGTGCCCGCTTTCATGCGGAATGAGGCCGAGTGTACGGTGATAAATCTTGACCAAATCTTGGCCGTACCTTGGCTTCAGTTGTTACAGATCCGCTCGAAGCGGACGTCCGCACTACGTTGGCGTGCCCCCATTGGTTCAACCGGCAAAGTAGCGAAAGATAGAGGGATCCCCTGCTACCCGGAGCGGACAATGACAGAACCGGCCATGGAGACAGTGGACAGCTTCGGCATGACGGCGGAGCGGATGTTCGCCGACCTCTGGTCGCGCGGCGTCCTCTCGGCCAAGGAGCGCCACCTGCTCCTGCTCGGCCTGCTCGTCGGGCAGGGCATCGACGACCAACTGGAGGTGCGACTCGACGCCGCGTTGCGCGCGGGCGACCTGAGTGAGAGCGAACTGCGGGAGGTCGTGGTCTTCCTCACCCACTACGCGGGCTGGACCCGTGGCTCGCGACTGAACAATCAGGTCGAGGATCTGATTGAAGCCGTCAGGCGGGGTCGATCCGATAGACGGGACCTTGACGGCTGAGCGCGTAGAGCTCCTGCCCATCCCTAACCGGACATATCACCGCGCATAAGCCTCTGCGCCATCGATCGGGGCGCTTGGTCGTACGATGGCGGTATGAGGAGTAAAGCCATCGCACTTGTGGCAGCCGCCGCCGCCCTCGTGGTGGCGGCGACAGTGGTCGTGATTTTCCGTTCTCCCGCTCCCGATGAAGCGGCGATCGGGGTCCAAAATACGCGCGCTCCGCAGGACATCGCGTCCCACTGGACCAAGGAGCGCATGAATGAGGCCAGCCCGGGATGACGAAAAGCGAGGGGCCGTTAAGCCCCTCGCCTCTTTTATCGTGATTAGTGGGCTGTTACATCGTTATAAACGTTGACAGCTCCGTCACCGTGGTAGGGCGACTTATAGACGATATTGGTCGGGTTCTGGTTGGCGTCGACGTCCCGGTGGCTGTTGGCGCCGATGATGTAGCCCCAGCCTCGGCTCAGTTGGAGGTCCTGCAGCCAGGGGCCGCCGCTGGAGCCGTGGAACATGTCGTTGTTCATGTGCATACGGTCGTCGGAGGAGCTGGCGCGGGTGACGTTGCCGAAGCAGTACCACAGGTCGTTGCCGGTGAAGTCGGTGCGCTGGTAGCCGTCCTGCGGGAAACCGAAGGCGTTGATGCCGGTCCACGCCTGGCCCTGGTTGAACTTGTAGCCTTGCGAGCCGGTCCAGTCCTGGAGGTTGCCGCGGGCCGGCTGCGGGTTGAAGGCGATGGCCGCGATGTCGTAACTCCAGTTGTGGCTGTTGAACCAGCCGTTGGTCGTGTTGGCGTATCGCCAGGTCCAGCGGCCTTGAGGCTCTAGACCGTTGTCGGCGTCGGGGACGAAGATGAAGTCGCGGAACCAGCCGGACGCGCCACCGCTCCCCGCGTGCACGCAGTGGCCGGAGGTCCAGACCGTGTTCTTGTTGGCGGCATTGATCACGCTGCCGGTGCAGTAGCCGGAGCTGTTGTCATTGCGCGTGTAGTAGATCTTGCCGATCGTGAGGGCGGGCATGCTCCCCTGACGCCCCCAGCGCTCGGCCCGCTGGCCGGCGAGCAGACCGGACGACGGGCTGGCGGACCGGCTGATCTTCCTGGTCGGCAGCGACCCCTCGGCCGAGCGGCTGGGCAGGACGTTCTTGACCTGCTCCGGCGCCGCTTTCGCGTCCGGGACCGCCACGACCGGCTCCGGCGTGGCCGCGCGCATGCGTTCGGCGGTCCAGTGGGCCTGGATGCTCTTGCTGTCGGACTTGTTCACCGCCCCCGTGGCGGATGCGGCAGGGGAAGGTGCTGCCGTCGCGGTCGCGGTCGCGCTCAACCCCGAGACTGCCAGCAATGTCGCAAAAGCGACAATTGCGGCGCGCCTTGAGCGTGCACTCATGAATCTTCCCTTCCATGAAGCGATTCTGGCGAACTTTTTCATCTTGAGAGGTCGTCGCTTCAATGTGAAGGGGTAAGGGAATTAATTTTCGCCGACGTCCGAATGACGGCACTGATTTTGATATCTAACATTTCACATGACAATAAATGCTATTTGTGACAGTGCGAGTGGCTGACGAGTCAATAGCGGTGTTTGTTACTCCGGCACCCCGCCGGGCCGGCCATTCCCGGCCCCCGCCCCGGCAGGCCCGCGCTCCCACATCGAGACGACGCACGGTGAAGGAACGGATACAGAGGAATTGATGATGCGAAAACACGCCAGCGGCCCTATTGTCACCCCTCGTGAGAAAATTTCCGATCATGGCGCTGACCGTCGCGTCGATGCTCTCCTTAACCGGTACGGCCACCGCCGCGACGACGGCGGCCGACCCCGTCAAACACCCCAAGCTGATCGCCAACCCCCTCTACGAGGCCGGCGCGCTGCCCGCCACGACCTGTGACGAGCCGCCGGTCAAGCGCAACAACCGCAAGCTGGCCCGCGCCTACATCGACGCGATCGTCGCCTGCCTCGACACCACCTGGGAACAGCACCTCACCGCCGCCGGCCTGCCCTTCAGCAAGCCCAAGGTGCGGCACGTTGACAAGATCCCGAAGACGTACTGCGGCATGAAGACCGACAACGACGACTCCCTTACCTACTACTGCGACCGCACCAACACGCTGATCTTCCAGGTCGGCAAGACGTGGCTCAACGACCCTTCCGACATGTGGCTGCTCAGCACGGTCACCTACATGTACGGCTACCACGTCCAGAAGCTCGTCGGGATCGCCGACGCCTTGGACGTGGTGCCGGCTCGCACCAAAGCCGCGGGCTGGGAGCTGGGCCGGCGCGGCAACCTCCAGAACGAGTGCCTCTCCGGCGCGTTCATCAAGAGCGTTTGGCCGCTGAAGGGCAGGACCACCAAGGACTGGACCTACCTGCAGAGCATGCAGGAGGGTGACTCACCCGGCGAGGCACGCTGGTACGGCAAGACGGCCAACGTCGTCGCCTGGACCAAGCGCGGCTTCGCCACCGGCGACCCGGGCTCGTGCAACACCTGGGCGGCACCCTCCTCCAAGGTGGCCTAGCCCCTCTTCGCGTCGGCATCCGGCGACTGCCCCTGCGGTCGCCGGATCGCCATGAAGGCCATCCGTCGCTGAGAATTACGGTCATCGGAGACTCTAGGTAGTCTTAAGATCACACTAAGCGACGTACTGGCGAGGAGGCCGGCATGGGCAAGCACGAGCGTGAGCGCGACGAAAAGGACGAGCAGAAGGACAAGTCCTTCGAGACCGAAAAGCCCGGGCCGGACAAGCAGGCGGGCGGACGCGGCAAGCACAGCAGCGGTGCTGGCGGTCGCGGCGAGAAGTGACCGGGGCCACCGACCATCGGCGCCGCGGCAACCAGTTGACAACTTCGCCCGGAGGAAACTTATAATTCCAGCTGTAGGTTTCCTCTTGGACGGAGGATAGGTATTCCGGGGGACCGAGGAGCCCCCGGGTGTCTTCGGAGGTGAAGCGCGATGCTGCTCACGTCGATCGACCCGTTCATCCAGGAGTTCGAGCGTCAGTTCGACCGTCTCGCCCGCCAAGCCGGCGCTCAGGGCAACGGGGCGACGATGCCGATGGACGGAATCCGCCGCGCCGACGATGTGGTGCTGCGGTTCGACCTGCCCGGCGTCGACCCCGACTCCATCGAGGTCACCGTCGACCGCGGCGTCCTGTCGGTGACCGCGCGGCGCGAGGAGGAGTACGAGCAGGACGAGCGCCTGTTCGTACGGGAGCGAGTAATGGGCTCCTTCACACGCCGGGTCTACCTGTCCGAGCACCTGGACGCCAACGCGATCGAGGCCGCCTACAACAACGGCGTGCTGGCGGTGCGGATCCCGGTACTGGAGCAGGCCAAGCCGCGCAAGGTGGCCATCCAGCGCACAACGACCGAGTCACACAAGGCGATCAAGAGCTGACCGCCTACGCAGCGCCCCTGCACCTGGACAGGCTACGGCCCCGCCCCGGTACGGCCCCTTCGTGCGCCACCGGGCGGGGCCGCCCGCATTCCGACAGGAGGAACGGTCATGAAACTACCCATGGACGACGAACACGCGGCCCTGTTCACTGTCGGCCAGGTGGCGAACATGCTGGACGTACAGCAGGCGTTCCTGCGACGCATCGACGACAACCAGGTCGTCTCCCCCCAGCGCTCGTCGGGCGGGCAGCGCCGCTACAGCCGCCACGAGATCGGCCGCGTCCAAGAAGTGGTGACGATGATGGACCAGGGCATGACGCTGCCGGCCATCCGTCGCATCATCGAGCTACAGCACGAACTCGCCGAGATCACCCGCGAACGCGACGAACTCGCCCGGCGCCTGGCGGACGCCCAATCCCACCCGGAGCACACCGAACGCCCCTGAGCACCGGTGAGCACGCCCCCACCAGACGGTGACAGGAGAGGCGTTAAGGTGCTGCCATGCCTACCGCATTGATCACGGGCGCGACCGCCGGCATCGGCGCCGCCTTCGCCCGCCGACTGGCCGCCGACGGGTTCAGCCTGGTCCTGGTGGCCCGCGACGAGGCCCGGCTGGGCGAGATCGCGGGCCAGCTCAAGCTCAGGTACGGCGTCAGCGTCGAGTCGCTGCCCGCCGATCTCGCCACCGACGACGGCCTCGCCCGGGTCGAGGCGCGGCTGCGCGACGGGGTCGATCTCCTGGTGAACAACGCCGGCTTCGGCCACCCCCAGAAGTTCCTGGAGGTGCCGGTCGAGGACGAGCTACGCATGCTCAAGGTCCACTGTGAGGCCGTGCTGAGGCTGACGCTCGCCGCGCTACCCGGGATGAGGGAGCGCGACCGGGGCGGCGTGATCAACGTGGCCTCCGTCGCGGCGTTCTTCGTCCACGGCACCTACAGCGCGTCCAAGGCGTGGGTGGTGAACTTCAGCGAGGCGACCGCGGCCGAGGTGGGCAATCCGCGTATCAAGGTGATGGCCTTGTGTCCCGGCTTCGTGCGGACGGAGTTCCACGACCGGGCGTACATGGACACCTCCCACATCCCCCGCTTCCTGTGGCTCAAGGCCGACAACGTGGTCAACGCGGCCATGCGCGACCTGGCCCTGGGCAAGCGGGTGTCGATTCCGGACGTGCGGTACAAGGCGGTCGCGGCGATCGGCAGATTCGTCCCTCGAACGGTGGTGAACAGCGCGGCGGCGAAATTCGGCCGCTGAGGTCGTACAAGCAAGCGGGCCCCCGCCGCGGGAGGGGGTCGCGGCGGGGGCCCTGTCCGGGTGTGAGGTGATCGCACCCAGGCGGGTGTGAGGGGGACTCACGCCCAGTCCGGCCGTGAGCGGGCTCACGGCCGAGATTCGGTGGAGATCACTTGCCGACGTTCGCCTCGTGGCCGATGGCCAGGCCGGAGGTCGGGTCGAAGAAGTGCAGGTTGTGCGTGTCCAGCACGAGGTCGAGGCTCGAGCCAGGACGGGCGTGGCTGCGGGCGTTCACGCGGGCGGTCCACAGCGACTTGTCGCCCACCAGCGGCAGCGCCGCCTCCTCGTCGTCGCCCGTGTCGGCGGCGGCGACGGTGTCCTTGTGCTCGACCGGCGGGGCGTCGATCAGGAACAGGACGTTGATCTCGGAGCCGAGCTCCTCGGTGACCTCCGCCTTGACGGCCAGCGTGGCCCAGCCGTTGGCGTTCTGGCCGGCGGACGCGGCGTCCTCGAAGTCGGACGGGCGGATGCCGAGGATGACCTGCTTGCCGATGTACTGGTCGAGGCCCGGCTTGTCGCTGAACGTCGACTCCGGAATCTCCAGCTTGATGTCGGCGAACGTGACGGCGGTGCCGCCGTCACGGACCAGCTCGGCGGTGACGAAGTTCATGGCGGGCGAGCCCATGAAGCCGGCGACGAACAGGTTGACCGGCTTGTCGAACAGGTTCTGCGGCGTGTCGACCTGCTGCAGGATGCCGTCGCGCAGAACGCAGACGCGGTCGCCCAGCGTCATGGCCTCGACCTGGTCGTGCGTGACGTAGACGGTGGTGACGCCGAGGCGCTCGTGCATCTGGTTGAGGGAGGCGCGCATGGAGACACGGAGCTTGGCGTCGAGGTTCGACAGCGGCTCGTCCATGAGGAACGCCTGGGGCTCGCGGACGATGGCGCGGCCCATCGCGACACGCTGGCGCTGACCACCGGACAGGGCGGCCGGCTTGCGCTTGAGGTAGGTCTCCAGGCCGAGCATCTTGGCGGCCTCGTTGACGCGCTTCTGGATCTCCGGCTTGGGCATCTTGCGAAGCTTGAGGCCGAAGGCGAGGTTCTCCTCGACCGTCATGTGGGGGTACAGCGCGTAGTTCTGGAAGACCATGGCGATGTCGCGGTCCTTCGGCGGCAGGTGGTTGACCACCTTCTCGCCGATCGCGATCTCGCCACCGCTGATGTCCTCCAAACCGGCGATCATCCGGAGCGCGGTCGACTTACCGCAACCGGATGGGCCGACCAGCACCATGAACTCGCCATCCTTGATCTCAAGGTTGAGCCCGTTCACAGCCTTAACGCCACCGGCGTAGATCTTGTCGACATTGGTCAGAACGATGGATGCCATGACATTCCTTCGCGCTCCCGGGCGGGTGACCCGGATGATGTGCGGGGGGTATCCATTTGCATGGATACGTTTTCAAGCATCTCACCCGAAACGGACATGTGTGTCAAGAGATCAGCGCATGTCAGTGTCCTGGTCTTCCTGCGCGGCCGAAATCATGATGGAATCGTTTCCATGGAATCGAGGCGGGCCACCATCAAGGATGTGGCCGAGGCGGCGGGCGTCGGCGTCGCGACCGTGTCCCGGGTCCTGTCCGGCGGCTCGGCCAGCCCGGAGACAAGGGAACGGGTGCTGGCCGTCGCCGCCCACCTCGACTACCGGCCGAGCGCGCTCGGCCGCAACCTCCGCCAGCGACGTACGGGCGGCATGGGGTTGTTCGTACCCGACCTCACGGACACCTTCTACGGCCAGCTGGCCGAGGGCGTGCTGGCCTGCGCGCGCTCGGCGGGCGAGCCGGTCGTGCTCGGCTCGACGGGCGACGATCCCGAGCAGGAGGCCGAGCTGGTCGGCATGCTGCTGGAGCAGAGCGTGGACCGGGTGATCGCGGTCCCGTCGGGCGGCGCCGAGACGTGGGCCCCGGCGATCAAGGCGGGCATGACGGTGGTCTTCGCCGACCGGCTGCCGTCCGACGCGGCCTCTGATGTGCCGTCCGACAGGGACTCCGCGTCGCGTGGCGTCTCCGACCTCATGCTGCTGGACGGCCTGCCGCCCGCCTCGCGTGCCCGGCCGCTGGACGTTCCCGCCGTGCTGGCGGACGACCGGGCCGGCATCCGTACGGCGGTGCGCTACCTGAGAGGGCTCGGCCACCGGCGCATCGCCTTCCTCGGCGGCCCGGGGCACGGCCGGCGGGTGGCGGCCTTCCGCGAGGCGGTCGGCGCACCGGTGGATGAGGACCTGATCGTGTTCGCCACGGGCAGCCGCGACTCGGCCTACGCGGCCGCGTCCGGGCTGTTCCAGAGCCGCCCCGACCTGACGGCCGTGGTGACCGGCGGCAACGTCCTGGGCGAGGCGGCCGTCCTGGCGGCCAGGGAGCTGGACCTGCGGGTGCCACGGGACGTGTCGCTGGTGATGTACGACGACGTGCCGTGGGCCGAACTGTGCTCCCCACCACTGACCGTGATCGCCCAACCGGGCCGCGACATCGGCTACCGCGCGGCGGAGCTGGTCCTGCGAGCGGGGACCCGGCGCCCCCGGAGCGTACTGCTCCCGACGGAACTCATCGTCCGAGGCAGCTGCGGCCCCCGCCACTAACCGCCCCTGCCGACGACCGCCGCCCAACCACCGGGCATCCGTTCTTCCGCCCCGAAGAGAGCACCCCTCCAAGGACCCCCATCCGCCACGGACCGTCACAGGGAGCGAGGCGGTCGCGTGACGGACCATCCGGGGAAACCCTCAGACCACCTTCTCGATCGCCGCGATGACCGCCGGGTCGTCCGGGGTGGTACGCGGCCGGAAGCGAGCGACCACAGCCCCCTCGCGGTCTACGAGGAACTTCTCGAAGTTCCACTGGATGTCGCCGCCCGCCCCCTCCGCGTCGGGCGTCTCCACGAGCGCCTCGTAGAGCGGGTGCCGGCCGGGCCCGTTCACCTCGGCCTTCTCCAGCAGCGGGAAGTCCACGCCGTACGTGGTGGCGCAGAACTCCTGGATCTCCTCGGCCGAGCCGGGCTCCTGGCCCATGAACTGGTTGCACGGCATGCCGATCACGCTGAACCCGCGCTCGCCGTACTGCCGCTGCAGCTCGACGAGGCCGGTGTACTGCGGGGTGAGGCCGCACTTGGAGGCCACGTTCACGATGAGCACGGCCTTGTCGCCGACGAGCTCGGCGAGCGTGGTGGGGGCGTCCGCGAGGGTGCGGACAGGAATGTCACGAAGACTCATGAGCCGACCCTACAGAACGCCCCCTCTCCCGGTTTGTGATGCACTCCACATTTTCCCGACATTTCCCCTGAACAGCCCTAAAGCGTGATCTTTGCCGACGATCTACCTTTTCATGGTCAATTCGCGGTAAATCGGGCGGATAGGGCAGGGTGGCGCGGTCCCCCGAACCCATCGAAAGGGAACCCGCATGCCCATGCTCCGCCGTACGAGCGCCTTGATCCTGTCCGCCACGTTCGTGGTGGCAGGCGGCGCGACGGCCGCACAGGCGCAGAGCTCCCAGGCAAGCTCCGAAGCAAGCACGCAACGAGCCATCAGCAAGAACAAGGCGATCGCCAAGCACATGGTCGCCAAGCGCGGCTGGACCAAGGCCCAGTACCGCTGCCTGGTCCGCCTCTGGTCACGAGAGAGCGGCTGGAACCACCGGGCCGGCAGCGGCTCGGGCGCCTACGGCATCCCGCAGGCGCTGCCCGGCCACAAGATGGCCACCAAGGGCCGCGACTGGCGCACCAACCCGCGCACGCAGATCGCGTGGGGCCTCGGCTACATCAAGCAGCGGTACGGCTCCCCTTGCCGCGCGTGGGCGCACTTCCAGTCCCGCCACTGGTACTGATCCGCCACCCCCGGCCTGTCCCTGTTTTCACGAAAGGCCAGGTCAACGCGCGAACGGGCCGCGCCATGGCGGTCCTGCGAGAACGCTAAATATCTCTAGCGATCACGCCAGCGTCTTCCCAAAGCCAATCACCGAGAGTGATTGACGGTGACTGTGCGTAATAGAAACCGGGCTAGAGAAACGTCGTGGAGCCCTCCGGGCCGCCCAGCATCATGTGGGCGTCAACGGAAGCCCGGAGGGCCGCGCGGACCCTCCGCGTCCGAGCCACGGACGCGGACCGGCAAGGGCGCCGGGGAAGCAAGAGCGCCTGTCCGCACGCGACCTGGCAGCAAGGATCGACATGGACAGCAACCGCGCCCTGCGCTACACGTTCATCACTCTGACCACGCTCACGGCCGTCACCGGCAGCTCGACCCTCGTCTGGGCCGAGGCCGGACCGCGAACCGCACAGCCACGAACAGCCCAACCAAGAGCAGCACAACCGCGAGTGACCGCACCGCGGATACCCGAGCCCCGGATCATCGAGGGCTCATGGCACGCCCCCGTGATCAAGACCCGTTCCTGGACCACCTCCGCGCAGCCGAAGGTCAAGATCAAGGCCAAGGCGCCGAAGAGCCGGAACAAGGGCATCGCGCTGAACCAGGTCGTCCAGCGAGCCTGGTCCTACCAGGAGTTCCAGTGCCTGGACAATCTCTGGACCAGAGAGAGCAACTGGAACCACCACGCGTACAACAGCTCCTCAGGCGCCTATGGCATCCCGCAGGCGCTCCCCGGAGGAAAGATGCGGGGAGCGGGCGAGGACTGGAAGTCCAACCCTGAGACGCAGATCCGCTGGGGCCTGGGTTACATCAAGGGCAGATACGGCAAACCGTGCGGCGCCTGGGGCCACTTCAGAGCGCACAACTGGTACTAGAAGAGCAGGGGGGCATCCGGGATCACCGGGTGCCCTCCCTCTTGCGCTTCGGCAGCACCGCGATCGCCTGGATCAGCAGCTCGACGCCGAAGTCGAAGTCGGCGTCGTGGTCACAGCTGGACAGCAGCGGAGCCAGCCCGTTCACCTCGGGGAACAGGGTGGGATCGACGTCGTCCGGGTTGATCATCTGCCCGCGCGGCGGGGCGAACGTGGGCGTGACCCCGACCTCGCGCAGCAGCGAGCCAACGATGTAGGCGATGAACATCCGCAGCACCCGCACCGCGTCCTGCCCGTCGAACCCGGCGCTGCGCAGCGTGGCCAGGGCCCGTTCGACCGGCAGCAGCCCGGCGTTGGAGTGGAGCTGGCGGCTGACGACGAGCATCGTGCAGCGCGGGTGGCCGTGCGCGATCTGGCGGAAGGCGCGGGCCTGCATCCGCACCCGGTCGGTCCAGTGGGCGTCGGGGTCGTCGGTGAACTCGATCTGGCTGAGCACCGCCTCGGCGACGCCGTTGAGCAGGGCGTCCTTGTTCGGGACGTGGTTGTAGAGCGACATCACGCCGACGCCGAGGTCCGCGGCGATGCGCCGCATGGACACCGCGTCGGCCCCCTCACGCTCGATGAGGTCGATCGCCGCGGCGACGATGCGGGTCCGCGAGAGAGGCTCGGTGGGCATAGCTCATTCTATTGACGTACGTACGCCGTACGTGCAAGCCTCGACAGTGGACGTACGGTGTACGTAGCCCCCTGCGGAGGACCCCATGTCGACGCACGATCTCTACACCATCCCGGCCGAACTCTCCACGTGGGACGTGGAGATGTCCGGTGCCAGCAGGTTTACATGGGAGTACGACGACGGCAGGGATCGGATGCTGGCCCTGTACCAAAAGGGCAAGGACAAGCAGTGGGACTCCACCAAGCGCATCGACTGGGATCTCGAGGTCGACCCGTACAACGTGCTCGGCATCCCGGACCAGACGATCGCCATCTACGACACGCCGCTCTGGCACCGGATGGACGACAAGCAGCGCCAGGACGTCCGCCTGCACGGCGCGGCCTGGCAGTTCTCGCAGTTCCTGCACGGTGAGCAGGGCGCGATGATCTGCTCGGCCAAGATCGTGGAGTCGGTCCCGGACCTCGACTCCAAGTTCTACGCCGCCACCCAGACCATGGACGAGGCCCGGCACGCCGAGACGTACGCCCGCTTCCTGCAGGAGAAGGTGGGCCTGGCCTACCCCATCAACGAGCACCTCAAGTCGCTGCTCGACTCGACGCTCAGCGACTCGCGGTGGGA
The DNA here is from genome assembly GCF_040680095.1 of Nonomuraea sp. NPDC052129. NCBI lineage: Bacteria > Bacillati > Actinomycetota > Actinomycetes > Streptosporangiales > Streptosporangiaceae > Nonomuraea > Nonomuraea sp. NPDC052129. The sequence continues at coordinate 326,713 of NZ_JBFAVX010000005.1, read as the reverse complement.
CATGCCCTACCTGGGGATGCAGGTGCTGATCGAGGGCCTGGCGCTGGCGGCGTTCGGCGTCATGCGCGACATCACCACCAAGCCGCTGCCCAAGCAGATCCTCGCGTACGTCATGCAGGACGAGGCCAGGCACGTCGCGTTCGGCCGGATGGCGCTGCGCGACTTCTACGGGAACTTAACCGAGGCCGAGCGGCGCGAGCGCGAGGACTTCGTCATCGAGGGCTGCTACCTGATGCGCGACCGGCTCAGGGGCCGGGAGACCTGGGAGAACCTGGGCCTGTCGAAGGCGGAGGTCGAAGAGGCGGAGGTGGCCACGGAGCACTCGGAGTATCTGCGGCTGTTCCGGTCGCTGCTGTTCAGCCGGATCGTGCCGTGCGTGAAGGACATCGGGCTGTGGAGTCCGAGATTGCAGCAGGCGTACGCGGACATGGGCGTGCTGGAGATGGCGGGCCAGTCGCTCGACGCGCTGATGCGGCAGGACGAGGACATCGCCGACAAGCTCGACGAGGCCCGCTTCGCCGAGGAGGAGGCCGAGCGGCACGCCGAGGTCGCCGAGACCATCGAGATGGGCGCCAGCTGAGAGAGCTCCGGCGAGTGGTTTAAGAGTTGCCTCCTGTGCCATATGCACCCTATGAGCATCCGCCGGAGGGGGCATCTCGCCATGGTCCAGGAACCAGCACGGTCCACCAGGCCGCATGTCGTCGTCGTGGGCGCGGGCTTCGCCGGGCTGAACGCCACCCGGGAACTGGCCCGCGGTGGCGCGCGCGTCACGCTCGTCGACCGCCACCCCTACTCCACCTTCCAGCCATTGCTCTACCAGGTGGCGACGGCCGGGCTCGCCGCCGGTGACATCACCTACCCGACGCGGGCGTTCGCCGCCAAGTATCGGCGGGCGCGGGCCCGGCGGGGCGCGCTGACGAAGCTGCACCCGGCCGAGCGGCGGGTGGAGTTCGACGACGGCAGCTCACTCGACTACGACTACCTCGTGCTCACCACCGGAGTGACCACCAACTGGTACGGCATCGAGGGCGCGCGGGACAACGGCTACCCGATCTATTCGGTCCAGGACTCGATCGTGCTGCGTAAACGGCTGCAGACCCTCTTGGAGCAGGTCGCGGGCGGTAAGCGCGAGAGCGCGCACGCCGTGGTGGTCGGCGCGGGCGCGACCGGGGTGGAGATCGCGGGCACGATGGCCGAGCTGCGCCAGCGGACGCTCCCGGTGACCTATCCGGAGATCAAACCCGATCAGACGAGTGTCACCCTGGTCGAGCGCTTCGATTACGTGCTCTCGCCGTACAAGCCGCGGCTGCGCGACGCGGCCGCGAACGCGCTGCGCAGGCGTGGCGTACACCTGCGGCTCGGCAGCACGGTGGCCTCGGTCGAGCCCGACGCGGTCGTGCTGAGCGACGGCACCCGGCTGCCGAGCGACGTCACCGTGTGGGCGCTGGGCGTCGCCGCGCCCGCCGAGGTGTCGAACCTGGGCCTGCCGCAGGGCAAGGGCGGCCGGATCGAGGTCACCCAGGCGCTCAACGTCGCGGCGTACCCGGAGATCTTCGTCGCCGGCGACCTGGCCGGGCCGCCCGACCCGCTGCCGCAGCTGGCCCAGCCCGCCATCCAGATGGGCGAGCACGTGGGCAAGCAGATCCTGGCGCTGGCCCATGGCCGTCCCGCGGCGCCCTTCTCCTACAGCGATCCCGGCATCATGGCCACGGTCGGCCGGGCCTCGGCCGTGCTGCAGCTGTCCAACGGCATGACCATGCACGGCCCGCTCGCCTGGCTGGCCTGGATCGGGCTGCACCTGACCTACCTGCTGGGCGGGCGCAACCGGGTGAGCGTCCTGGTCAGCTTCTTGGCGCGGTACGCGGGGCCGCGCCGCAGCGCGGCCACCGTCGTCGAATAGCGGATATCACTTCGTTACGCCCACTAAGCCCTATCGAGGCTCTGCTGCTATAAATCTGCAAAGTGATCAAGATCAGGGAGGGAAGCATTTGGACCGGTCCTTCCTGCACGGTCTGGCCGAACGGATGCTGAAACGCCGCGTCCGGCGAGGTCGCCGATGAGCCCGCTGGAAGACCTCATGCGGCACCGGGTCGGCCAGGACTGCCTGCATGTGCCGTCGGCCCGGTTCGGCCTGCTGCTGGCGTTACGCCACTGGTTCGACCCCGGTGACCGGGTGCTGATCGCGCCGACCACCTCCGAGGCCGTGCTGTTCATGGTGCTGGCCGCCGACCTGGAGCCGGTGATGGCGCCGGTGTCGTGGCGCGACGGCAACATCGACGCGCCGCGCGTCAACTGGAGCGGCCTGGCCGGCGTCATCACTACCCACCTGTACGGCCAGCCGGACCAGATAAGGGATCTGATCACGCAGTGCGAGCGGCGCGGCCTCGTCCTCATCGACGACGCCGCCCACGCCTTCCAGACGATGGTCGGCGGGCGCCTGGCCGGCACGTTCGGCCAGGCCGGGGTGTACAGCCTGGCCAAGCACGGCCGGGCGTCCGGCGGCTTCCTGACCACGCCCAACCCCGGCGCGCTGGCGGCGCTGGCCGAGGCGAGAGACGCGCTGCTGCTGTCCGGCGAGCCGCGCGACCAGCTGGAGGCCGTGGTACAGCCGATGCTCCGCGAGACCCTCCACCGCACCGGCGCGGTCCGGCTGATGTGGCACCTGTCGCGGCGGCTCGGGATCGTCAAGTGGAGCGGGCACCGCCCCGCGCCCCATGAGGACGCCCTCATGGCTGTCAGGGGCAACCTGTCGGCCATGGATCCATGGCTGGGGATCGACCACGACGGCTGGCGGATGCGGCCGGGCCCCGCGCTCTGCCGCTACCAGCGCGCGCGCCTGCGGGCGATCGACCGCGAGCGGGAGCGCCGCCTGGCCGGGGTCGAGGCGCTGCGCCGGACCCCGTGGGTGGCGGCGGGCGTCCGCGAATCCCCCGTACGTCCGCTCCTGCGGGTGCCGCTGCTGGTCGAGAGCCGCGACGAGATCGTCGCCGGGCTGGAGCGGCTCGGTGTGGTGCCCGGTTTCGTCTACGATCCACCGCTGGACGACTATCTGCCGATGATCCAGCAGGGGCCCACACCCGAGATCGCCCGCTGGTGGACCGGCCACGTGCTGCCGGTGGATCCGCTCGACGCCCCGCGCATGGTACGGCTGCTGACCAGGCTGGGTGCCCGCCCGGCGGAGAGCGCCGGATTCGCCTGATCGGCCGTGGCTCACTATCTCGCAAAGCAGGACTTATCCCTTTATATCGTCAGATAAGGTCGTTCAACGCATGAAGCGGGCTATCTCGCTAACCGCCCGCCGAAGCGGAACAGTGTCGTTAGCATCCCCGGCAATGCCGGTGAAATTTCCTCCCAGGAGTGACCTTGACCGTCGATGCCGATGTCGCCAGGCGACGTATCGAAGAGCTGCTCCGCGAGAACGAGACGCAGATCCTGCACCGATGGACCCTGATCGCCAAGGCGTCCAGCGAGGAGCTGAACGACATCTACCGGGCGCTGCTCACCTCCCTCGAACAGGGCGGCGACCTCGCCGACATGCGCGGCCTGCTCGCCGAGTTGTCACGTTCCCGGGCCCGCCAGGGCTTCACCCCCGCGGACACCGCCAGGGCCGTCTTCGGCCTGAAGGAGGCGCTGTACGAGGCCGTCGAGAGCGACGGCGGCGCCGAGGCGCTGCGCGGCTTCATCTGGTTCTCCAGGCTCATCGACGACCTCGGCCTGTTCACCTTCGAGACGTACACGACGGCCCGCGAGCGGATCATCCTCGACCAGGCCGAGCAGCTGCTGGAGCTGTCGACGCCGGTCGTCAAGCTGTGGGAGGGCATCGTGGCGGTGCCCCTGGTCGGCACGCTCGACTCCGCCAGGACCCAGGTCGTGATGGAGAAGCTGCTGCAGACGCTGGTCGACACGGGCGCCGAGCACGCGGTGATCGACATCACCGGCGTCCCGGCCGTCGACACCCAGGTCGCCCAGCACCTGCTCAAGGCCGTCGTCGCCGCCCGCCTGATGGGCGCCGAGTGCGTCATCTCCGGCATCCGCCCGCAGATCGCGCACACCATCGTCACGCTCGGCATCGAGTTCGGCGACATCGTGACCAAGGCCTCGCTGGCCGACGCGCTGGCCCACGCGCTCAGGCGCAGTGGCATCGAGGTGATCGCGCCGAAGGCGACCCGCCTCGCGGTGCGGACGGAGAACGTCTGATGGACCGGGTGCCCATTCTCAAGCTCGGCGACATCCTGATCATCTCCATCCAGATAGACCTGGACGACCAGAGCGTGCTCGCCCTGCAGGAGGACCTGGCCGACGCCGTGGTGACCCACGGAGCGCGCGGCGTCATCATCGACATCACCGCGGTGGAGATCGTCGACTCCTTCATCGGCAGGATGCTGGCCACCATCGCCGCCACGTCGCGGTTGCTCGACGCCCAGACCGTGGTCGTCGGCATGCGGCCGGCCGTCGCGATCACGCTGGTCGAGCTCGGCCTGTCGCTGGGCGGCGTACGCACCGCACTCAACCTGGAGAAGGGAATCGCGCTGCTCGACCATGTGAGAGGCGCGACGTCGTGACCGGCGGCTGGGAACTGCCCATCGCCAGCAACTCCGACGTCGTCATGGTCCGCCAGCGGGTCCGGAGTGTCGCGGTCGAGGTGGGACTGTCCCTCATCGACCAGACCAAGGTGGTGACCGCGGCCAGCGAACTGGCCCGCAACGCCCTGGTGTACGGCGGCGGCGGCCTGGCCCGCATCGAGATCGTCGAGAACGGGACGCGCCGCGGCCTTGAACTCACCTTCAGCGACGAGGGGCCGGGGATTCCCGACATCGAGCAGGCACTCACCGATGGCTGGACCACCGGCACCGGGCTGGGGCTGGGGCTGAGCGGATCACGGCGGCTGGTCGACGAGTTCGACCTGGTCTCGGCTCCAGGAAAGGGCACGACGGTGACGGTGACGAAATGGGCTCGATGACATGGTGCCGATGAGCTACACGCGGGACGACACCTGGGTGCGAGCGGAGAACCCCAGTGCGGTGGGCGCCGTACGCCGGATGGCCGTCGAACTCGCCGAGGCCGCCGGGTTCGACGGCGAGCGTACGGGGCAGACGGCGGTCGCGGTCACCGAGGCCGTCTCCAACCTGGTCAAGCACGCGGTGGAGGGCGTCGTCATGGTCCGTTCCCAGCCCGGGGACCCGGCCGTCGTGGAGCTGATCGCCATCGACAAGGGCCCGGGCATGCCCGACATCGCCCGCGCCCTGCGTGACGGCTACTCCACCTCCGGCACCCTCGGCATCGGGATGGGGGCGATGGCCCGCATCTCCTCCTGGTACGACGTCCATTCCCTGCCCGGCAAGGGCACCATCCTGGTCATGCGCTTCGCCGCCACAGACGCGCCCACCTCGGCGCCGTACGCCAGCGGCCTGAGCCGCCCCATCGGCGAGGAGGCGGTCTGCGGCGACTCCTTCGCGATCGCCGCCACAGGCGAGGGCGCCACGTCCGAGACGACGATCCTGCTGTGCGACGGCCTGGGCCACGGCGAACTGGCCGCCCAGGCGTCCAGGACGGCGGTGGAGCTGTTCCGGCGGGCGGCGGACGAAGAGCCGCTGGCGACACTCGAACGCCTGCATCGAGGCCTCGTCCATACCCGGGGAGGCGCGGTCGCGGTGGCCCGTGTCAGGGCCGCCACCGTCTCCTACGCCGGGCTGGGCAACATCTCCGGCTGGATCGTCAGCGCCGATGGCCGCCGGGGGATGATCTCGGTGCCCGGCATCGCCGGACACCAGGCGCGGCAGCTGCGCCAGTACGAGTTCGAGCTGCCCGAGCACGCCACCGTGGTGCTGCACTCCGACGGTCTGACCGAGCGGTGGGACCCCGCCGCCATGCCGGGCCTGTTCGCCCGCTCCCCCGCGGTCGTCGCCGCCGGGCTGCTGCGCGAGGCGGGCAGCCGCCGGGACGACGCTTGCGTGGTGACCGTGAGGCCCGGCCATGACCGCGACTGAGCTGGCCAGGGCCGCGCTCGACCACGACCATGACGTCTTCGTGGTGCGCCGCCTGGGCAAGGCCGTCGCCGAGTTGGCCGGTCTGGAGGCACAGGACCAGGTCAGGGTGGCGACCGCGCTGAGCGAGGTCTGCCGGGAGCTGCTCGGCACCGGGGCGGCCGTCGTCTTCTCGCTAGATGAAGGGAAACTGCTCATCACCATGGATCACGCAATGGGCGCGGTCTTCGCCCGATCGGAGGGGCTGGCGCTGGCCGGCCGCCTGGTCGACGTGGTCACCCTCGACGCCGAACACGGTCGCGTCACCATAGCCAAGCGGCTGCCTCCCCACTCCCCACGGCTCCCGATCGACGAGATCCGCGAACGCCTGGCCGGAATGGCGCCGGTCAGCGCCCTCGAAGAGCTGCGCCAGCAGAACAAGGAGCTCGCCGCGACCCTGGAGGACGTCCTGCAGCTCAACGCCGAGCTGCAGGAGACCAACACCGGGGTGCTGGCCCTGTACAACCAGCTGTCGGCCGAGCTGGAGGAGACCAACCGCGGCGTGGTCGCCCTGTACGGGGAGCTGGACGAGAAGTCCTCCCAGCTCCGCGAGTCGGCCGAGGCCAGGAACCGGTTCTGGGCGACGGTCAGCCACGAGCTGCGCACCCCGCTCAACTCCATCATCGGCCTGGTCAGGCTGATGGTCGGGCCCGGCAGCGAGCCGCTCAGCGAGGAGCAGTCACGTCAGGTGCGCTTCATCGGCGACTCGGCGGAGACGCTGCTGGAGCAGGTCGGCGAGCTGCTCGACATGGCCAAGGCCGAGTCAGGGCGGCTCGACCCGCAGTCGTCGGTCGTCCACCTGCCCACGCTGGCCGAGCACCTGCGCCTGACGATGCAGCCCACCAGCGGGCCCGGCGACGTCACGCTGCGCGTCGACGTCGCGCCCGAGGTCACCGACGTCTACACCGACGAGGGGATGCTGGTCCGCGTCCTGCGCAACCTGCTGTCCAACGCCCTGAAGTTCACCCAGGAGGGCGAGGTACGGCTGAGCGCGCACGCCGACGCGGCCGCCGGCGAGGTGGTCATCACGGTCACCGACACGGGCATCGGCATCCCCCGCGAGTATCTGGCGACCGTGTTCGAGGAGTTCTTCCAGGTGCCGAGCGCGCTCCAGGTCAGGGTCAAGGGCACCGGGCTCGGCCTGCCGTACGCCCGCCGGCTCACCGAGGCGCTGGGCGGCACGCTGGAGCTGGCGAGCGACGTCGGGCGGGGCACCACGGTGACAATGCGGCTGCCGCACCACGACGGCACACCCGAGATCGCGCGGGTGCTGGTCGCCGACGACGACGAGGCGTTCCGCGCCGCCGCCCGCAGGATGCTGTACGGCTTCGCCGTCGAGGTGGAGGAGGCGGCGGACGGCGTCGCCGCGCTGGAGATGATGACCGCGCGCCCGCCGGATGTGATCCTGCTGGACATGCTGATGCCGCGGCTGGACGGCACCGCGCTGCTGCAGCGCATGGCCGAGGACCAAGCCCTGGGACGGGTCGGCGTCGTGGTGGTGACGATCCGGCCCGACGCCGCGCCGTCCGGCCACCCGGTGCTGTCCAAGCAGGGGCTGCGCCGCGACCAGCTGCTTCAGGCCATCCGAGGCGCGGCGGGGACGGATCATGACTGAGCACGTGGCCGGGGCGGTGATCGAGCCCGCCGGCGGCGCGACGGTGCTGGTGGTCGACGACACCCCGACCAAGCGCTACATCCTGTCGAGCTGGCTGCGCAGGGCGGGCCACACCGTGGTCGAGGCGGCCGGCGGCGAGGAGGCGCTGGCCATGCTCGCCATGAACCGCCCCGACCTGGTCGTGCTCGACGTACGGCTGCCCGACATCGGTGGCTTCGAGGTGTGCGAGCGGATCAAGGCGAACCCGGCGACGACCTCGATCCCGGTCATCCAGGTGTCGGGCAACGCCATCACCTCGGCCGACCGTACGGAAGGGCTCGAACGCGGCGCCGACGCCTACCTGTCGGAGCCGATCGAGCCGGCCGAGTTCGCCGCGACGGTTGAGGCGACGCTGCGCTACTACCGCGCCAGGCGGCGGGCGGAGCTGATGGCCGAGCGCCTGGCCAAGCTGGCCGACGTCACGCTGCGGATGAACGGGGCCGACTCCTTCGACCGGCTGCTGGCTGTGGCCGTGGAGGGCACGGTCGACGTGCTGGGCCGCTACGCGGGCGCGCTGGCGCTGCCGCCCGACGGCCGGATGCGCCGCTTCCGCGCCCGGCCCGGCGAGACGGCCAGCAGCAGGTCCGCCGCTCCCCAGCTGCTGGACCGGCTCAGCGCGATGTCGCTGGGCGAACCGGCGGGCGCCAAGGTGTTCACCGTGGACGCCGCCGAGTGGCTCACGTTGGTGAGCGACGTACAGCTCAACGCGCCGGTGACGGGCGTGCTGTGCCGTACCAAGAGGGGCCAGCCACCCGTCTACCTGGGGCTGGAGGCCGACCCTCCGCTGGACGCCGACGAGCTGAACGTGCTGCGGCAGCTCGGTCAAGGGCTGGCGCTGGCCGTCGACGCGCTGCGCGTCTACACCGAGGAACACACGATCTCGCTGACCCTGCAGCGCAGCCTCCTGCCGACGCGCATCCCTGAGGTGCCGGGGCTGAAGGTGACCTTCCGCTACCAGCCGGCCGTGGACAACATCGAGGTCGGCGGCGACTTCTACGAGGTGCTGCGGGTCGGCGACCGGGTGCTGGTGGCGATCGGCGACGTGGCCGGCCACTCGCTGCACGCGGCGACCATCATGGCCGAGCTGCGGCACGCGCTGCGCGCCTCGCTGATCGACTCGGTCGACCTGAGCGCCTCGATGGACCTGCTCAACAAGGTCCTGCGCCGCTATCACCCCGGCATGACGGCCACGGTCTGCCTGCTGCTCATCGACCCGGAGAGCGGCGAGGTCGAGATGGCCAACGCCGGGCACATCCCGCCGATGCTGGCCGGACCCGGTGCCCACTACCTGGGGCTGGGCAACCTGCTGCTGGGCGTGGCGCACGAGGACTACAAGGTGAACCGGCTGGAGCTGCCCGCGGGCGCCACGATGCTGCTGTTCACCGACGGGCTGGTGGAGGACCGCGGCATCCTGCTCGACGACAGCCTGGAGCAGGCCAGGCAGGTGGCCGAGACGGTCGAGGACGATCTGGAGGAGTTCTGCGACCGGCTGCTCGCCGCGTTCGGCTCGCGGGAGGACGACGTGGCCATCGTGGCGATCCGCCGCGGGGCCTGACAGCGATGGGTCAGCCGGATTTGCGCTTGCGGTAGGCGCGCTGCTGGCAGGCCCGTGAGCAGTACGCGCGCGGACGTCCCGACGCGGCCCGCTCAACCGGCGCACCACAGATCTGACACGTTTCATCACGCTTTTCATCACGCTCTTGGACCAGCATCTCGATACCGTCCAGCACCCGGCGCAGGCCGAACTCGAACGGGTCCTCCGGCTCGTCGTAGCCGCCCTCCTCCCACAGACGCGTGAGGGTCGGGTAGCGCTCGAGCCGCGCGTAGAGCGTGTCACGAGAGCCCCACCACTCCTCCTCGCTCACCCCGCTGAGCCGCTCGGTCCGCGCCACCTCCGCCAGCCGCAGGGCCTCGGAGTCGACGAACCGGGCGACGAGCCCGACGACGGCGATCATCTCGGCGGGCGTGAGACCGGTGCCGGAGACGGCGCTCAGCATGTACTCGTAGTGGGCGACGGCGTTGGGCCCCGGCACCCGGCGAGTGCCCCGCACCTCGGCCAGCCAGGGATGCCGCTCGCGCAGCCGCCACCCTTCGCGCGCGCACGCCTCCAACCGCGCCCGCCAACCACCGGCCTCATCGCCGCCCTCGCTCCGCCCCTGGCCACCCGCCTTCTCGGCGCCCGCGTCCCGTTCCTGGCCACCCGCCTTCTCGGCGCCCTCGCCCCGTTCCTGGCCACCCGCCTTCTCGGCGCCCTCGCCCCGTTCCCGGTCGCCCTCCTCAGGGGGGACCGCGCCCGGTGAGCCCATGACGGCGTCGCGCATGAGGTCGAGCAGGTGGTCGCGGCCGGGCACGTGGCGGTAGAGCGACATCGTGGTGAACCCGAGCCGGTCGGCGACCTTGCGCATCGACAGCCCTTCGAGCCCCTCTGCGTCCGCCAGTTCGATCGCCGTCCGGACGATCCGGCTCAGGCTCAGCCCTGGTCGCGGCTCGACGTCACCCTCTCGCCACAGCAGTTCGACCCCGTCGTCGGGATCTCCCGCGCCACCTCTCGCCATGGACACCTCCCTTGTTTATGGTGTAATACCTCGTGTACACCATAAACTGCAAAAGGGCGGTACATCATGACCGAGTTTTACGTCGATCCCTCGGGCGACGACTCCTGGCCCGGCACCGCGGAGCGCCCGTTCGCCAGCCTGCACCGCGCCCGCGACGCCGTACGAGACCTCGTACGGGACCCCGCCGGGACGGTGACCGGAGACCCCGCTCGAACCGCTACCGGGGACATCGCGCGTGACCCCGCCGTGACCGCGACCGGGGACGTCGTCGTCCAGTTGCGGGCCGGAACCCATGTGCTCACCGCGCCGTTCGAGCTCACCGAGGCCGACTCCGGCCGTGACGGTCACCGGATCGTCTACCAGGCCCACGGCTACGGAACCGCCGACCAGGAGCAGGTCGTCGTCAGCGGCGGTCGCGAGATCACCGGCTGGCGGATCGAGGACGGCGTGTGGCTGGCCGACGTGGGCGACCTGGACACGCGCCAGCTGTACGTGGACGGCCGCCGGGTCGAACGCGCCGCCATAGACGGCCTGCCGGGCACCGTGACCATGACGGAGACCGGCTACGAGACCGACAGCGCGGCCCCGCGAACCTGGCACAACCCCGCCGACGTCGAGTTCGTCTACCGCGGCGTCTACCCATGGACCGAGGCCCGCTGCGGCGTCGCCGCAGTCACCACCGGGACGGACAGTGGTGTCACCGCTGGGACGGACCGTGACGCGACCACCACCGCGACCTCCGAGACGGACGATGGCGGGGCGACCGTGATCACCATGGCTCAGCCCGGCTTCGGATGGGCCCTCGACCTCTACAACTCCGCGTGGGAAGGCAACATCAACCGCGGCCCCGGCCTGCCCACCCGGGTCGAGAACGACGTCACCTTCCTCACCGAGCCCGGCACCTTCGTCCTGGACCGCTCGCGGCCCGGCCACCACGTCCTCCGCTACCTTCCCCTCCAGGGAGAGGCGCCGGACCGTACGCGCGTGGTCGCCCCCGTTCTCGAGACGCTGCTGCGGGCCACCGGCACGAGCGGGGTGTCCTTCCGCGGCCTGGTCTTCGCCGACGCCACCTGGCTGCGGCCCGGCCGTGCGGAGGGCTTCCTGCACTACCACGGCAGCGGCTACTACGAAGGCGGCCCCGTCGACAAGGTGGAGCTCGTCGAAGGGCAGGCGTGGGTGACGGTACCGCGCGAGTCGGCCAGGATCCCCGCGTGCGTGGTGATCGAGGACGCTGTACGCGTAGCGGTCGAGCGCTGCCGTTTCACCCGCATGGGCGCCGCCGGCCTGGAGCTGACCGGCGGCGCGGACGTCAGCGTGCGCGGGTGCGACTTCGACACGCTCTCGGCCGGCGCGGTCTCCGTCACCCGCGCCGTCAACCCCCTGGTCGAGGACAACTGGATCCATCACACCGGCCTGGAGTTCACCGGCTCCCCAGGCATCGCGGTGCTGGGCACCAAGGGCTGCACGGTCGCCCACAACCAGGTCGAGGAGATGCCTCATTGCGGCATCGTGGCCGGGCCCGCCGAGGGGACCCGCATCCTGCGCAACCTCACCGTGGGCACGATGGGGGTACTGGCCGACGGCGGCGGCGTCTACCTTTCGGGGCCGCAGGGCGACTCGCACGAGAACGGCGCGGTGATCCGCGGCAACGTCATCAAGGACACGCGCACGCCGTACAACTTCGCTCTCTACACCGACTACGGCGCCGCCTGGGTGACCGTGGAGGAGAACGTGGTCGCGCGCGCCGACAACACCGCCGTCCTGCAGGTGGCGCCGCCGCTGGACAACGTCGTCTACCGGGGCAACTTCTGGGACGCCGACCCGGTCGGGGTGGACGACGTGCCGGCGGGCGTCACGTACGAGGACAACGCCACGCTCCCCGACGAGGAGAAGCTGGCCGCCGCCACAGCCGCCATCCAACGAGACGCCGGCCTGCTCCACCCCCGCTCCCGATGAGCGCTGGCCCGTAGACGCCGACGCCCGTGAACGCTGACGCCTGTGAACGCTGACGCCGGTAAAACGCTGGACGCGGGGCGTCAGCGGACGCGGCGCCAGCGTGACTCGCCGCAGCAATAACCCGCGAACAGCACCAGCCCCAAGGCGACCACCACGAGCAGCCAGGGCCCCACGGGCGTCGCCGCGAAGGCTCTGAGCGTCGCGTCCAGCCCGCCCGCCTTGTCCGGGTCGTACGTGATCGCCGCCTCGACGACGAAGACCCCGGCCAGGCCGGCGATGACCCCGCGGGCGACGTACCCGGCGAACCCGAGCTTGTCCATCACCGAGCGGGCCCGCGGGGACATCTGGCCGAGGTTCAGCTCGTCCCGGAACCTCTTGGTGACGCCCTGGTGCCCCCAGCGGACGCCGAGCGCGACGAGGCCCAGCCCGATGGCGCCCACGATGAACGGCCCGCCCGGCAGGCCGAGCAGCGCCTCCGTCGCGTCCCGCGACTTCTCGTCGTCAGAGGTGGCCTTCCCGGCTCGCAGCACGCTGAGCAAGGTGCCGCAGATCAGCGCGTACACGGCGGTCCGGCCGACTGTTTCCAGCCGGTCCGCCACGCCGAGCCCGCCGAACAGCGCCTCCGACAACTGCCAGAGCGTCAGCGCGACGAACCCCGCCACCATCACCCACAACACCACCTCCCCGAACGGCAACCGCGCCACGGTCGAGATCGCGCCCGCCTTGTCCGCCTCCCGTCCCCCTCCTTCGCCCAGCGCGATCCGCACGGCCACCACCCCGATCAGCGCGTACAGCACTCCCCGGCAGGCCAGCCCGACCCTGGCGAGCCGGTTCAGCGCCGGATGCGCGGCCGCTTTCCTGGCGGCGGCCCGAGCGTGCCGCCCCGCCTTCTCCGTTGCGGTCACCGTCTCCTCCTTAACGCAAGAGCCTGCCAAGTGCCCTGACGGCAGCCGTCTAGGCGCTCCACCCCACTTCTCCACCCGTATCTCCACCATCTGGCGGTGCCGCTCCACCCGCCCCGATCCGTAGTTTCGCGGTCATGGACAGAAACGAACTGCTCAGGTTCGCAGCCGACAAAGCGCAGGAATCGCTCAAGGGAGGCAAGATGCACAGCAAGACGTGGGTCGGGATCGCGGTGGTGGCCGGTGTGGTGCTGGTGGGGTTCATCGCCTACCGGCTTCTTCTCATCGAGCTCATCACCCGCCTGCGCTGACCAGCCCGTACCTGGTGGAATCAAGCGCATGGAACAGAAGCGGTCGCTGCCGGACACCATCGCGCCGGGCTGGCTGGTGGTGCAGGTGTTCGGCACGCTGTTCGTCATCATCACCCTGGTCACCGCGCGGGAGAGCGCGCTGTGGATCTGGGCGCTGTACGGGGTCAGCGCCGCGTGCTGGCTGCTGTTCGTGGCGCTCGACCGGTCCCGGCCCCGGCTCACGGCCGGGCTGCTGGGCGCGGCGACGCTGCTGCCCGCCGTGGCGCTCGGGGCCGCCGAGGACAGTACGGCGCTGCTCCTCACGGCGATCATCCTCGGCCGGTTCGCCGCGCTCGCCACCCCGTCCGTGGCCGCCATCGTGGGCGTCGGCGCGGGCACGATGGCGCTGGCCGTACTGACCTGGCCGATCTCCGGGGAAACACCCGTAGGGGCGTTCGGGCAGGCGCTGGTACTGCTGGCGATCACGCTGGTCGGCGTCAATCACCGACAGCACGTCGTACGACGGGAACAGGCCGAACGGCTCCTGGAGCAGACCCGGCTCGCGCAGGCGGAGCAGGCGCGAGCCGCCGCGCTGGACGAGCGCACCAGGATCGCCCGCGAGATCCACGACGTGCTCGCGCACTCGCTGGGCGCACTGGGCGTGCAGCTGGAGCTGGCCGAGGCCCTGCTCGCGGAGAAGAGCGACGTGACCGGCGCGCTGGCGACGGTGCGGCGCTCGCGCGGGCTGGCCGCGGACGGTCTGGCGGAGGCCCGTGCCGCGGTGGCCGCGCGCCGCGCCCCAAAGCCCGGCAACTGCCCGACGGCCTGACCGCCCGCGAGGCCGAGGTGCTCGGCCTGATCGCGAGCGGCCTGAGCAACACGGAGATCGCCGACGCCCTGTTCATCGGCGAGGCCACGGTCAAGACGCACATCAACAACGCGTTCACCAAGATCGGCGTCCGCAACCGCGTCGAGGCCACCCACTACGCGACCCGCCACGGGTTAACGGGCTGAGCAGGCGCACAACCGGAGCCGCCCACGTGCTCCTTCTGGGAGCGGCGACCATCTCCAGACGGACGAGGCGGTGCCTCACGTCGGGCGATCGACGTCGCCCTCCTCAAGGATCTTGGCGGCGGCGGATGGATCCATGAGCGTGGACCAGACCTGCTCAGCTCCGTAAAGGGGACGATTCGGAAGCTTGTGTTCGAACCCCCAGGAGTCGCGGTCGCAGCCAGGTACGCGGGCCAGGATCACCGCGACGATGTCGTCGGGGGCGCTCCCGACGATCCGTACCGCGACGTAGGTGGCGTACCCGTCCTCCGCGCGGACCTGAATACCCAAGACGAAGGTCTGTATGTCGATGACATGCTCATGCCCGTCGCGCAGGGAATCGCGCATTGGGCAGCAGCCACCGGACGTATGTGGACGAGGAGAGGGGTTTGGTATGCCCGGCGTTGTAGCGGGCACGGGCGGCCACAGCGTCCTTTTCCAGCGCTACGTAGAAGTCGCAGCTCCTGCATCACCCGCAGATCCGCCTCGCCCGCACAGTCGCTCACCGAAGTGTTCATGCGGGGCAGTCAACTCCATCGGCAGCTCGCGCCTCATCCGGATATATCACCCCACGGGTCTCGGACCAGGGCACTCAATGGGCTGGGCGGATGCAAAACTGTTCCGCTTTGGCCGCAGGGAGCAGGCGGTGGGCGCCAGAAAATCGGTTGATCCAACGTATTAGCCTGGATGGGATGCCTCCCGATACGCGTTCTCCTCGCCGTCCCCTGCCCATCTTCACCTCACTCTCCTCCAATGCCCTGTGGCGGATGAAGCCCTATCTCCGCCCCTATGCCACCAGATTGGTCTTCATCTGGCTGGCAGCGATCATCGGCATCGGGGCGAGCATCGCCCTGCCTCTCGTCGGTAAGGAGGTCGTCGACGGTCCCGTGCTCCACGGCGACTCCGGCGCCCTGCTCCCCCTCGGCCTCGTCGCCCTGGGCGTGGGCGTGCTCGAAGCGTTCCTGATCTTCTTCAGGCGCTGGACGCAGACCGGCCCGGTCCTCGGGCTGGAGACCCAGATCCGCGACGACCTCTACGCACACCTGCAGCGCCTGCCGATGGGCTTCCACGGCGACTGGCAGTCGGGCCAGCTGCTGTCGCGGGCCACCACCGACCTGTCGACGATCCGCCGCTTCCTCGGCTTCGGCATGCTCTTCCTGGTCATGAACATCCTGCAGCTGACCACCGTGACGGTGCTGCTGCTCAACATGTACTGGCCGCTCGGACTGCTGGTGGCCGCGTCGGCGGTGCCGATCATCCTGGTGTCGCTGAGCTTCGAGAAGAAGTACATCAGGATCTCCCGCCAGGTGCAGGACGAGCAGGGAGACCTCGCCACGGTCGTCGAGGAGTCGGCGATCGGCATCCGGACGATCAAGGCGTTCGGCCGCCGTCACCACGTGTTCGACCAGTTCGACGACTCGGCGCGCAAGGTCTACGGCACCTCGATGGACAAGGTGCGGCTGTCGGCCCGCTTCTTCACCTTCCTCGAGGTGATCCCCAACTTCACCCTCGCTTTAGTCCTGCTGCTCGGCGCTCTGGCCGTGGGCGGCGGCTCGCTGACGCTGGGCACGCTGGTCGCCTTCACCACGCTGATGCTGCAGCTGGTCTGGCCGGTCGCCAGCCTCGGCTACATCCTGGCGATGGCCCAGGAGGCGATGACCTCCGCCGACCGGGTCATGGAGGTCATGGACACGGTCCCGGCCATCGAGGGCGGTTCCGGATCGATCGAGCGGCCGCGCGGCCACCTGCGTTTCGAGGGGGTGGAGTTCCGCTTCCCCGACTCCGACCAGCCGGTGCTGCGTGACGTGTGGCTCGAGGTACGCCCGGGCGAGACGGTGGCCATCGTCGGCGCCACAGGCTCGGGCAAGACGACGATGACCTCGCTCGTACCCCGGCTCATCGACCCCACCGCCGGCCGGGTGACGATCGACGGCCACGACGTACGCGACCTGTCGCTGCCCGCGCTGCGCGAGGTAGTGGCCACGGCGTTCGAGGAGCCGACGCTGTTCTCGATGAGCGTGCGCGAGAACCTCACGCTCGGCCGCCAGGACGCCACCGAGGAGGAGCTCGACGAGGCCATCCGCACCGCCCAGGCCATGTTCGTGTACGACCTGCCGTGGGGTCTCGACACCCGGATCGGCGAGCAGGGCATGTCCCTGTCGGGTGGCCAGCGGCAGCGCCTCGCCCTGGCGCGGGCCGTGCTGAGCAGGCCACGGATCCTGGTCCTTGACGACACGCTGTCCGCGCTCGACGTCGAGACGGAGGCGCTGGTGGAGGAGGCGCTGCGCCACGTGCTGCGTGAGGCGACCGGCATCGTGGTCGCCCACCGAGCCTCCACGGTCCTGCTGGCCGACAAGGTGGCGCTGCTGAGAGACGGCACGATCACGCACGTCGGACGGCACCACGACCTGCTGGACGAGGTGCCCGAATACCGCGAACTGCTCGCCCAGGACGCCGACTTCGACCCCTCGGAAGGAGCCCTGCGATGACGACCACCACGACGACGTCGAGCGCGGCCGACTGGCGGGGCGTCGCCTCCGAGAACCAGGACGACCTGTCCGAGACGGTGACGGTGTTACTGCGGGAGCGCTCCCGCAGGCTGCTCGGCGACCTGCTCACACCGCACCGCAAGGCGATCGCGCTGCTCACCGGGATCATCATCGTGTCCAACCTGGCGGGCCTGGCGATCCCCTACCTGGTGAAGGTGGGCATCGACGCGGGCATCCCGCCGATGCTCAAGGGCACCGGCCCCGGCACGCTGCTGACCGTCGTCGGCGTCATCCTGGCGGCGGCGGTGACGCAGGCCCTCACCCGGCAGGTGTTCCTGCAGATGGCGGGCCGCATCGGCCAGAACATCCTGCTGGAGCTGCGCAGGCGGGTCTTCGACCACTTCCAGCGGCTGTCGCTGAGCTTCCACGAGAAGTACACCTCCGGCCGCGTCATCTCCCGGCTCACCTCCGACATCGACGCCATCGCCGAGCTGCTGCAGTCCGGCTTCGACGGCCTGGTCACCGCCGTGCTCACCATGTTCGGCACGGCCGCGCTGCTGCTGGTGCTCGACGTCCACCTGGGCCTGGTGGCGCTGATCCCGCTGCCGCTGCTGTTGCTGTTCACCCGGTGGTTCCGCCGCCAGTCGGCGATCGTCTACCGGCGCACCAGGGAGACGGTGGCGCTGGTCATCGTGCACTTCGTGGAGTCGATGACCGGCATCCGCGCCGTGCAGGCCTTCCGCCGGGAGCCGCGCAACCAAGAGATCTTCAAGCAGCTCAACGACGACTACCGGGGCGCCAACGCCAGCAGCATGCACCTCATCGCGGTGTTCATGCCGGGTATCAAGCTGATCGGCAACGTGACCGTGGCGGTCGTGCTGGTCTACGGCGGCTGGCTGGCGCTGCACGGCGAGGTCACGGTCGGTGTGCTGGCGGCGTTCCTGCTCTACCTGCGCCAGTTCTACGAGCCGATGCAGGAGATCAGCCAGTTCTACAACACGCTCCAGTCGGCGGGCGCCGCCCTGGAGAAGCTGTCGGGCGTACTGGAGGAGGAGCCGGCCGTGCCGGAGCCGCGCGAGCCGGCGGCGCTGCCCAAGGCCCGCGGCAAGGTCAGGTTCGAGGGTGTCAGGTTCGCCTACGTCGAGGATCGACCGATCCTGCCGGGGCTGGACCTGACGATTCCGGCGGGGCAGAGTGTCGCGCTGGTCGGCTCGACGGGTGCGGGCAAGACGACGCTGGCCAAGTTGATCTCCCGCTTCTACGACCCGACCGCGGGCCGCCTCCTGCTCGACGGCGTCGATCTGCGTACGCTCGACGAGCCCACGCTGCGCAAGGCCGTGGTCATGGTGACGCAGGAGAACTTCCTGTTCAGCGGTACGGTCTCCGACAACATCAGGTTCGGCCGCCCCGGCGCGTCCGACCGTGAGGTACGCGAGGCCGCCAAGGCGATCGGCGCGCACGAGTTCATCTCCGCGCTGCCCAACGGCTACGACACCGAGGTGGGCAAGCGGGGCGGGCGCATGTCGGCCGGTCAGCGTCAGCTGGTGGCCTTCGCCAGGGCGTTCCTGGCCGATCCGGCGGTGCTCATCCTCGACGAGGCGACCTCCAGCCTCGACGTGCCGAGCGAGCGGCTGGTGCAGCGGGCGCTGCGCACAATCTTGGCCGACCGCACGGCGCTGATCATCGCGCACCGGCTGTCGACCGTGGAGATCGCCGACCGGGTGCTGGTCATGGAGAGTGGCGAGATCGTCGAGGACGGCCCACCGGACCGCCTCATCGCCGCCTCCGGCCGCTTCGCCGGCCTGCACCAGGCCTGGCTGGACAGCCTCAGCAGCTGACGTCGGCGCGGGTGCACCCTGCCGTTGCGCTGGACAGCCTCAGCAGCTGACGTCAGCGCGGGCGCACCCCGCTGTTGTCAGCACGGGTGCGCCCGCTTCTCTGTCGTCACGTCAGTGCGGGTGCACCACGCGCGTCATGTTCTCGTACAGCTCGTAGCCGACGAACAACGCCACGGGCAGGCCGACCGCCAGCAGAAGCCGTCCGGGGAGGGGTGCCCGTGCCATGGGCACCCGCCTCGCCGCCGCCGGGGACCCGCCGGACACGGCGGGCGCCTCCACCACGGGCTCCGGCACCGGCAAGGGCACCAGCTCGGGGTGGCGTGACAGATATCCCGTCGGGAACGACGTGACGTGGTACGCCCCGCAGCCCGGACAGGACATGCCTGACCAGGGCGGTTGCACGGTCACGCCGGCCCGCAGCCAGATCGTCACCTCGTTGCCGTAGTCGTCCATGAGATGCCTGACGACGTACTCCTCTTCCCAGACATGTAAACAGCGCATGCACTCGAAAGGCCATGTCTCCTGGGTATTGAACCCATCGCGCACCAGGACCACCCCCGGTCACGTGCCGCCATCCGATTAGAGTGTCCACCCCGCCCCGTCACCCGACAAGACGGCACTATGACACTCAGGGCTATGAAATGCTCACCTACTGTCAGGTTAGAGCGGGTAAACCCGTCTCTGAACCGGACTGAGCAGCGGTGTCGCGTCGGGCGCAACAGGCTCGGCCGGTGGCCTCAGCTCTGGATGCCGGCTGAGATAACCCTCCGGGAACATGGTCGCCTGCTGGCAGCCGCAGTTGGGGCAGATGGCGCCCGACGAAGGCGGTGGGACCGGCACACCGGAGCGCAACCAGACCTCGCGCTCGTTGCCGTGACGATCGTCGAAGCGCCTGACGAGGTATTCCTCTTCCCACACATGCCAGCACCCGCGGCACTCGAATGGCAGGATCTTGAGCTCTTCTTCCATGAGTCACCCCCTCCTTCGAGTGTCGTCCTATTTGTCGCGAACTGGCAACCGCCCCCGATGACAGCCGCCATACCATGGGGGTATGGGCGCTGACCTGGTGACCCTGTGCCTCTGTGGCGACGTCATGCTCGGCCGAGGGGTGGACCAGGTCCTGCCGCATCCCGGTGATCCCGCCCTGCGCGAGCCGCACATCGACGACGCGCGCGTCTACGTCGAGCTCGCCGAGGCGGTCAACGGACCGATTCCGCGCCCCGTCGGCTTCTCCTGGCCTTGGGGTGACGCGCTGTCGATCTTCGACGCGCACGCGCGGGCCGTCCGGGTGGTGAACCTGGAGACGACGGTGACCACGAGCGGTGCGTACGCTCCAGGCAAGGTCATCCACTACCGCATGAACCCCGACAATCTTCCCTGTCTGGCCGTGGCGCGGCCGGACGTCTGCGCGCTGGCGAACAACCACCTGCTGGACTTCGGACGCGACGGGCTCGCCGAGACGCTCGACACGCTGGCCGCCGCCGGGCTCGCGGCGGCCGGGGCGGGCAGGGACCTGGACGAGGCGCGCCGTCCGGTGGCCGTGCCTTTGCCGGGAGGGCGGCGCGTGCTGGTGTTCTCGTTCGGCATGCCGTCCAGTGGCGTGCCACCGGACTGGGCGGCGACCGCGGACCGCTCCGGCGTCGACTTCGTGCCGGAGCCGTCGCCGGCCGCCGCGGCCGACATCACCGAACGGATACGGCGAGCCAAGCGGCCGGGGGATATCGCGGTAGCCTCCATCCACTGGGGCTCCAACTGGGGGTATTGGGTCTCCCGGGAGCAGATCGCCTTCGCGCATGCGCTCATCGAAGGCGGCGTCGACGTGGTGCACGGGCACTCCTCACACCATCCGCGCCCGATCGAGATCTACCACGGCCACCTGGTCCTGTACGGCTGCGGCGACATGATCGACGACTACGAGGGGATCGGCGGGTACGAGGAGTACCGCGGCGACCTGCGGTTGCTCTACCTCGCCTCGCTCGATCCGGACTCCGGACGGCTGGCCGCCCTGCGCATGGCACCCCTGCGGATCCGGCACATACGGCTCCGCCACGCCGCACCCGACGACGCCGAGTGGCTGCGCGTGACCCTCGACAGGGCCGGCCACGGTTTCGGGGGACGGATCCGCAGCGAGCCCGGCGGCATGCTCACCTTGGTGGCGGACTGAGCCTGGCCGGTTGGTGACGGCCTGAGCGTGTCCGGTGCCCGATGGTTTAGCGCCTCGGCCGTGATCCATTGGGACCGACGTGACGAATAGGCTCGCGGGGCCTTGTGATCGGCGCCCCCAGGGGAGGATCAGTGGACTGGCGGGCGATGGTACGGCTGACCGGCGCGGGCCTGGTCGCGCTCGGCGGCATCGGTGTCGTGGTGGCGTTGTTCCTTCCGTGGTCCTGGGCCGGCCTGGCCAAGGATCCCCCGGACACGACGACGTGGGTCGTGATCCTGGCGCTCGGACCGGTGACGAGCGCCGGAGTGGCGCTGTCGGCCATGCGCCGGGATGACGAGACGGCGACGTTGCGTGCGAGGCTCGAAGCCGCGCGCGCCGGCGGAGCCGTGTCGGCCCGCCCGACAGCCGACGACAGCCCGACGGCGGGCAGATCCGTCGGCGCGCCACTGACGGCCGCGGGCGCCGCCCTCCTGGCCGGTGGGATCGCCACAGTGGTCCTGCTGGACATCACCCCGGACGAAGGCATCCGAGCGGGCGGCCCGCTGACCGTGCTCGCCTGCGCCGCCGCTGCCGCCGGCTGGCTGCTGCTCCTCCCGGCCCGCCGTACGCCGCTGGCGCTCCCGATCCGCCGTACGCCGCTGCTCCGGGCACCGATCCCGATCGCCGCGGCTTCGGCGATCCTGCTGCTCGTGGGGCTCGGCGCCCTCCCCGCGATCGGCTGGTACACCGAGGGCCGCTTCGTCCGGCACACCACCAGCACGGCGCTGCCCGCCTTACCCAGTGCCCCGCCGTCCCAGCTCGGCCGCTATCGCTGGCAGGCACCGGCGGAACCGTTCCGGCTGATCGTCGAGCCCGTCACCGCGGGTCGCCACGTGATCGTCCCGGAGGGCGGGGGCGTACGTGCGCTGGACGCCGTCACCGGCCGCCCGCTGTGGTCCTATGAGCGTGATGACGTCACCAGGGACGAGGACCTCGCGGGCGTCGTGGTCACCACCGACGGGCTCATGACCGTCCTGTCGTACCACTTCTTCACCGGCGCGCTGGTGGTGGCCCTGGACACCGCCACCGGCCAGGAGCGCTGGCGGCGCGAGCTGCGGATGAGCCCGGTCGCCGGGCTGCCCCGCCTGGTCGACGGCGGTGATGTGCTGCTGCTCGACAACACCGCCCTGGGCGGCGAACTCGTCGCGCTGAATCGCCGCGACGGGCTGCCCTTGTGGCGGTGGGACACGGCGAAGCTCGAGAACGGCTGCCGTGAGGTCGCCACGGCGGTGGCGGTGGCCGGTCCCGTCGCCGCGCTGCTGGCCGGCTGCCGCGGCAGGCCCGAGGCGGACATGGTGATCGCGCTGTCCACCACCGACGGGCGGCAACGCTGGACATGGCGGCCCCCGGTCGGCGCGGGAACGCGGCCCCTGGGACTGGAACTGCCGATCCATTCGGCCGGAGACCGATTCTGGGTCGCCTACTCCCGGACATCCGCCGACGAGAAGACGGCGACGCGGTCCGCGGCGCTGCTCAACGCGGACACCGGCGCGATGACGGCGGAGCACCCGCTGCCGTCCGAGCAGCTGGAGCACTACCGGTTCCCGCTGGTCGCGAACGGCACGATCATCTATCCGGGCGAGCCGGCCATCGGCGTGGACCTGGCCACGGGCCGGGTGCGCTGGAAGCGGCCGATGACCGAGCTCGCGGGCTGGGCGCCGATCGACGCGGTGAGCCGCGACGGCATCGCGTACCTGCTGCTGGGCCCGGCTGAGGACACGGCGGACGACCCGGCCCGGCCCGCTCTGCAGCTGCTCACGCTCGACGTCGCCACCGGCCAAGTACGCGCCCGGCAACCCTATGACCCCTCAGCATGCGGATCGAGCTGCGGCCGCAACACCACGGCCCGGCTCATGACGGGACCGGGCCTGCTCGTCGTGGGCTCACTGGAGAAGGACGGGACCCGGCTGCGCGGCATCGGATGACCAGGTCAGGATGTGACCGCCCGCTGCCGTACCAGCTAGGCGAGAGCCAGGACGAACGCGAGCGCTCCGGCCACCACGCTGAGCGTGCCGAGCCAGGCGAACAGCGCGTCCAGCCCGGCGTCTACGGGCCGGCCGCCGTGCAGCGCCTCCTGTACACGGCGGAACCGTGTCCTGGTCCTGAGCAGCAGCGCGGCGCCGCAGAGCGCGGCCGGTACGAACGTGACGACGACCGCGAGGGGCAGCCCGTGCCGCGCGGACAGGCCCATCGCGCCGAGCCCGCCCGACGACAGGGCCACGGCGGTGCGTACCCAGGCGAGGCGGGTCCGCTCGCTCTGCAGCCCGGAGTCCCAGATCTCCTCGGACATGGGCGGATCAGGCACCCATCACGATGACCACCAGGGCGATCACCGCCACCGCCGCCACGCCGTAGCCGAAGACGGCGGCGAGGGCGGGCGGGGGCAGCGGCGCGCGCTCGCGCAGCGCGCGCTGGATGTTGCGCCAGCGCGGATAGGCCATGCCCGCCGCCAGCGCGGAGAGCGAGACCAGGACCACGGCCAGGGCGGTGCGCACCCAGGGGACGAACAAGTGGTCGGGGAGCGCCGCCATGGCGACGCCCCCGGCGCTGAGTGCCAGCGCGGTGCTCAGCCATGTGAGGAAAGTACGCTCGTTCGCGAGCGTGAAACGCGGGTCAGGCTCCATACGAACGACGCTAATTGGCACACATTCCCCCTAGAGAAGCCGGGTTAGCCGCCGCAGGCCTTGGCGACCTTCTCCAGGTAGGCGGCGGTCTCGGAGCCGACCTTCTGGGCCGCGTCGACGGCGTCGTTGACGTCCTTGACGTTGATGCCGCTCAGTGTCTTGGCCAGGTCGTCGGAGGCCTGCTTGAGCGTGGTGTTGGCGGCCTTGTCGGCCACCTCGTTGAGCTTGGCGGCGCTGTCGTCGAGGGCCTTCTCCATGGCCTTCGGGTCGTCCTTCAGTTCGGTGAGCTTGGCGCCCAGCTCGGTGACGATCTTGGGGGCCTCCAGGCAGGACTGGGCCTTGTCGATGGTGTTGTTGACCTCACCGCAGCCCGCGGCGAAGACGAACATGGTGAGGGCGGCAAGGGGCACGAACTGACTTTTGAGGCGACGCATACTCTGAACCTACCCAACGGGTTCACGCCCCGGCGGGACCAAGCGGGGAGGGGTGCCGGCAAATGGCCGTGCCGCAGAAGCTCTAGGATTTCACCTATGGCAACGTGTGAGCATATTTCCCAAGCGGACGACCCGGCCCCGCGCACGCCCGAGGGCTGCGAGGAGTGCCTGGCGGCGGGTGGCCGGTGGGTGCACCTGCGCCGCTGCCTGGAGTGCGGTCATATCGGGTGCTGCGACTCCTCACCCAACAAGCACGCCACCAAGCACTTCCACGCCACCTCGCACCCGGTGATGCAGTCGTACGAGCCGGGCGAGAGCTGGAAGTGGTGCTTCGTCGACAACGCGATGGCCTGAGGCGGGCCTAGCGCTCCAGGATGGCCTCCTCGAAGTCGAGCTCGGCCATCACCTCGCGCAGCACCTCGTCGTCGAGGCGGCGTTCGTCGCGTAGCCGGACGAACGTCTCGCGCTCGGCCTGCAGCATCTCCCGGCGCAGCCGGCGATAGAGCGTGCTGGGCGTCTCTGCGCCGCCCTGAGCAGTGCCGCCACCCAGACGCTCCCACGCGGTCAGCGAGCGCCGCCACGACTTCTCCCTGAGCTGGTCGATGACCTGCTTCTGGATCTCGTCGGGCTCGCCTTCTGCCTCGATCAGCCTGTCGAGCACCTCGGTGCCCGCGGCGAGCGCGGCCTGCTGCGCCGCGGCCTCGGCCAGCCTGTCCTCATACTGCTCCTGCTCGCTCGACACGCGCAGCCGCCTGATCAGCGAGGGGAACGTCGTGCCCTGCACGAGCAGCGTGCCTATCACGGTGGTGAAGGTGAGGAAGAGCAGGATGTCGCGGTCGGGCATGCCGACCGGAATGGCGAAGGCGGCGGCCAGCGAGACGACCCCGCGCATGCCCGCCCAGCTGATGATCACGGTCGGCGCGGGCGCGGGATGCGGTTCGCCCCTGCGCCTCCCGGTGAACAGCCACGTCAGGTACGTGACGGGGAACATCCACACGAACCTCGACAGCACGGTCACCAGGAACACCACGACCGCGTACAGCGCGACCTCCCAGGCGCCGTAGCCGCCGATCCCCTTGATCACCGTGACCAGCTGCAGGCCGATCAGCGCGAAGACGATCGCCTCCAGGAAGAAGTCGGTCACCTTCCACACCGCGTCGGACACCAGCCGGGTGCCGAACCCCCGCTGGTGCATCTGGTTGCCGAGATAGAGCCCGACGATCACCACGGCGATGACGCCCGAGGCGTGCACCGACTCGGCCGCCAGGTAGGCGGCGAACGGGATCAGCAGCATCAGTGTGTTCTCGACCAGGGAGTCGCGGGTGTGCCGGAACACCCAGGAGAACAGGAACGCCAGCGCCAGCCCGATCGCCACCCCGGCAGCCGCCGAGTAGAGGAACTCGCCGACCCCTTCGAGCAGGTCCACCGTGCCGCCCACGGCGGCGCCGATCGCCACGCGGTAGAGGGTCAGCGCGGTCGCGTCGTTGAACAGGCTCTCGCCGATGAGGATCGTCAGCGCCCGGCGCGGCAGCCCGAGCCGCCGGCCGACCGCGACGGCGGCCACGGCGTCGGGCGGCGCGATGATGGCGCCCAGCGCGAACGCCGCCGCCAGCGGCAGATCGGGCAGCAGCAGGTGGACGACCAGCCCGACGACGGCCGTCGTGAACAGCACCAGCCCGACCGACAGCAGCGCCACGGCCCGCTTGACGTCACGCAGGCGCAGGTAGGAGCTGTCGAGCGCGGCCGAGTAGAGCAGCGGCGGCAGGAACACGAACAGCACCAGCTGCGGGTCCAGCGGCACGGCGGGCACCAGCGGCGAGACCAGCAGCCCGGCGGCCACCAGCAGCAGCGGCGCCGGCCAGCCCTTGCGCCGGGCGACGGCGGCGACCGCGACCGCTCCTGCCGCCACCAGCAGCAGTTGCAGGCCCATCGTGGGGTTCACGGCGCTCCTCCACCTCGGCACGGGCACGCGAAGGCAGCGTACCGCTCATGAGATGGGCCGCCCGCCTCGGGCTCACCACTCTCTGCGGTGGTCCCTGTCGTCGTCGTACTCCTGGTCGGGGCGGAGCCGCTCACCGGTGGAGAACATCGGGTCGCCCACGTAGGGCCGGGACAGGTCCGTCTGGTACGGCGTGCCCTGCTGCTGGTTGCTCCCCATCGAGAACAGCGGGTCGACCGGGTTGGGCGGGGTCTGGTAGGCCGGGAAGCCGTCCGTGGAGGGGTAGGGCACCTGCGTCGGGTACGCCTCGCGCTTGGCGTAGGTGATGGGCTCCCGGGGCCGGCCCGCACCCGGAATGCCGTGCATCGGGGTGCCTAGACCGGCCGGGTCCGGCTGCTGCGGCGGTTGCTGCTGGTATCCGCGCTGGCCATAGGGGTCATGCGGCTGCTGCTGGGCGAAGGGCTCGGGCTGCGGCCGGCTCGGCGGGGCCGACTGGGAGGGGAAGCCGAGCGGGTCGGTGTTGGGTGCCTGCCTGCGGCGGTTGCCGGGCATCTGGTAGACGGGCTCGCCGGGGTCCTGGACCGGCGCCGGCTGCGCGTACTGCTGGGGGCCGGTGAAGGGGTCTCCGGTGTACTGAGGGGCGCCGCTATAGGGGTCTGGGGCGGCGGGGACCGCGTACTGCGGGCCGGTGAAGGGCTCGGGCGGCTCGGGCTCGGTGTACTGGGGGCCGGTGAACGGCTCGCGGGGATTCGGCTGGCCGTACTGCTGCGCGCCGTAGGAGCCCTGCTGGCCGTACTGCTGGCCAAGAGGCTCGCGCGGCGGCGGCGCGGTCGTCTCGCCGTAGGAGGCGACCAGCTTGTCCTGAGGCGGCGGGGCGCCCCTTGCCACCAGGACGTCGTTGGGAGACAGAGCGGCGGTGGGCCGGTCCTCGTGCGGCGGCGGTGGAGAGCTCTGGTGCGGCCGTTGGTATTGGCCGGTGCCGGGGATCACCTCGGTGCCCGGGTCGTGCGCGGGCACGGCGGGCTGCTCGCCCGTGGCCTCGGCGAACCCGTCATCGAGGGTGTCGAGCAACCGGCCGACATCGTCCATCGGCATGCGGAAGCTGGCGGTGCACATCTCACCTCGCCACAGGCTGAGCACCAGGGTGCCCTCATGCCACGTGACCCGGAGACACCGCTCCTGACCTCGAGCATCGAAGAACACTTCGCCGAACGACGGCAACGGGACAACTTCCGACATGGCAGACATACTGCTTTAACCAGCCTTTATCCGTCCACTCAACCCCGGTAAACCCTACTGAACCGGCTCTCCCCATCTGACCTCATACCCCACTGGCCACTTCCAGGTAGGTCTTTTGGGCCAGTTGGAGTTCCGATCGTTCAGTGTGCCACGCGAGCCGCTGTGGACGTCCCAGAACGCCGGGATGCGTCCACACGATCACACGGCGTTCGGCGCGTCGACCCCCGATTGCAGGTACCGTTTACTGCCGTGCCGGACTCCCATCTTCCCTCAGCCGAAGAACTGCTCAGCATCGCGGTCAGCGCTCTCGGAGGGAGCGAACGGCGGGGCCAGATCACGATGGTGCAGGCCGTACAACGGGCCATCGAAGATGAGGAACATCTGGCGGTCCAGGCCGGCACCGGCACCGGAAAGTCGCTCGCCTACCTGGTGCCCTCGATCAGGCACGCCATGGAGGCCGACAAGCCGGTGGTCATCTCCACGGCCACGATCGCGCTCCAGCGGCAGCTCGTGGACCGCGACCTGCCACGGCTGGCCGAGGCGCTCGGCAAGGAACTGCCGCACGAGCCGACGTTCGCGATCCTCAAGGGCCGGCGCAACTACCTGTGCCGCTACAAGGCGACGGCGGGCTGGCCCGAGGACGACGAGCAGGACCAGCTCTTCGACCCCCGCGAGGTCGGCGCGACGGGCCGGATGGTCCAGCGCATCCAGGAGTGGGCCGAGGAGACCGAGACGGGCGACCGCGACGAGCTGGTGCCCGGGGTCAACGAGCAGGCGTGGCGGCAGTTCTCGGTCAGCGCCCAGGAGTGCCTCGGCGCCACGCGCTGCCCCAGCGGCGCCGAGTGCTTCGCCGAGCTGGCCAGGAGCCGGGCCAGCGAGGTCGACGTGGTCGTCACCAACCACGCGCTGCTGGCGATCGACGCGATGGGCGACATCCCGGTGCTGCCCGAGCACGCCATGGTGGTCGTCGACGAGGCCCACGAACTCGTCGACCGGGTGACCTCGGTGGTGACCTCCGAACTGTCGGAGAGCTCGGCCGCGCTCGCCGTGCGCCGCGTCGGGCGGCTCATCGAGCAACCCATCGCCGACCAGCTCATGGAGGCGGCCGAAGACCTCAAGGCACTGCTGGCCGCCGCTCCCCCCGGACGCGTCGACGAGCTGCCCGAGGTGCTCGGGCTCACGCTGGCGCTGGTACGCGACGCCTCGGCACGGTGCGTCTCGGCACTCGGCCCGCGCGGCGGCGACAAGGACGATCCCGACAGAGCAGGCCAGCGCAAGGCCGCCTTCACCGCGCTCGACGAGGTGCACGACACAGCGGTGCGCATGCTCGAGGCCTACGGCCACGCCTCGGAGGAGGACCGGGCCGAGGTGGTGTGGCTGGAGGGCGCCACCGACCGGCGCCCGCCCGCGCTGCGGGTGGCCCCGCTCAACGTGGGCGGCATGCTGCGCGACCGGCTCTTCGGCGACCGCACGGTGGTCCTCACCTCGGCCACGCTGGCGCTCGGCGGCACCTTCGACGGCCTGGCCCGCCAGTGGGGGCTGGGCGACAAGGGCTGGCAGGGCATCGACGTCGGCTCGCCGTTCGACCATCCACGGGCGGGCATCCTGTACGTGGCCAAGCACCTGCCACAGCCGGGCCGTGACGGGCTGCCGCAGGCCTACCTCGACGAGATCGCCGAGCTGATCGAGGCGGCGGGCGGGCGCACGCTCGGCCTGTTCTCCTCGATGCGGGCCGCCAAGGCCGCCACCGAGGCGCTGCGCGACCGGCTCGACGTGCCGCTGCTGTGCCAGGGCGACGACTCCACGATGCTGCTGGTCAAGCAGTTCGCCGAGGACGAGGCGACCTGCCTGTTCGGCACGCTGTCGCTGTGGCAGGGCGTCGACGTCCCCGGCCCGTCGCTGCGGCTGGTCATCATCGACCGGGTCCCGTTCCCGCGCCCCGACGACCCGCTCACCTCGGCCCGGCAACGGCACGTGGCGGCCAAGGGCGGCAACGGCTTCATGACGGTCGCCGCCACCCACGCCGCCCTGCTGCTCGCCCAGGGCACCGGGCGGCTGCTGCGCGCCCAGCACGACAAGGGCGTCATCGCCGTCCTCGACCCGCGTCTGGCCACCGCCCGCTACAGCGGCTTCCTGCTGGGCTCCCTGCCGCCTTTCTGGCGCACCACGGACCCGGCGATCCCACGAGCCGCCCTCAAGCGCCTGTCAACGGAAGACTGACCCGCCCGCCCGCCAGCAGGGGGCGGGCCTGGTCAGAGGCCAGCGGTTGAGCCTGGTCAGTGGACCCAGGGGGCGAGGTCGGGGCGTTTCGGGTCGAGGCCGTCGCCCGAGGAGGCGCCGCGCAGGCGGCGGGTCACCCATGGCACCAAGTGCTCGCGGATCCACTGCGCGTCCTCGCGACGCCGGGCGCGCGGGTCGAGGACGCGCTCGGGCCACACCTTGTGCCAGTCGTCGAACGGCACGCCCAGCACGTCGAGGACCCGGGCGGCCACCAGCCGGTGTCCGTCCTGGTTCATGTGCAGCCGGTCCTCGCTCCACGCCCGCCAATCCCGCAGCCCCTGCATGGACCATTGGTCGACGAGCCGACACCCGTACAGGTCGGCGATGGAGCGTACGTGCAGATAGAAGATCGCGAAGCGGCCGCGCAGCCGCCGCATCACCGGCGTGTCGCGCGGGTCGACGCCGGTGAACAGCAGCACGTCGGCGCCGGTGGCCCGCAGGTCGCGCACGGCGCGGGCGAGCCGCTTGGCCATCACGTCGGGGTCGCTGCCCGGCCGCAGCAGGTCGTTGCCGCCCGCGCACAGACTGACGAGGTCGGGCGCCATCTCGACGGCGATCGGCACCTGCTCGGTGACGATCTGCTCGAGCAGACGGCCGCGCACGGCCAGGTTCGCGTAGCGGAAGGACGGGTCGTCGGCCGCCAGCCGCTCGGCCACCCGGTCGGCCCAGCCACGGTAGTGGCCGTTGGTGCCGGGGTCGTTGAGACCTTCGGTAAAGCTGTCACCAAGAGCGACGAAAGAGCGATATTGCCTCATGACCTGCTGTTCATCTCCGCCGTGCCGTGGTGCGTCAGGACATCTGACTGTAGTGCGAACCCCGCCGCCACGCCCGCCGCCACCCCCACACGCGTGCAAAGTAATCGAGCGGAAGACGGTTAAAGAACGACGATCGGGGAAAAGACGTCGGCTCTGCGGCCCGGGAAGCTGCCGGCTGCCGCAGCGTCACCGGCCGACCGCCCGGTAGGCGGCCTCCAGGAGCTCCTCGGACGGCGCTTCCAGCCGTCCCGGCTTCGCCAGCCCGTCGAGCACGACGAAGCGCTGCTTGGCGCCCCGGTTCTTCTTGTCGAGCCGCATGTGGTCGCGCAGTTGCGGCCACGCATCGGCCCGGTAGGTCGTGGGCAGGCCGACCGAGGTGAGGATGGACCGGGTGCGCTCGACCAGGTCGATCCCGATGCGCCCGTCGAGCCTGGACAGCTCCGCGGCGAACACCATGCCGATGGCGATGGCCTCCCCGTGGCGCATGGTGTAGTGCTCGGCCCGCTCGATCGCGTGGCCGAGCGTGTGACCGTAGTTGAGGATCTCGCGCAGCCCGGCCTCGCGCAGGTCGGCGCCGACGACGTCGGCCTTGATCTGGATCTTCCGCTCGATGAGCTCGCGGGTGTGCGGCCCCTCGGGCGTGGCGGCGGCGTCGGGGTCGTCCTCGATCAGCATGAGGATGGTGGGGTCGGCGATGAAGCCGCCCTTGATGATCTCGGCGAGCCCGGCCGCGTAGTCGGCGGGCGGCATGCTCGACAGCGTGCTCAGCTCGCACAGCACGCCCGCCGGAGGCAGGAAGGTGCCGACGAGGTTCTTGCCCTCGGGGGTGTCGATGCCGTTCTTGCCGCCGACCGCCGCGTCGACCATGGCCAGCAGCGTCGTCGGCACCAGCACCACCTGGACGCCGCGCAGCCAGGTCGCGGCGATGAATCCGGCCAGGTCGGTGGTGGCTCCCCCGCCGACGCCCACGACGGCGTCGGAGCGGGTCACGCCGTAGCGGCCCAGGGCGGACCAGAGCTCGGCGGCCACCTCGATCGACTTGGCCGCCTCGCCGTCGGGCACGGGCAGCTCCACCACGTCGTATCCGGCGCCGGACAGCGCCTCGCAGACCGGGCGGGAGATCTCGGGCAGGCCCGCCGGGTGGATGACCGCGACCGTGCGTACGCCCGGCTTGAACAGCCCGGCCAGCTCCGGCAGCACGCCGGTGCCGATCACCACCTCGTAGGGGCTGTCGCCGCGCACGGCGATCCTGGTCGCGCTCATGACGGGAGCCCCTTCAGGATCTCTTCGGCCAGCTCGGCGGGCTCGCGCTTGTCGGTCACGACCGTCAGGACGGCGAGCCGCTCGTAGATCGGGCGGCGCTCCTCCATGAGCTTCTTCAGCTGGCTGCGCGGGCTGAGCACGAGCAGCGGCCGGGCCGAGGCCAGGCCCACCCGCTGGACCGCGTCGGACAGGCCGACCTGGAGGTAGACGACCGGCTGGCCCGCCAGGAGCCGCTGCGCCTCCTCGTTGAGCACCGCGCCGCCGCCCAGGGCCAGCACGCCGTCGTGCTCGGCCAGGGCCTTACGTACGGCCAGCAGTTCGAGCTCGCGGAAGCGGTCCTCACCCTCCTCGATGAAGATGTCGGAGACGGGCTTGCCCGCGGTGGCCTCGACGTCGGCGTCGGTGTCGCGGAAGGAGACGCCGAGCAGGCCGGCGAGCAGGCGGCCGAGGGTGGTCTTGCCGGACCCCGGGGGGCCGATCAGCACGGCCTTGATCATTTGATCACCATCGATGACAGGTAGCCGGACAGGTTGCGGGCGACCTCCTCGACGGAGTCGCCTCCGAACTTCTCGAGCGCCGCGTCGGCCAGCACCAGCGCGACCATCGCCTCGGCGACGATGCCCGCGGCCGGGACCGCGCAGACGTCGGAGCGTTCGTGGTGCGCCTTGGCCGCCTCGCCGGTCTTGACGTCGATGGTGGCCAGCGCCCGCGGGACTGTGGAGATGGGCTTCATCGCGGCGCTGACCCGCAGGATCTCGCCGTTGGTCATGCCGCCCTCGACGCCGCCCGCGCGGTTGGTGATGCGCTTGACGCCGTCGGCCGCAGTGTATTCGATCTCGTCGTGGGCGCGCGAGCCCGGCCGGCGCGCGGTCTCGAAGCCGTCGCCGACCGCCACGCCCTTGATGGCCTGGATGCCCATGAGCGCTCCGGCCAGCCGGGAGTCGAGGCGGCGATCCCAGTGGGTGTAGCTGCCCAGGCCGGGCGGCAGGCCGTAGGCGAGCACCTCGACGACGCCGCCGAGCGTGTCGCCCTCCTTGTGCGCCTGGTCGATGACGGCGACCATCGCGGCGCTGCCCTCGGGGTCGGCGCACCTGACGGGGTCGGCGTCGATGCGCGCCAGGTCGTTGGGGCCGGGCAGGTTTTCGGTGGGCGTCTGGGCGCCGCCGATGGAGGTGACGTGGCTGACGATGTCGACGCCGAGCGCCTGCTTCAGGAAGCGCCTGGCGACCTCGCCGAGCGCGACGCGGGCCGCGGTCTCGCGGGCACTGGCCCGGTCGAGGACCTGGCGGGCGTCGTCGAAGCCGTATTTCTGCATCCCGGCCAGATCGGCGTGGCCCGGCCTGGGGCGCGACCTGGGGGCGTTCCTGGCCAAGCCGTCGAGCTCGGCCGGGTCGACCGGGTCGGCCGACATGACCTTCTCCCACTTGGGCCACTCGGTGTTGCCGATGCGGACGGCGATCGGGCTGCCCATCGTGCGGCCGTGCCGGACGCCGCCGGCAATCGTCACCTGGTCCTGCTCGAACTTCATCCGGGCGCCGCGGCCATAGCCGAGCCGGCGGCGGCGCAGGGCCTCGTCTATGGCGGCCGTGGTCACCTCGACCCCGGCCGGCAGGCCTTCCATGACGGCTACGAGCTCGGGGCCGTGGGACTCTCCGGCGGTCAACCAGCGCAACATGCGTACAAGTCTTCCACGTGCCGCCTAGTGGGATGTCCGGTGTTCACTGGCCGAGACAGAGCGCCGCGAAGGCGCCGAGCAGCATGAACGGGCCGAAAGGGAACTGTGTGTCACGAGTGGCGCGTCTGGTGAGGAGCAGGACGATGGCGTAGAGAGCGCCTAACAGCTGGCCGCCGACGGCCGCGACGACCCACGCCTGCCAGCTCATCGCCGCGGCCGCCATGCCGATCAGCCCGGCGAGCTTGACGTCGCCCAGCCCCATCGCCTCAGGCCGGGCGAACCAGAGCACGGCGTACGCGGCGGCCAGCGCCAGCGCGCCCAGCAGCGCCCTGGGCAGCCCCCCCGTGGGCAGCAGGGTCAGCGCCAGGATCGGGTACGACGGCAGCGTGATCACGTCGGGCAGCCTCGTGGTCCGCCAGTCGATGAGCGCCAGGGCCGTACCGGCCAGGGCGAAGTAGACGTAGGGCAGGCCCGCGCGCCAGGCGACGAGGGCGGCGACGGCGGCGGTGGCCACCTCGACGGTGGGCGGCCAGCGCGGCACGGGCACCGTGCGCAGCACGGCGTATAGAGCGGCGTGGGCCTCCTCGCGGGTGTCCGGGGGGTTCGGTACGAAGCAGCCGGCGAGCGTCCTGACGTAGCGGCCGACGATCAGTCCGAGGAGCGCGACAACTACCTCCACTCCGCCGACACTACTTCCTGGAGAACCAGCGGCGCTTGCGTACCGGCTCGACGTGGGCCACGGTCACGCCGGAGACTTCGTCGAGCGTGCCGGACTCGACGGCGGCGAGCGCTTCCAGCACGTCGCCCTGGATCACGAACGGCACCGGCCCCGCCACGTCCACCACGACCGCCGCGACCCGCTCACCGGCGGCGGCCCGGCAGACCTGGAGCAGGGTGGCCTGGATCGGCCGGGCGTCGGGGCGCCATCTGGCCAGGGACTCGGCGCCGGTGAACGCCGGCACCGCCTCCCTGCCGTCCTTGCCGACGAGCTTGGGGAGCGCCATCTCGCTTTCCTTCTCTTTTCGCAACCGGTGCTCCTGGCGCGGCCCGTGCTCGCCCACCTCGGACTCGGTCAGCAGGGCGACCACGGGAACGAGGAGCCGGGCGCCGGTCAGGGCGTTGAGCACATCGGTGGCGTCCGCCGCGCCTCGCTCGTAGGAGGCCAGGGCGGCGGCCACGGCGGGCGCGGCCGTGCCGTCGTCGCCGGGGTCGAGTGGCTGGGGAATGCTGGGCACAACGCCCGAGACTACCCGCGACCCGGCGTACGGTCAGACACGCGGCCACACGCCCGCGACCAGGTGGCGGCTCGTAGCCCCAGCTTGGCTCGTAGTACCAACCCGGCGGCGCGCTATCCCAGGTCGGCGATGGCGGCGACCGGGCCGCCGCCCGACGGGCCCTGGTGGACGGCGGCGACCGAGACGAACACCGCCGGATCGCCCGTGACCGCCGCCGCCACTCCCCCCACCGTGGCCTTGATCTGGCGGTGCCAGTGCACGTCGGAGTCGTCGAGCATGATGTTGCGCCGCCCCCGGACCCGGCCGGACGGGTCGGCCTCGCACTTCATGAAGACGTTCACCAGGCGGTCGCCGAGGTCGGTGTGGTGCGGCCGCTCGGGGAGCGCAAGGCCGGAGTCGCGGATCGCGTCCCAGATGCCGTCGGCGTCCAGGGCGTCCCGCATCACGCCGTGGCCGATCCGGTAACGTCCGCCGATTCCCCGTACGTTGCCCACCAGCACGATCTGCGCCCGGTCCAGTTCGACCCCGGACGAGCACGAGGCCACCGAGGAGTACAGGGACAGGTCCTTGTGGATCTGATCGGCCCGCGGCGGTTCGATCTCGCCGAGGGCGACGGCGATGCCGAGGGCCGTGGTGGAGTTCGACAGGTCCATGGAGGGGCCGGTCTCCTCGATGGCGGTGTCCTGGCCACGGCTCTTGGCGTCGGTGATGGTGGCCAGGGTGAGCAGGGGCGTCTTGGTCTGCACGTAGTGGACGTCGCGCGGGTCGTCGATGCCCGCGATCTTCATCGCCTCGCGCACCCCTGCCGCGACCTTCTCCACCATCGCCGGGCGGCCGATGTCCTCCGGGAGGATCACGTCGCTCATCGCCACGCCGACCGACACGCGCGGCTCATCCGATCGGGGCGCGCCGGCCGGGTCGGTGGTGGCGAACACGGTGGCGTGCGGGCTGAGCACGCCGTCCGTCCCTCCGGACCACACCAGGGGTACGGTCTCCGGCGCCGGATGCCCCTTGGCCGCCAGCACCTCACGGAAGGCCCGGTCGGCCAGGATCCGGGTGTAGTCGTTCACCCCCCCGTTGCCCTCGGTCTTGCCGATCACCGCGAGCACCCGGTGCGCCTCGATCACCCCGTCGTCGATCAGCCGCGCCAGCCCGGAGGCGTCCGTCACGCTCTCGATCGGCACCTTGCGCACTTCTATCGGATCCGGCATCACAACCCCTATTCGACGATTCAGCGATTCGACGGTTCGGCGGCGAACACGCGCGACTCCCAGACGTACCCAGGCGGCACGCAGAACACGCTATCCACCAGCCAAACGGGCTCTCACCGGCAATGTCTGCCCAACGTGGCGGCCGGCCTCGGGGATAGGGTCACCGGTGTGATTCGCGAAGCGCACGTAAACGGGATCAAGCTCGTCTATCGGGAGGAGGGCGACCCGGCCGCTCCCCCGCTGGTGCTCATCCACGGGCGGACCGCCGACCACAACGACTGGAACGGCATCACCCAGCACTTCGCCGCCCGCTATCACGTCTTCGCCATCGATCTGCGGGGGCACGGCGCCAGCGACTACCCGGGCGCGTACGCGCTGGCCGACATGGCGCGCGACGTCGTCGCGCTGCTGGACGAGCTGGGCTTCGAGCGGGCGACGCTGGTGGGGCACTCGCTGGGCGGGGCGGTGGCCTATCTCTTGGCCATGACGTGGCCCGATCGCGTCGAGCGGCTGGTCCTGGAGGATCCGGCGCCGCCGTACGCGATGAAGAACCGCCCGCCGATCGTGGAGGAGGGCGAGTCCCCCGGCTTCGACTGGCGGATGGTGCACGAGACCGAGCGGCAGTTCCTCGCGCCCGATCCGGCGTGGGCCGAAGGGCTCGCCGCGATCACCGCGCCGACGCTGGTGCTGTCGGGCGCCAGCCACCTCGACGTCGAGGCCGTGGCCGAGCGGATTCCGAGGGCCGAGCTGGTCACGATCGAGGTCGGGCATCTCATCCACGTCTCCGCGCGGGCGGCGTTCCTGCGGGCCGTGGACGAGTTCCTGGCCGATGGAGCGCCGCAAGCTGGGTAGGCGAGGGTTCGTGCAGGTGAAACGGCGGCTGAGCAGGCTGGTCCTGATGGCGCCGACGGTCGGGCAGTGCGCCGTGGCGGCGGCGCTGGCCTGGTTGGTGGCCAAGGACGTACTCGGGCACCCTCGCCCGTTCTTCGCGCCGATCGCGGTGATCATCTGCATCGGCGTGGGCCTCGGGCAGCGGCGGCGCCGGATGGTCGAGATGGTCGTCGGGGTCAGCCTCGGCGTGGGCGTCGGCGACGTGCTGGTGTCCTGGATCGGCTCGGGCGCCTGGCAGATCGCGCTCGTGGTGGCGCTCGCGATGGCCATGGGCGTGCTCCTGGACAGCGGTTCCCTGATCGTCCTGCAGGCCGGGTCCTCGGCCGTGCTCGTCGCCACCCTGCTGCCTCCGACGGGCGTCGGCGGGGTGAACAGGATGCTCGACGCGCTGGTCGGCGGCGTCATGGGGATCATCGCGATGGCCCTGCTGCCGGCCAGCCCGTTCGCCCTCGTGGCCAGGCAGGCGTCGGGGATGTTCGAGGCGCTGGGCGACGCGCTCCGGCGGATCGCGGAGGCGATCGAGAGGGCCGACCCCGGCCTGGCGACCGAGGCGCTGGATGTCGCGCGGGGGACGCAGGCGAGCGTGGACACCTTCCGCCAGGCGCTGGGGACCAGCTGGGAGATCGCCACCATCTCACCGCTGCACTGGCAGAGCCGCCACCGGCTGGAGGGGTACGAGACGGCCGCCGTACCGCTCGATCACGCGGTCAGGAACGTCAGGGTGCTGGCCAGGCGGGCCGTCGTGGCCCTCGGAGGGCAGAACCCGCCGCCTGCCTGGCTGCCGGTCGCGCTGCGCGACCTGGCCGACGCGACCCAGCTGCTCCGGGAGGAGCTGGCCCTGGGGCACGAGCCGGATCGGGCCCGCGAGGCGATCCTGGCGGTGGCCTCGCGGCAGGTGGCGGATGAGCGGTGGGGGTTCTCGGCCGGAGTGATGGTCGCTCAGTACCGGTCGATCGTGGTGGACCTGCTCCAGGCGAGCGGCGGCGACCGCGAGCAGGCGATGGCCGCCCTCCCGCCCCTGGACACGGGCGAAGAGGACGTCCCCTGATGCGGTGACCACCACAGTCCCGACACGCCCGAATACGGGCAATGTGACCCTAATGTCACAAAGATCCGCCAAGGTAGAGGGGTGCGAACGAGGCTCAGCGATCATGTACGGGAACGGCTGAGCGGGTTCGGCCTCATGGCGCCCTCGATCGCGCAGTGCGCGGTCGGCGCGGCGCTCGCCTGGACCGTCGCCATCCAGTTGCTCGACCACCCTCGCCCGTTCTTCGCGCCGATCTCCGTGCTGATCTGCGTCGGCGTGGGCCTCGGGCAGCGGTTGCGCCGGGTGGCCGAGCTCGTGGTCGGGGTCAGCCTCGGCGTCGGAGTCGGCGACCTGCTGGTGTCATGGATCGGCTCGGGCGCCTGGCAGATCATGCTGGTGGTCGCGCTGGCGATGACCGCCGCGGTGCTGCTGAACAGCGGGGCGCTCTTCGTGGCGCAGGCCGGGTCGTCCGCGGTACTCGTCGCCGCCCTGGTGCCCGCGGACGGCGCCGGGGGCTGGGACCGGATGGCCGACGCGCTCACCGGCGGCGTCATCGGCATCGCCACGGCGGCGCTGCTTCCCGCCAGCCCCTTCACGATCGCCGCCAAGCACCTGTCGGGTGTGCTGGACGCGCTGTCCACGGTGCTCGAACGGGCCGCGGAGGCGATCGAGAAACGCGACGTGGACCTGGCCGCCGAGGCGCTGGAGGAGGCGCGCAACACCCAGGCGGCGGTCGCGGAGTTCGAGCGGGCGGTGGAGACCAGCAAGGAGATCACGCTGATCTCGCCGCTGCACTGGCACCGCCGTGGCCGCCTGGCCAGGTACGAGACCGTGGCCGTGCCGGTGGACCTGGCCCTGCGCAACGCCAGGGTGCTGGCCCGCCGGACACTGGCGGCGCTGGGTGAGACGAGCCCGCCGCCGACCTCACTGGCCGAGGCGATGCGCGAGGTGTCGGAGGCGGCGCTGCTGCTCCAGCTCGAACTGGCGGCCGGCCGCGAGCCCATGCTGGCCCGGCAGGCGCTGCTCGCCGTCGCGGCGCGGGAGCGTCCCGAACGGCTGGGCTTCTCGGCGCACGTCATCATCGCGCAGCTGCGCTCCATCGCCGTGGACCTGCTCCAGGCCACCGGGATGGACCACGAGGAGGCGACGGCGACGCTGACCCCACTGGACGCGCCGCAGATCGAGGACGCGAACGACACCAAGAGCGCCAAGGGCTGAACCGTGGCGGAGGTGGACACCCGGAGAGCCCACCTCCGCCCCGGAGGTGTGGACGGCGACCGCCCGACCCTGACCACCGGACCGGCGGCCGTCAGCGCGGCAGTCGTCAGACCGTGACCAGGGCCGCTTCGGCTTCGAGGGTCGCGGCGGTGGCGTTGATCACGGCGGCCACGCGCAGCGCCTCCTGGATGTGCTCGCGTGGCAGCCCGGAGTCGCGCAGCACCCGCTCGTGCGACTCCAGGCACCGGCCGCAGCCGTTGATCGCGGAGACCGCCAGGCACCACAGCTCGAAGTCGCCCCGGTCCACGCCCGGATCGCCCATGACGGTCATCCTGAGCCGGGCGGGCAGCGTCGCGTACGTCTCGTCGCCGATGAGGTGGGTGGCCCGGTAGTAGACGTTGTTCATCGCCATGATCGACGCGGCCGCTTTGGCGGCGGTGAACGCCTCGGCCGACAGCTTGCCGGCGGCCTCCTCGCAGACCGCGGCGATGACCCGCCCGGACCTGGTGGCCAGCGCGCTCGCCAGCACCGTGCCCCACAGCTGCTGGTCGGTCAGCGGCGAGGTGGTCGTGACCGAGCCCAGATTGAGCCGGATGTCCTTGGCGTAGCCGGGCAGCGCCGTCTTCAGGTCGTCGATGCTCATGCGCCACCGTGTCCGTAGGTCAGCTCGCTCACTGGGCCAGCAGCATCCGCGCGTCGAGACCGGCCTCGCCCTTGGTCCAGTTGCAGGGGCACAGCTCGTCGGACTGCAGGGCGTCGAGGACGCGCAGGACCTCCTTGACGTTGCGGCCCACGGATCCGGCGGTCACCATCGTGAACTGGATCTCGTTGTGCGGGTCGACGATGAACGTGGCCCGCTGGGCCGTGCCGTCCTCGCCGAGCACCCCGCACGCTCCGCTCAGCTCGCGCTTGACGTCGCTCAGCATCGGGAACGGCAGGTCACGCAGGTCGTCGTGGTGCTTGCGCCAGGCGTGGTGGACGTACTCGGAGTCGACGGAGACGCCGAGCACCCGCGTGTCGCGGTCGGCGAACTCGCCGTTGAGCCGGCCGAACTCGGCGATCTCGGTCGGGCAGACGAAGGTGAAGTCCTTCGGCCAGAAGAACACGACGCGCCACTTGCCCTCGTAGGTCTTGTGGTCGATCTCCGCGAACGCCCGCTCGGGGTCGAGGCCGACGCACGCCGTGAGCGCGTATTCGGGAAAGCGGTCACCGACGGTGAGCACGATTCCGTCTCCTTCGGGGGGTCGGGGCCCAGAGGCGATCCCTGTTTGGGGGCGGCTCCTACCCTAGCTCACCTGCGCTCATTCCTCGCCGTAGCCGAACAACTACACTTCCGAGGTACTGCTAGGCCGACAGGCGCTTGAGCCGGGTGACCGCCTCGTCGATGACCTCGTCCTTCTTGCAGAACGCGAACCGGACGAAGTGCCTGCCCCGGTCGGGGTGGTCGTAGAAGACCTGCGTCGGGATGGCCACCACGCCCACCAGCTCCGGCAGCCGCCGCGTCAGCTCCAGCCCGTCCTCGAAGCCCAGGGGCCGGATGTCGGTCTGCACGAAGTACGTCCCCGACGGCCTGAGCACCTCGAACCCGGCCGCCGCCAGGCCGTCCATCAGCCGGTCCCGCTTGTGCCCCAGCCCGTCGCACAGCGCCGAGACCCACTCCAGCTCGTTGCGCAGGCCGTAGGCGACCGCGAGCTGCCACGGCGCGCTCGCGGTGAAGGTGAGGAACTGCTTGACCGTCTGCACCGCCGTGATCAGCGAGGCGGGGGCGCAGATCCAGCCCGTCTTCCATCCGGTGACGGAGAACGTCTTGCCCGCGGAGGAGATCATCACCGTACGTTCGCGCATGCCGGGCAGCGTCGCCAGGGGGATGTGCTCGACACCGTCGAACGTCAGGTGCTCGTACACCTCGTCGGTGATCGCGGTCAGCCCGGCCTCCTGGCAGAGCTCGGCGATGACGGTCAGCTCGGCGCGGGTGAACACGGTCCCGGTCGGGTTGTGCGGGGAGTTGACGAGGATCGCCCGGGTACGCGGCGTGACGGCGGCGCGTAGTTCGTCTGGGTCGAAGGTGAATCGTCCCTCCACCGGCCGCATGGTCACCGCGACCAGCCGGGCCCCGGCCAGCGCGATGGAGGCGGCGTAGGAGTCGTAGTAGGGCTCGAAGGCGATCACCTCGTCGCCCGCCTCGCACAGCGCCAGCACGCTGGCCGCGATCGCCTCGGTGGCCCCCACCGTCACCAGGATCTCGCCGTCGGCCGCGTAGTCGAGGCCGTAGTGGTCGGCCCGGTGCTCGGAGACGGCCTGCCGCAGCTCAGGGACGCCGGGGCCGGGCGGATACTGGTTGGCGCCGGACACGATGGCCTGCACCGCCCGGTCGAGCATCGCCGCGGGCCCGTCGGTGTCGGGGAAACCCTGGCCCAGGTTGATCGAGCTGGTCTGTACGGCCAGCGCGCTCATCTCCGCGAAAATCGTCGTGCCGAAGGCGCGCATCCGGGATACAAGTGGTTCCGTCACGGCCCCACACTATTAGTCTCCCCTCGATTAATCTCTTCACGTTAATCTCTTCCCGTGATCATCCGGGTCCTCCTCGCACTCGCCCTCTCCGCGCCGCCCGTGATGGGTCCGGGCGGTGTCGAGAAGAGCGCGTGTCCCGTCGCCATGCCTGACAATACGACCTGCGGTTTCCTGGTCGTCCCTGAGCGCAGGGACACGCCGGGCAAGACCATAAAGGTCGGCTACGCCGTGCACGCCTCGACGGCCAAGGACCGCAAGCCCGACCCGGTCGTCTACATGAGCGGCGGCCCGGCCTCGGCGTCGATGCAGCTCACCGGGTTCTTGAGCCAGATGTTCCCCGACCGTGACGTGGTGGCCGTGGAGCAGCGCGGCAGCAAATACTCCCAGCCGACGCTGGGCTGCCCGGAGACGGCCGAGGCGATGCTGGACCGGCTGCGCGAGCCGTCGGCAGACGTCGGCGCCGCCGCGCTGAAGTGCCGGGAGCGGCTCACCCAGCAGGACGTGGACCTGCGCGGCTACAACACCAAGGAGATCGCCGCCGACGTCGTCGAGCTGCGTAAGACGCTCGGCTACCCCACCTGGAACCTGTTCGGGGTCAGCTACTCGACCCGGGTGATGATGGACGTGGCCGCCGCCGACCCGGCGGGCGTGCGCTCGGTGGTGCTCGACTCGTACCTGCCGGAGAAGGTCGGCTGGTACGACGACGCCGACCGAAACTTAACCGACACCGTGGCCAAGCTGGGTCTGCGCGAGCCGTTCGAGGCGATGGTGAAGCGGCTGAACGCCCGCCCGGCCCGCGTGCCGACCACGGACCCACTGCTCGGCACGGGTTTCACCGCCCGGCTGACCGGCGACGACGTCTCGACGATCATGGCGGAGGCGCTGCACGAGGCCGACGTGCTCGCCGTGGCGCCGGCGATGATCGACGCGCTGAGCAAGGGCCACGACGAGCTGCTGCGCCCGCTCGCCGACGCGGTGGGCGACGGGCTGGTCTCCCACGAGTTCGGGCTGTATAACGCGGTGCAGTGCCAGGACGAGGTCCCGTTCAACACATTCGCCACAAAATCCCGACTTTTCACCGTAAACAGTGACAAAGCGGTGTGTGATGCTTGGAAGCTTCCCAAGTCGGCACCCGTCAACGCCACCACGAAGGCCCCGGTGCTCGTGGTGGGCGGCCAGTACGACCCCACGACGCCGACCAGGACCAGCGAGCCCGCCGCCAAGAGCCTGCCCAATGCCCGCTTCGTGGAGTTCGCGGGCACGGGCCACGCGGTGTTCCTGGCCAACGCCTGCGCCCGCCGCCACATCCTGGCCTTCGTGGACACCCCGTCAGGCGGGGCGGCCGCACCCTGCTCGCCCGAGAAGTCGACCGTCTTCCCCCGGCTGAACCCGGGCGACGTACTTGCGACCGGCGCCCCGTACCAGATCTCGCTGTCGCCCTGGCTGGCCACCCCGTTCGCGCTGTTCGCACTGGTGTCGCTGATCCAGCTGGTCGCGGGCGCGCTGAAGGGCCGGGCACTGACCGCCTTCGCCGGGCTGGCGGGGACGGCGTTCACGGGGCTGCTCGGCTCGGCGGTGTGGGGCATGCTCAAGGAGAACGAGACCGCGCTGGCCGTCGGCCTGCCCGCCTCGGCCTGGCCGTACACCTGGGTGGCGGTCGGCTCGGCCGTACTGACGCTCGGCGCGCTCGCGCTGCGGCGGGGATGGCCGCAGGCGGTGGCCGCCGTCACGGCGGCCGGATTCCTCGCATGGTGGTTCGCCTGGATCCTGTGAGGCGCATCCGAGAGCTCGACGCGCTCCGCGGCTTCGCGGTGGGCGGCATCATGCTGGTCAACACCTGGCAGCACGCCGTGCATGAGCCCAAGAACGGCATCGACTGGACCATCGACGCGCTGTTCCAGAGCCGGTTCTACCCGATCTTCTCGCTGCTGTTCGGCATCAGCTTCGTCCTGGTCCTGGAGCGGGCCGGGCGGTGGGTGCTGGTGCGCCGGCTGTTCTGGCTGCTGTGCTTCGGGCTGCTCCAGCGCGTGTTCTACAGCGGCGAGGTGCTGACGGCCTACGCGGCGTTCGGGGCGCTGGTGCTGCTGCCCGCCTCGTTCCTGGCCGGCGGCCTGCCCATGGTGATCCTCGGGGTGGCCGCGGTCGTGTGGACGGTGTCGGTCGGAGCCGGGCCATATCTCATCCCGGCGCTGTTTCTGCTCGGCATGGCGCTGATGGAGTCGCGCCCGTCCGGGCGGCTGCTGCTGCCGGTCTTCGCGGTCAGCGCGCTGGCCTCCGCCCTGCTCACCGCCGCCTGGACCACCAACCACAACTGGACCGTCTACAGCGTGGCCGCGCTCGCCGGGGCCACCGCCTACTCCACCGGCCTGCTGCTGGCCCTGCGGACCCGGTGGTCGGCGCCGCTGTCGGCGGCGCTGGAGCCGCTCGGGCGGATGGCGCTGACCAACTACAT
This sequence comes from Nonomuraea sp. NPDC052129, assembly GCF_040680095.1. NCBI lineage: Bacteria > Bacillati > Actinomycetota > Actinomycetes > Streptosporangiales > Streptosporangiaceae > Nonomuraea > Nonomuraea sp. NPDC052129. Next base: position 282,999 of record NZ_JBFAVX010000005.1, on the reverse strand, counting down.
CTCCAGCACGCTGGTGATCGCCCTGGCGGGCCACCTGCTCAAGACCGATCCCACGCGCTGGTGGGTGGTCGTGATCACCGTGGCGACGCTGGCCGTACAGATTCCGTTCAGCGCGTGGTGGCTGTCGAGATTCAGGTACGGCCCGCTCGAGTGGATCTGGCGATGCCTGACCTGGTTTCGACGGGTGCCCAACCGGTTAGAGTCGGGCCGTGACCAGAATCGCCCTCTGCCAGATCCCGGTGTCTCCTGACCCGTCTGCCAACCTCAAGAGGGTCCGCGAAGCGCTCGCCAAGGCCGAAGGCGCCGACCTGGCGATCTTCCCCGAGGCGACGCTGACCCGCTACGGCAGCCGCATCACCGACCTGGCCGAACCGCTCGACGGGCCGTTCGTGTCCGGTGTGGCGCAGGCGGCCCGCGAGCACGGCCTCGCGGTGATCGCCGGCGTGTTCGAGCCGGGCTCCGGCCGGGTGCACAACACCGCCGTGGCCATCGACGCGCACGGCTCCGTCAAGGCCGCCTACCGGAAGATCCACCTGTTCGACTCCTTCGGCGCGAAGGAATCCGAGCTGGTCGCCCCCGGCGCCGAGCCCACGGTGGTGGAGCTCGCGGGGCTCCGCGTCGGGCTGATCACCTGCTACGACGTCCGCTTCCCCGAGCTGGCCAGAGCGCTGGTCGACCAGGGCGCCGAGCTGTTCGCGGTCATCGCCGCGTGGGGATCGGGCCCGCTCAAGGAGGACCACTGGACCACGCTGGTCCGGGCGCGGGCGCTGGAGAACACGACATGGACCGCCGCCGTCGGGCAGGCGCCCAATCCAGCCGAGTCGAGCGACGGTTTCGGGGTGGGCCGCAGCATGCTCGTCGACCCGCTCGGTGTAGTCCGCGCCGATCTGGGGACCAATCCGGGCATTCAGGTCGTGGAGGTGGACCCGGAGGTGACCGCCGCGGCCAGGACCGCCCTGCCGTGCCTCGAACATCGCGTACTAGGTATCAAGCGATCTTGACCTGCTCTCCGCTCTAAAGGACGGAGATTCCCGTGCCGCTTATGCGGCAGCTCGTGCCGTTTGCGTGGCGCGTGCTGTGGAACGGGGTGCTTGACGCTGGTCCCGGTGTAGCGGGCCTTGCTCCGCAGGGCGCGCTCCAGGCCGTACCAGCCCTTGTCCAGGATCGCCTTGTTCAGGCCGGACTTCGCGGCGGCTCCATTGCGGAGGTAGCGGCTGGGCAGCTCCGGATCGGGTTTCGGCTTCACCGCTGCGGTCATGCCGTCGATATTGAGGTTCTCCAGGACCACGACCCCGTACCGGCGGGTGAGCCGGTGGGCGGCTTGGGCGTTGAAGTCGGCCCGCCGGGATCGGACTCGGACCATGATGTCCCTCAGCGCGGCCACGACCTGCTGACGCCGCTTGGAGCCCTTGCGGGTGCGGGCGAGTTGACGCTGCAGTCGCAGGTAGCGCTCCTTCTCCCCGGGGTTGAGGTAGCCGCGCTCCTCCTGCCGGTCGTCTTTCCTGGCCGGCGGGGGTTCCGCCGAGGAGACGGCGTCGGTTCCTGCGTGGCGGCGGTCGAAGAACTCTCCATCGCTGGTGACGGCGGCGGTGACGACGCCCCGGTCCACGCCGCACCCCCGCTCGGGGCACGCGTGCGCGGCGGCCTCCTTGATGCCGTCCTCGACCAGGAAGGAGATGAACCAGTGCTTGCCGTCGCGGGAGACGGTCGCGGACTTCACCACCCCGCCCAGTGGGCGTGACATCCGGAACTTCACCCACCCGAATTTGGGCAGGAACACCCGGGCCCACTTGCGGTTGGCCCGCTCGATGGGGATGTGTTTCGCGGTGGGGAACCGAAACGACGGCTTCCACCTCGTCCGCGACTTCCAGCGCACCTTCCAGGTGCCGTGCCGGCGGCACGCCTGGTCCAGGTCCTTCAGTGTCTGCTGGATGACCTGGGCAGGGGCGTCGGCGAGCCACCCGCAGTACGGGTCCTTCTTCGCTTCGGCGAGCTGCGCGCACTGCTCCTCGTAGCTGAGGTACGCGCCTCGCCGCCGGTATTCACGGCGCTGTTCGAGGCCGGTGTTCCACACGCTGCGGCAGATCCCGCCCAGCCTCTCGGCGAACACCTGCTGCCCGAAGTCGAACTCCAGCCGGTACCTGCGACCCGCCAGCACGAGGGAACCCCCCTCCTTCGTGCGACACCCACACCTGTGATCGACTCGAACAGATTATCATCTGGTCTATGAGTCAGGAAGTGGAATACCGGCGAGGCAGGCATGTGGTTTCCGCGATGCACGTCCATCTGGTCTTTGTCACCAAATATCGCAGAAACGTGTTCAACGACGAGATGCTGCGACGCTGCGAGGACATCATGATCGAGGTGTGCGACAGCTTCGAGGCCGAACTACGCGAGTTCCACGGCGAACACGACCACGTCCACCTCCTCGTCCACTACCCCCCGAAGATGACGGTCTCCAAACTCGTCAACTCGCTGAAAGGCGTCTCATCCCTCTACCTGCGCAAGGAGTTCCCCGGCCAGCTCAACCCGGCCATCACGCACGGCCCCTTCTGGTCACCCTCCTACCTCGCCGCCTCCTGCGGCGAAGCCCCACTCACCCTCATCAACGCCTACATCGAACAGCAACGCCGCCCCACCTGACCACTTCCGGGCCCGCGCCACACACCCCCGGGGCCGTCCCACCTCCAGCGGGCCATCCCTGACGAGGCCGCATTCAGCCCCGACCCGAAGGACTCCGTCGCCCAATTCGGGGCGCCTTCGTCACATTGGTCGTCGTGTGGTCAACGATGTCGTTGCTACGCTCGGGTTCCCTTCGCCGGGCAGCGGAAGGAGTCTGTGATGTCGATGCAGCCGCGTGCCTGGCCGAAGATCCCCGAGATGACCGCACGGGTGGCCCGGGCGGCGTTTCCCAAGGGCACGATGGCGATGCGGATCCGGGATGCGCTGGGCCCGTTGTTCGCCGATGAGGAGTTCGCGGGCATGTTCGGGGTGCGGGGACGTCCCGGTCTGTCGCCGGGCCAGTTGGCGCTGGTGTCGCTCCTGCAATACGCGGAGGACCTGCCCGATCGGCAGGCCGCCGATGCGGTCCGCGGTCGGATCGAGTGGAAGTGCGCCCTCGGGCTGGAGCTCGAGGATCCCGGGTTCGACTTTTCGGTGCTCAGCGGTTCCGCGCCCGCCTGGTCGAGCATGGCCAGAAGGGCGGTCGCTGAACCGGGTCGAGTTCGTTACCGCATCCGCGATCAATCTCATCCGCCTGAACGCCCGGCTCAGCCAACCCCCGCTGGGGACCACACGAACTTCCCACTTCACAGACCTGGAGCTCGCAACATGACCCACCACCGAATAAGGCAACGGAGTCCTTCAGGCCGAGGCTTTCTGCGGACCTTCGGTAAAGTAGAACAGTGAGCAGAACGCAGATGCAGAAGGTCGTCCCGCCGCGTCTGCTCGTGCCATACCTATCGGGTAAACGCACGGTCATCTCCGGCTACGTCTACCGGCTTCAGGACTGCGTCCGGCTGACGACCCCCAGACAGCTCTACTACGGACTCGACCTTTCGTTCGAGGGATCGGAGCTGACGGCCGACGTGCCCGAGCTCTATGTCATGCGCTGGTACGCCCGCGACGCCGACACCTACGCCGTTCCGTACGGACCGCATATGGGCGGTGACTGGAGCGACGCGCCGCCGTTCGCCGGAAACGGGTTCACCACCTCGCGCGAGCACGTGGTCCCGCAGTTCCACACCACGCCGATCCCCATCCCCGCGGGGGCGGAGATCGTGCACATCACCCCCGAACAGGAGCGGCCGTTCGCCGCCTACGACGGGCTCACCTGGCGGCCCGCCGCATGAGTGACGACATCACCCCCGTGGCCGCCGGCTTTGTCGCGCGGTTCGCCGAGCGCACGCTGCCCGCCGCGCTCGGCCCCGACAGCGACCAAGTGGTGCTGTTCAGCGAGGAGGAGCTCGACGGGTTCGAGCCGGGCTCCGGCTACTGGCGGCGCACGGTCGGCCGCGCCGAGCTCGACTGGCTGGTGCTGATCCGCACGGTCGGTGCGTTCGGCGGCGAGCCGTGCATCGTGCTCGACGAGGACGACGACGGCCTGCACATCGCCTACACCGGCCACAGCGGCATGAAGGCGGAGGCGCTCGGTTACTGGATGGTCGACCACGGCGCCTACGAGGTCGTGGTGCCCCGTGAGGAGGTCTTCTCGATCCGCGTCGAACGGATTCCCGTCCCCTAGTCAACCGACGCCCGTCTTGGGTGTCTCTGTACTGTGATCGACTCCTCCACCATGGCGCAGCCGTCATTCGCCGAGCTGTTCGCCGCCCACTACCACCCCCTGGTACGGCTGGCGGGCCTGCTCGGCGCCGACGACCCGGAGGACATCGCCCAGGAGGCGTTCTCCCGGCTGCACATCAGACGGCTGCGCGACGACGGGGCGACCGTGTCGTACCTGCGTACGATCGTCTGCAACCTCACCCGCAACCGCCTGCGCCACCTCAGGCTGGTCCGGCTGCGCCGCCCCGATCCTCCCGAGCATGAACGCAGCAGCGAGCACGCGGTGATCGTCGCCGAGGAGCACCGCGAACTGCTCGCGGCGCTCGACCGCCTCCCGCGCAGGCAGCGCGAGGCCCTCGTCCTGCGCTACTGGCTCGACCTGTCCGAACGCGAGATCGCCGACGTCATGGGCGTCTCGACGGGTTCGGTCAAGACCCACGCCAGCAGGGCCCTGGCCGCGCTGGGCAAGGCGCTGAAGGAGGAGGACCAGTGAGCGACCTGGAAGCACGCCTGCGGGCGGCACTCGAAGCCCGCGCCCAGACCTACGAGGCCGATCCGAACGCCTGGCTCAAGGTCCAGCGCCGCACTCCCTCGCCGGCGCCGCGCGGGCGGTGGCTGCTCGCCGCCCTGCCCATCGCGCTGCTCGCCGTCTTCGTCCCCATCCTGCTCAACGGGGGTCTGGGCCGGAACAGCGCGGGCGACCCCGACACGGTCTACAAGCAGCTCATGGAGGGCAAGACGGCGGCCGGGGAGCAGGTCGTGGTGGACGACCCGGCTCGGGGCAAGCCGCTGCGCCTGTGGTTCGCCCGGGACCCACTCGGCGTCCCCGAAGTGTGCTTCGTCGCCGTCCCGGCGGACGGCGATCCGTACGGCTCCTGCCACGACCTGCGCACGGCCGAGATCTTTGAACGCAGCGGCATGTACGAGGGCTCCACCCGCGCCGACACCCCGTCCGCCTACGTGGACTACGGCGTGGCCGACAACGACGTGGCGAAGGTCACCGCCGTGCTGGCGGACGGCCGGCGCGTCGACGCGACCGTGCACCGGTCCGAGGGCGCCCCGATGATCATCTGGACGCTGGCGCTGTCAGCCGGCGACAAGGTGTCCAGGGTGGAGTTCGTCGACGCGCGCGGCAGGCGAGGGTCGGACACGTCGCCCAAGCGCCTCGCAGGCGAGAGCAGCAGGCACACACCGATCGGCCAGCCGATGCGACTGCCCGGCGAGGTCACGGTGCGCCCCTACGACGACAAGGTCCAGGGCCGCAGTGTGTTCTGGTTCCGCGGGACCAAGGAGCTCGGCTGGGTCAACCTCGACCTGAAGGATCCGATGACGGCCAAGGCGCCCATGATCCATTACGAGGACGGACTCATCTACACCGCCACGAAGAGGGACACCGTCAAGATCCAGATGGCGGTCGGCTCCGACGCCCCGATCACCATGCAGGGCATCCCCGATCCGTGGAACCTCGACCTCAACCTGTTCACCGCCGAGCGCCTGCACCCGGACGACTGGACCCTCGGCGGCTGGTGGGCGGGCTACGACGCCGCGGGCAAGCAGCTCTGGCGCGAAGACCAGCCACGCCGCACCTCGTCGCCGGAGTCGAACTTCAAGCGGACCGGCGAGCCCATCACCGTCCCCGGAACCGACGACTTCAGCAAGGGACCGGTACGGCTCTCGTTCGGCAAATACCCCTACGAGGACAACCTGCAGCTGTGCGCCACCGGTGGCACCGGCTCCAACGGCGGGGATCAGCGTGGTTGCGCCAGGGTGCGGCCCGAATCGCCGTCCGATGGCTTCTCCAGCAGCCGGGTGGAGACCTACCTGCCGCTGCCGGGCAGCGTCGTCGCCTTCGGCGCGGCCCAGGACGACTGGCTGTCCATCGACGCGGTGCTGGAGGACGGACGCCGCCTGCCCGCCACCCTGACGCGCGGCAAGGACCTGCCCGCGCCCGTGTGGTGGGTCAGGTACCCGCGCGACGCGAAAGTGCGCGCCTTCGCGTACAAGGTGCGAGGCAAGCAAATCGAACAGGTCGACCTGACGCGGCGCGGCTGGTGCTGGGAGGACAAGAAGCCCCTCGACGCCGGCCACGTCTTCCCCGGGGGGCTCACCGCCAACCTGCACGACGGCACGTGCGTCAAGTGGTGGAAGGACGGCAAGGAACAGCCCGGCTCCTTCCAGCCCGCCCCAGGCGGCAAGCTGAGTGACATGATCGCCGTCCCGGAGCTTCCGCTGCAATGGGCAGGAGGCCGGGAGGAGTGGTACGGCTTCACCGTGCCTGGCACGGCCAAGGTCGACGTCACGCTCAAGGGCGGCGGGCGCCTCACCGCGAGCACGGTGCCCGATCCCTGGGACCAGGGCGTGCTGTTGTTCGCCGGGCCGGTGCCGAAGGCGGTCGGCAACCAGGGGCTGTCCTGGCCGGGCATGCGGTTCACCGGCTACGGCGCCGACGGGGGCGTGCTCTGGACGTACGAGCCGAAGGAGCCGCGTTAAGCGCCCAGGTCGCCGGTAACGGTCCGCCAGGCTAGCCGCCCAGGTTGCGGTAGCGGGCCTGGCGGGCCGCTCGACGGTCCGCCGGGCTCCGTGCCAGCAGCCCGGCGATCTCGTACTCCAGCGCCCGTCCCACCCGCTCGCAGAACGCGCGCGGCTCGTACGCGGCGTCGGGCACCTCCGGGATCACCCGGTCGACGATCCCGTCACGCCGCAGGTCGGTGGCCCGCACCCGCTGCTGCTGGGCGATCTCCGGCGCGAAGTCCACACTGCGGTAGAGGATCGCCGAGGCGCCCTCCGGTGGCAGCGGCGACAGCCACGCGTGCTGCGCGCACAGCACCCGGTCGGCGGGCAGCAGGGCCAGCGCCGCGCCGCCCGCGCCCTCGCCGAGCAGCAGGCACACCGTCGGCGCGTCGAGCATGACCAGGTCGGCCAGGCAGCGGGCGATCTCCGCGGCCAGCCCGCCCTCCTCGGCCGCCTTCGACAGCGCCGCGCCCGCCGTGTCGATCACGGTGACCAGGGGCAACCCCAGCTCGGCGGCCAGCCGCATACCGCGCCTGGCCATCCGCAGCCCGCCGGGGCCGAGCGGCGAACTGGGCCGCGCCCGGCGCCGGTCCTGGCCGAGCACGACGGCCGGCGCGCTGCCGAACCGCGCCAGCGCCAGCAGCAGGCCCGGCTCGTTCTCGCCCGCGCCGTTGCCGGTGAGCGGGGTGACGTCGGTGGCGGCCAGCTTGAGCAGCGTGCGCGCGCCGGGACGGTCGTCGCGGCGCGAGCGGGTGATCGCCTCCCACGCCTCCACCGGCCGCAGGTCCTCCTCGGGCGGCTCGCCGGCGACCAGCCCGGTACGTTCGGCGCACAGCACCGACAGCGCCCTGATCGCCACCTCCCGCGCGTCGTCGGCCGACACCACGGCGTCGACCAGCCCGTGCTCGTGCAGGTTCTCCGCCACCTGTACGCCTTCGGGGAACGGATAACCGTGCAACGACTCGAACACCCGCGGCCCCAGGAACCCGATCAACGCTCCCGGCTCCGCGGCCGTGACATGCCCGAGCGAGCCCCACGACGCGAACACCCCACCGGTCGTCGGATGCCGCAAATACACCACGAACGGCAGGCCCGCCCCGCGATGCGCCTGCACCGCGGCGGTGATCTTCACCATCTGCACGAACGCGAGCGCGCCCTCCTGCATCCGGGTGCCGCCCGAGGCGGGCGCGGCCAGCAACGGCAGCCGCTCACGGGTGGCCCGCTCTGCCGCGGCGACGACCCGCTCGGCCGCCGCCACCCCGATCGACCCGGCCATGAACGAGAACTCGGAGACCACCACGGCCACCCGGCGCCCGTCCAGCAGGCCCTCACCGGTGACGACGGACTCGTCGTAGCCGGACTTGGCGCGGGCCGCGGCCAGCTCGTCGGCATAGGAGGAGCCCGGCGCCACCGGATCGGCGGGCGGCGCGTCCCACGACTTCCACGATCCCGCGTCGAGGACCGTTTCGATCAGTGTGCGCGCGTCCGGACGGCTCACCATGGCTCCCTACTAACCGGCGATGTTGGAATGTTGACGCACCAGAGCGCCCGCCGGTGCCATCGGATTCGCATCACCCCTCGCGCTCTTCCAGCCAGCTGAGCACGGCGTCGCCGTCCTGGCCCAGGGCGGGCGGCGCGATGTGCGTCACCTCGGTGGCACTCTCTTCGGGGCCGTCTTCGAAGCGCAGCGGCGGGCCTGGCAGTTCGATTCGGCCGAGTACGGGATGGTCCACCTCGATCACCAGGCCCTGCGAGCGGGTCTGGTCCCAGGTGTAGACCTCGTCGATCGAGCGGATCGCGCCCGCGGGCACTCCCGCCTCGCCGAGCCTGGCCAGCCAGTGGCCGCGGTCGTGCGCGGCCAGAGCCTTCTCCATGTCGGCGATCAGCTCATCCCGGTGCGCGAATCGCTCCCTGTTCGTCGCATATTTAGCCACATCTGGGTCTATGCCCAGTAGGGCGGCCACCTTCTTCCACTGGCCGTCGTTGGCCGCCGCGATCTGCAGCATCCCATCGGCGCAATGGAAGGCACCGTAGGGGGCGATCGAGGCGTGGTGGTTGCCGTTGGCGCCGGGCACCTGGCCGCCCACGGTCCACGCCGTGCCGTGGTAGGAGTGCACACCGGTGACGGCGGCCAGCAGCGAGGTACGCACCACCCGACCCCGGCCGGTCCGCTCGCGCTCGTACAGGGCCCCGGTCACGCCGTACGCGCCGTGGATGCCCGCGAGCAGGTCGGCGATGGACGCGCCCACACGGTACGGCTCGTCGCGCGAGGGGCCCGTCAGCGACATCAGGCCGGCCTCGCCCTGGGCGATCTGGTCGTAGCCCGGCCGGCCGCCCTCGGGCCCGTCGTGGCCGAAGCCGGTGATCGACAGGATGACCAGGCGCGGGTTGAGCTCGTGCAGCCGCTCGACGGAGAAGCCGAGGCGGTCGAGCACGCCGGTACGGAAGTTCTCGATGAGCACGTCGCTCTGGCGTACCAGGCGCTCGACGAGCTGTTTGCCGTCGGCGGACTTCAGGTCGATGGCGATGGACTGCTTGTTGCGGTTCGCCGCCAGAAAATAAGTGGAAATATCGTGATCCGGCCCGACGAAGGGCGGCCCCCAGCCCCGGGACTCGTCTCCTCCGTCCGGATGCTCCACCTTGATCACCCGGGCGCCGAGATCGCCGAGCATCTGAGCGGCGTGCGGGCCCGCCAAGGCCCTGGACAGATCCAGCACCACGATGTCACCAAGGGGTCCGGGCAAGGTCAGCCTCCAGAATTGCGTTCGTGGCGAAAGAGTAGTCTTTCAGGCTTCGTGTCTCCTTCACCTACCCTGGGAGCCGTGGAATCGCCCGCCCGCCGCATCCAGGCGCTCGATCCGTCGTGCGGGCCGGTCCGGCTGGTCGCCGTCGACGGCCCCGCCGGGTCGGGCAAGACCACGTTCGCCGGCGAACTGGCCGCCGAACTCGGCTGCCAGGTGGTGCACAGCGACGACTTCCCGGTCCCGTGGGACGAGGGCCCCGGCGGCTGGTTCGACGCCCTCGACACACAGGTACTCCGCCCGCTCCAGCGCGGACTCCCGGGCGCGTTCCGCCGTTATGACTGGGTACGCGGCGAATACACGGACCTGATCACGGTCCCTGCCGCACCGGTCCTGATCATCGAAGGCGTGGGCACGGCCCGCCGATCGGCGGCCCATCTGCTGGCGTTCACCATCTGGGTGGAGGCCCCCGAAGAGGTGCGGCTGCGCCGGGTGATCAAGCGCGACGGGCCGGAGCTGGAACCGCGGTGGCGCGTGTGGTTCGCCACGGAGCAGGCCTGGTTCGACGCCGACGACACGCGAGGTCGGGCCGATCTCATCAAAAGTGGTTGAGGTCGCTATAAGGACCGCAGGTGGTCGACGTCATTGAAGGACAGCAGCTCAAGACGGCCGTCCAGCGCCCGCCACGTCGAGACGGACGCGTTGAGCACCGGCGCGAACTCATCCATGGCGGCCAGGTCGGCGTCGGGCGTCTCGGCGATCACATGCCGCAGGGCCAGCACCACCGTGTCGTGCGCGACGATCAGCACCCGCCGCCCCTCGGCCCCGGCGCCCAGGTCACCGACCGCCGCCCGTACCCGGACCGCCACATCACCCACCGACTCACCGCCCGGCGGCCGATAGTCGTAGTCCCCCGCCGCCCGCTGGCGCGCCAGCTCCTCGGGATGGCGCCGCCCGATCTCCGCCTCGTTGTACAGAGCGAGCATCCCCCGCTCCCGATCCCTGAGCCGCTCGTCCGTCGTGACCGGCAACGTCCGCCACACCTCGGAGGCGCTCGCCCAGGTGTCGAGCGCACGCGTGTAGGGCGAGCACCACACGACCTCGGGCGCCTCCTCCTCCGGCAGCGCCCCCAGCAACTGCCCGAGCGCCCCGGCCTGCCGCCGCCCCAGGGCCGTCAGGGTCACCTCGTCATCGCCGCGCTCGTAGACGAGCGGCGTGTCGCCCGCCTCCCGGTAGGCGGCGTTCGCCTCGCTTTCGCCGTGTCGTACGGCGAGGATCCGTGACGGTCCCATGCAGTGCATGGTGCCATAGTCGCGGCGGCGCGCCTTTACAAAGTAGATCCGTGTCGCGGCATGGCGGCCAGTACCTTGGCCAGGGCCTCGGTCAGGTGGGTGGCGTGGCGGGGATCGTCCATGAGCATCGACTGCCGGACCCAGACCACCTCCCGAGCCGCCGCCTCGGCGGCCGGGCACGGCTCCGCCCGAGCACCCTCCCGGGTGAGCGCCGCCATCGTCCCGAGCGGCGGGTACCCGCCTTCGAGCGGCACCCCCTCGGCGGCCATCGCGGCCAGCAGGAACTCCCGGTCCACCGGCTCGTGGAAGCGGAGCATGAGCAGGTGCCGAGAGTCCCGGGTGGTACCAGGCGGCCGCGGAACCACACTCACCGAACCCGCAACCACCGATTCACCGCTGTGCGCCGCACCTCGCCCGGCGGTCAGTTCGCGTTCGACGGCGGCGCAGAAGGCCTCGCGGCGGTCGATCTCGGCGTCGAGGCGGTCGAGCCAGGGCAGCAGGAGGGCGGCCTGGATCTCGGTGAGCCGGAGGTTCCAGCCGACCGACGGGTGGCCGTACCACTGACCGCCGAGTCTGCGGCCGAGGTTGCAGACCGACCAGATCGCCTCGTACGCGGACTCGTCGCGGCAGACGATCAGGCCACCCTCGCCCGCCGTCAGGGCCTTGCTCGCCTGGAAGCTGTACACCCCGGCGTCGCCCAGGCCGCCGACCGGGCGGTCCTTGTAGGTCGCGCCGTGCGCCTGGGCGGTGTCCTCGACCACGACCAGGCCGTGGCGGGCCGCCAGCGCGTTGTGCGGGTCCATGTCGGCGGGGCTGCCGGCCAGGTGGACGGGCATGATGGCGGCCGTTTTGTCCGTCAGCGCCGCTTCGACGGCCTCTGGTGACAGGTGCAGGTCCACCGGGTTCACGTCGACGATCACGGGCGTGGCACCGGCCAGGAGCACCGCCGTGGCCGAGGCGACGAAGGTGTAGGCCGGAACGATCACCTCGTCGCCCCGTCCCACGCCCAGACCTCTCAGCGCGGCGAACAGGCCCAGTGTCGCGTTCCCGACCGCCACGCCGTACGGCACGCCGGACCTGTGGGCGAACGCGGCGGTCAGGTCCGCGACCGTGGAGCCGCCCTGGGTGGCGCCCCACTGGCCGCTCTCCAGGACCTCGGTGACGAGAGCGCGCTGGGCCGGGTCGAGCGGCGGCGGCCACGCGGGCCAGGGCGCCGAGCGGACCGGCGTACCACCGTGGAGGGCGAGTGTCACGGGGAGCGTCCCTTTCGAAGTGACTTGGAGCGAATTGGGGCGTTTCGGGGCTGACCAGCCGGTTCGGGCTGATCGGGGTGAGTTGGGGCTGACTAGGGCGAGCTGGCGAGTTGGGGTGACTCGGGGCAGTTTGGGTGTGTCAAGGTGGGCTGGCGGGTTGAGGTCGGTTCAAGTCAGAGGGGGAGAGCGAGGAGGCGGGCGAGGTTGCCGCCCTGTACGAGGGCGCGGTCCCTGTCAGTGAGCGGGGCGCGGGCGATGCGGCCGAAACCGGTGCGCAGGTCCAGGAAACAGGCGTCCGACCCGAACACCACCCGGTCCGCCCCGATCATGTCGACGAGCCGGGCGATCCAGCGGCCGGTCATCTTGGAGCCGCAGATCTCCAGGTAGAGGTTCGGGTGGTCGGCCGCCAGCCGGGCGGCGCGGGCGAAGCCGTACGCCCAGAGCCCGGTGTGCCCCATGAGCAGCGGCATCGCCGGATGGCGGGCGGCGATGGCGGCGAACTGGGCGGGATCGCTCCACGGCGAATCGGTCTGGGCGTGGGCGAGAACGGGCAGGCCGAGCTCCCACACCGGCTCGTAGAGCGGGTCGTCCAGACGGCACTGGTGTACGTCGGGATGCAGCTTCACGCCCCACACGCCTTCCAGGGTCAGGGGTGTGCGGTGGTGCGGGTTGTAGACCTGCCAGACGCCGAACCGGCCCGGGAAGCGTTCGGCGATCTCGGCGGCCAGCCGGTTGCCGCGTACGGCGTCCGGGCCGACGGCGAGCAGGTGGCTGATGCCCATCGCGGTGACGCCGATCCGGTCCATCGTGGCCACCAGGCCCGCCGCGGACGGATCGGGGATGAGGAAGTCGGGCCAGCCGCCGACATGACCGTGCGCGTCGAGGACCACATCAGCCCGCTCAGGAGGAAGGGTCACATCAGCTCGCTCAGGGAGCCGGCGGCGATCAGGTCGACGGCGGAAGGCTCCAGGTCGAGGTGGTCGAGGAGGAAGCGGGGGCCGCAGTCGTCGGCGATCGGCGCGCCCGTGCCGAAGATCAGCCGGTCCGCCCCGAATCGGTGGGCGAGCCATTCGACGCCGCCCTGGGTGTTGACGGTGCCGATCTCCAGCCAGAGGCGGCGGGTCTCCGCCATCAGTTCGGCCACCGCGCGCAGGCGGCGGTAGCCCGGGTTGAGCAGGAGGACGCGCTGCTCTGGCAGTCGCTCCATCAGCGTGCGGAGCTGGGCGGGCGACGTCTCCTCAAGGTCGATCGCGACAGGCAGGCCGAGCGCGGCCAGCCAGCGCAGGGCGATCGGGCCGGTGAGGTCGAAGCGGTGGCGTTCGGGACAGAGCCTGATCATGCGGACGTTCCACCCCAGCACCTCGTGCAGTTCGGTCGGCGCGGACGCCCCCGTCACGCCGGGTACCACGACGGGCACCGGGATGAGCCGGGGGTCGTCCAGCCGCAGGAGGGCCTCGTTGCCCGCCTGCGCGTCCGAGTAGAGGCTGAGCGTGTGGGTCACACAGGCCCGGTCGATGCCCAGCCGGTCCATCTCGGGCCCGGGGTCCGACGGCAGGTCGTCGAACGGTACGGGACCGATCAGCCGGTGGGCATCGATCACATATTTCGGCACAGACCGAAATCTAGCCAGCGGTCGCCGGGATGGTCAAGGGCGGGCAGCCGGGGTCGAGCCTGATCCGGGCCAGGTTCCGGCCCACCAGGGCCCAGGCACGCCAGCTGCCGGGCTCGAAGTGGAGCTGGGGGTTGGTGTACCACTCGTCGCCCAGGCCGGTGGCCAGCAGCTTGGCGTCGGTGCCCAGTTCGTAGGCGTTGCCGCCGCCGAAGAAGGTGGACACGAACACCTTGCCCCGATGCACGGTCAGCTCTCCGTAGCCGGCGAGCTTGCCCTGGCTGACCACCTTCTTGGTGGCCAGGTCCAGCGCGATCCAGGCTCCCGAGTCGCGCTTGTACACGCCGTACAGCAGCCCGCGGTGCACCTTGATGTCCTGGAACGTACGGAAATTGGCGACCGGATCGACCTGCCAGATCACCTTGCGCTTCCTCAGGTCGAAGGCCGCCACGGACGCCGAGGTCTTGACCGGCGGAGTGCCCCCGCCGCCGAGCACGTCGCCGCCCAGGTAGACGACGCCGGCGCCCAGCGACAGGCTCATCAGGCTCTGGCCGGGGATGACGTCCACGTACACGTCCATCTTGCCGGTGTCCGGGTCGACCACGGACAGGGCGCCCGACAGCTTGGCGCCGAGCGGCGCGGAGGCGACCAGGAGCTTGTCGGTCAGCGGGTCGTACTCGATGTCCCATGGCCGCTGCTGGTCGTGGCCCAGGTAGCCGAGCCCGCGCACCTGGTCGGTGCGGATGTCGATGGAGAGGATCTGCCCGCTGGGGTACATCGCCGCGTAGATCTTGTTGCCGCGCCGCACCAGGTCCTTGGGCTCGCCGGGCAGGCGGAACCTGCGCTTGGCGCCCGTACGCAGGTCGCGGACCTCCATCGAGAAGTGGCCGCCGATGTAGAGGGCGCGGTTGGGCACGAGCAGCATGCTCTGCGGCCGTTCGGCGCCGGCGGGTATTCCGGCCTCGACCAGGTCCACGAACTCCGACTTGCCCGTACGCAGGTCGAGCCACCACATGCCGCCGCTGCCCGAGACGCCGAACAGGGTGTTGTCGTCGAGCAGTTGCAGCCGTCTGGTCTCGTCACCGGGGGACGGCGGGTCGGCGATCTTCGTGAACGCGGCGTCGCCCGTCCGGTAGCGGTAGACGGCGCCGTCCGGGCGGGTGGTGGCGTAGACCGTGCCGTCGGCGACCACCGTGAGCATGTCGAGGCTGCCCTCCGCCAGGGCGGGCTGCCGGAGGTCGGTGCCGTCCTTGCGCACGTCGATGAGGGTCCCGCCGCTGGCCGCGTACACGCGGTCGCCGTGCTCCGCGACGGCGCCGAATCCCGTGGGGCCGGTGGCGAGCCGCGTGGCCGTGCCGGTGGCCCGGTCGATCGACATGAGCTGGGCCTTGTCGAGCAGGCCGGCGTAGACGTGGTCGGCGTCCGCGGCGATGGCCCTGACGTAACGCTCACCGGGCGCCAGTACGCCGAAGTTCCGGACCGCGCCGGTGCTGGGCACGTACTCCCAGACCTTGCCGTCCGGGTACGTCCCCGCGTAGAGGGTGCCGTCGGGCGCCGAGGTCAGGCTCCAGACGAAACCGCCGTTCTTCCCGAACGAGTACAGGCGCTTCACCTCACCCGTCGCCGGGTCGAAGCTGTAGAGGTCGGGGACCGGGTACGTACCGACATAGATCTTGCCGCCGGACACGGCGGTGGCCCAGCCACCCTCCGCCTCACCCGCCGCCGGGCCGTCGGGGAGCGTGACGCTCCTGACGACCTTGCGGGTGGCCAGGTCGATCTCCGCCAGCACGGGCGGCTTGGGTCCGCGTTCGACGACGTAGGCGTGTCCTTCGTGGACGACGGCGCCGACGATCGCGCCGGTGACCGACGCCGGCCCGAACGTCTCCACCGCCGGGCTCGCACAATCGGCGACGGCAGCGGCTTCGGCGGTGGGGGCTGTGAGGAGGGCGGGTAACAGGCCGGCCACGACGACCATGAGTGAGCGGAGCATGTGGGCCTCGCGTTCATTTCTGAGCAATTTTGGCCCTGACCGTAATATTATGCGCGCCTTTCGTCAATGGCATGATTGGCTTCATGGCGATTAGGGACAAGACCGGTATGGCGTTCGACGCTTGGGGGCTGATCGGTGGGCTGGAGGTGGCCCTGGACGTCGACGTGCTCGTGGGCGCCTACCCGGACCGCGACGGGCCGCCCGGGACTCCGGCCACCGTACGGGCGATGCTGGCGGCGCACCGGATCAGGGCGGGGGCGGTGGCGAGCCTGCGGGCGGCGCTCTTCGACGTACGCTCGGGCAACGACGCGACCCTCACGCTGGCCGCGGCCGATGACCTGACGGCGCCCGGCACGGTGGCGGCGTCCGGCGGAGGTTCGTCTGCGGTGTTCGTGCCGGTCGGGGTGGTGGACCTGCGGGATCCCGTGGGTGCGGGACGGGAGATGGACCGTCTCGCGGCCGCGGGTGTGCGGGCGGTCCGGCTGTTTCCGGACGAGCAGGGTGTGGAGGCCGGTTTTCCGTCGGTCCGGCATGTCGCCCGGCGGGCGGCGCGGCTGGATATGACGGTCCTGACCGGTGGCGACGTACGCAGGTTCTGGCAGCCGTTCGCCGGGCTGGAGGCCAGGGTGGTCTTCCTCGACACGCACTTCTACCATCTGGGCGACTTCCTGGTGGCCGCCGCCGACGAGCCCGGCTTCCACACCTCCACCCGCCTGCTCAACTCCCCCGACGCGCTGGAGACGGTCGCCGCGGAGATCGGCGCCGACCGGCTGCTGTACGGCTCGCGGACCCCCCACTACGAACCCCTTGTCCCGCTGCTCAGGCTGGCGACCAGCGGCCTGAAGCCCGACGAGGTGGCCGCCGTGGCGGGCGGCAATGCCAGGAGGCTACTCGGATGATCATCGATGTCCACGCCCATTGGGGCCCCTGGTTCTTCACCATGGACGTGGCCGGGGCGACCCTCGCCACCATGGACCGCTACGGCATCGACCAGGCCATCGTGTCGTCCACCGAGGCGGTCATCTACGACGCCCCGGCGGGCAACCGCGCCCTGGCCGCCGCCCTCAACGACCAGGGAAGCGGCGGGATCGGCGCGCGCGAAGGCGACCCGGACAGCGGGCGCGAAGACAACCCGGATGGCGGACGTGGAGGCGGCCGGGGTCGGTTGTACGGCTATGTCACCATCAACCCGCGCAGGCTTCAGGAGGCGGTCCGGGATCTGGCCGAGTACCTGCCTACCGGCCGGTTCGTCGGTGTCAAGATCCACACCGACTACACGGGCTCGTCCGCCACCTCGCCCCAGTTGCGCGACGCTCTCGAACTGGTCGCCTCAGCGGGCTGCCCGGCGCTGGTCCACACCTGGGGACCCTCGGTGCTCGACCTGGCCCAGGTCTGCCTCGACACGCCGGAGCTCCGGGTGATCGCCGGGCACATGGGCGCCGACGGGTTCAGGTACGCGATCGAGGCGGCCCGCGCCTGCGACCGCCTCTACCTGGAGCCCTGCTGGTCCCACGCCCCGGCGGGCCGCATCGCCGAGGTGGCGGCGAACGTGGACGCGCGGCAACTGCTGTTCGGCACCGACGCGACGCTGATCGACCCGTCGTCGGCCTTCGGCTCGGTCGCCGCGGCGAACCTCACGGGCGAGACGGCCGAGCGGATCGCGTGGCGCAACGCGGCGGAACTGTTCGGGCTGGAGACCGCATAACGCGATCTGGACATTACGGCCCGGTCCGTTATAGCGTGCGGCGCAACTTCACCAAGGGAGCCGCACATGATCCCCCGTCGTCGTTTCCTGCGAGCGGCCGCCGCGGCCGCCTCCCTCACCGCTGTACCGGTCATGCAGGCCCGGACCGCCGAAGCCCAGTCGAGCGAGGAGGCCAGGAGCGGCCGCGAGCCCGAGGGCACCGTCACGGGTCTCGGACCCGCGAGCGTCGCCAGCCCGCTGGGCAACGGCGAGTTCGTCGGCGGCGTCCTGTACGTGGGCTCCCGCGGCCTGTCTCCCAACGTGGTGGGCGCCTACGACCTGGCCAAGGATGCGGTCACCACCCATTTCGACATCCCCACCGGCGTGGGTGTCTGGGCGATGTGCCGGGTGGGCACCGACGTCTATGTGGGCACGCACGCCCGTTCCGACCTCTACCGCGTCGACACCGTCGCGGGACAGGTGACGAAGGTCGCCGAATACCCCGACCACTACATCTGGACCATGGCCTCCTCCCCCGACGGCAAGGTCTACATGGGCACGTCGGAGCCGGGCCGCGTCTGGGAGTACGACCCGGCCACGGGCACCAGCCGCGACCTGGGCCAGCCCGCCCCGGGCGAGGCGTACGTGCGCAGCATCCAGGCCGACGACAAGTACGTCTACGCGGGCGTCGGCTCTCACGCCCACCTCGTCGCGATCGACCGGGCGACCGGCGAGAAGCGGGAGCTGCTCCCGGCCGCCCTGGCCGACCGCGACTGGGTGTCGAGCATGAACATCTCCGACACGCACATCGCCGGCGGCATGAACTCCCTCGCCGAGCTGGTCGTCCTCGACAAGGCCGCGCCGGGCGACTACAAGCTGGTCAAGGCCACGGCTCCGGGCGAGAAGTACGTCGTCGCGGTGCTGATCCACGACGGCTACGTCTACTTCTCCGGCCGCCCCTCGGGCACCTTCTACCGCTACGAGCTGGCCACGGGCAAGCTGGAAGTGCTCGGCGTGCCGTACTTCGAGGCGCTCACGCACCGGCTGCTGGCCCACGAGGGGCGCGTCTACGGCATCCAGGACAGCGCGGTCTTCGTGTACGACCCGGCGACGGGCACCCTCGACTACCTCAACCTGGTGCAGCGCGGGCTCAAGGCGGCACCGGAGGAGCCGATGTCGGTCCACTCCGACGGCCGCCGCGTCTACGTGGGCGGCAAGGGCGGCGCCGATGTCCACGACCTGGCCACGGGCAAGGTGAGCAGGCTGGGCATCTCGGGCGAGCCGAAGACGCTGCTGACCGTCGGCGGCACCACCTACCTCGGTGTCTACACCCAGGCCGCGCTCTACTCCTACCGGCCGGGCGAGGCGGAGCCGAAGCTGCTGGCCCGTACGGGCAACCAGCAGGACCGGCCGCGCGACCTGGCCTACGACGCGCGGACGGGCCTGGTCGTGATGCCCACGCAGCCGGAGCCCGGCCACATGAACGGCGCGCTGTCGCTCTACTCACCGCGCACCGGCACGTACGAGACCTATCGTCCCGCCGTCGAGCGGCAGACCGTCTACTCCGTCGCCACGCGCCTTGGCACCGCCTACCTCGGCACCACCACCCAGGAGGGCCTCGGGCTGCCGCCCGTCACCACGAGCGCCAGGCTGGCCGCGTTCGACCTGGTCAAGCGGAAGCTGCTGTGGCAGATCGAGCCGATCGCGGGCGCCCGGTACATCTCCTCCCTCGCGCTGGGCCCGATCACCCTGTACGGCATGGCGAGCACGGGTGAGGTGTTCGAGTTCGACCTGATCCGCAAGAAGGTCACCAGGACGCTGAAGGTGGGCGCCAAGGGCGGCGAGCTGTTCGTCACCGGCCGCGTCGCCTACTGCACCGACGGCGACAAGGTGTACAAGCTGGACCTGGTCACGTTCACGGCGAAGACGATCGTCGAGGGCTTGGCCGGTCAGTGGTTCGGCGGCGAGCCCAAGCTGGCCCTGGACCCCTCCGGCAAGGCCCTGTACGGCGTGCGCGGCCGCGACCTGGTCCGCATCGCCATCTCAGGCCGCCGCTGAGCCGTCAGAAAACCGTCAGATCCACCCACGTTCCCTCGCCGCCATCCCCGCCTGGAAGCGGGTGATGGCGTTGAGGTCCTGCATGAGGTCGTGGATGCGGCGCTGCACGGTACGCAGCCCGAGCCCGAGCGCCCGCGCGATGCCCTCGTCGGTCAGTCCCCCGGCCATCAGCGCCAGCAGGTCCCTGGCCAGCTCGTCCGGACCGTCGGCGGGCGGCCGGGGCATCGCGCGTAACGGGAAGCCGCGCCGCCACTCCCGCTCGAACAGCGCGATCAGCGCGTCCAGCAGCGCCGAGTGGTGCAGGATGAACGCCGCGTCGATCGCGTACGCCCCGCTGCGGATGGGGATCAGCGCGAGCGCGTCGTCGGCGATCCAGATCTTCACCGGCGCGTCCGCCACCACGCGCACCTTCTCACCACGCGCCGCCGCGGCCTGGATCAACTCCAGCCGGCCCGGCATCGCCAGCGCCTCCAGGTCGTAGACGCTGCGGTAGTCGACCCCCGCCTGGAGCATCCGCAGCTCGCGCTCCGTATTGCCCGACAGGTCCGGCATGACGTACGGGGGCTTGTCGATGTTGCGGAACATGCTCTGCGCGCTCTCCTGGAGCGCGTACGCCCGGCTGATGATGTTGTCGGTGCCCATGACCACTTCCACCTGCTCGGCCGGATGCGCCGCGTAGCGTGAGGCCCGCTGGAACGACGTGGTGAGCTCGTGGATGGCCGTCCGCACCTGGTGCAGCTCCTCCTCCTGGCGGCTGAGCATCGGCCGGATGGCGATGTCCGGCGCGACCGCCACGTATCGGGCGCGGCGGCCGGGCAGGCGGCTGGCCAGCCCGCGCCGGGCGAATCCGGCGAGCGTGCGCGCGGCCAGCGGCGTCGAGACCCCGCAGTGCGTGGCGAGTTCGGCGGCCGATGACCGCGGATTCTCGACGAGCATCGTGTACAGGCGGCTCTCGGCCGGTGACAGGCCGATCGCTTCGAGCATGGCGGCACCCTTCTGACCGATGGCGGGATACCGCCACCTGGCGGGTTTTGGCCCCTCCGGCGTACTTGTGCCCTGACTGATTCCCAGATTAGGTCAGCGAGGAAACGATCTCCACCGCACAGGAGAGTGCCGTGCGCATGCTGTCCACCCCCCGGCGCCGCGGTCTCGGGGCCTTACTCGCGTTCGCGCTGGCGGTGCCGCTGGTCGCCGTAGCCGAACCGGCCACCGCCGCGCCCGCCGCCGCACCCGCTGAGGCGCCCGCCAACGGGTCCGCCAACGCGCCCGCCGCCGTCAAGGCGCGGGGTACGGCGCCCGTCAAGATCACCCTGGTCACCGGGGACACCGTCACCTACTCCAAGGACGCCGCGGGCCGCGCGGCGGTCGTCGTGGACCCCCGCGACGGCCATGAGGCGACGAACTACCAGGCCCAGCAGGACGATCACGGCTACTACGTGATCCCCGCTGACGCCGGGCCTTACGTCAGCAGCGGCCTGCTGGACAAGGAGCTGTTCAACGTCGACTACCTGGCCGTCAACGGGTACGGCGACGCCAAGGCCGATCGGCTGCCCCTCATCGTCCAGTACCAGCCGCAGGTGAAGTCCGGCGACGTCGCGGGCAAGGCCCGGGCGCTGAAGGGCGGCGCGGAAGCGCTGGTCCTGAAGAGCATCGACGGCGCCGCGCTGAAGGTCGACAAGAAGCAGGCCCGAACGTTCTGGCAGTCCGTGACCGGGGAGACGACCCCGTCGGAGGCCAAGGCGAAGGCGGCCCCCGCCCTCGAGAACGGCCTGCGCAAGGTGTGGCTCGACGGCAAGGCCAAGGCGCTCGACGACGTCAGCAACCCGCAGATCGGCGCGCCGAAGGCGTGGGCCGCCGGGTTCGACGGCACCGGCGCCACGGTCGGCATCATCGACACCGGCATCGACGCCCAGCACCCCGACCTTCAGGGCAGGATCGCCGAGGCGCGCAGCTTCGTCCCGCCGGGCAGGCCCGGCGGCGGCGACCCGGCCAACGTCTCCGACAAGTTCGGCCACGGCACCCACGTGGCGGGCATCATCGCGGGCAGCGGCGCCGCGTCCAACGGCCGCTACAAGGGCGTCGCGCCCGGTGCCCGGCTGACCATCGCCAAGGCGCTGGACGACACCGGCAGCGGCAACAACTCCGAGATCATCGCGGCGATGGAGTGGCAGGCGGCCACCGAGCACGCCCGGGTGGTCAACATGAGCCTGGGCAGCAACGGCGCGACCGACGGCACCGACCCGCTGAGCCAGGCGGCCAACGACCTGACCGCCGAGTACGGCACGCTGTTCGTGGTCGCGGCGGGCAACTCGGGCCCTGACCGGTTCACCGTGGCCGCGCCCGGCGCGGCGACCTCCGCCCTCACGGTCGGGGCGGTCGACTCCGCCGACAAGATCGCGTCGTTCTCCAGCCGCGGCCCGCGCCTGAGCGACGACTTCGCGATCAAGCCGGAGATCACCGCGCCCGGCGTGAACATCATCGCGGCCCGCGCGGCCGGGACCTCGCTCGGCGAGGGCAGCAGCGTCCCGGGCGGCGGCCCGATCGACGACAACTACACGGCGGCGTCCGGCACCTCGATGGCCACGCCGCACGTGGCCGCCGCGGCGGGCATCCTGGCCGCCCAGCATCCCGACTGGACGCCCGACCAGCTCAAGACCGCCCTGGTGGGCACCGCGCAGCCCCTTGACGCCACCTCGCCGTACGACCAGGGCGCCGGTCGGCTGGACATCGGCCGGGCCGTCACCCAGCAGGTCTTCGACGACCTGTCGGCGGTGTCGGCCGGGTTCACCGACCCGTACACCGGCCAGACGCTCACCAAGAAGGTGACCTACCGCAACACCGGCAAGGACCCCGTCACGCTGTCCCTGTCGCTGGCACTGGCGCGCGGCGAGGCGCAGGCGCCCGCCGGGATGGCCTCGATCACGCCGTCGTCGCTGACCGTGCCCGCGGGCGGCACCGCCTCGGCGGACCTCACCATCGAGCCCAAGCTCGGCGAACCCGGCTGGTACGAGGGCCGGCTGACGGCGACGGCCGGGACCGACCGGCTGACGGCGCCCATCGCCTTCCGCAAGCAGGCCCAGATGGACACGGTGCACGTCAAGCTCGTCGGCAAGCCCGAGTGGGCGAGGCTGAACCCCGGACCGCTGTCCGTGATCAGGGTCAGCGACACCGATCCGCTCCTGGCCGGCGAGCCGCTCACCGTGGTCACCGAGAACTGGCGGACCACCGACGTGCCCGGCACGGTGCAGGTGGACGTGAAGCTCGCCCACGGCGGCGTCTACTCCATCAGCACCCAGCCGTGGTGGTACACCATGCCGGCCCGCCAGCTCCAGTACGGCCTGCTGATCGCCCCCGAGACCAAGCTCACCGGCGAGACCACGATCACCCTGGACGCGACGAAGACCGAGCAGTTGCGGATCAGCACGCCGCGCGAGTCGGAGCCGGTGTTCCTGAACACGATGAACGTCCGCACGACGGCCTCGGGGCGGATGTACGCCGGCGCCTCGCTGCTGAGCTACGAACCGGCCATCACCGGAAACTACTGGGTCACGCCGGTCACGTCCAAGCCGACCGTGGGCACCTTCACGTTCCTGTTCGACCAGATCCGCCGGGCGCCGGAGGTCTCGCTGAGCGTGCCGGGCCTGTCGCTGCATCCGCGCTACGTCAGTGAGCACGACGCCCTGGTGCCCAAGTTCGCCGCCGACCAGCCGCTGAGCCTGACCACCATCGGCGCGGACATACGCGGCAAGCTGGTCTATCTCCCCGCCAGGGACTCACTGCAGCTCCTCCTGACCGACATGGAGACGGCGATCAAGGGCGGGGCCGCGGGTGTGATCACCAGCGACCGCTTCGCCTGGATCCTCAGCGCCGACGCCTACCTCGCCCAGAACAAGCTGCCCCTCCTGTGGCTCGACAGCGCCGAAGCCGACGCCCTCGGCAAGGCCATGGCCCGCAAGCCGTACCCGGCCGGGAAGCTGACCGTCCAGCCGACCAGCCCGTTCGAGTACAAGCTCGCCTACTACGTGAAGGGCACCACCGCCGGCCGCCTGACCTTCGCCCCGAAGGCCCGCGACCTGACCGCGATCGACACCACCTACCACGCCCAGTTCCCCATGCAGGCGGGAAGGTGGGGGCCGTACCCGAACTTCAACGAGGTCGACCACACCTACATCCCCGTCCAGCCGCTCAGCGTCCGCGGCTCGCACCTCTTCAACGCGCCCGTGACCCGGACCGAGTACTACAACACGACCGGCGGCGAGGTGCTGTGGCAGCGCGGCTACCAGTTCCGCGACCCCGCCACGGACACCACTCGCCTGGCCATGTCCGAACGGGGGTTCACCCGCGCCACCCAGGAGCGGGAGGAGTGGAACGAAGCCCTCATGCCCACCCAGATCACCACCGGGCCGGACCGGCCGGACTGGGTCGACCCGGGGATCTTCTGCGACGGTTGCCGCCAGGGCGACCGGCTGCGGGTGCGCGCGCTCGTGCCGTTCGGCCTCGGCTACTACGCGGACGCCTCCAACCCCAGCCACACCTACGTGGGCGCGCCGGGCGACGAGCAGACCCACCTGTTCAGCGGCGAGACGGAGGTGCAGCCCCAGTACGACGAGATCGGCCTGCCCTACTACGGCGTGCCGGCCGGGTCGGGCACGTACCGGCTGACCAATGTGTGGAAGGACGGGTTCACCGGCAAGCACGCGGGCACCAGCGTCGAGTCCACCTGGACGTTCCGATCCGCCCGCCCGGCCAAGGACAGCGCCCCGTACCAGTGCCTGGACGGCCTGCTCTTCGGTGACAAGCAGCCGTGCGCGCGGCTGCCGCTGATCCAGCTCCGGTACGAGCTCAACCTGCCGGGCAACGACACCGTGGCGGCCGGCCGGCCGTTCGCGTTCACCGTCAAGGCCGAGGGCGGCGCGTCCGCGCTGCGGGTCTGGACCTCCGCCGACAAGGGCGCCCACTGGACGCCGGCCGTGGTCCTCCCGGCGCCGGGCGGCTCCTACAAGGTCCTGGTGGTCAACCCGGCCGGCAGCATCACGATCAAGGCCGAGGCGAAGGGCAAGGACGGCAGCGCCGTCACGCAGACCGTCGCCGACGCCTACATGGCGAGGTAACCGTTACCAAGAATCTCAGTGACTCTCGGCAATCCGGGCATTACGGCCCGGATTGTCCGTCACGGTGTCACCAGAGCGCGAGTTGCGCTTCGGCGTCCTGAGTACGGTCTCTCGTTTCCGCCCGCTGGTGCGGGATTGCGCCACCTGCCCGCCCCGGCCCGGCCTTGCGGCTGGGTCGGGTGGCGCGGGTCTTCTGGTCGGCTCCACGAGGCTTCGACGCCGTGGCGGCGTCCTGGTCTCCGGCCACTCCGGTACCAGTGGTGCAGGCCGCCGCAAGGGCGGCCAGGTTCCGTGCGGCGTTCTCGTCCCGGTCGATGACCAAAGAACACTCGCCGCAGGTGAAGACGCGGACGTGCAGCGGCAGCTTGGCTTTCACCGCGCCGCAGCCCGAGCAGGTTTTCGAGGAGGGATACCAGCGGTTCACGGTCACGGTCCGGGAACCGTTCCACGTGCTCTTGTAGGTGATCTGACGCCGGATCTCCCCGAACCCGGCGTCGGAGATCTTCCGGGCCAGACGCCGGTTCTTGAGCATCCCGGCGACGTTGAGGTCTTCCACCGCCACCGTGCCGTACTCGGCGGTGATGGCGGTGGTGAGCTTGTGCAGGGCGTCGGCGCGCAGATTGGCGACGCGGTGGTGGACGCGGTTGCGCTCTTGATCGGCTTGGAGCCACCTTCGGGACTGCTTGTGGCCGGAGCGCCGGTCGGGTCCCCGGCGGCGGGAAACACGACGGGAGAGCCGCTTGAGGGTCTTGAGGGCGGTGTCGTAGTGCGCCGGGTTCGGGATGTGCCGGACCTGCCCGAGGCTGTCTGCCGTGACCGCCAGCGCCTTCACACCCAGATCCACACCCACCACCACGTCAGGCCGGGCCACGCCGCCGACCTCCCGCTCGGCCTCTACTTGGAAGGAGGCGAACCACCGGCCGCGCTCGAACCTGACGGTTGCCGACAGGATGCGCGCCGTCCCGGCCAGGACGCGGCCCAGGAGCTTGCCGGTGGGCTCATGGGTGCGGATCGTGCCCAGCCGGGGCAGCGTGATATGCCTGCCATTCGCCTCGATGCGGATGGCGCCGGTGGTGAACCGGCAGGCAAGCCGGGCCTTGCGCTTCGCCTTGTGCCGGGGCATGCCCAAACGCTTGCCCTTGCGCTTGCCGTTCTTCGACTTGGCGTAGTTGTCGAACGCGGCGGCAGCGCCGGCCAGGCCGGTGTTGTATGCCTCCTTGGAGTTCTCCTCCCACCAGGTTGCGAACCTCGCATCGGTGCGCTTGGCCTCGTTGAACGCCTTGCGCAGCGCGGGCAGCGACCACGGCCGCCACGGCGTAAGCCCGTCTTCGGGCACACCGTAGCTCTGCTCAGCCTTGCGCTGCCACCATGAGGCGCTCACCCAGGACACCGCCCAGTTGTAAGCGGCTCGGGCCGCGCCGCAGTGCGAGCGAAGAGCCCGCTCCTGGGCGGCGTTCGGGTCCAGCGCGAACCGATATGCCTGCACCACGAAACCGGGCCGCGGCTCGAACCTCTTCACCGCGCGACCTCGCCAGTCGCCACCGCACGGGCCGCACGGTTCTTCGCCGCCCGCTGCCCGTACAGGCGGGCGCATATCCAGGTCGCAGCCTCGGTGACGTCCCTTACGAGATCGCTGGTGTTCTCCTCGGGATCAAGGACCACCAGGCGGCGGCCGGAGGCCGGGGGGGCACGCTTGGAGATGTTCGACGCCGAAGCGGGCCAGCCGGTCACGGTGTTCCACGACGATGACAGTAACGGCGGGGTCGGCGAGCAGGCGATGCAGCTTCCTGCGCTTGAGCCCTGTCGCCCCGCGAACGACGCGGGAGACCTGCCGGTCAAGGTCCGCCTTCTGGCCGACCGAGGACACCCGGCAGTACGCGACGACCGCGCCCGACGCTTCCGGAGCGGGATCGGCCACCAGCCATGTACCGGACCGAATCTGGGTGACAGAGACCGGCATACGGCCTTCTTTCGCCCACGTCCACGCCGTCTGATAGTGCATGGCATTGCGCGCCGCCCACTCGGCAAGCTTCACACGACCACGATAGAACCTCAGAGAAACTGAGATTCACTGATTGTAAAATCAGCAGTCGGAACCTGCCGTCCTCGCCACCGTTGCCCGTTCCTGCTCCGGCAGGGACGGGCCGTATGGGTCGTGGGCGTGGGACTCCGGGATTCGGCCCTCGGCCGCCGCCAGCCACAGCATGCGCTGCACGTAGCCCTCCATGGGCTCGGTGAAGGTGGCCGTGGCCAGACGGTCCAGGCGGGCCGACGCCGCGTCGAAGGCCCGTAGGTCCGAGCCCTGGTAGGCGTCCATGACCGCGGCCGTCACCTCCACCGACGCGGCCGCGAGGCCCACCAGGGCGGCCTCGGCGCCCCACAGGAGCGACGGGCCGAACATGCGGTCCTCGCCGGTGAGGGCCAGCCTGCCCAGCTGCCTGGCGAGGGTGATGGCCCGCTGGCAGCCCATGGCGTCGGACAACAGCGCGGTCTTGAGCCCCGCCACGCCTGGGTGCCGGAGGAGGTCCCGCATGGTGTCCGGTGGGCAGGGCCGGGTGTAGAGGTCGAAGGCGATCATGGGGAGCCGGGCCGCCCGCCAGATCGCGTCGTGCCCGGCCAGACGGTCGCCCTCGGCGGGGAAGACCAGAACCCCGTGCGCTCCGAGGCTCGCGGCCACCCGCGCCTCCTCCGCGGCCTTGGCGAAAGGCTCAGCCGCGCCGGGCGGTTCCGGCGGTCCGGCCCCGTTCGGCACGCCGGTAGGTTCGGGCGAGCCGCCGACGCCGACGATGACCGGCACGCCGAGCGCGACCGCGCGCTCGATCACGGCGGCGCGTACGTCCGGACTCAGGTACGGCCCGCGGCCGGTGTGCGCGAGCACCGCCAGCCCGTCGGCACCGTCCTCGACCAGCCCGGCGAGGTAGCGCGACACCACGCCGAGATCCACCTCGCCCGACTCCGTCATGGGGGTGGCCGCGGCGGCGAGCAGCGCGCCGCGAAGACGATCACGGAGGACTTGTGCCGAAATATCCACCTGAGAGAGCTTATTTCAGCCCAGTCATCGCGATGCTGTTGACCAGGTACCGCTGCAACAGGAAGAAGACCAGCAGGCACGGCACCACGGAGATCGCCGCCGACGCCATCAGCACCGACAGCTGCATCTCCTCGGTCCGCAGCGTGGTCAGGCCGACGGTGAGCGTACGCGTGGCGTCGCTCTGCCCCACCACCAGCGGCCACAGGAAGTCGTTCCAGTGCCACAGGAACACGAACACGCCCAGCGTGGCCAGGACGGGCCGGGTCAGCGGCACCACGATCGTCCAGTAGACCCGCAGCTCGGAGGCGCCGTCGACCTTGGCCGCGTCGAACAGCTCGTCGGGCAGCCCCATGATGAACTGCCGCATCAGGAACACGGCCTGCGAGTTGGCCAGCGTCGGCACGATCAGCCCCCAGAAGGTGTCCACCCCGTCCAGGCTGTTGACCAGCACGAACGTCGGGATCAGGGTGGCCTGGAAGGGCACCATCATGGTCGCGAGGAACGTCCAGAACATCGCCTGGCGGCCGGGGAAGCGCTTCTTGGCGAAGGCGTACCCGGCCATCGAGGCGGTCAGCAGGATGATCACCACCGAGACCACGGAGTACACCAGCGAGTTGACCGTCCACTCCACGAAGCCGGAGGCGGACAGCACCCGCGTGAGGTTGTCGAGCGTGAGCGAGTCCGGCCACTGCGCGGGCAGGGTCGGAGCGCCCGCGGGCGACAGCGCGACGATCAGCATGGCGGCGAACGGGCTGACGGTCAGCACCGACAGCACACCGAGCAGCGCGACGAGCGGCCATCTCTGCCGCATGCGCGTCATGTGTTCCCCCGGTCCAGGAAGCGGCGCTGAATCAGCGACACGATGAGCACCAGGGCGAACAGGACCATCCCCCACGTGGCGGCGTAGCCGAAGTCGAAGGATCTGAAGCCGTGGTCGTAGATGCCGTAGATGAGGGTGTAGGTGGCCCTGGCCGGACCGCCACCGGTCATCACGTAGACGGTGTCGAAGGTCTGGAAGGCACTGATCGTCTCGATCACCAGGACGAAGAAGAGCGCGGGCTTCAGCAGCGGCAGCGTGATCCGGCGGAAGCGCTGCCACGCCGAGGCCCCGTCGACCCGGGCCGCCTCCAGGTAGGAGCCGGGGATCGCCTTCAGCCCGGCCAGCAGGATCAGCATGGAGTAGCCGAAGCCCTTCCACGCCGACACCACGGCCAGGGCCGGCAGCACCAGCGACGACTGCTCCAGGAAGGCCACCGGGCCGAGCCCCGCCTTGCCCAGGATGCCGTTGATCAGGCCGTCGAACTCGTAGATCCACCGCCAGATGACGCCGGCCAGCACGAAGCTGGTGACGTACGGCAGGAACAGCATGCCGCGGAACAGGCCGCGCAGGAACACGACCTGGTTCAGCAGCAACGCCGTGCCGAGCGAGACGAGCAGGGTGAGCGGCACGTAGACGGCCACGTACACGAGCGTCACGCGCAGGCTCGTCCAGAAGATCGTGTCGTCGAGCAGCCGGGCGTAGTTGTCCGCGCCGACGAAGCTCCACTCCCCGCCGATGTTCCAGTTGGTCAGGCTCATCCCCGCCGCGCCGAGGGCGGGGAAGATCCGGAAGATCAGGAAGAGCACCAGCACGGGCAGCACGAACAGCAGGCCCGTGACCGGGTCACGCAGGCGTTGGCGCATCCCTATCCGCCGTTGCCCAGCAGCGCGTCGGCCTCCTTGGCCGCCGCGTCGAGCGCCGTCTTCGCGTCCTCCTTGCCGAGCAGGGCCGCCTGGATGTGCGGGGCGATGACGCCCATCACCTGGCGGGCCTTCGGGTGGGTGTCACCGGGGAAGGCGTACTGCAGCGACTTGGCGAACTCCGTGGCCGCGGCCGACTGCCCCGGCACGGTCACGTCGGTACGGGCGGGGAAGAAGCCCGACTCCGCGGCCAGGCTCGCGGCGACCTCGGGCGAGGACAGGTAGGTGGCGAACTTCTTCGCCGCGTCCTTGTTATCGGCGTGCTTGGCCAGCACCAGGGCACCCGGGATGCCGAACGCGACCCGCTTGACGCCCTCCAGCGGCAGGCCGATGCCGACGTTCTCGGCGCCGATCGCGGCACCGAGCTGGGTGGCCTGCAGAGCGGTGGCCGCGTGGTACATCGCGCTCTTGCCCTTGGCCAGGGCGCCGCCCTCGACCTCGTTGCCCTTGCTGGCGGTGTCCTCGGGCAGGCCGCCCGCGGCCTTCAGGTCGAGCAGCAGTTGCAGGCTGTCGACGCCCTGCTGGCTGTTGAAGGCCACCTTCTTGCCGTCGGGGGCGAAGACGCTGCCGCCGTTGGCCCAAAGGATGGGATAGAAGCTCTGGTTGAGGCTGACCTCGGGCTTGCCGGGGTAGTCGAGCACGGCGACCTTCTTGGCGGCCAGCTTGGGCGCCGCCGCCTTGAGCTCGGCCAGCGTCTCGGGCACCTTGTCGACGCCCGCCTCGGCGAACAGCTTCTTGTTGTAGATGGGCGCGGTGATCGTCTGGTAGATCGGCACGCCGTACAGCTTGCCGTTCACGGTCAGCGCGGTGAGCGCG
This sequence comes from Nonomuraea sp. NPDC052129, assembly GCF_040680095.1. NCBI lineage: Bacteria > Bacillati > Actinomycetota > Actinomycetes > Streptosporangiales > Streptosporangiaceae > Nonomuraea > Nonomuraea sp. NPDC052129. The sequence continues at coordinate 252,882 of NZ_JBFAVX010000005.1, read as the reverse complement.
CTGGGCAGGTAGGCCGCCTTGTCCTTGCCCACCACGTCGTCGACGGCGTCGATGGTGCCCTGCTGGGCGTACTGCGGGATCTGGTCGGGACCCAGGACGACGAGGTCGAAGCCCTTCTTCGAGACCAGTGCCGTCGTGACCTTCTCCTGGCGGCCCTCCCACGGCTGCTGGTCGATCTTGATGTCGATCGTCGCGTTCTTGGCCTCGAAGTCCTTCTCGACCTTGGCCCAGAACGCCTGGCTCTTGGCCTGGTCCCCGATGACGGGGTACATCCAGAGGGTCACGGTGCTCTTGTCCGAGCCGCTGGATCCGCACCCGGCGGCGGCGAGGGCCAGGGCGGCCGTCAGGCCGAGTGCCGCTGTCTTCCTCATCGGCGGATTCCTTTCACGTAATACCGGTCCTGACCGAAACCTAGTAACGAGGACCTCGTGCGGTCAATGGGCGATACCTGAACGTAACTACGGCCTCCACCGTTAACGCGCGATGAATCGGGTGATCTCGCGGGCGACGGCGTCGGCGTGCTCGGCCGTGTAGTTCTCGTTCCAGTCGATGATCAGCAGCGTCTCGGCGACCAGCCGCTCGGCCTCGGGGCACGGGTTCGGGACGTAGCCGTCGAGCGGGTAGCGCGAGGAGCCGTAGATGGGCCGATCCCACAGCGGGGCGCGGTTCAGCGGCTCCTCCAGGTAGCCGGCCCGCGCGGGGATCCCGGCCGCGGCCAGGTGCGCGGCCAGCTCCCGGGCGTCACCCTCGGGCCGCACGAGGGGGAACAGCCACCAGGCGTGCCCCTCCGGGCGCGGCAGCCGTACCCCTGGCAGGCCCTGAAGGGCGTCGAGCAGCCGTACGGCCGTGCGGCGGCGGGCCGCGACGACGCCGGGCAGCTTGGCGAGCTGGGCCCGCGCCACGGCGGCCTGCAGCTCGGTCATGCGGTAGTTCAGGCCGAAACCGGCGTGCGAGCGCCCGGCCGCCCGGTCCCAGCCCTTGTCGGCGAACAGCCGCATCCGGCGCGCCAGCTCGTCGTCCTCGGTGAGCGCCAGGCCGCCGTCGCCGCAGGTGATGTGCTTCCACTGCTGCAGGCTGAGGGTGGCGACGTCGCCCAGCGTCCCCGCTCGGCGGCCGTCCGGCAGCTCGGCGAGCCACGCCTGGGCGCAGTCCTCGATCAGCGCCAGGCCGTGCTCGTCGGCCAGCGCCCGCAGCTCGGCCACGCGGGCGGGCGCGCCGAACAGGTGCACGGCCATGATCGCCCGCGTTCGCGGGCCGATCAGCTTGGCCACCGCGCCGGGGTCGAGATTGCCGTCCGAGGGATCCACATCCGCGAAGACAGGGACCGCGTTCTGCGCCAGGATGGGGGCCACGGTCCCGAAGTCGGTGATCGGCGTCGTGATGATCTCGTCTCCGGGGTCCGGCGCAGCCGCCACGACCGACAGATGGAGGGCCGCGGTGCCGGAGCCGCACGCGACCGCGTGGCGCACGCCGTACAAGGCGGCGACCTCGCGTTCGAGCGCTCTGGTCTCGGTCCCCCAGACGGAGCTGAGCATGCCCGAGCGGATCGCCCGCGTCGCGGCGGCCACCTCTTCGTCGCCGAGCGTACGGCCGGCGGCCTCGGCCATGGACGGGAACTTCACAGGGGCACCTCACAAGTTATAATTGCGGTCTTGACCGAAAACAGCGAGAGGGAGGCGTGGGTGGGAATCGTCATCGGGGTCGTCGGCCCGCATGACCTGGTCGACGACGTCGCGGCCACCTGCGAGGAGCAGCCCGGCGTCACCGCGCTGCGCCTCGACTACGACCACGAGTCGCAGGCGCCCGCGATCGTCGAGGCGCACGCCGCCGCCGTGGAGGGGTGGCTGTTCACCGGCATCGTCCCGTACATGCTCTCCCGCGACGCCGAGGTGCTGAGCCGGGCCGCCGCGTTCGTCGACTACTCGGGCGCGACGCTGCTCAGCGCCCTGGTACGCCTGCAGCACGAGGGCCAGGACGTCACCGGGCTGTCGATCGACACGCTGCCCGCGGCCGACGTGGTGGCCACCTTCGCCGAGGCCGGGCTGCCCGCCGACACGCTCAGGACGCTGCCCTACCGGCCGGAGATGACCTCCAAGAAGGCGATCGCCTTCCACCGGCGCGGCCCCGCCCATCCGGTGATCACCTGCCTGAGCTCGGTGCACGAGGCGCTGCGCGGCGAGATGCACGTGCTGCGCCTGGCGCCGTCCGTCCACTCGGTCCGGGTGGCGCTGCGCCAGCTGCTGCTGACCGCCGAGGGGCAGGCGCAGGAGGACGCGCAGATCGCGCTCGGGCTGATCGAGGTCGAGAACGAGGAGGGGCTGCTGCGCGAGGCCACCGCGCTGGGCGGCACGCTGGCCGCCTTCCGGGGCGGCACCCATCTCCTGGTCACCACCCGGGGCCCGCTGCACGACGCCACGGGCGGCTTCACCGGCCTGCCCATGCTGGGCCGCCTCGCGGCGCAGAATCAGGTGGTACGCGTGGGTTTCGGGCTGGGCCGCAGCGCGGCGGAGGCTGAGAGCCTGGCCCGCCGGGCCCTGGCCCGCGCCCGGCGCATCGGCGAGGTCGCGGCGGTGCTGTCGCTGCGCGCCGACACCGACATCGTCCTGGAGTCGGTATCCGGCGTCCCGGAGTCGGAGCGCAACCTCTCGGTGATCGCCCGCCGCGTGGGCCTGTCGGTGGCGACGATCGAGCGGCTGCTGGAGGCGCGGTCGGCGGCGGGCGACGAGCCGCTCACCACCAGGGAGATCGCCGACCGCCTCGACGTCCAGCAGCGCACGGCCCGGCGCATGCTGCACCGGCTGGAGCTGGCCGGGCTGGCCGAGCGCACGGGCAACCTCACCAGCGGCTCCAGCGGCCGCCCCCTGACCCTGTACCGCCTCACGCTCTGAGGCGGCGGACTCGGGGGCTGCCTTCTCACTGGCTCGCATGAGGGTCAGGCGAGCCAGCGGGACAGGCCGGCGCTGACGAAGTCGTCGTCCCGAAGCCACGGGTAGGCGGCCCAGATCCGGTCGAGCTCGGCGAGCTGGCCCGGTGAGAGCTCCTCCGCCGGGTCCAGGCACCAGCGCCCCGCCAGCAGCCCCTGGCGGCGCAGCACCTCGTGGATGCCGGGGATGCAGCCGTGGAAGGCGTTGGCCGAGTCGAAGATGGCGGCGTTGGCGTCGGTGAGGTGACCGTCGAGGGTGAGCAGCCGCCGCATGGCCGTGTCGTCGCCCGCGCGGGCCAGCTTGGCCTCCTCCAGCAGTTCGACCGCCCGCCGTACCCAGACCGCCCACTGACCGAGCAGCCCGCCGACGAACTCGATCTCCACCTCGTGCCCGTCCACGACCACCCGGTGGGTGGTGACGAGATCGGCCAGGATGTGGTCGTCATTGCCGGTGTAGAGGGCGACCTCGGCCGCGCGACCGGCCCGGACCACGCCGTGGAGCACGTCGAGCGTGCGATAGCGGTCGAAGGGGGCGACCTTGATGCCCACCACGGACTCGATCGCCGCCAACCGGGTCCAGAAATTCCGTGACAAAGGGCGTCCGCCGACCGCGGTCTGCAGATAGAAGCCGATGACCGGCAGCACCTCGCCCACCGCCCGCGCCCGCTCGATCAGCCCGTCCTCGTCCAGCTCCCGGCACGGGCTCAGCAGCACCATGTGGTAGCCGAGCGACCTGGCCAGCTCGGCCTCCGCCACGGCCTGCCGCGTGGTCCCGGTCGCGCCCGCAACGAGGACGACCTCGCGCTCGTACTCCCCCGCGGTCCGCGCGGCCAGCTCCAGCACCGGCGGCAACAGGTCGGTGCCGTGGATGGCGAACTGCGTGGTGTGCACGCCCACCGCCAGCCCGCCCGCGCCCGCCTCGACGTAATAGCGGGTCAGCGCCCGCTGCCGCCGCTCGTCCAGCTTCCGGTCCTCGGTCAACGCCAGCGGATGCGCCGGAATCACCAGGCCGCGCCGGAACAGCTCGCGCACGGACGTCTGCGCCTCTGGAATCGTGCTGAGCACGTCGGATCCCCCTCGGGTCAATGGGCCGGGCACGCGGTTAGAAGCGGCCGTCACGGCGTTCGAACTTGGTGGGCTTGCCGAGCAGCGGGCCGCCGTCGGCCACCCAACGCGCCGTATGCTCGATCAGCTCGGCGGGCGTGAGCTCGGGGTAGCCGAACAGGCGGTGGCATTTGCCGGCGTTCGACAGCAGCGCCGTGGGCGCCTCCTCGCCGCAGAACACCGGCTCCTTGCCCAGCGCCGCGCCGAGGTCCAGCGCCGCCTGCCGGACCGAGACCAGCTCGGGTCCGGTCACGTTGAGCACGTACGGCGGCGACTCGGCGAGCAGCAGCGAGCGGAGCACGACCTCGTTGGCGTAGCCCTGCCAGACCACGTTGACCTGGCCGGTGGCCAGATCGATCGGCTCCCTGGCCAGGATCTTCCCGGCCAGGTCGACGAGCACGCCGTAGCGCAGCTCGACGGCGTAGTTGAGCCGCAGCAGCGACATGCGCGTGCCGTACGCCTCCGCGAAGTGCGACAGCACCCGCTCCCGGCCGAGGCAGCTCATCGCGTAGTCGCCGACGGGCCCGGTCGGCGAGCCCTCGGTGCTGCCGCCGCCCACGGGGACCAGCGGGTAGACGTTGCCGGTGGACAGGGCGGCGATCCTGGCGTCCCTGAACCTGTCGGCGACCCTGCCCGGCAGGTACGCGTTGGTGAACCAGGTGGCGTGCTCACGCCCCTCGGTGCCGAACTTGGCGCCGACCAGGAACACCACGTTCGGGGCGTCGGGCAGGTCGCGCAGCGCCCCCTCGTCGGCCACGTCGGCGGCCACCACGGTCGCGCCGTCGTCCTGGAGCGCCCGGGCCAGCCCGGGTTCGGAGAACCGGGACACCGCGATGATCCGCCGGTCGCCACGCGTGGCGTTGAGCGCCAGCCGGACCAGGCTCGGGCCGAGCTTGCCGCCCGCGCCGAGGATCAGGATGTCGCCGTCGAGCCTGCTCAGGTCGTCGACGAGGGCGGCGTTCGGCCGCGCCAGCCGTTCCTCGAGTTCCGCTGTCGTCCGCACGCGGTCTACCTCCGTTACGTCATTTACGGTCCAGACCGTAACTGCGGCGGAGTTCGGCTGTCAATGGGCGCCCTCTGACGCCTGTTGGCGGGCGTCCTCGGGCGCCGGTCAACGGGTGGTTCGCGCGCTGGTCGTAGGGCGCTCTCACGCGCCGGTCATTGGGTGCTTTCGCGGGCCGCGACCAGTACCTCCAGAATGGCCCGGGTCTGCGCCCACGGGACGGGGCTCGGCGCGCCCCCGATCATGGCCAGGAACGCCTCGATCGTCCCCTCGTAGCCCAGGCCTTTGACGTGGTCGTCGCCGCCCTCGATCACGACGGTGTCGGTGCCGCCGCGCCGATGGACGGTGACGGAGTAGGACTCCTCATCCGAGACGCCGAGGATCTCGACCGTGCCCGTGACGCCGCTGTCCCAGCGCAGGGCCATGACGCCGGTGTCCTCCGAGCGCAGGCCCGCGTAGTGCCTGGTGGCCGAGGCCGCGCCGGCCAGCCGTACGTCCGCGCCGAACAGCGCGACCAGCAACTCCACGCCGTGGATCCCCATGGTCACCAGCGTCCCGCCGCCCTCGCCGGGGGTGTCCTGCCAGGCGTTGTAGCCATTGGCCCAGAGGCCGACGTCATGCCGTACGGTGGCCCGGACCGCGAGCACGTCGACGGGGTCCACCCGCAGCCCCGCGAAGGCCGGGGCGAAGCGGAGCACCGAGCTGGACAGCACGCGGTCGTGGATCCGCAGCCGGTCCAGCTCGCGCAGCTGGACGCGAGTGGCGACGGCGGGCTTGTTCACGAAGCAGGCCGCGCCGGTGTCGAGCACGGCCGCCAGCGCCCCGGGCACGCGCGGGCTCGGCACGGTCAGCACCACGCCGTCGGGCTCGGCGGCCAGCAGCGCGGCCAGGCTCGGCAGCACCTTGGCGCCGGGATTTTCTTCGGTGAAGCGGCTCAGCCGCTCGGGGTCCTCCTCCCACACCAGCAGGTCCGCGTGGCGGGCCAGGGTACGGGCGTCGGTGAAGGGGTGGCTGGTGGCGAGACCGGCGAGGGCGACACGCATGGCTGGCTCCATTTCACGATATGTCAGGAAATGGAGCCAATCATGGCATCCGCTAGAGCTCGTCCACCTCCGCGTGAGAGCGGCCGCCCGACAGCTTCGGGTAGCCGGGGCCGCGGTCGAAGAAGCGGCCCGCCGGTGGGCGCAGGTTGGCGCGGAGCTCGGCGGTGCCCTGCTCGTCGATGCGGTCGCCGTCCAGCACCACGCCGTAGTCGCCCAGGGCACCGGCGATCGACACCTTGCCGTCGCGGACGTCCGCCGCCACGGCGCGCGGGTCCCGGTCGTACGGTGAGCCCCAGCCGCCGCCCCCGGTGGTGCGGATGCGGATGGTCTCGCCCGCCTGCACCTGGTGGTCGTCCACCAGGCCCTCCATCTCCTTGCCCGCGATCTCGACCCGGAACGGCCGCCCGGCCAGCCCGCCGTTGACGCCCCAGCACGACAGGATCGACCGGTCGGCGATCGACATGTACGAGGCGTCCCTGAGCATCCTGATGTGCTTGTCGTAGCCGAGCCCGCCTCTGAACATGCCCGGCCCGCCCGAGTCGCAGGCCAGCGCCAGCCGCTCGACCCGGAACGGCCAGCGTGCCTCGGCGAACTCCACCGGGATGTTGCGCGAGTCGGGCACCACGTGGATGGTGTCCTCGCCGTCGGCGTACCAGCGTCCGCCGGAGCCGCCGCCGAGGACCTCCCTCATCAGGTACGGCACACCGTCGGCGTCGGCGCCGTGGACGCCGGTGTAGCGGATCGTCTCCTGGTCGGCCGGCATGCGGCCGCCGGTGGCCTTGGCCAGCACGCCCGCCAGCACGCCGAGCAGACGCAGGATCACGAACGTCCGCGCGTTGGTGGGCGCGGGGAAGATCGGGGTGAGCAGCGTCCCCTTCTCCGGGAAGACCATCTCGATCAGGGGGACGACACCCTCGTTGACGTCCAGCTCGGCCATGCGCTCCGGGGTGTCGGCGAGGTTGCGCAGGATGGGCGCCAGCCACTTCTTCAGGAACACGCCGTCGGCGTAGTCGCCCGCGTGGTTGATCGGCCCCTTGGCCTGCGGTGACGTGCCGGTGAAGTCGATCTTCAGCGGAGCGTCCGCCGCGTGGTCGACGGTGAGCGTGATCCGCTGGGCGTGCAGCCGCGGCTCGTCCACGCCGTCGTGCTCGGCGTAGTCCTCCCAGGTGTAGGTGCCCTCGGGGATCTTGGCCAGCAGCTCGCGCCGGAACGTCTCCGTCGTCTTGCCGATGATCGCGTCGAAGCACTCCTCGACCTCGGTCCGGCCGTACCTGTCGAACAGCTCGCCCAGGCGGCGGGCCCCCATGAGGCAGGCCGAGCACTCGGCGTCGAGGTCGCCCGCCAGCGAGTCGGGCATGCGCGAGTTGCGGGTCATGATGCGCAGCGCCGCCTCGTTGGGCACACCCGCGTCCCACAGCTTGATCGGCGGGACCATCAGCCCCTCCTCGTACACGCTGCGCGCGTGCGAGGGCATCGAGCCGGGCACGGAGCCGCCGATGTCGTCGTGGTGCCCGAACGCCTGCACGAAGGCCACCACAGAGCCCTCGTGGAAGACCGGGACGGTGACGCACAGGTCGGGCAGGTGACCGATCCCGCCTTCCGACAGGTAGACGTCGTTGTGGAAGAAGACGTCGCCGGGGTTCATCTCCTCGATCGGGAAGTCGCGGACGATCGGCTGGACGAGCGCGCTGTAGGAGCGGCCGGTCAGCTTGCGCAGCCGGGCGTCGTGGATGCCCGCGCGGAAGTCGTGCGCGTCGCGGATCATCGGTGAGCGGGCCGTACGCGCGATCGCGGTCTCGACCTCCTTCTCCACGGAGGCCAGGGTGCCCTCGACGATCTCGACGAGAATCGGGTCAGCCACGCCGCACCTCCACGTTGCCGTAGTCGTCCACCTGGGCGGTGAAGCCGGGATGGATGGGGATCGTCGAGCCGTACTCCTCGATGACCGCCGGACCCTCGACCACGGTGCCCGGGTCCAGGTCGGACCGCTGGTGGATCGGCGTGTCGGCGGCCGCGTCGAAGTGCACGCTCCTGGTCACCGCCGCGGGCGCCTCGCCGTCGCGGGGCTCCCTGCGGCGGATGGCCGGGCGGGTGATGGGACCGATGCCGGAGACGCGCAGGTTGACCCATTCGACGCCGTGCCGCTCGTCGTCGCGGTAGCCATAGCCGTAGAGCTTCTCGTGCGCTTGGTGGAAGCGGTCCAGCACCTCCCGGCGCCACTCCTCGTCCACCTCGCCCGCCGGGGCGGCCACGCGCACCTCGTACGCCTGGCCGTAGTAACGCAGGTCGGCGCTGCGGGCGTAGACCGGCTCGTCGAAGCCCTCCCGGTCGAGCGCCTGCGCCGCCTCGCCCTCCAGCTCGCGGAAGATCTCCCCGGCCGTCGCCGGTGACAGGTCGCGGGTGACGTGCGTACGGACGTAGTCGTTCTTGACGTCCACCGTGAGCAGGCCGAACGCCGAGACGTTGCCCGGATCGGGCGGGACGACCACCGCGGGCAGGCCCAGGATGTCGATCAGCCGGCAGGCCAGCAGCGGCCCCGAGCCGCCGAACGTCACCAGCGGGAAGTCCCGCACGTCGAGCCCGCGCTTGACGGTGAGCTGGCGGATGGCGTTGCTCTGGTTGAACGCGCTGATCTCCAGGATCCCCGTCGCGGTCCGTTCGGCGCTGAGCCCGAGCTTGTCGGCCAGCGCCTGGATGCCGGTGCGCGCGGCCGCCACGTCGAGCGGGATCTCCCCGCCGAGCAGGTGCGGCGGGATGCGGCCGAGGAAGACGTGCGCGTCGGTGACCGTCACCTCGGTGCCGCCCCTGCCGTAGCAGAGCGGTCCAGGGTCGGCCCCGGCCGACTTGGGGCCGACCTTCAGCGTGCCCTCGGGCGAGATCCAGGCGATCGAGCCGCCGCCCGCGCCGACGGTGACGATGTCGATCATCGGGATCTTGCACGGGTAGCGGCCGATGACGCCCTCGGTGGTGATGGACGGCTCGCCGTCGATCACCACCGAGACGTCGGTGGACGTGCCGCCGCCGTCCAGGGTGATCACCGACGGGTGCCCCGCCGTGGAGGCGATGAGGGCCGCGCCCAGCGCCCCGGCAGCGGGCCCCGACAGCACCGTGGTGATCGGCTGGTTGACGACCTCGCGGGCCGACAGCACGCCGCCGTTGGACTTCATCACCGAGAACGGCATACCGAGCCGGGCCGACAGGTTGGCCAGGTAGCGGCGCATCGTCGGCTTGACCGCCGCGTCCACGAGCGTGGTGATCGACCGCTCGTACTCGCGGTATTCGCGCAGCACGTCGCTCGACAGCGAGACGACCGCCTCGGGGTGCTCACGGGCCAATACCTCCCGCATGCGCCGCTCGTGGTCCGGATTGGCGTAGGAGTGCAGGAAGCACACGCCGATCGCGGTGACGCCCTTGGCCTTGAGCCAGCGGGCCACCTCGGCGGCCTGCTCCTCGGCGAACGGGCGTACCTCGGCACCGGTGTGGTCCAGCCGCCCCCCGACGGTCTTGACCAGGTGGATCGGGACGATCCGCGGCGGTTTGACCCAGAAGTAGGAGTTGCCATAGCCGTCAGGCACGCTCTGCCGGGCTATCTCCAGGATGAACTCGAAGCCCTCGGTCGTGATGAACCCCAGGTTCGCGATCCGGTCCTCGAGCAGTTGATTGGTGGCCACAGTGGTGCCGTGCACGACGGAACTCGCGTCGAGCGGCCCCAGCTTCTCGATGCCCCTGACGAACCCGTCGGCCGGGTTCGCGGGGGTCGAGGGGGTTTTGGTGGTGACGATCTCACCGGTCTGGTCGTCCACGGCCACCACGTCGGTGAACGTGCCCCCGGTGTCGACTCCAATACGGACGCTACGCATGGCTCCTCAGCTTCGGCGCCGGCCGAGCACTTCATCGATGACCCGGGGCGCGTTCTCAGTGCCAACATAGGCGGCCAAGCGCACCACTAGCTCCTGTGACCTGGCAAGTTCGGCCTCAACCCTGGCCTTACCCGACTGCCCCGCCTGCACGCCGAAGTAGGCGCCGATGATCGTGCCCACCACTCCGGCCACGCCCGCGAACAACGCCGCGAACTCCTTCGTGGCGAACACGGCGGCCCCGAAGGCCACCAGCACCGCGACGATTCCCGCCACGACCACAAGGAAGCCGTACCGCCACCTCGTGGCGTCGGCCTGCGCCGCCGTGAGGTCGTCGGTCGTCATCATCGCGTCGAGCGAGGGGGGCTTCTCTGTGACCACGGTTCCTCCTGATAACTCCAGGGGAGAAATCTCCCACGAGGTCAGGTAACAAGCCAAGCCGCTAAGGTGGCCCCCTGTGACCGACACGTTTGCCCTGTCCGCCGTCCCGTCCGGCGCCCGTGATGCCGTACTGAAGTTCTACTTCGGTCCCATGGACTGCGGGAAGTCCACGCTCGCGCTCCAGATGAACTACAACCACGGCCGCCAGGGCCGGCGCGGGCTGGTCCTGACCAAGCACGACCGCTCGGGCGGACCCCAGGTCACCAGCAGGATAGGGCTCGGCCTGGACGCGATCGAGGTCGTGGACTCCCTCGATCTGGTGACGCTCGTGACCGGCCACGACAGGATCGACTACCTGATCTGCGACGAGGTCTGCTTCTACACCGTCGACCAGATCGAGCAGCTCGCCGACCTGGTGGACGAGCACGGCATCGACGTCTACGCCTTCGGGCTGGCCTCGGACTTCAGATCCGTGATGTTCCCGGCGGCGCAGCGACTGTTCGAGCTGGCGGACGAGGTGTGCCGGTTGCAGGTCGAGGTGCTGTGCTGGTGCGGGCGCCCCGGCCGGCTCAACGGGCGGATCGTGGGCGGGGAGCTGGTCCGTACGGGCGAGCAGGTCGTGATCGGCGACACGGACGCGTCCCCGGTCCGCTACCAGGTCCTCTGCCGCCGCCACCACCGCTCCGGCCTGCTCGGCGAGGGCACCTGATCCTTCAGGTCCTTTAGACCAGCCTGTCGAGGAGCTCCCTGAGCAGGCGGGCGTCGTCGTCCGGCAGCCGGGCCAGGAATCTGCGCTCGGCCTCCTCAGCTGCCCGAACCCCGTCCCGCAGCGTGTCGCGGCCCTTCTGGGTGAGCTCCACCATGTTCTTGCGCCGGTCGGCGGGGTGCGGGCGGCGGCTCACCAACCCCTTGACCTCCAGCGCGTCGACCAGGGCGACCATCGTCGTCCTGTCCACCTTGAGGCGCTGGGCCGCCTCTTGCTGCGACAGCGCCTCAAGTCCGTCGAGCACGGACAGCACCGCCAGCTCGCGGCCGTCGATGCCGTAGGGCTCCAGCGCGGGCCCGGACAGCTCGGCCAGGCGCAGGCCGGCGTGCTTCAGCAGGTATCCAAGGCGGCGTCTCGACACCTCCCGATTCTCGCACTAGCCTAATCGTCAGTAATGCTGACAATCAGTGGAGCTGTCATATGCTGAGCTTCGGAATGAAGACCGTCCCCGTCGGCGTCACGTACGACACGCTGCTGCGGACCTGGCAGCAGGCCGACGCGGTCCCCGCCATCGAGCACGCGTGGCTCTGGGACCACATGCTGCCGCTGTTCGGGCCGGTGGACGCGCCGATCCACGAGGGCTGGACGATGCTCGCCGCCCTGGCCGCGCGTACCTCCCGGCTCCGGCTGGGGCTCATGGTGACGAGCAACCTCACCCGGCCGCCGGCCGTACTCGCCAAGATCGCGGCGACCGTGGACGCCATCGCACCCGGTCGGCTGGTGCTCGGTCTCGGCGTCGGCGGCACGCACCAGCCGGGCGACACGCTCGTGCCCAGGGAGTACAACGCGTACGGCCTGCACATCGCCTCACCCGGTGAGGGCGTGGCCCGGCTGGCCGAGTCGTGCGCGATCATCAAGCGGATGTGGACCGAGGACCGGTTCGACTTCGACGGCCGCTACTACCAGCTGCGCGAGGTGGTGTGCGCGCCGAAACCGGCCGTCCCGCCGCCGCTGCTGATCGGCGGATGGGGCGACAGGACGCTCGAGGTGGTGGCCGAGCACGCCGACATCTGGAACGTGCCGGGGCCGCCGCACAACACGATCGAGTTCATCCGGGAACGGAACAAGGTGCTCGACGAGAAGTGCGCCGCCATCGGCCGCGATCCGGCGGAGATCACCCGCTCGACGCAACTCGTCGTCTCCACCGAAGACCCCGCCGTCGCCCGATCAGCGATCCGGGAGCTCGCGGACGCCGGCCTGACCCACTTCGTCCTCGGCGTCCGCCTGCCCGGCCCCGCGAACGTGGCCGAATGGCTGGCCGAGGAGATCATCGCTCACACGGCGCTGTAGCCGTCGTCACCACCAAAGGCGGCGCAGCAGCCGCCACCTTCCCTCAAACGGCGCAATAGCCGTCGTCACAGCCGTCGGCCGGGGGCGCGAGGACGGTCACCGGAGTCTGGCCGGTGCGGGCCGCCACCTCGTCGAGGGCGGCGTCGAACGTCTCCGCCGGCTGCGCTCCCGACACCGCGAACTGCCCCTCGAACAGGAACAGCGGCACACCCGTTATCCCCAGCGCCCGCGCCCGGTCGAGCTGCTCGCGTACCTCCTGCGCGCCCTCACCCGGCGAGTGATCCACGCCCACTTCGGCGGCCAGCTTCGTGAGCACGTCCTGGTCACCGACGTTGAGCCCGTCGGTGAAGTGCGCGTGGAACAGCCGATCGACCGCCTCCAGCCCGCGCCCCTGCCGGGTGGCGAGTTCGACCAGCCGGTGCGCCTCGAAGGTGTTCGCGCTGATCGCCTGCGAGAAGCGCAGGTCCAGCCCCTCTTCCGCGGCGACGGTGGTGACATGGGAGGTCATCTGCGCGGCGTTCCCGCCGAACTTCCGCTCCAGCGACGGGAGCAGCGGTTCGCCTTCTGCGGGGGCGTCCGGGTTCAGCTGGAACGGGCGCATGGTGATGTCCACGATGCCGCCCTTGGCGCGGAAGCGGTCGGCCGCTCGGCCGAAGCGGGTGTGGCCGATGTAGCACCAGGGGCAGACGATGTCCGAAAATATCTCGACTTTCACGCTCGACCACAACCTCTACAACCCCGGCCCCATTCCACCGGCCTTGGCCGGATACGCGCGGCCTTGGCCGGATGCGCGCCCGCTGGCCCGCTCCCCGCCGGGCCGGTCACCCGGCCGCCAGTTCCTCCAGCCGATAGGGGAGGTAGGCCGAGTCGTCCACCAGGGCGGAGGCGCCGCGCCACCAGCCGAACCACTCCCCGCTGCGCCACATCCAGTCGACCCGCTCGATGGCCGCCACCACGTCGCCGACCGTCTGCCACCGCTCGCCCAGTTGCTCGCGGGTGGCGCCGTGCCGTAGCGCCCAGGCGCGCAGGATGCCGGCGGCGGTGCCGGACACCTCACGGGCGTACGGGTCAGGGTCCTCGTCCGGCAGCCGGTGCGGTCCGAGCCCGGCCGCCACTCCCCAGCTCCACTGGGCCTCGGCGGGACGCGAGTAGCGCAGCGAGTGGAAGTCGAGGTTCGACCCCAGGTCCTCGTCGGGCCGCCGGGTGACCACCGCGTCGAGCCGCCCTCCGGCGTCGAAGTGTACGACGAGCCGCTGCCCCGGCTTCGCGCCGTCCGGCAGATCGAAGCGGTCCTCGGCCTGCCACGAGTTGAGGTCCACCTGGGCGACGGGCCGGCCCCACAGCTGGTCGGCCGCGTCGTCGGAGATCCAGGCGGCGAGCATCTCCAGGGCGGTCAGGTCGGTCCACGGCTCGATCGCGACGGCCGTACGCAGCACCTCGTCGGGCGCGGGCAGCTTGCCGCCCCTGGGCCGCGTCCACCACTCCTCACCCAGCTCCCGCGCACCGACCAGCAACGCGGCGATGGCGGCCAGCTCGGCGGACCGCCTGGTAAGAGACGCGCCGAGCGCCAGGCTCAGGCAGCGGCCGACCCGCTCGTCACCGAGCACGGAGCGCGCGTCGCCGATCAACGCCTCGGCGGTCGGGCGTTCTTCTCCAAGTAGGTTGCGTATGACTCGCCGGGCCTCGGTTCGTGCGTCTTCAGCGTGTGCCTGCCGCATATAGCCACGCTACGCCTGGAGATCCTTTTCCGCGAGAGCCCAGTCTCGCGCTCATGAGCAGCCCGTTTGACGACCTCGACCGCCCTCGGACATCGGCCAATCCGACGGCGCGACCGCCCAAGATCGCTGAGCCCACTCCCGGACACCAGCCGCCCGACGCGCCGGGTCGGTAAGGCAACGGTCAGTGACGTGGGCGGCGGCCGGCCCGGCCGAACAGCCAGCCCACGGCGACGCCGGTCAGCGCGATGCCCGCCCCCATGCCGAACGACGCCAGCATCACCCAAGGCCTCGTCTCGGTGTGGCTCTTGGGCGGGCGTTCGTACACGCCGGACGGCCGTTCGTACACAGCGGGCGTCCAACGCCCCTCCGCGGCCTCATCGGCCGTACGCGCCAGCGCGGCTCGCCGGGCGGCCAACTCGTCCACCCCGGCCCCACGCTCAGCCCCGCCCTCCGGGGCGCGCAGGTGGTCCTCGACGGCCGCGAAGAACTCCCCCGCCGTCCTCTTGGCCACCGAGCCGAGCATGCGCTGCCCCACCCCGCCGATCATCCCACCGACGACCGCGTCGGCGTCGTAGTCGACGCGGGTCCCCTCATCGACCTCGCTGAGCCGTACGAGCACGGTGGCCTCCACCGTCCCCGGCGCGCCCTGGCCGCGCGCCCGCAGGACGAAGCTCTCCGGCGCCGACGGTTCGGTCAGTGACACCTCGCCCTGGTAGACGCCCTTGATGGAGGCGACCCCCGCCGTCACCGTCATCCGGTACGTGTCCGGCCCTGTCTCCTCCAGGCGCTCACAGCCGGGGATGGTGCGTACCAGCACCGCCGGATCCTGAAGCGCGTCCCACACGCGATGCCTCTCGACGCCGATCATGGCGCTACCTGCGACCTTCACACCGCCACTCTAGGGATCCGTCTGGCGAGTGTTGCCCTTTTGAAGCGCTCCCCACGACTGAAGTCGGGGGATTCCAGCCGGCTCGGGCTCCGTCTGCGCGGTGGCCTGGGCTGCTGTTGCTTGGCGGTTGGCCTTCCGGCCCACGCGGTTGCGTGGTTTGCGCGCCCCAACCCGCACACCCGATCCGGGTTGTGCGTGCTCCGCCCTCCCGGCGGTGAGGATGTTCTTGGCGGCGCTCACGTCGGCGTGCTCGGTGTGTCCGCACGAGGTGCACCGGAAGACCGCTTGGCTCTCGCGGGACTTGCGATCCACCACCGTGCACACGTTGCACGTCTGACTCGTATACGCCGGATGGACAGTGATCACGTTGGTGCCCGTATACCGGGCCTTGCTGCGGGTGGCGACCACCTCGCCGAGGAGCTGCTTGAGTCGTTCCTCGATCCCTCCACCCAGCACCCGCCTGCGGTACTTGGGACACCACACCACGTGGAAGACGCACTAGAAGGCGATGTCGCTGTTCGTCCGCAACGTCACGGCCATGGATCAAGATACGGCGTTGATCTATCTACCGCTCAAAGATTCGACAGAAGGGCTCACCCCCATGGCTAAAGCCAGGGGTCCGCGCCCTAGATCACCGATCGGATGCGCCCGCCTGGCGATCAAGACTGGCAGGATGGGACCGGTGTGCGAGGGGCGAGCCGGGGGACAAGACATGACGATCGTGGCCGATGCGGCCCGAACGGCCCTGATGGGCGATGTGACCCCTGTGTTCCGGTCCGTCCGCGTTGCCGCCGTGGCGGCGGTCGCGGTCCTGCTGGCTGGCTGCGCGACCAACGGCAGGTCAGGCGGTACGGCGGACCGCCCAGGAGGCGACACCACCGGCGCCGCCCCAGGCAGCACGGCCACCACCGCCGCCCCCAGGTCCGACGCGACCACGCGGCCGCTCGACGGCCCGCCCGGCGCGGTGCCCCGACGTGGCGAGGTAAGGGGGATCCAGGCCACGGGCTCCTTACCTCCGGTGATCAGCTCCATCCCCACCAACCGCAAGGTCGTCTTCCTGACCATCGACGACGGGTGGGAGCAGGACCCCGGCTTCCTGGCCCAGGTACGTGACCAGCGCATCCCGATCACGGTGTTCGCCATGCGGGACGCGGTGGAGGCCAAGGGC
The DNA here is from genome assembly GCF_040680095.1 of Nonomuraea sp. NPDC052129. Taxonomy (NCBI): domain Bacteria; kingdom Bacillati; phylum Actinomycetota; class Actinomycetes; order Streptosporangiales; family Streptosporangiaceae; genus Nonomuraea; species Nonomuraea sp. NPDC052129. The sequence goes on along the minus strand of NZ_JBFAVX010000005.1, from coordinate 236,740 downwards.
ACACCCGACCCCGCCGGTGGGCCCGGCCAGTTCGTAGGAGCCGGGAAATGGGGATATTTCCGCTCGCTGCGTGACGCCCGCGTACCCGTCGAGAACCACACCCTCACCCACCCCAATCTCCGCCTCCTCGGCTACGACGCCCAGCGACAGGAGATCTGCGGCTCCTCCACCATTATCAGAAGGCAGCTGGGGACCAGGCCGACGCTGTTCAGGCCGCCGTTCGGCAACTACAACACCGACACGCTCAGGGCCGCCAAGAACTGCGGCCTGAAGTCGGTCCTTCTCTGGACGGCCACGGTGCAGCCGGGCGGCAAGATCGCCTACCAGGTGCCCGACAAGCGCCTGCGCCCCGGCGACATCCTGCTGCTGCACTTCCGCCCGAACCTGGCCAGGGACTTCCGCATCCTGGTCGACAAGATCAAGCGCCGGGGCTTCGAGCTGGGCAACCTCCAGGCGTACCTGGACGCCGCCACCGCCCGCTGACCCCCGCACGCCGTCGTGGGACCACCGATCCGCAGCCTTGTGACAAAGATCGCATAGCAGCGCTCTACAGGCTGTAGTACTACTTTAAGTAGATGCACTACAGCTTGTAGAGCTAAGCACCCGGTGGGGGGAAGATGGACGCGCTCGATCTCGCGCGGTGGCAGTTCGGGGTGACCACCGTTTACCACTTTCTGTTCGTGCCGTTGACGATCGGCCTGGGCGTCTTCGTGGCCGGTCTCCAGACCGCCTGGCACCGGACGGGGAAGGAGCAGTACCTCCGGCTGACGAAGTTCTTCGGCAAGCTGTTCCTGATCAACTTCGCCATGGGCGTGGTCACCGGCATCGTGCAGGAGTTCCAGTTCGGCATGAACTGGAGCGAATACTCGACCTTCGTCGGCGACGTGTTCGGGGCGCCCCTGGCCATGGAGGCATTGCTGGCCTTCTTCATGGAGTCCACGTTCCTGGGGCTGTGGATCTTCGGCTGGGAGCGGCTGCCGAAGAAGGTCCACCTGGCGTGCATCTGGGCCGCCGCCATCGGCTCTAACCTGTCCGCGTATTTCATCCTCGCGGCCAACGCCTGGATGAAGCACCCGGTCGGCTACGAGGTGGTCGACGGCCGGGCCAGGATGACCGACCTGTGGGCGGTGCTCACCAACCCCACCGCGATCGCCCAGGTGCCGCACGTCGTCGGCGCCGCCTTCATCGTGGCGGGCGGGTTCGTACTGGCGGTCTGCGGCTACTGGCTGCTGAGGACGAAGGCCCCCATGTGGCGCAGCGCCGCCCGGGCCGCGCTGGTCATGACCGCACTGGCCGGCGCCGTCGTCGCGGGCACCGGCGACACCTCGGCCCGGCTGCTGTACGAGCAGCAGCCGATGAAGCTCGCCGCCGCCGAGGGCCTCCAGCACGACACCGCCGGAGCCCCGTTCTCCATCGTTCCCGGCGTCGAGATCCCCGGCCTCCTCAGCCTCCTCGCCAGCCACGACCCCACCGCCACCGTGCAGGGCACCGAGGACCTGCAGGCCCGGCTCGAGCAGCAGTTCGGCCCCGGCGACTACCGGCCCAACCAGACTGTGGTGTTCTGGTCGTTCCGGGTGATGATCGTCTTCGGCTTGACCACGGTGGCGCTGTCGGTGCTCGGCCTCTGGCTCACCCGCCGCAGGCGCGACCTGCCCCCCTGGCTGGCTCGGATCATGGTGCTGGCCCTGCCGCTGCCGTTCCTCGCGATGATCTCCGGCTGGCTGCTGAGCGAGATAGGCCGCCAGCCGTGGACGGTGACGGGCGAGCTGCTCACGGCCGCGAGCGTGTCACCCGGCGTGAGCCTCGCCGAGGTGGCCACCTCGCTCACGATCTTCACACTCCTGTACGGCGGGCTCGCGGTGGCCGAGGCCGTACTCCTGACCAGGCACGTACGCAAGGGCCCCGAGCAGACGGAGCCCGTCCCCGCGACCGAGCGACTCCAGCCGTCGCTGATGTACTGAGGTGGAGACAGTGGTCAATCTGTGGTTCGTCATCATCGCCTTCCTCTGGACCGGCTACTTCGTGCTGGAGGGCTTCGACTTCGGCGTGGGCCTGCTGGCACCGTTCGTGAGCAGGGGCCCGGAGCAGCACCGGCAGAGCCTGGAGACGATCGGCCCGGTCTGGGACGGCAACGAGGTGTGGCTGATCACCGCGGTCGGCGCCATGTTCGCCGCCTTCCCCGCCTGGTACGCCGGGATGTTCAGCGCCTTCTACCTCCCGGTCGTGCTCATCCTGGTCGGCCTGATCGTGCGCGGCGTCGGCCTGGAGTGGCGCGGCAAGGTGACCAATCCGTTCTTGTGCGACCTGGGCATCGTGGCGGGCAGCGCCCTCCCGGCGTTCCTGTGGGGCGCGATCTTCGCCGACGTGCTCTTCGACAGCGCTCTCGCGGCGCTCGTGGGCGGCCTGTTCACCCTGGCGACCTGCGTACTCCACGGCGCCGTCTTCCTGTCCCTCAAGACCGAAGGCCCCGTACGACGTCGCGCCCGCGCGGTTGCCCTGGCCGCGAGCGCCGTGGTCCTGCCGCTGGCCGTGGCGGCCCTGTCCAGCCTGGGCTCGATCCCCGCCCTGATGGCCATGGCGGCGCTGGCCGCCGGGGCGGCGCTGACGTACCGCCGCAGAGAAGGCTGGGCCTTCACCGCCACCGCCGGCGCCATCGCCCTGGCCTCGGTGGCGGTCTTCGCCGAGCTCCGATGGGCCCCGCTCCCGGGCATCACGCTGACGGACGCGGCCTCGGGACCCTACACGCTGACGATGCTCAGCTGGATCGGGCTGATCACGCTGCCGTTCGTACTGGTGTACCAGGGCTGGACCTACTGGGTGTTCCGCAAGCGGGTGGCCCTGACGCCCTGACGCCCATCCGCTCGTAGCGCCTCACCACAGGTGGGGCACGGTCCTCACTCTGCTTGTGGCAGGCATGCCTTGCATCTCCTCTATCGCGCGGCCGACATCCGAGCTACTGTGGATGTTATGCCTGAGGCTTACGAGGACGTGCCCTTCAGCGAACTACTCCACCACCCGGCCGCGACCACACGAAGACTGGACGCCGTCCGCGCGTTGCGGCTGCGGCGGCGCGACGCTGGGGACCTCGCTCTGATGCGGGTCGACCAGATGGAGCGAGACGCCACCGTCATGGACTTCACCTCACGCCTGCTCGCCGGACTGGTCCGCACCGAGAACATCGAGGCGCTGCGCCAGGCCCTGCCCGAGGCCCTGCCGTGGAGCACCTTTCTGCCCGCCGAGGATGTGGACACGCTCCTCACCGAGCTGGTGGACACGGCACGCGGAGCGGTGGCCCTGGACAACCTCGCTCCGATCGCGCTCCTGCTGACCCAGTGGCGGCGCAGCGCGGAGATCTACGCGGACCCCGCCCTGCTGGCCATCCTCACCCGCGAGCCGGAAGGCGACTTCGGCCCCGTCCCCATGCCCCAGGCGAGCGAGTGAGCCCCAAGCGCGGAGACCGGGCCGCGCCACCTCCGATGGGCGACGAGTACGACATCCGCTTCGCCAACACCGAAGCCGCCGACGGCTGGGAACACCTCTCCCGCCACGCGGCGGGCAGCCTGCGCCGCGCCTTCGAGAAAATCCGCGCCACCCCATGCGCCCTGGACAACCCCGACGGGCAGCACCACCTCAAAGGCAAACTCGGGACCAGCACCTTCAAAGGCCACACCCTGGAACGCTGGCAGTACGAAGTCACCGGCAGCGGACGCATCTGGTACCTGCTGGACGACGCCAACCGCACCGCCTGGATCACCTACGCGGGCACCGGACACCCAAAAGCCACCGACTGACCCCGCACGCACCGCCCAACGGCCTACCACCATTCTCCCTGCCACCGCGCACCGGCTCCTAGCCCAGGCTGCCGGTTCCGGGCCGATCATCCGAGGCGGGCCCACTACCAATAACATGCGCGAGTCACCCCCCGTACGTGGGAAGCCCGGCCTCTGCCAGGTACACGTTCTCGCCTCAGCCCGGCGGCGGCTTGACCCGGCGGCAGGCAGCCGCACCGGAAGAGGGCGCCGTCCACTTATGTCCGGAATATGTCCGGTCGTACAGCCTTGCTCAGTGGTCATAGCTTGCCAAGAATGGAGGCGCACGGCTCTCGTGGTTGTCGTCGTCAGTCGCACCAGGAGCTCATGTGGCACACCCGTGGAAGAACAGGCAGCGTGCCGGCGTCGTCGCGTTCGGCGCCGTGGCCATGCTCGTCCTCATGGTGAGCGCGGTGGTCAGCGTGGCCATCGTGACCACCACCGCGACAGGGACGGCCCGCGAACCGTCGGGTGCCTCTTCTGGTGAGCGGATTCGACTCGCGGAAGCGGCCGAGCCTGTCCCGTCGTCCACTCCAGAGACATCGCAGGAGCCTGCCACGTCTCCCTCTCCCTCCGTCTCTGACTCGCCGGAATCGAGCGCCGCAGCTTCACCTCGTCCCAGCCCGACCTGGACCGGCAGAGCGGGAGGGGAGGTCTACTACGGCACGTTCAGCGAGGACGAGTGCGTCAAGCGGGGCGAGGAGGGAGTCGCAGCGCAGAAATGGTCGGCTTACTCGTGCAAGGCGCTCGTGAAGCGCGACGAGACCACGAAGGATGGGGAACGCGTAGACGAGCCTGGCGAGGTCGGAGAGCTTGGCCCCGGGCAGGCCACGCGCGACCACGGCCTTTGGGTGGTGGATTGGCTGTGCATGATCAGGATGGAAGAGGGTTGCAGCTGATGCCCTAACCCGCCGTAAAGCGCGCCGGCTGCTGTGCGATCTCAGCCGGCCAGGACGAGCAGGTCGCAGTCTTCAGGCGGTGGCGATTATTCGGTGGGGGGATGGCGGTAGACGTTGACGAGGAATCGGCTGAGGTCGCCGCGGTGGAACCCGGTGAACCTCTCCAGCGGATTGCCCGCGTCATCGAACGCCACGCTACGCAGGATCAGCAAGGGAGCCCCTGGCAGGACCTGCAACGCCTCGGCCATCGCCTCGCTCGCGATGCCGGCCTCTATCGACCGCTGCCCGGTCGCGAACTGGACGCCGTACTTGCGTTCCAGCAGGCCGTACAGCGAGATGTTCGACAGGTCCTCGTCGAGGATGAGCTTGCCGACGGACAACGGCAACTGCGTGATGGTCAGCGCCCATGGCTCCGTGTTCACCATCCGCAGGCGCTCGATCTCCACGATGGTCGTGCCTGGCGTCACCCCTAGCTCGGCGGCGGCCGCCGTGCTGGCCGGCACCGTCTCCAGCCGCCGTACCGCGATGGTCTGCTCGCCGCTGCGGCCCCGCACGTCCTCCTCGAAGTGGCCGATCATCGCGTGCCCGAAGCCCTCGGACGTCTTGCGGTCGGCGACGAACGTGCCCCGGCCCTTCACCCGCGAGATGACGCCCTCGACCTCGAGTCCTTGCAGCGCCTGGCGGACGACACTGCGTGAGACGCCGTATCGCTCACACAGCTCGAAGTCGCCGGGCAGCCGATCACCCGGTTCGAGCCCACGCGCCGCGATGTCCTGGATCATCAGCTGCTTGAGCTGATGATAGAACGGCAACGCTGAGCCGCGATCGATGCTAGGAGGAGGCAGCACGGTCACGACGATAGTCCCTGATCTACCCGCAAGGCACTCGCCCTTTCGCGACGTCTTCCGTCGCACTCACAGCCATCCCAGCCTCGAACGCCCGGCCGATGGAGCACCTCTGGCACCCCAACGACCGGCCTGACCTCGGACTACTGCTGGCTCATTTGTCTCGAGAGTTGTTTCGAGCATGTTGACATCCTGTACGGACAGGATAACACTGCTGGCTGCGGGACCGGTGGATACCGGCCCGCTCCGGGGGCTTCGACTCTTGAGCAAATGGAGCAAAAAATGGCCATTCGTCCGCGTACTGCCGCGCTGTTCGCGGTGGTGCTCGTGGTGGTGCTCGGGGTGGTGGGTGTCATCGTGCACAACGCGACCCGGAGTTCGACCAGCTCGTCCGACACAGTGACGTGGTGGGTACCCGACTGGGACTCGGAGGTCGCCGCGACGCTCGTGCGGCGCTTCGAGAGCGAGAACCCGTCGTTGCGCGTCGAAGTGGTGAAGACCACGGGCGACACGGTCGCGAACAAGGTGTCCGTCGCGCTGGACGCGGGCAACACACCCGACCTGATCACCGAGTCGATCGCGCGTACCAAGACCTACATCGACAAGGGCCGGTTGGCGGATCTGACCAGCCTGTACGGCAGCGCGATGCCGAAGTCGGACTTCGCGCCCGGCCTGACCGACGTGGTGTCCGTCGACGGTAAGACCTACGCGGTGCCCTACCGCTGGGCGACCAACGCCCTCATCTACAACACCGAGCTGTTCGCCAAGGCCGGTATTTCGGCCCCGCCCACGACCTGGGCGGAGTTCGTCGCCGACGCCAAGAAGCTCCCCACGTCGACGGTCGCCGGCACGGCGTGGCCGATGCAGGGTGACCCGAGCGACCTGTCGTTGCGCTTCCTCGACTTCGCCCTGCAAGGCGGGACGACGATCGAGAACGGCACGCCGAAGCTGACGCAGGACTCCGTCGAGCGCGCTCTGGAGCTCATGGGTACCTCCGTCACCAAGGGGTACGCCACGAAGAGCTCGTTCGAGCTGGACAACACGGGTATCCGCGACCTGTTCCTGCAGGGACGCATCGGGATGTACCTGGGCGGCGTCTTCGACGCCGACACGGCGGCGCGCCAGAAGTTCCCGGTCGGAACCGCGCTGGCCCCTGGCCCGAGTGGCCCCGGCATCCAGGAGGGCGTCGGCTGGGCCTACATCGTCCCGAAGGCCGCAAAGAACATCGACGGCGCCAAGAAGCTCGCGTCCTTCCTCGGTCGCCCCGAGAACATGGCGAGCCTGACCCTGACCTTCCCGGCCCGGGTGAGCGCGGCGAGTGACGCCAAGTTCAAGACGGACGTCCGCAAGGCCTACGGCGAGCAGCTCGCCAAGCACTCCATCCCCGCCCCCAACAATCCGCGCTGGACCGCGATGATCCCGTTCGTGCACGACACGATCCAGGAGGTCGCACTCGGGTCCAAGACCCCGCAGCAGGGAGCTGCCGCGATCATGACAGAAGCCGAGAAGAATCTCGGCCCGGCCTGATGAGCACAGCCGAGACGATAAGCCGAACCGGCCGGCTGAACATGAGCGCGACCCGTCGTGGGATCGGGCTCATGCTCCCGGCCGCGGGGCTGATGGCGGTCCTGACCGTCGTCCCGGTCATCGCGGTCCTGGAGCGCGCCCTGACCAGCACGGAGGCGTTCGGCCAGCTGTTCGACGCGCCCAATTTCGGGCGTACGATGCTCAACACCCTCGTGTGGACGCTGGTCTCCGTCGCCGGGGCGCTGCTGATCGGGTACGCGGCGGCGCTGCTGCTGCGCTCACCGTTCCTGCGGCTGCGCGGGGCGTGGCGGGGCCTGTTCATGATCCCGTGGATCATCCCGGGCGTCGTCGGCGCGACCGTCTGGAGCTGGAGCCTGTCCAGCGACTACGGCCTGGTCAACCACTGGCTCATGCAGGCCGGGGTCATCCAGCAGCCGATCGCCTGGCTGTCCAACCCCGACGTCGTGCTCTATGCCGTCGCGCTGATCCAGATCTGGACGACGGCACCCTTCGTGATGCTCATGGTCTCAGCGGCGCTGACCGGCATCCCGGCGGAACGGTACGAGGCCGCCAAGCTGGACGGCGCCTCAGGCCGGCAGATCCTGGCCTACATCGTCCTGCCGGCGATCCGCTCGACGACCTGGATCGCGGTGCTGACCCTCGTCACGTGGGCGCTCAACTCCTTCACCATCATCTGGGTCACGACGAGCGGCGGACCGGCCGGCGCCTCGACGATCCTGCCGATCCTGCTGTACGAGGCCTTCCAGCGTGGCGACCAGTCGATGGTCTCCGCGATCGCCGTATTGCAGCTGGCGATCTGCGCCGTCTTCGTCGCCATCTACGCCCGAGCCATGCGATCCGACCTGGAGGAGCTGTCATGACCCGGTCCTTCGCCCGGCACCCGCTGCTCGCGGTGCTCACCTGGGTCACGCTCGCCGTCCTGCTCGGCTGGACGCTCTGGCCGATCGTCCTGATGGCCTTCACCTCGTTCAAGCCCGGCAACGAGATCTTCGCGATCCCGCCGACGCTCACACCGCAGCACTGGACGCTCGACAACTACGTGAAGGTCTTCACGGACTCGTCCATGCCCCACGCCTTGGTGAACTCGGTTGTCGTGGGTCTGCTCGTCGCGGGCGCCACGCTCATCCTGTGTTTCAGCGCCGGGTACGCGCTCGCCCGCTTCAAGTTCAAGGCCGCCCGTCCCGTCGCGCTGTTCATCCTCATCGGGCAGCTGGTGCCGCTGACGGTGCTGCTGCTGCCGCTGTACAAGATGGTCAACGGGATGCAGCTGCTGGACACGACGATCGGGCTCGCGCTGGTCCACCTCACGATCACCGTACCCCTGGTCACGTGGATGATCCGCAACCAGATCACGGCGATCCCGATCGAGATCGAGGAGGCGGCGGAGATCGACGGCTGCTCGCGGCTGGACGCCGTGAGCTACGTGACGCTGCCGATCGCCGCGCCGGGGCTGGCCGCCGCGGGCATGTTCGCCTTTCTGCAGTCCTGGCACGAGTTCCTGTTCGCCTCGGTGTTCGCCGCGTCGGACTCCGCGCGGACCGCGCCCGTGGCGTTGACGGAGTTCGCGACCGAGTACCACGTCGACTGGGGTTCGACGATGGCGGCCTCCGTCGTGCTGACCGTCCCCGTGGTCATCGTCTTCATCGCGCTGCAGCGCTACCTCGTCGGCGGACTGACCAGCGGCGCGGTCAAGGGCTGACGGTCGGCCGAACCGCGCTTCGAAGAGAGAGCACTGACACTTATGAAGATCCTTGACGTCCGCTGCGCAGTCATCGGGGACAGTCCGATCGTCCGCGTGGTCACCGACGAGGGCATCGAGGGTTTCGGCGAGATCGAGCATTCGAAGCCGCCCATCCAGCACCTCATCGGCGTATATGCCGATCTCCTGCTCGGACAGGACCCCACCGACGTCGAGCGGTGCATGCTGCGGATCCGCCGGCTCGGCGGCTTCAAGCCCTGGGGCAGCATCGTCTCCGCGATCGAGATCGCCCTGTGGGACGTGGCCGGCAAGGCGGCCGGCCTGCCCGTGCACAAGCTGCTGGGCGGTAAGGTACGCGACCGCGTCCGCGTCTACAACGGAGGCGTGCGACCGCCCCTGCTGGGCCACGAACCCGAGGACTACGCCGCGTCGATGGCCGTCATGGCCGCCGCGCCGGAGGGCTTCACCCTGTTCAAGGAGGGCGTCGGCTTCCACGGCTTCATGGCGCCGAACGTGTCGGACTTCTTCTACGGCGATCTGCGCGAGGGCCCCAAGCACCCGAACCGCGGCATGCTGACCGAGAAGGGCATCGCCCACATCGTCGCCTGCGTCCAGGCGATGAAGGACGTGCTCGGCGAGGGCCGCGGCCTGGCGCTCGACATGGGGCCGGGATTCACCGTCCCGGACGCCATCACGGTGTTGCGGGCGCTCGAACCGCTCCACATCATGTGGGCCGAGGACCTGCTCAGCGGCGACGGCGTGCCATGGGTCGACGCCGCCCAGTATCGCGAGATCACCCGGGCCACGAACGTACGGACACACACCGGCGAGCAGATCTACCTGCGCAACAACTACAAAGAGCTGATCTCGACCCAGGCCGTACGGGTCATCGGGCCGGACCCCGGTGACGTCGGCGGGATCGCGGAGCTGAAATGGGTCGCGGAGTACGCCGACCTCCACGGGATCGAGATCGCTCCGCACGGCGTCAGCAGCGGGCTGTTCGGGCTGGCGGCCCTGGTACAGGTGTGCGCGACGCTCCCGGACAACTTCATCGCCTTCGAGTACCCGGTCCCGACCCAGGACTGGTGGTACTCGATCGTCCACGGCCTGCCGGACCCGATCGTCGTGGACGGGTTCATCACGGTCGGCTCCGCACCGGGTCTCGGCATCGACATCGACCGTGACGCGGCGCTGGCCCACATGGACCCGGCAGACCACCACTTCTTCGACTGGATCCCCCGGAGCTGAGCCCTATGCGCGAATCAAACCACTTCGACCGGATCCCACGGAGCTGAGACTTATGCGCGAATCCGACCACCAGGCCCCCACCCGTCCGCTGGGTGCGACCGGGCTGCACATCACGCCGCTGACGATCGGTGGCGCACCTCTCGGCTCGATGCCGGGCAACTTCGGCCGCGACGTACCCCCGGAGACGGGCATCGCCACGGCACTGGCCGCCCTTCGGGGATCGGTCCGCGCCCTGGACACCTCGGCCGCGTACAGCGCGGGAGAATCGGAGCGCCGCATCGGCGCGGCGATCCGGCAGGCCGGTGGCCTGCCCGAGGGGTACGTCCTGTCGACGAAGATCGCCCGTGACCTCGACTCCGGCACGTTCGACGGAGCGCAGGCCCGGCGGTCGATCAAGGAGAGCCTGACCCGCCTCGGACTCGACCATGTGCCGCTGCTGTACCTGCACGATCCGGAGAAGAACGACTTCGACCAGATCATGGAGCCCGGCGGACCCGTGGACGTGCTGAGGGACCTGCGCGAGCGCGGCATCGCCCGCTCGATCGGCGTCGCCGGCGGCGAGCTCGCGACGATCGAGCGGTACGTCCGCACCGGCTTCTTCGACGTCGTCCTCACGCACAACCGCTGGACCCTGGTCAACCGGTCCGCCGAGCCGCTCATCGACCTCGCCACGTCGATGGGACTCGGAGTCGTCAACGCCGCCGTGTTCGGCGGCGGAATCCTCGCGGCGGGCGCCACCGCCTCACACCGCTACGCCTACCGGGAGGCGCCGGCCGAACTCCTCCAGGCGATCAAGGGGATGGAAGAGGCCTGCCGCGACCACCAGGTGCCGCTGGCCGCGGCCGCGATCCAGTTCTCGACCCGCGATCGGCGGATCGCCAGCACCATCATCGGCGCGTCGCGTCCGGAACGCGTCGAGCAGGCGGTCGGGCTCGCGTCTACGGCCATACCGGAGGCGCTCTGGGCCGACCTGGACGTCATCACGGCCCAAATCGACCCGGCCACCCTGCCCGCCTGACGACCTCCTTGAGACCCGATCACTCCCCGCCCTCCTGACGATCTCCCGGATCGGGTCATTCTGCCCGCCTAGCGAACTTCCAGCCCCGGCCACCTGCCCCCTGACGTTCGTTCTCCGACGATCAGCACCGACGACGAGGAAACTCCCATGTCCCATGCCCCCGCGCAGCCACTGCGCGTCCTGCTCTTCGGCTACGGCCTGGCGGGCCAGGTGTTCCACGCCCCGCTGCTCACCGCCGGCGGCGACTACACGATCGACGTCATCGTGACGTCCGACCCTGCCCGTTCCGCGGCGGCCCGCGCCGCCCATCCCGGCGCCCAAGTCGTGGCCGACGCCGACGCGGCGTTCGCGCTCGCCGGAGACTGCGACCTCGCCGTGGTGTGCACGCCGAACGACACCCACGGCGAACTGGCCCGCCGCGCCCTCGACGCGGGGCTGCACGTCGTCGTCGACAAGCCCCTCGCCCTGACAGTGAAAGAGGCGGAAGGACTCATCGAGGCGGCGGACGCCGCCGGCCGCACGCTCACGGTCTTCCAGAACCGGCGTTGGGACGGAGACTTCCTCACCGTGCGCGACGTACTCGCGTCGGGCGAGCTCGGCGACGTCTACGGGTTCGAATCAGCCTTCGAGTGGTGGCAGCCCTCGGTCACCACCGGCCGCAAGGACCAAACGACCGTGGCGGACGGCGGGGGCATCCTCTACGACCTCGCGCCCCACCTCATCGACCAGGCACTCATCCTCTTCGGCCCGGTCCGCGAGGTGCATGCCGAGGTGGACACGCGACGCCCGCACGCGGTGAACGACGACGACGTCCTCATCAGCCTGGAGCATGAGAACGGCGTCCAGAGCCGACTCTGGATGAGCAGCCTCGCGGCCCAAGAACGCCCACGCTTCGTCCTGCGCGGTACGCGCGGCGCCTACATGACGTTCGGCCTCGACCCGCAGGAGTCCCAGCTCCAGTCGGGCAAACGCCCCGACGACGCCGGCTTCGGCGCCAAGCCCCGCGAAAGCTGGGGACGGATCGGTGCCGGTGCCGATCTGCGCGAGGTGCCGAGCCGGCACGGTTCGTACGAGTCGTACTATCCCGAGCTCGCCGTGGCGCTGCGCACGGGGACACGGCCACCGGTTGATCCGCGTGACAGCATCGCGGTAATGCGGATCATCGAGGCGGCTCTCAGCTGATCAGAGCAGCTTGTAGAGCAGGTGCGGAGGCTGCCCGGACTGGTAGCAGAGCACACCGGCGATGTTCACTCGGCTGGTACTCCAGTGACACTTCGAGATCACGAACATGATCTGCGAGGTAGCCTGGCCCGTCTAATCAACTGCGCAGGTTTCGAGAGGGCGTGCGTTCATGGCGCGAGGATTGACGATACTGCTGGGGTTGCTCGGCTTTGGGCTGGCTGGACTGATGCTGGGAATCTTCGTAAGTCGGGGCTATGGCATGATCCGCCCAACAACCCCCGTCCCTCGTCTGCTGGGCGGGTACGTCTTCGGTGTGGCTCTCATCGCAGGAGCCCTCCTTGTCCGGATCAGGCCTGGCGTGGTGAAGTCGATCGTCCTTCTGATTGGTATCGGAACATTCGCTCTGCTCCTGGCCTTGGGCGGATTCATAGTGTCCCTGGCCTTGCATTTTGAGTGACTCCAACCTCGGGGCGCACACTACGGCCATGGGCACCAGCATTGAAGATCGCGATGTGTCGCTGGAGCACCAGACCGTCACGACCCATGACTCTACGCATTCAGCCGATGCAGCCGTCAATCAAGAAGGCCCGACAATTCGGCCATAAGGGCGGATGGCACCTCACTTCTGAGAAAGCGGTTGTCCATGCCGCACCACTTGCTCCAGACGGTTACGCCGGCGGGAGGCCCTTGGGCATATCGGAAGACAAGACGGATGGCCGGCGTCGCTCCAGTAGGGCAAGCACCGTCATCTCTTTGCGCCGGCTGAGAGGCAATCTTGGCCGATATATCTTTCGCAACGTCTTCGCCGTATGCCGTCTTTTGTGGCGCCGTGTCGCTGAGCTTGCAAACGGTAAACCCGATCGAACCCTTGGGAACCATGCGCCTTTCCTGCCCGATCCTTCCGCGCCCTGGTTCACACTGGTCTGCCGGACTGAGGGATGGCCAGCGCCTCGTGGTGTAGGCCGTGCTCACTGCGTCTCCGACATAGGAAATCGTACGGAATACGCCGTTCGTGGTCACCACGCACTGGTTGTCGTCATAGGCGGTTCCGATCCATGACACGCTGCCATGGCTGTAGCGCAGTCGGATGAGGTAGCTGTGCGGTATGGAACCGATCAGAGAGCAGGCTCGCCAGGACGGTAGAGCAGCAACGGGAAGATGGTTGAAATCCGTCACCATCGCGGCGAGTCCATCGGCCAGCCGTTGTGGTGCGGCCGCTCGAGACCCCCTCGCATCGTAGGCGCAGATATCCGCTTCTAGCGGGGTGCCCGGCACCAGGTGTTCACGGGTTCCCGATCCTACGAATGGCACCCAGTCCCCTGGCGTCTTCCCTGCCCACCTATTCGGGCATTCTGCCAGGGCCGATGCTGGCGGCAGGACAGGTGCGGCGCATGCTGATGCGGCGAGTAACACTAGTGCGCTCGCCATCATAGCGATGGCCTTTCTCACGGTCCTTAGTGCTGTGACCGGAGGCGTTTGCGGGGTGCCCACGGCAAAACGAGCGTGTGGGGTTACGGAATCTCTAGTAGACACCCGTCCATGAACCCACTGACGACCCAACACCTGCGAATCGTATCTCCAGTGTTCGCCATCGAGCAGCTCCCGCATGCGGCCTCGCCCGCGGACGACTGGATCGTGCTTGTCCGCGCGCCCGAAGGGTTGACCGTTGTTCGTGCGGCCCAGCCTCTGGACTCAGCGGAACGGTGGATCGGTTTTTACGGTGACGCCACAGCCCACGGCCTGGACGTTCCTGGGATGTTGTCGGCGATCGTCAAGCCGCTGGCAGAGGCAGCGATCCCGGTGTTCGTCGCATCGACTTCCCACGCCGACTTGGTTCTGGTTCCTCAGCAGAGAAGGCAGCAGGCCGTCGTCGCCCTGGAGGAAGCGGGACATCAGGTGGAAAGTGCGAACGGCGAGGACGGTGAACCTTTCTGGTCACAGCATTAGACGCATGGCGTCCTTGGTCGTTTGCCGGAAAATCCCGACGCTTGGTCCATCCGGCCTTCCGCGATTTCGGCAAGAACCTTGAAACCGAACATCAACGAGCTCTGGACAGCCAGGAGGCCATTGCTGTCGGTCGGGCGAGGAGCCCCCGAATGGCTCGAGGGCGTATTCAACAGCATGCAGAACGGAGTAGGGGCTGCCGTCGAATTCATCAAAGATCTTGGTGGCAAGGCGATCGAGATCGGCGAAAAAGCCTTCCGTAAGCTCTACTCTTACATTTGGAACGCACAACGAAGAAGGGGCACGCGCAAGAGTGCAAGGTGGTCGATCGGGTCGCCTCCACAGAGGCATGGAAGCTTCTCGCAGAACTCGGCATCGTGCCTTGCTGAACTGCGAATGATCCCTGGCATGCCGCCTTACTCTTCTGGCGAAGCGCTGGGAAGGCAGTCCGAGCGAAGCGAGGCCCGCCAGGGGGCGGGCGTGAGCCCGCCTGGGGGACGTCCGGAGCGAAGCGGAGGCCCTTTGAGGGCGGGTCGGCTGGAAGAACGCCCGACGCGGAGGTCCTTTACGGCGGCCCGATGGTGCTGGCGCGCAAGATCACCGTACCCGGTACCCGTTCGATTCGCCGTCGTCCCCGGCTCCCGTCCCGCAGGGCCAGAGCGATCACCCGCTCCCCCATCTCCTCCAACGGTAGCGACACCGTCGTCAGCGGTGGTGTCAGGTCCCGTACCACCGGGATGTCGTCGAAGCCCGCCAGCGACACGTCCTCCGGCACTCGCAGCCCGCGTTCCCGCAAGGCGGCCAGCGCTCCCACCGCCATCACGTCGGTGGCGGCGAACAGGCAGGTGGCGTCGAGCCCCCGGTCCAGGAGGGCGGACGCGCCGGCGTAGCCGCCCTCGCGGTTGAACGGGCCCTCCTCGATCTGGTCGACCGTCACCCCGGCCGCCGCCAGGGCGTCGCGGAAGCCGGCGACCCGGTCCACGACGGTGCTGAGGCCGGGCGGGCCCGACAGGATGGCGAAGCGGCGGTGGCCGAGGGCGAGCAGGGCGCGGGCCAGGGCGGCGGCGCCCTCGCGGTTCTCCGGAAGTACGGTGTCGACGGGCAGGCTGCGGTGCCGGCTGACCACGGCGACCCGGCCGCCGGCGTTCAGGTAGGGGCGCAGTTCGACGTCCATGGCCCGTTCCCAGCCGCGATCCTCGAAGCCGGAGCCGATCAGCAGGATCGCGCGGGCCCGCTGGGCGCGCAGCATGGAGACGTAGGCCACCTCGCGCGTGCTGTCGCGGAACGTGCTGGCCAGCATCACCAGCAGGTCGCGCTGCGCGGCGGCGCGCATGACGCCTCTGGCGATGCCGGAGAAGTAGGGGTCGCTGACGTCGTGGCAGATGACGCCGACGGTCTCGTTGGAGGCCCGGACGAGGGCTTGGGCGTGGGCGTTCGGTGTGTACGCGAGCTCGGAGGCGGCGGCCTCGACCCGGTCGCGCAGGTCTTCGCGGACCTTGGCGGTGCCGTTGAGGACACGTGAGGCGGTGGCTAGGGAGACTCCGGCGGCCATGGCCACATCCCGGAGAGTGACGTGAACGCGATCGGCCACTCGCCCTCCTGTAACAGGAAGTTAACGACCATTGACCCCTGGACCATGCCGGGTTAGCGTACCGCAGGAAAGCGCTTTCAGATAGCGCTTTCTCGCATTTGGCCTGATGGCACGCGATGGAGGGATACCTTCGATCGTGGTACAGACCGCTGATGGAATCGTGCGGCGCGAGAGTCCGAGCTCGCGCGACCGCGTTTTAGAACTGGCGGACCGGTCCTGGCGGCCGTTCGCCCTGCTCGCCGCCTGCTACGCGATCTGGTGGGCGATCACCGAGTTCGAGATCGTGCCCAGGTTCCTCGTACCCTCGCCCGGAGTCACCCTCCAGGTGATGGCCGACAAGGCCGGCTACCTCGCCCACCACACCTTGGTGACCGGCTACGAGACGGTGCTCGGCTTCGCCATCGCCGTCGTCGTCGGCGTCGCCGCGGCCGTGCTGATGGTGGCCTCGGCGGAGGTCGAGAAGACCCTCTATCCGCTGCTGCTGTTCGCGCAGGTCGTCCCGAAGATCGCGATCGCCCCGCTGTTCGTGGTCTGGCTCGGGTTCGGGCTGACGCCCAGGATCGTGGTCGCCGTGCTGATCGCGTTCTTCCCCGTCGTCATCTCCATGGTCACCGGCCTGAAGTCGGTGGATCCGGAGATGCTCCAGCTGGCTTCGACCATGGGCGCGAGCCCGGCGAAGACCTTCGCCAAGATCAGGTTTCCCGCCTCCCTGCCGTTCCTGTTCTCCGGGTTGAAAGTCGCCGTGACGCTCGCCGTCACCGGGGCGGTCGTGGGCGAGTTCGTCGGCGGCAACGACGGGCTCGGCTCGGTCATCCTGCAGGCCAACGGCAACATCGACACGCCCATGCTCTTCGCGGGACTCCTCGTCATGTCCCTGCTCGGCGTCGTGCTCTTCGTCGCCGTCGAGTTCGCCGAGCGGCTGTTGCTGCCCTGGCACGCCAGCCGCCGCGGCGACGCCGTCACCGTCACGTACTGAGGAAGTCATTCCATCGAGGACGTCACCCACTGAGGACGCCATGAAGACACGCACGCTGATCGCCGCCATAGCCCCGGCTCTGCTCCTGTTCGCCACCGCGTGCGGCTCCGGCGGCGGCGAGAAGACCACCAGCTCGTCGGGCAAGCAGCTCGACAAGGCCACGCTCACCCTCAACTGGTATCCGTACGGCGAGCACGCGCCCTTCTACTACGGCAAGACGAAGGGCATCTTCGAAAAGCACGGCATCGACCTGACCATCCAGGCCGGGCAGGGCTCGCAGAAGACCGTCCAGGCCACCGGCGCCGGCCAGACGGACTTCGGCTGGGCCGACACCCCCGCGCTGCTCGGCGGTGTGAGCTCGGGCGTGCCGGTGAAGAGCCTGGGCGTCTTCCTGCAGACGACCCCGGCCTCGGTGCAGTTCTTCCAGGAGAAGAACATCACCAAGCCGGCGGACCTGAAGGGCAAGACGATCGCCTCGACGGCCGGTGACGCGCTCACCAAGACCTTCCCGGTGTTCCTCAAGGCCAACGGGATGAGCGACGCCGACGTCAAGCTGCAGAACACCGACCCGGCGGGCAAGATCGCGGCGGTCATGTCGGGGCAGACGGACGCGCTGCTCGGCTACGCCTCCGACCAGGGCCCGACCATGCAGAACAAGGCCGGCAAGCCGGTCGCGTACCTGCGCTTCTCCGAGTTCGGCCTGAACTACTACAGCAACGGCCTGCTCACCTCCTCCTCCTTCCTGCAGAGCAAGGCCGACCTGGTCAAGCGGATGGTCGCGGCCACCAGCGAGGCGTGGGCGGCGGCGGAGAAGGACCAGCAGGCCGCGGTGGACGCCATGAAGGGCGCCTCGGAGCAGCTGCCGCCGGCTCAGGTACTGCTCGACCAGTTCAAGACCACGACCACGCTGCTGCACACCGACGCCACCCAGGGACAGCCGCCGGGCGTCAACACCGAGGCCGACTGGCAGAAGACGATCGACACCTTCGCCAAGGCCGGGATGGTCTCCAACCCGCAGGCGCCCAGCGCCTACTGGGACGCCAGCGTGGCGCCGAAGGGATGACCGTGACGCAACAGGCACCCGCCGTCGAGATCGACAAGGTGGCGGTGCGGTTCCGATCGAAGAAGCGCGACGTGGTCGCGCTGGAGAACGTGTCGATGGACGTCCGCCCCGGCGAGTTCGTGTCCATCGTGGGCCCGTCGGGATGCGGCAAGTCGACGCTGCTCAAGCTGGTCTCCGGGCTGCTCAAGCCGTCGGCGGGCGCGGTGCGGCTGCTCGGCGGCACGGTCGGCGGCCCGCGCCACGACGTCGGGTACGTCTTCCAGCGCGCCGCCCTGCTGGAGTGGCGTTCGGCGCGCAAGAACATCCTGCTGCAGGCCGAGATGCGCGACATGCCGCAGAAGGAGGCCGCCGCCAGGGCCGACGAGCTGATCGAGATGACCGGGCTGACGGGCTTCGAGGACGCGTTGCCGCATGAGCTGTCCGGCGGGATGCAGCAGCGGGTGGCGCTGTGCCGCGCGCTGCTGCACCGGCCGCCGGTGCTGCTCATGGACGAGCCGTTCGGCGCGCTGGACGCCCTGACCCGGGAGCAGATGAACATCGAGCTGCACCGCATCTGGCACGAGACCGAGACCACGGTCCTGCTCGTCACGCACTCCATCGCCGAGGCGGTCTACCTGGGCAACCGGGTGATCGTCATGACACCGCGACCCGGCACGATCGCCGAGGTCATCGACGTGGCGCTGCCGCGGGTACGTGACTACGCGGCGACCATGTCCCAGCCCGCCTTCGCCGCCGCGACAAGCCACATCCGCGACCTGCTGGGGGCCGCCACGCACAACGATTGACCGCTCGGATCCGCCCCCTCCCCCACTGAGAGGATTCCGATGCCCACATTCGTCCGCTTGTGCGCGCTCGCACTGGTGCTGGTCCTGGCCCAGTTCATCGCGCCCACCGCCCACGCCGCCGACCAGGTGGAAGCCGCCGCGAAAGCTCCCGACTGCACGTTGGGCCGCACGGTCGTCCGCAAGACCAACGCCGCCACCAGCTGGGCCCCGGTGACCCCCGCCAAGTGGCAGTTCCCCGGCGACCAGGTGATCCTCGCCGAAGCCGGGGAAGCGCGCCCCGGCCCGCGCCGCCCCTTCGAGTACGCCGTGCTGACCAAGGGCCCCGTCTTCGGCTCGGTGCAGATCGACGCCGAGGTACGGCTGGACACCCCGACGAGCATCAGCAACCGCGACGTGATCATCGTGTTCGGCTACCGCTCCGACCTGCAGTTCAACTACGCCCACCTGTCGCAGGACAACACCATCTATCCCCACAACGGGATCTTCGTGGTGAACAACGCCGACCGCCTGCGTATCGACGACCAGTGGAACGGCCAGGTCGGCGCGCCGCCCGCGGTCACCGATGAGGCGTGGCACAAGGTCCACGTCCGCTACTGCGCGGACACCGGCCGCATCGAGGTCTTCATGGACGGCTCCACGACACCGCTGATCACGGCCACGGACCGGACGTTCCCCTCGGGCCGCGTCGGCTTCGGCTCGTTCGACAACATCGGGCGGGTGCGCAACCTGACCGTCACCGGCACACCGGCCTGCGCCGAGCGCTCCCAACCCTGACCGTCACGGGCACAACCCGAACACTCACAACCCTGACGTCACCCTTCTTGACTCCCCTCCCTTCTCCCTTTACCGTCCCCGGTAAGCGCTTTCCAACAACCCCTCAGGTGGTGCACAGGAATGCCGAAATCCCCCCTCCGCTACCTCTTAGCCGCACTGCTGGCGACCGCGCTCTGGGCGCCGCCGGCAGCCGCGATGGACTCGACCCCGATCGACGATCCCATTCCGGAGAATCCCACCGCGTCCGGTCTCACGCTGACGCTGACCGAATACGCGACCTTCCCCAAGACCGAACCGGTCCCCACGCCCACCGACCAGCGGCTGATGCGCTGGGCCAGGATCAACAACATCGGCGAGATCCCCGACGGGTCGCGGCGCCAGTTCGTCAACGACCTCAACGGCAAGCTGTACCTGTTGAAGAACGGCCAGCCGCAGGAGTACCTCGACGTCGGTGCCACGTTCGCGCCGGACTTCCTCTCCGGCCGCGGTCTGGGCTCCGGGTTCGGGTACGTCGCCTTCCATCCGGACTTCGCCCGTAACGGCAAGTTCTACACCGTACACACCGAGTGGGGCGCGGCCCTCACCACCAAGACGCCGGACCTGACGCCGCAGCCCGACACCAAGTTCCACGGCGTGATCACCGAGTGGACGGCCACGAACCCGAAGGCCGACACCTTCAGCGGCACCCGCCGAGAGGTGCTCAGGCTCGGCTTCAACGGCCAGGTGCACGGCATCCAGCAGATCGACTTCAACCCGTACGCGCGGCGCCGGGACGCCGACTACGGCCTGCTCTACGTCGCCTCGGGCGACGGCGGCCGGGGCGTGTCGAGCGACGACCCGCAGAACCTGGCCATCCCGCAGGGCAAGGTGCTGCGCATCGACCCCCTGGGCACGAACGCCGCCAACGGCAAGTACGGCATCCCGGCCAAGAACCCGTTCGTCACCAAGGCCGGCGCGATCGGCGAGATCTACGCGTACGGCATGCGCGACCCGCACCGCTTCAGCTGGGACCCGCAGGGCAACCGCCTGTTCCTCGGCCATATCGGCGAGCACGCCATCGAGGCCATCTACGAGGTCAAGGCCGGCGACAACCTGGGCTGGAGCGAGCGCGAAGGCTCCTTCGTGTTCAACAAGGCCGACCGCTGCCACCTGTACACGCTGCCCGACAATGACGCCTCGTTCGGCTACACCTACCCGGTCGCGGCCTACGACCACGACCCGCCGCCCGGCCACTCCTGCACGGCCGACAGCGGTCACGCGGTGGCCGGTGGGTTCGTCTATCGCGGCACGCGGCTGCCGCTGCTGTACGGCAAATACCTGTTCGGCGACATCGTCGACGGCCGCGTCTTCTTCACCATCGCCAGCCAGATGCGGCAGGGCGGCCCGCGGGCCACGATCTACCAGCCCAAGCTCGTGAACGCGAGCGGCGCCACGGTCACCATGAAGGATCTGGCCGGCGACGCCCGGGTGGACCTGCGCCTGAGCCGCGACGGCGCGGGCGAGCTCTACCTGCTGTCCAAGGCCAACGGCAAGATCTGGAAGGTCACCGGCGCCTGCATGACGGCGACGCCATGAGGCACCGCTATCTGGCCCCGGTGGTGGCTCTCGTCCTGACGACGACGCTCGCCACCCCGGCCGCCGCCCACGACCGGCCCGGCGTACTGCCCACGCTGCGCCACAACCTCATCGCCGCCTACGACTTCGAACACCCGGTCCCCGAAAACCCCGCGCAGGAGCGCGACCAGGGCAGGTCGGGCACGGACATCACGCTGATCAACGGCGGTGCCGCCATGCGCAACGACGACGGCGCGCATCGGGGCAGCCGCCACTCGATCCAGCTCCAGCAGGTGAACCCCACCACGATGGGCAACGACGACTGGAAGGCCGGGATCTACTCCGAGACCGGAGTGCCCACCCTCCACGCCTTCAACGCCGTCAAGGGCGCCACCGTCATGGGCTGGTTCAAGATGACCGGCGAGAACCCCAGCCTCAACTCCAACACCGCGGACCCGGCCGACCGCTACGGAGCGATCGGGCTGGCCGGGGTGCTCACCGGCAACTCCCAGGGCCATGACGTCAGAGCGCTGCTCGAACTCATCACGGTCAACGGGGAGCTGCGCGTGGTCGCGCTGGGCAGGCGCGTCGACGGCAGCAGTTCCCAGACCTTCGCCGCGAGCGAACCGTGGCAGAGCGTGCTTCCTCAGGATGAATGGGTCTTCCTGGCGGCCACGTTCGACTACGACAACGCCGCGATGAAGCTCTACAAGAACGGCCGCCCGCTCGACGGCTTCTACACGCTCACGGGCGATCCGTGGGGCGTGGAGGGGGCGCCGGAGCCCGATCTCACCTCGGCCACCGACCCCAGAGGCATCAAGATCGGCGGTAGCTATCCGCAGAACACCAGAGAGAACAACCCCTGTAACTGCCGGATGGACGATCTGATGTTCCTCGACAGGGTCGCGGCCCCCCTGGAGATCTGGGCCCAGTACAAGCTGGCGACCCGAGGCTGAACGACTGGGGCTGGGAGGACTCCCACCGCCTTCCCAGCCCTCCGTCAGCCGTTAGTCTGCATCTGTTTGGTCCTGTGGTCCTTGAGATGGAGCTCACCGTGGAGACGCTCCTTCAAAGCGTCAAGCACCTTGCGGCTGGACAGCACGGTCCATCGGTTGCCGACCAGGTGCGGGTTGTATTCGGGCGCGGTGTCCATCCAGGCGTCCTTGCCGGCCTGGGTGGCGAACGTCGACACGAAGAACTGACCCTCGTCGGTCTGGCAGAAGCCCGTACGAATGTCCTTGGCGTTGACCTGGATCTTCGGCTTGCACCCGACCTTCTCGGCCAGTTGCTCGACGGTGTAGACGTTGTTGTCGACCGTGGCGGGCTTCTGCACGATGGGCTCGCCCCCGGCCATCGCGGCACTCTGGCCGGCTCCTACGGAACCGCTGGCGTTCGTACAACCGGCCACGAGCCCGACCAGCAGCGCAGTAGCGGCCAGACGTGGAAATGTCGTCATGTGCCGAGATACGCAACCCCCGTAGGTGGGGTTCACTCCGGCCGAGATTAAACCGAGATTCACCCGAGACCTCAGCCCGAGAACCGCGCTCTCAGCCGGAGAACCGCGCTATCAGCCCAAGAGCCGAGGTCTCAGCGCAGGACGACGCAGCCGCGCTCCACCAGGCGGCGCAGCGCGTCAGGCTCGCCGTCGAGCTTGTTCCAGCGCAGGTCGAGCTTCTCCAGCGCGGGCAGCTCGCCAAGGCTCTCGGGCAGCGTCCTGAGCCGGTTGTTACGCAGATCCAGGTGCGTGAGCCGAGCCAGGCCCGCGACCGCGCCGGGCAGCGCGCGCAGCTGGTTGTTCCGCAGGTCGAGCACGCGCAGTTCGCCGAGCCCGCCGATCGAGTCAGGCACCGCGGCCAGCCGGTTGCCCTGCAGATGCAGCTCGCGCAGCCGGCCCAGCCCGCCGATCGAGTCAGGCAGCGTCTCCAGCCGGTTGTTGTAGAGCCGCAGCTCGACCAGCGACGCCATGCGGCCGAGCGCCTCGGGCAGGCCGGTCAGCCGGTTGTCGGTCACGTTGAGGTAGGCGAGCCGGTCGAGCCGGCCGATCGCGGCGGGCACCTCGGTGAACCGGTTGTCGCTCAGGTAGAGGTAGTCGGTCAGGCCCAGGTCGCCGATCTCCGGCGGGATCGTGGCGAGGTCGTTGTGCCCGAGATCGAGCATGCGCAGCCCGGTCAGCCCGCCGATCGCCGCGGGCACCTCGGTGAGTGCGTTCTCGGCCAGGTTGAGCGATTCGAGCCGGGTCAGCTTCCACAGCGCGTCGGGCACGGCGGTCAGCCGGTTGCCGCCCGCCGCCAGGTGCCGCAGCCCGCCGCCGAGCCGCTCGGGCAGCGTCTCGATGGCGTTGCCGTACAGGTACAGCGTCTCCAGGTACGGCGGGCAGCCGGGCACCTCGGGCAGCCGGTTGCCGTCGAGGTGCAGCGCCCGCAGCGCGGTGAGTCCCGTCAGGTCCGGCAGCGAGCGCAGGCGGTTGCCGTCGAGCCGGAGTTCGGCCAGCGACGTCAGGCCGCCCAGCCACGCGGGGAGCTCGGTGAGCTCGTTCCAGGCCAGGTCGATCAGCCGGACATCGCTGAGCTCGGCGGGGTCCGAGCCGGGGAACGTGGTCAGGCCCGCGCCGGGTGCGCGCAGTTCATCATGGATCGTCACGGCGCCGATCCTCGCACGCCGCCACCGGAAGCACGCCGCCGCCGGAAGCACGCCGCCACCGGAAGCACGCCGCCACCGGAAGCCCGGTTAAGTGCCCGGCTGGGCGTCCGGCCCGGCGAGGTTCCTGAGGTCGAACAGCTCGGACGGCGAGATCGGCATGCGGTCGATCTCGATGCCCTCCGCGTCCTCTATCGCCCCCGCGATCACCGCCGAGACCGGGATCACCCCGGCCTCCCCCGCCCCCTTGATGCCGAGCGGGTTGAGCGGCGACGGCGTCTCCAGGTGGGCGGTCTCGATGTGCGGGATCTCCGTCACGTACGGCATGAGGAAGTCCATGAACGAGGCGTTGAGCAGCTGCCCGTGCCCGTCGTACACCATCCGCTCGTACAGGGCGCCGCCGATGCCCTGGGCCACTCCGCCGTGGATCTGCCCCTCCACGATCATCGGGTTGATCAGCCGGCCGCAGTCGTGCACGACCGCGTACCGCAGGACCTTGATCTCGGCGGTCAGCGGGTCGGTCTCGACGATGGCGGCGTGCATCCCGGCCGCGAACGTGGACCTGATCGGCGAGTAGTAGTCACGACCCTCCAGCCCCGGCTCCTCGCCCTCGGCCACCGGCGGTTTGTCGGGCGAGGAGATGCCGGAGAACTGGGTGGCCTTGGCCGTCTCCTCGTCGAAGGCGTACCGCAGCGGGTTGGCCAGGACCGCGACCGTGGACAGCGGGATCGAGGCGGTCGGGGCACCCACGACGTGCACCAGGCCGTCGGCGATCTCCAGGTCGGCCGGGTCGGCCTCCAGCGCGTCGGCGGCGATGCGCAGCGCCTTCTCCCGCACCTTGCGGCAGGCCAGCGCGATGGCGTTGCCGCTCATCACCGCCGCGCGGGAGGCGAACGTGCCGACCGCGTACCCGAACCTGCGCGTGTCGCCGGTGACGACCGAGATCCGCTCGATGGGCACGCCCAGCTCGCTGGCGGCGATCTGGGCGAACACGGTCTCGTGGCCCTGCCCCTGTGAGGTGAGCCCGGTGGAGACGTGTACGCGGCCGTCGGAGGTGATCTGGACGTGGCCGCCCTCGTAGGGGCCGACGCCGGTGCCCTCGACGTAGCAGCCGATGCCGATGCCCCGGTGCCGGCCGGGTTCGAAGTCGTCCCAACCGATGAGCTCCTTGAGCATGCGGAGCATCTCCGGGTAGTCGCCGCTGTCGTAGATCAGCGGGCGTCCGTCCTGGAAGATCAGGCCCTGGTCGTAGGGGAACTCGTCGGGGCGGATGAAGTTCACCGCGCGCACCTCGGTGCGGTCCTTGCCCAGGTAGCGGGCTATCTTGTCCATCGTCCGCTCCATGCAGAACACCGCCTGCGGCCGCCCCGCGCCCCGGTACGGGGTGACCTGCACGGTGTTGGTGTAGACGGCGGAGAACTCGACCCGGTAGGCCCCGATCCGGTACGGCCCGAGCAGCTGCGTCGAGGTGATGATCGGGACGATGATCCCGTACGGCGTGTAGGCCCCGTGATCGTGCAGGATCGTCACGTCCAGCCCCTGAACCACCCCGTCGTCGTCGAACCCGACCCTGACGTGCTGCACCTGGCCCCGCTCGTGGGCGGAGGAGATGAAGTGCTCGCGCCGGTCCTCGGTCCACTTGACCTCCTGGCCGAGCCGCATCGCCGCCCACGGCACCAGGATCTCCTCCGGCCACGGGTGCACGATCTTCACCCCGAACCCGCCGCCCACGTCGGGCGCGATCACCTCGACGTGCGGCAGGGGCAGGCCCAGGGCCGCGGCGACGGCCATGCGGACACTGGTCGAGGTCTGGGTACTGGTGTAGACGCGCAGGTCGGAGCCGTCCCAGCGGGCGTACACGCCGCGGCCCTCCAGCGGCATGCTGGCGCTGCGCTCGATGTCGAGCCGGAAGCTCAGCGTGTGCGGCGACGCCTCGATGGCCTCGCGGGCGCCCCGGCCCGCCTGGTTCGGCACCTCCTGCACCAGATGGGCGCCCACGTTGCCCGGTACGTCCTCATGGACAAGCTGCGCGCCCTGAACCGCCTCCTCGATGCCCACGACCGGCTTGAGCGGCTCGTAGTCGACCTCGATCAGCGCACAGGCGTCCTCGGCGAGGTAACGGTCCCTGGCCACGACCATCACCACGGGCTCGCCCACATGCCGGACGACGTCTCTGGCCAAGGGGTAGGCGGTGCGGCCGTGGGTGAGCGCGGGATGCGGGATCAGCAGGGGCAGGGGCCGGCCCACGCGCTCGGGCAGGTCCTCCCAGGTGTAGATGGCGACCAGGCCGTCCACGTCGAGCGCGGCGCTCACGTCGACGTCGCGGACGCGGGCGTGGGCGTGCGGCGAGCGCACGAACGCCGCGGCCAGCGCGCCGGAGCCCAGGTCGTCGAGGTAGCGGCCCCCGCCGGTGAGCAGCCTGGGGTCCTCCCGGCGCTGGACCGGCTCCCCGAACAGCCTGGTGGTCATCCCTAGGTCTCCTCGGCGATCAGCTCCGCCGCCCGGTGGACGGCCTTTACGATGTTCTGGTAGCCGGTGCAGCGGCACAGGTTGCCGGAGATGCCGTCGACCACCTCCTCGTCGGTGGGCGCCGGGTTGTCGCGCAGCAGCGCGGTCACCGTGCACAGGAAGCCCGGCGTGCAGAAGCCGCACTGCAGCCCGTGGCACTCCGCGAACGCCCGCTGCACCGCCGACATCCCCTCCGGCCCGGCCAGCCCCTCCACCGTGGTGATCTCGCTCCCGTCGACGGTCACGGCGAACGTCAGGCATGAGCGCACCGGCTCGCCGTCCAGCAGCACCGTGCAGCAGCCGCACACGCCGTGCTCGCACCCCACGTGCGTACCGGTCAGCCCGAGGTCGTGGCGCAGGCAGTCGGACAGCAGCCGCCGGCCGGGCACCCGCACCCGCCGCGCGGCCCCGTTCACCACCAGCGTGATCTCGCGCTCGCGCTCCAATCCGGCCTCCCTCACGTACTTGCTGGGCTGCTACCCCACGGTCCCGCCGCCTCACGAGCCGTGTCCTTGAGCGCCGCCTCACGGGCGGCGTCCTTCAGCGCCTGCTCGGCGAGGACGCCGACCAGATGCAGCCGGTAGGCGGCGCTCGCGTGGATGTCGTCGTCCGGCTCGGTCCCTTCCCGTACGGCCCGCGCCACGCCCGCCCAGTCGACGCTGGAGGCGGGACGGCGTTCGCACAGCGCGCCCACGTCCACGACCACCGGCACGGGGCCGACGCTGACGCAGGCCACCCGGGCGGCGGTGACGCGCAGGTCGTCGTCCAGCGTGACCAGCGCGCACACCCCGGCCAGGGCGTAGTCGCCGTGCCTCCTGGCCACCTCGCGGAACGCCGTACCCGACCGTTCCGGCAGTGCCGGGAAATATGCGGAAACGGCGAGTTCGCCCGGCTGGACGGCCGACTCCATCGGCCCGACGAAGAAGTCGGCGGCCGTCACCTCCCGGCTCACCACGCCCTCGGCGGCGTCCAGCCGGGACAGCCGTACCGACCCGCCGAGCAGGGCCAGCACGGCGGGCAGCTCGGCGGCCGGGTCGGCGTGCACCAGGCTGCCCACCACCGTGCCCCTGTTGCGGATCACCGGGTGGGCGACCAGCCGGAGCGCCTGCCGCAGCAGCGGATGCCCGGCCAGCCGCTCCACCTGGGCGTGCCTGGCCAGCGCGCCCACGGTGACGCCTTCGGGGGCGAGGTCGAGGGTGGCCAGCGACTCGACGCGGTTGATGTCGACCAGATGCTCGGGCGCCGCCAGCCGCATGTTGAGCATGGGGATCAGGCTCTGGCCGCCCGCGAGCACCTTGCCGCGCGGGCCCACCTGGGCGAGGACGTCCAGGGCCTCGCCCAGGTCGCGTGGCGCGTGGTGTTCGAAGGGCGGCGGCTTCACCCGGCCTCTCTCCCCGCGGCAGCTGTGTCGGCGGGCCGCCCGGCGATGACGCGCAGCAGGTGGTAGCCGCCCACCACGACGATCGTGCCGAACGCGATGCCCTCCAGCCGGAAGTCGCCGCTGATCAACTGCTTCACCGGTCCGATCGCCAGGATGATGCCCGCGCCGATGGGGACCATGTTGACCGGGTCGGCGAAGTTCACCCGGTTCTCGATCCAGATCTTGGCGCCGAGCAGGCCGATCATGCCGTACAGGATGACCGTCACGCCGCCCAGAACGCCTTCCGGTGTCGCGGAGACCAGCGCGCCGAACTTCGGGCTGAGCCCGAACAGGATGGCGATGAGGGCGGCGATGTAGTAGGCGGCGGTGGAGTAGACCTTGGTGGCGGCCATGACGCCGATGTTCTCGGCGTAGGTGGTGGTGGGCGAGCCGCCGACGGCGCTGGTCACCACGGTGGCCAGGCCGTCGGCGGCGATGGCGCGGCCGATGTACGGGTCGACGTCGGTGCGCGTCATCTCTCCCACGGCCTTGACATGACCGATGTTCTCCGCGATCAGCGCGATCACCGCGGGCAGCACGAGCAGCACGGCCGAGAACTTGAAGTCTGGCAGATGAAACGGCGGCAGGCCGAACCATGGCGCCGCCTCCAGCTTGGAGAAGTCGACGCGCAGATGCGGGGCGATCTTGAGCGCGCCGTCGGTGTAGGCCGGGACCTGGCCGAAGAGCTGGTCGGCCACCCAGGACAGCGCGTAGCCGACGATCAGGCCGAGCAGGATGCCGATGCGCCCGATGAAGCCCTTGAACGCCACCACGATCACGAACGTCACCAGCATCGTGATCAGCGCCATCCACTGGTCCTTGGGCCAGTAGACGTCCGCCACCACGTAGGCCAGCCCGAACCCGATCAGCATGACCACCGCGCCGGTGACGATCGGCGGGAAGATCCGGTGGATGATCTGCACACCGAGGAAGTGCACGGCGAGCCCGGCCAGCGCGAGCACGAACCCGACGATGAGGATCGCCCCGGTTACGATGGCATCGGCGCCAGGGGTGTCACCGCCGAACACCGCCCTGATGGCCAGCACACCGCCCACGAAGGACGCGCTGGTGCCCAGGTAGCTGGGGATCTTGCCCTTCACGATCAGCAGGAACATGATCGTGGCCACGCCGGACATCATGATCGCGACATTGGGGCTCAACCCCATCACCAGCGGGAACACGAACGTCGCGCCGAACATCGCGATCACATGCTGCGCGCCGAACCCGATCATGCGCGGCCAGGTCAGCCGCTCGTCGGGCTTGACGACCTCTCCGGGAGCCAGATGCTTGCCGTCGCCGTGTTTGGTCCAACTGAAAAGTTTGGTCCAACCGAAAACCATGTGAGCCCCTCTTCACCCGGGCTGCCGCTTCCAGTGCCGCCCCGCAGGCTCCTTCCGCATCCCGCTCCAGATTCGTGCTGCCGATGCGGGCACATTAGGCCCGTGGGCGCGCTCGTACACGGGCATGATCTGCCAAATTCGCTTTCCTGACCAGAGGAGTGGTCGCGCACTACCTTCGAGGGGGTTCGGTGAGCGGTCAGCTCTCAGTGCACCCGGATCGAGAACCCCTCCCCGGTCACCACCTGCCCCGTCCGGATCTTGCACGTCTTCCGGAGCTCCACCTCCCCGTCCACCGACACCATCCCCTCGGCGATCAGGTGTTTGGCCATGCCGCCCGTCTCCGTGACCCCGCAGTACTTCAGCAGGTCACACAGCGGGATGAAGTCGGAGCGCAGTTCGAAGTCCACGACCACTCAGCCTAGATGCCCCGCATGCGCAGCACGTGCAGGGCCAGGGTCAGGTTGAGGCGCAGGTGGGGGTCGTCGGTGAAGTTGCCGAGCAGGCGCTCCAGCTTGCCGATGCGGTAGCGCAGCGTGTTGTAGTGGAAGTGCAGCCGCCTGGCCGTCTCCGCCACGTTGAGGTTCGTCTCCAGGAGCACCTGCAGGGTCCTGCGCAGGTCGGAGTTCTCGGCGTCGTCGTCCAGGGCCAGCGGGCCCAGCGTCTCGCGGACGAACGCGTGCAGTTCCTCCGTGTCGTTCACCAGCGACAGCAGCCGATACACGCCCAGCTGGTCGAAGTGGGCCACCGCGCCGGGGCCGTGGAGCTGGCGGCCGACGCGGGCCGCCTTCAGGGCCTGCGAGTACGCCTCGGGCAGCAGGTCGGCGCCGGGCGACGGACGGGAGGTGCCGGTCGAGAACGTGGCGGGCGGCACGTCGGCGAAGGCGGAGGCGGCGTCCTTGGCCACCCTGGCGGCGTCCACCGTGGCGTCCAGTACGGCCACCACCTCGTGCGAGAAGCCCGCGACCGCGCCCTGGGGGTCGTGGCGGCGCATCGCCGCGACCCAGCACGAGACCAGGCGGTCCTGGGTGGCGCGTTCGTCGCCGTCCGGGTCGAGTTCGGCGACCAGCACGGTGACGGGCCGTTCCAGATCCCAGCCGAACGCCCTGGCCCGCGCCGTGACGCGCTCGGCCGTGCCCGCCCGGCCGGTGAGCACGTCGCGCAGGAAGTCGGCCCGGTACTTGCTCTCGACGGCGTTGACCGCCTCCTGCCTGGTGACGACGAGCGCGGCGACGGTCGCGGCGCGCTCCAATATGCCGACGTCGCTGTCACGGAGCGTCCCGGCCGGGCTGTAGGCGACGATGCGGCCGTGGTGGTGGCCGCCCGCGAGGACGGGAACGGAGGCGAACGCGCGTGTGCGGCCCGCCGTACCGGAAGCGGGCCTGCCGGAAGGGGTGCGGCCCGAGGCGGGGACGAGCGGCGGTCCCTCGTGCGCGATCGACTCCCACAGGAGGGTCACGTGGTCGGGCGGCCCGGCCGTGGCGAGCACCCGCCCGCCGCCGTCCACCGCCGCCACCGCCACGTCGAGCAGCGCGGCCACCTCGGCGGTCACCTCGTCCAGCCCGCCGCCGGCCAGCACCACCTGGACCAGCGCCCGGTGCGCCTCCTCGGCGCGGGCGAGCACGGCGGCCTGGCGGTTGAGGATGTCGGTCAGCACCTGGTTCAGGATGTCGTCGAAGCCGACGTCGTTCGGCAGCAGGATGAGCGGGAACCCGAGCCGGTCCGCCTGCTCGACCATCTCGTCGGGCAGCTTGTCCACATACCTGCCGAGCTTGATCGCCAGGGCCGCCAGCTTGCGCTCGTCGAGGTCGGCCACCAGGCGGCCGAGCGACTGGGGGGTGTTGCGCAGCGGGTAGCCGGTGGTCAGCAGCAACTCGTGCGGCTTGACCCAGGCCAGGATGTCCGGCACCTCCATGACGTTGAGGCGCTGCACGATGCGGCCCAGCCCGCTCTCCCCGGCGATGAGGCGGGCGTCCGCGAGGGTCGATACGCCGAGCACCTCCCCCACCGAGACGCCGTGGGTGATCGTGCCCGTGCTCGCGAGACGGACTGGGGGCTCCATGTGGAGATTGTGACCCCAGAAGCGGTCTGTCAGGAAGAGCCAACCTTCACGCTGACTCTTGGCAAATTTCTCCGTACGGACGGTTGTGCGGCACGTTCTACGGTCAGGTCCAGAGCCGGTAGGGAGGTTCGGTGACCGTCGGTATTCATGCGAGGCACCCGCGTACCCATGTGACAGGAGCGGCCAGCGCGGCGGTACGCCCTGTGCTGGCGGCGCCGCGCAGTCCCGCGCGGGTGCTGGCCGTCTTCCCCGCCGGGGTGTACCTGGAGGTCAGGACGGAGCTGGAGCCGTCCGTGCTGGCCGTCATCACGGGCGCGGCGACGCGGCTGCCCAACTCCGTGCTGTTGGCCGCCGAGCTGCCGCGCGTCACTGTGGGTGACGAGGCCGCCGTGGGCGACGGCGCCATCGAGCTGGGGCGGCTGAGCGTGCGGGCGCGCCGCTGGTGGGATCCCGCGCCGCCGCTCGGCCGGGTCGATCCCGTACGGCTCAGGCAGGCCGCCCCTCGCCTGACCCCCGGCGAGCCGGGACTGGCGGGCAACGAGGCCATCGAACTCCTGGCGGCCGGCTGCGCGAGCGGCCGGTTGCTGGGCGCGGTGACGGCGGCCGAGCGGCTGGTCGGCCTCGGTCCGGGACTGACGCCGAGCGGGGACGACGTGCTGGCCGGGCTGCTGGTGACGCTCAGGCACCTCGGCGCGGCGGCCGGGGCGCAGCGGGCGGTGTGGCTGGCGGACTGGCTGGCCGCGGCCGTAACGTACGACGCCCGCACCCGTACGACACCGATCTCGGCGACCCTCCTGCACTGCGCGGCCAGAGGCGAGGCCAGCCCCGAGGTGATCGCCGTGCTGCGCGGCATCGCCGGGCGGCAGGAGCTCGAACCGGCGCGGCGGCAGCTGCGGCGGCTCGGCCACACCTCCGGGTCCGACCTGCTCCAGGGCATCTCCATCGGTCTCGACACCGTCCTGGCCATGACAGCGGCCATGACGGAGGCCATGACGGAGGCCATGACGGACGCCCCGGATCCGGCCCGCGCCTTGAGCGTGACCGGATGACCCGCGACGCGGTGCTGCTGCGCAAGGGCGTCTACCACGACTCGGTCACCCTCATGCGCGTGAGCCGCTCGCTGTCGGATCTGCCCGGCATGCGGGTGGCCATCGTCGCCATGGCCACGGAACTGAACCTCGCCTTGGCCCGCGACCTGGGCTTCGACCTGCCCTCCGCCGACCCGGGCGACCTGCTCGTCGCCCTGCGCGGCGACAGCGTGGACACCGCCACCGGCGAGCTCGACCACGCCCTGGCCCGGCTGTCCGCCTCCCGGACCCAGGCGGCCGCCGACCAACCCCCGCTCACCACCCTCTCGGCGGCCAGAAGCCCGGCCGACCTGGTGCTCGTGTCGGTTCCGGGAGAGCACGCGTTCGCCGAGGCGCTCGACGCGGTCCACGCGGGACTGCCCGTGATGATCTTCAGCGACGGCGTGCCGGTCGCCCAGGAGCGGCGGCTCAAGCTGCTGGCCGAGGAGCGGGACGTGCTGGTCATGGGCCCCGACTGCGGCACCTCCGTGATCGCCGGGGTGGGGCTGGGGTTCGCCAACGTGCTCAGGCCGGGTCCGATCGGCGTCGTCGCGGCCTCCGGCACCGGCGCCCAGCAGGTGACGTCCCTGCTCGACCAGGCGGGCGCCGGGGTCACCCACGTGCTCGGCGTGGGCGGCAGGGACCTGTCGGCCGAGGTGGGCGGGCTGTCGGCGATGCGGGCGCTGCGCATGCTGGACGAGGACCCGGCCACGGAGCTGATCGTGCTGGTCTCCAAGCGGCCCGACCCGGCGGTGGCGCGGGCCGTACAGGAGGTGGTGGAGACGCTGGGCACGCCGGTCGTCTCGGCGCTGCTCGGGGAGCGCGATCTGACGGCGGCCACGGAGGAGGCGCTGCGCGCCCTCGGCCGGCCCGTCCCCGCCTGGGAGTCGTGGCCCGGCTGGTCGCCCACGTCGGCGTACACGAAGCTCAAGGGCGTCTACTCGGGCGGCACGCTGTGCGCCGAGGCGAGCCTGATCGCCGGGGCGGGCGAGTTCACCGACTACGGCGACGACGCCTACACCAGGGGCCGCGCCCATCCGATGATCGACCCGACGCTCCGCCTGGAGGCCCTCGCCCAGGTGGAGCCGGGCGACGTGATCCTCATGGACGTCGTGCTCGGCCACGGCGCCGACCCCGACCCGGCCGCCTCCCTCGCCTCGGCCGTCGCCCACGCCACCCACCACGGAGCCACCGTCGTCGTCGCGCTCATCGGCACCGAGGGCGACCCCCAGGGCCTGCACCGGCAGGCCGCGGCGTTCCGCGAGGCGGGCGCCACCGTCTACACCTCCAACGCCCAAGCCGCCCGGCACGCCAGGAACCTCCTTTGACTCTGCTCTCCGGTCCGCCCCACGTGATCACCGTCGGCGCCGCCCTCCTCCAGGAGTCGCTCGACGCGCAGGCCGTGCCCACGACCGCCGTCGCGTGGCGCCCGCCCCTGCCCGGCACCGCGGACGCGCTCGCGCGGGTGCTCGCCGACCCGCGCCTGCCCGCGGCCAACGAACGAGCCGTCGGCCGCCTGACCTCGGCCCGCCCCCAGCTCGTCGGGGTACGGCGGGCCTCGGAGGTGCTCGACCTGCCGGAGCGGATGTTCCTGCACGCGGGGCCGCCTATCGACTGGGAGCGCGCGTCGGGCCCGATGCGCGGGGCGCTGATCGGCGCGATGCTGCTCGAGGAGTACGCCCACGACGTGCCGGCGGCCGAGGAGCTGCTGGCCGCCGGCCGGGTACGCCTGGAGCCCTGCCATCGGCACGCCACGGTCGGCCCGATGGCGGGCGTGGTGAGCCCGTCGATGTGGATGCTGGAGGTACGCGACACCGAACACGGCGGCACGGCGTACTGCTCGCTCAACGAAGGCCTGGGCAAGGTGCTGCGCTACGGCGCGTACGGGCCCGAGGTGCTGGAGCGGCTGCAGTGGATGGACCGGGTGCTCGGGCCCGTCCTGTCGGCCGCGATCGAGCTGGGCGGCCCGATCGACCTGCGCGCGATGATCGCGCAGGCGCTGCAGATGGGCGACGAACTGCACAACCGCAACCGCGCCGCCACCTCGCTGTTCCTGCGCGAGCTGGCCCCCTGGGTGGTCGAGGCCGCGGCCGGCAGCGCCGCCGAGGTGCTGCGCTTCGTCAACGGCAACGACCACTTCTTCCTGAACGCCGCCATGGCCGCGGGCAAGGTGAGCACCGACGCGGCCAGGAACGTACCCGGCTCCTCGATGGTCGTCGCCATGGCCCGCAACGGCACCGACTTCGGGGTACAGGTCTCGGGGCTGGGCGATCGGTGGTTCACCGGTCCTGCGGGCGTGCCGGACGGGCTCTACCTCGGCGCGTACGGCCCGGCGGACGCCAACCCGGACATCGGCGACTCCACGATCACCGAGACGTCGGGCCTGGGCGGCTTCGCGATGGCGGCGTCCCCGGCCATCGTGCGGTTCGTCGGCGGCGAGGTGGCGGACGCGGTGGCGGCGACCCGGTCCATGTACGAGATCACGCTGGCCGAGCATCCCGCCTACCAGATCCCGGGGCTCGGCTTCCGCGGCACACCGGTCGGCATCGACATCACCCTGGTGGCCAGGACCGGCGTGTTGCCCGTCGTCAACACCGGCATCGCGGGCCGCGTGGCGGGCACCGGCCAGGTCGGCGCGGGCCTGGTGAAGCCCCCGGTAGAGGCATTTACCGCCGCGTTGCACGCCCTGGCCGCCGACCGTAATTGATCCAATTGATGGGCGATATTGCGACACGTCAAGGCATTTGTAAGAGCCGAGTTGTGGTTCCCTTGGGAATGACCTGCCTATATCGTGGCCAACGCTCATAATCTTGACGTATGGCGGCGCGACGCTTGTGACCGATGAGGCTGGAGATTGGGGCGGGAACATGGCAGCCGACCGCTTGCTCAGCGGACCCGGTGCGGAGGGAAACGCTTCACAGAGCCAGGGTCGTTTGATCGGCAGGCGCTACCGGTTGATGTCACCGGTCGGCCGGGGCGGCATGGGGATGGTGTGGCACGCGCATGATGTGCTGCTCGCCCGTGACGTGGCGGTCAAGGAGCTGATCCTGCCGTACGGGCTCGACCAGGCGGGCAAGCAGGTGGCCCACCGGCGCATGCTGCGCGAGGCCAGGTCCGCCGCGCGACTGACGCACCCCGGCATCGTGACCGTGCACGACGTCGTCGAGGAGGACGGCCGGCCGTGGATCGTCATGGAGCTGGTCCGGGCGTGGTCCCTGGAGCAGGCGGTCCGGCAGAGCGGACCCCTCCCGGTGATCCAGGCCGCCGAGATCGGCATCCGGGTGCTCGACGCGGTCCGGCACGCGCACGCGGCCGGCATCCTGCACCGTGACATCAAGCCGGGCAACGTCCTGCTCACCTCCGACCGCGTGGTGCTGACCGACTTCGGCATCGCCGCGATCGAGGGCGACGTCACGATCACGCAGACCGGGCTGCTCATGGGCTCGCCCGCCTACATCCCGCCGGAGCGGCTGTCCGGGCAGTCGATCACCCAGGCGGCCGACCTGTGGTCGTTCGGGGCGACGATGTACGCGGCCGTGGAGGGGCGCCCGCCGTACGAGGGGCCGGACCCCATCGCGGTGCTGGGCGCGGTCCTCACGCAGGACCCCGTCACGCCGCAGCGGGCGGGCGCGCTGGCACCGGTGATCGAGGGCCTGCTGCGCAAGAACCCGGCCGAACGTCTCACCGCCGAGCAGGTCGGCGAGCTGCTGGAGCGGATCCTGCACGCCCACGGCTCGACCCGCCCGCGACCCGCCGAGACCTCGCGGTCACTGCCCACGCAGGCGGACTCGACGCCCGCCGGGTTGCTGCCGCCGTTCGACTCGCTGTCCGGGCCGATGCCGTCGCGGATCGTGGAGACGCCCTCAGGGCCGGTACGCGTCCCGTACGACCCACTGAACAGCCCTTCGGGCGGCTACTCCATGCCCTACGAGGGGATGTCGAGCCCGTCGGGCAGCCACCGCACGGACGCGCTGCC
The DNA here is from genome assembly GCF_040680095.1 of Nonomuraea sp. NPDC052129. Classification (NCBI taxonomy): domain Bacteria; kingdom Bacillati; phylum Actinomycetota; class Actinomycetes; order Streptosporangiales; family Streptosporangiaceae; genus Nonomuraea; species Nonomuraea sp. NPDC052129. Next base: position 200,798 of record NZ_JBFAVX010000005.1, on the reverse strand, counting down.
GTCGCTGCCCCGGGCGGACGGGTTCGAGGCGTTCACCAGCCAGTCGGGGTCGCACCGGATACCGGAGGCCGGGGAGCGCCCGCCGACGGGGCCGCACCCGTCGCTGAGCGATCCGGCCGGACCGTCCTTGGTGCGTCCCCTTCCGGGCAGCTACCCGTCAGGCAGCTACCCGTCAGGCAGCTACCCGTCAGGCAGCTACCCGTCGGGCAGCTTCCCGTCGGGCAGCTTCCCGTCGGGCAGCTTCCCGTCCGGGCCCGTGTCCTCGCCGGGCTCCCCGCTGGACGGGCCGCCGTCGTCGCCGGGCTTTCCAGCGAGTGGACCGCCGTCGTCACCGGGCTTCCCAGCAGGCGGGCCACCGTCGTCGCCAAGTTTCCCGTCCAGCGGGCCTCCGTCGTCGCCGGGCTTCCCGTCGGGCGGGCCGCTCGGTGCGCCGCCGTCGTTCGGCGGGTCGTCGGGATCCCATCGGGCCTCTGACAGCGGGGCGTTCGGGAGCCCTTCGGGGCCGCGCCGGATCCCGGAATCGCGTGCGGACGCCCCGAGCCCGTCGGGCCCGCAGCCGATCCTGCCCCTGACCAGCGACAGCCGCGCCGCCCCCTGGCCGCTGGCCTCGCCGGACCACCTGCGCGACCAGGCCATCGACCTGTCACGCGACCTGACCCACGACCGTCTCACCAAGCTGCCCAGCGCCACCTCGGAGCGCCTGACCAAGAGCAGGCGCAGGCACGAGGACGACGATGAGGGCGGCTGGCTCCGCGACGGCCGCCCCACCCCGCGCCTGATCGTCACGGGCATCGCCACCATCGGCGTGATCGTGGCCGTCGTCCTGTACGTCCGCACGGGCAGCGCACCCGCGCCGGTGCCGAGCGTGGCGATCACCCAGGAGGTGTCGTCGCCACCCGCCGCCGATCCCCTGACGGCGACCGTGCCCAAGGGCTTCAGCGAGCAGACCCCGCCCGGCTTCTCCGCCGCCGTCCCCGACGGCTGGAAGCTGACCGCGTCAGGTGGCGACGCCACCTTCACCGGGCCCAAGGACTCCGGCATGACGACCCGCATCGAGCAGACGACCCCGCAGCAGGACGGGGGCCTGTCGGAACTGACCCGCGAGGAGGCGGCCGGTCGCGTCGACGGCTACATCCAGGTCCAGCTCCAGGCGACGCGGTATCGCGACTGGAAGGCCGCCGACTGGGAGTACACCTACACCCTGGCCAACGGCGTCCCCATGCACGCGCTGACCCGGTTCGTCACGATCGACGACACCAACGCGTACAAGATCACCTTCAACATGCCCGAACTCAAGTGGGACGACCAGGCCGAAACCCGCAAGGTCTTCTTCGACACCTTCCGCCAGACGTGACCACGTGAGACCCAGCCACCGCGTCATGAGCGCGGATGGGTGGAGCGCGGCCGGGATCTGAACGGTTACCGCACGCCGAGAGCGCGGTCGAGGAAGTCGCGGACCGTCGTGGCCAATTCGGCGCGGTGGTCGGACAGGGCGTGGTCGGTGGCCCATTCGTGGTGTTCGAGCGCCGCCCCCGCGTACGCGGGCAGCAGCGGCCGGTGGTGCACCGCGGCGGGCGTCACGGGGTCGAGTCCGGTCCCGATCAGCATCACCGGGCGCCCGGCGAACGCGGGTGCCAGCGAGGCCAGGCTCCACCCCTCCCCCGCGGCCTCCATCTCGGCCACCAGCGCTTCACCACTGGTGCCGGTGAGCGGGAGCAACTCACCGTCGAACGCCTCGACGTACTCCCGCCGCCCTTCGGCGTCGAGCCCGCGGGAGGCCGTACCCATGTCGAAGGCGGACACCGACACGGTTGCCGCGATGCCCGGATCCGCGGCGGCCGTCATCAGCGCGACGAACCCGCCGAAGCTGTGTCCGACAACGGCGACCCGCTCCGGGTCGAGCCGGTGCTCGGCCGCGAACGGCTTCTCCCGCACGGCAGCCACCACCCGCGCCGCGTCCGCCAGGCCGTTCCCCCACGACCAGTCCCCACCGACCCCCCAAGAGCCCCGGTAGTGGAAGACCAGGCTGGCGTACCCCGCCTGGCGCAGCGCCTGGGCCAGATCGAAGTTGCGCTCATTGCCGGGAAACCCGTGCAGCACCACCACGGTCGGATGCGGCCCCTCGCCCGCCGGCAGGTGCAGCACTCCCAGCAACGGGACCCCGTCACTGTCGAAGGTCACCGCAGGTGTGGCAGCTCTCACAAGGCTCTCCTCGCTCGGAATGATCGGTACGCTAACAGCCGCCCGGCGGCCGCTCCCCAGCGCCTCAGCCCTTGGCCGGTCGCCGAATCCCCCGCAGGTGGGCGTCATGTACCGTCGGCCAGATGAAGCTGGCGAGCATCCACATCTATCCCGTCAAATCGACGACCGGACACGAGGTACCTGAGGCCGAGGTGCAGCCCTGGGGCCTGGCCGGTGACCGGCGCTACCTCATCGTCGACGAGCACGGCGAGATGCTGACCGCCCGCGAGCTCCCCCGGCTGCTGATGTGCGTGCCGGAGCCGGGCGGCGAGACGCTCAAGCTCACCGGCCCGCACGCCGCGCCGCTGCGGGTCAGTCCCACTGCCGGCCGTTCGGTGATCAAGATGCGGAAGACGTCGATTGAGCTGACCGACTGCGGCGACGACGCGGCCGCGTGGCTGAGCGCGCTGATCGACCGCCCCGTCCGGCTGGCCTGGCAGGACGACCCCACCTGCCGTCCCGTCGATCCCGAGTACGGCCGGCCGGACGACCGGGTCAGCCTGGCCGACGCGTATCCGCTGCTGCTCACCTCCACCGCTTCCCTGGCCCGGCTCAACGACTGGATCGCGGAGACGGCGGTCGAGAGCGGCGAGGAACTGCCCGCGCCGCTGCCCATGAGCAGGTTCCGGCCGAACGTGGTCGTGGACGGCGTGCCGGACGCCTTCGCCGAGGACGGATGGAGGCGCGTCCGCGTCGGCGACACGGAGTTCCGGGTGGTCAAGGGCTGTGACCGATGCGTACTGACCACCGTGGACGCCGCCACCTACACCAAGGGCAAGGAGCCCATCCGCACCCTGGCCAGGCACCGCAGGTGGGACGGCAAGGTCTGGTTCGGCGTGAACCTCATCCCGGACGCCCCTGGCCGGATCGCGCAGGGGGATCCGGTGACGATCCTCTGAGCCGGTTCCTCGGAGCCAGGCGGGCGAACCTCCGAGCCGGGCGGCGAAACCCCATCCCACCCTGCCAAACATCCGAAAGCACCCATAAGTAGTTGAATAACGCCGCGTGGGGTGATTTGGGCCTTTTGGGGGATCTCATGGGCTATGCGAGACTTCACAAGTGACCAGCGCCCCTATAAAGCCCGATATTTCATCCCCTGACCGGATCCGGGCCGTCCAGCGGCGCACTCTGGTGATCCTGTCCGCCGCGCAAATAGTGGGCGGCGTAGGCGTCGCAGTCGGCCTGGCACTGAGCTCCGTCGTCGTCGACGAGCTCTCCGGATCCACCGTGATCAGCGGCTTCGCGGGCACCGCGACCGTACTCGGCGCGGCCCTCCTGGCCCTGCCGACCGCCAAGGCGTCCGGCAGTGGCGGCCGGCGGACGGGCCTGACGCTGGCGTACGTGGCCGCGCTGGCGGGCTGCGCGCTGTCCGTCGGCGCCATCAGCCTCGGTAACTGGCCGCTGCTGCTGGTCGGACTGGTCCTGGTGGGCGGCGGCAGCGCGGGCAACCTGGCGGCCCGCTACTCGGCGACCGATCTGTCACCGCCGGGACACGCCGCCAGGCACCTGTCCCTGGTCGTCTGGGCGGCCACCATCGGCTCCGTCGCCGGCCCGAACCTGGCCAAGCCCGCGGACCAGATCGGCATGAGCGCGGGCCTCGTGGAGAAGGCCGGGCCGTTCGCGTTCGCGGCGCTGGCGTTCGCGCTGGCGATGCTCATCATCCTGGTCGGCCTGCGCCCGGACCCGCTCAAACTGGCCCGCCGGCTGAACGACACGCAACCCCCCGCCGCCGGTCAGAACCGGACGATCAGGAACGCCTGGACGACCCTGCGCACCACCCCCATGGCCCGCAAGGCCCTGGTCATGATCGCGGTCAGCCACACCGCGATGGTGTCGGTCATGTCGATGACCCCGGTCAAACTCCACCACGACGGCTCGAACCTCGACGTCATCGGCCTGGTGATCAGCCTGCACATCGCCGGGATGTACGTCATGTCGCCGGTGGTGGGCTGGCTGGCCGACAAGGCGGGCAAGGTGCCGGTGCTGCTGCTCGGCATGGCGCTGCTGCTCAGCGCCGCCGTCCTGGCGGGTACGGCCGGGCACCGCGTCTGGCAGGTGACCACCGCGCTGGTGCTGCTCGGCCTCGGCTGGTCGTGCGGCCTGGTGGCGGGGTCGGCGCTGGTCAGCGAGTCAGTTCCGGTCGGCAGCCGGCCCGCCGTGCAGGGCCTGTCCGACCTGCTGATGAACGTGTGCGGCGCCACCGGCACGATCATCGCGGGCGCGATCGTGGGCGGGCTGTCGTACGGGGTGCTCGGACTGGTGGTGGGGGTGATGGTGACCCTGGCCGGAGGCTGGCTGGCGATCACCTGGCGCCACGTGAACAGCGGCCCGCTGACACCCGCCATGTGACGCCCGCGGAGTCATTTCGCGTCGGCGTAGCAGGAGACCGCGACCGCCTCCATCGGGAAGCGCACCGGCGTCCCCCCGAACAGCAGGCGGCTGGCCTCGGCGGCCGACTCCGACACCGCGGCCATCACCTCTTCGGCCTGGTCGAGTGGGCAGTGCACCATGATCTCGTCGTGCTGGAAGAACACCAGTCTGGCCGGGCCGGACAACCGCCCCCGCAGCACCGCCATCAGCACCAGCGCCCACTCGGCGGCGGTGGCCTGCACGACGAAGTTGCGGGTGAAGCGCCCACGATCCCGGATCGCCCGGCTCCCCTCGGGCCCCGACACCAGGGACTTCCACCCCTCCGACGGCGGCGGGCTGGTGCGGCCGAGCCAGGAGCGCACCAGCCGACCCTCCTCTCCCGCCTTGGCCGCGTCCTCGACGAACTGGTAGGCCTTGGGGAAGCGCTGCCGCATCACCGCCAGCAGCTTGGAGGCGTCACCGCTGGTGCCGCCGTACATGGCGGACAGCATCGCGATCTTGGCGTTGGCGCGCTCGCCCCCGAACGACTTGGCCAGCGCCGAGTAGAGGTCGATCTCCCCCGCCGCCCGCGCCAGCCCCCCGTCGGCGGCCATCGCGGCCAGCACCCGCGGCTCCAGCTGGGCGGCGTCGGCCACGATCAGGGTCCAGCCGTCGTCGGCGACCACCACGCGGCGCATCACCTTGGGGATCTGCAGCGCGCCGCCGCCGTCGGTGGCCCATCGCCCCGACACCACACCGGCCACCACGTATTCGGCACGGAAGCGCCCGTCGCGCACCCACTGGTCGGCCCAGACCCACCCGTGGAAGCTGTACAGCCTGGCCAGCTCCTTGTAGGCGAGCAGCGGCGCGACCGCCGGGTGGTCGAGCTGCTTGAGCTCCCACGACCGGGTGGTCTTGAGCGCGACGCCCGCCCCCTTGAACGCCTTGACCAGCTGCTGCACCGAGTCGGGATTGACCGGATGCCCGAACGCCGCCGACACCTCGTCGGCCAGCGCCTGGAGCTTGGCCGGCCGCATGCCGTGCACCGGGCGCGGGCCGAGCAGCTCGGTGAGCAGGGCGTCGTGTACGTCCCGGCGCCACGGCATGCCGTCGTGGCCCATCTCGGCGGCGATCAGCGCGCCCGCCGACTCGGCCGCCACCAGCAGCCGGAACCGGCCCGGCTCGGGCAGCGCCTCGATCCGGCGCAGCTGGTCGGCCAGCACCTCCGCCACCGCCTCCGCGCCGAGCGGCTCTGGCGCGAACAGCGTGTCGGGCACGCTGGGCCGATCGTCGGGCACCGGCAGGCCGTGCAGCCTGGCGTGGGCGGCCTTGGCCGAGCGCGGCTGGCCGTATCGCCCCTCGTACGCGAGCAGCAGCCCCTCGGTGAGCGTCAGGTCGTGGCAGCGTGACACCCGCACACCCTTGGACAGCAGGGACGGATAGATCTCGCGGGCGTCCGCCCAGACCCAGCGCGGCCGCTCGGCTTCGAGCTCGCGCACGGCCCGCGCCAGGTCGTCGACCCGGCGAGCCGGACCACCGACCGGCAGGATCGTCCCGTCTGTCACCACTACGTGCACGCCGTCCAGAGTGCCAGGTGACTACGACAAACTGATGTGCACCTCGTCCTCCATCGGCGGATCCACCTCTTGCGGCAGGCAGCCGGTGGCGGCGAAGCAGCGCACCGAGAGCAGCTCGGGCGTGACCGAAAGGTGCAGGAACTGCTTGAAGAACGGCGGTGTGTCCCAGTCGGACAGCTCGGAGAGGTAGCGGTGGAAGACCGTGCCCACGGGCAGCCGGAGCGGCATCGGCCAGGCCCCGAGCAGCCGGGCCGCCCACCTCATCCTGCGGGTGATCTTGATGGGTCCGGCGACGGGCCGGACCGGGGTGTTGTTGATCTGCTCCGCCATGATGCAGGCGGCCTCGGCAGGGGTGAGGTAGATCCACTTCATCCGGAGCCGCTTGGCGTACAGCTGACTGTAGAAGGACAGCGAGTCGCCGCGCAGGGGGTAGCACTTGAAGTCGTCCTCGTGCACGCCCGCCACGTCCACCCGGCGGGTGGTGTGGGTGGCGTGCATGAACGCCCCCCCGCCCCCGGAGACGATGTACTGGATCACCCGGTCGCCCACCCTGACGGGATAGCGCTGGTAGTTGTGCACGTCGCCGCCGATGGCGGCCACGTAGCGGTGTTCGGGGGCGCGGATGATGTCGTCGATCGTGCCGCCGCCCTCCAGCGGGGACGGCTTGTAGTCGTTGCGTGTGTAGATCGGCTTGCCGGTGACGAGGATCTTCGGGCGCGGGTCCAAAGAGGTGCGCCGCAGCCATTCGGTCTGCTGGGCGTCGATCTCCCCCTGGATGCCGGTGTCGACGCCCACGATGAGCAGGCTCGGGGTCTCGATCGCCCAGTACGGCCCCGGCTGCGCGGCCCGCTGCGCCGGACGGTCCCTGAACGTGCGAGCCTCGGCCAGCAGCCGCTCGTCGATCGTCTCCGACCGGCGCCAGAGCAGGCCGCGTAACCCGGAATCCCGCTTGGGCGGGAGCGCCGGGGCGTCGCAGAACACGCGCATGAAACCGCCGAGCCCGTCGTACCAGTCGTGGTTGCCGGGGATCGCGTAGATCGGCGCGTCATAGTCCTTGTACGGGCGGAAGAACTTGTTCTCGTACTCGTTGCCGGACCCGGCCGGATAGAGCACGTCGCTGGCGATGACCGCGAAGGAGGTGCCTTCGCCCACCTTGAGCAGGCCGGGCACGACCGCGTACTGGGAGGCGTCGCCCTCGCCCGTGTCGCCGAGCAGCAGGAAGCTGAAGCTCTCCCCCACCTCCGGCTTGACGCGGAAGTCCGGGTCGGCGCCACGGGCCTCCTGCTCGGCGACCCACCTGCGGCGCACCTTCCCGGACGGGTCACCGAAGAGCCCGGCGACGATCTGGTTGCGCGAGTGCCACAGCGTGCGCGGGCTGAACCAGGTGAACCCCTTGTTGTCGGGTCTCAGGTCGTCGAACGTGCCGATCCGCTGACAGGCCCACCCCGCGCCTTCCTCCGACACCCGGGAGGAGAGCTGCTTTCCACGCTCAGCCGCGACTTCCACCATGACTCCATCTTTACGCGATCTTCCCCAAGCCGCACCCACTTCCCGAAGCGCGTCCGAACGCAGCGTGCCGTTGGGAACACAATCGGTTCGCGATGGTGTAGCCTCACGCCCCAAGCAAGCGGTTCGTCGCCGCGATGGGGGGCTGCCATGGCCCGGAACGGTTCGGACGACGCCACCCGGAGGGGCACCGCGGGGGTGGCCGCCGTAGAGGGGCTGCTGGCGTACGCCGGCAGACGGTCGCGCTGGGGTGGTGGGGCGCTCAACAGGGTCCACCAGGCGATCGGGCTCAGCCGGGAGCTGGCCGCCGCGGACCCCGACGGGCACGCGCTGCTGCTCGCCCGTTGCCTGCTGGCCGCAGCCAAGCTGCTGCTCAAGCGCGGCCGGGCCGCGGAGGCGCTGCCGCACGCCGAGGAGGCCGTAGAGCTCTGCCGTCCGGCGGGTGGCGCGCCGCTGGTGTTCGCGCTGGCCTGCCTGGCGGACGTGTACGAGGCCCAGCAACGCTATGGGGAAGCGGCGGCGGCCATGACGGAGGCCGCGTCGGTCGACCCACCGGACTGACCACCAGGCCCCAGACCTCAGGCCCAGACCCCGGCCTGCGCCCCCGGCCCAGGCCCAGGCCCGCGCCCCCAAAACAGGCGCGAGGCCCGCGGCTCCAGGTCGGTCTCAGGGGATCAGGATGCCCGGGTTCAGGATGCCCGAGGGGTCGAGCCGGGCCTTGATGGCGCGCAGGATGTCGACGCCCACGGGCCCCAGCTCGGCCGCGTACGCCTCGCGGTGGTCGCGGCCCACGCCGTGGTGGTGCGAGATCGTGCCGCCCGCCGCCACGATGGCCGCGTTGACCGCCTCCTTGGCCCCCTCCCACTGCGCCACCGGGTCGCCCTTCTGCGCGGTGACGACGGTGAAGTACAGCGAGGCCCCGGTCTCGTACACGTGCGAGATGTGGCACATGACCAGCGGCGACTCCAGCGCCCCGAGCAGGGCCAGCCGTACCGCGTCGTACAGGCGCGGCAGCGCGGACCAGAACCCGGCCGTCTCGATGGTCTCCACCGTCGCGCCGGCGGCCAGCAGCGAGTCGCGCAGGTACGGCGCTGAGAACCGGCCGTGTTCCCACGCCTGTCCGGGCTCGGTCCCGAGCGGCACCCCGCCCATCCGCGCCAGCACCGCCCCGGCTCCGGTCCTGCGCCCCTCGACCGATGTCGCTGGGGAAGACGTCGCCGGGGAACCCGCCTCCTGCCCGTGGGTCGGCCGGTCAGTCGGCCCGTCTGCCGGGCCCTCGGCCGGGCCTTCGTAACCCGCGATCACCAGGCAGCCGCTGGAGCCGCCCCCGATGTCATCCGGCCGGGCCAGCCCGATCATGGTCTCCGTCTCGTCCGAAAGCCGCAGCACCGTAGGCAGCGGCCCGTCCTGCGCCAGCACCCGCAGCGCGGCCGTCCCCTCCCGGAACGACCCGAACCGCCACCCTTCGTACACCCGCCGCCCAGGCACCCGCCGCACCCGCAGCCGCAGCGCCGTGATCACCCCGAACACCCCCTCGGACCCCAGCAGGAGCTGCCGCAGATCGGGCCCCGCCGCCGACTTGGGCGCGCGCCCCAGGTCCAGGTCGCCGGAGGGAGTGGCGACGGTCAGACCCACCACCATGTCGTCGAAGCGCCCGTAACCGGCCGAAGCCTGCCCGCTGGACCGGGCCGCCGCGAATCCGCCGAGCGTGGCGTACTCGTACGACTGCGGGAAATGCCCCAGCGTCAGCCCGTGCCGTTCGAGCAGCCGTTCGGCCTCGGGCGCCCGCAGTCCCGGCTCGGCGGTGACGACCATCGACTCGGTGTCGACCGCGACGAGCCGGTCGAGCCGGGCCAGGTCCAGCGCCACCACCCCGGCGAAGCCGGACCGGGAGGCCGCCAGCCCGCCCACCACGGAGGTGCCTCCGCCGAAGGGCACCACCGCGATCCGCTCGGCCGCGCACAGCCGCAGCAGCGCGGCGACCTCGTCGTGCGAGCCGGGCAGCAGCACGGCGTCGGGCGCGGCCGAGCCGTCTCCCGCACGCATCCGCAGCAGGTCGGGGGTCGACTTGCCGCGCGTGTGCCGGATCCGGGCCGCGCGCGAGGTCAGCACCTGTTCGTGACCCACGACATCGGCCAGAGCGGCCAGGTGCGCGGGCGAGAGCGCGACGGGGGCCAGCCGTACGGACTCGAACGAGGCGGCGGGAGCGGCCGGCTCGCGTACGCCCAGCAGGTCGTGGAGCAGCTCGCGGATCTGCGGGGGCAGTTCGCGGGCCTTGGCGGGGTCGCCCCAGCCCGACCACAGCATCGGTTCGTTCAGCACGTCTACACTGTGACATATGACGTCGATTCGTCACAATGACGGCGTGCTGGACGCGGCCCGCGACTGCGTGCTCGCCTACGGGGTGCGGCGCACCACGCTCACCGACGTGGCGCGGCGGGCGGGGGTGTCCCGGATGACGCTCTATCGCCGCTGGCCCGACGTGCGGAGCCTGGTCGCCGACCTGATGACGCGGGAGTGGGTGCTGGCCGTCACCGAGCTCGACCTGTCGGACCCGGTCGCCGCCGTGGTCGAAGGGGTACGGCGGCTGCGCGGCCATCCGCTCTGGCGCAAGATCGTGGAAGCGGACCCGGAGCTGCTGCTGCCGTACCTGCTGGATCGGCGCGGCGCCACCCACGAGGCGGTGCTCGGCGTGCTCGAAGCCGCCGTCGGCGACCGCCGCAAGGCCAGGGCGGTGCTGCTCGTGGCGCAGTCGTTCCTGCTGTCGGCGCCCACCATGCTCGACCCCGTGACGCTCGACGAACTCGACGCCGAACTCGCCACCCTGCTGGAGGCCTACCTTGGATAGCCCGCCGAACGCCACGCGACCCATGGACAGCTCGCTGAACGCCGCGCGACGGGCCCGCGAGCTGGCCGTGGTCGCGGAGGAGACGGTAGACGTGCTGGTCGTGGGCCTGGGCGCGACAGGGGCGGGCGCGGCGCTCGACGCCGCTTCGCGCGGTCTCAGCGTAGCGGCGATCGACGCGCACGACCTGGCCTTCGGCACGTCGAGGTTCAGTTCCAAGCTCATCCACGGCGGCCTCCGCTACCTCGCCAGGGGTCAGGTGGGCGTGGCCCGCGAGAGCGCCGTCGAGCGCGGCGTCCTGCTGCGGCGGACGGCTCCGCACCTGGTCAAGGCGCATCCGTACGTGCTGCCGCTGACGCCGGAGGTCTCCAGGTCACGGGCGGAGCTGCTGATGACCGGCTACCGGCTCGGCGACGGGCTGCGCGCCGCCGCCGGCACGCCGCGCCGCCTGCTGCCCGGCCCGTCCCGGCTGACGGCCGCCCGGGCGCACACGCTCGCACCCATGCTGAGCGAGGACGGCCTGCGGGGCGGCCTGCTGTCGTGGGACGGCCGCGTGTACGACGACGCCCGGCTGGTGGTGGCCATAGCCAGGACGGCGGCGGCGTACGGGGCCCGGATCCTGACCCGGTGCCGCGCCCTGGAGCTGACCGGCGCGGGCGCCAAGGTGCGTGACGAACTGACCGGCGCGGAGTTCGGCGTCCGGGCCAGGACGGTGATCAACGCCGCGGGCGTGTGGGCGGGCCTGCTGGACCCGCGGGTGAGCCTGCGCCCGTCACGCGGCACGCACCTCGTGCTCCGCCCCGGGACCCTGCCGGGTCTCCTGTCCGGGCTGCACATTCCGATTCCCGGAGAGAGCAACCGATTCGCGCTCGTACTCCCCCAAGCCGACGGCCGCGTGCACGTGGGCCTGACTGACGAACCCCTCGACGGCCCCGTCCCCGACGTGCCCGAGGCCCCGGAGGAGGACATCAGGACGCTCCTGAGCGTGCTCAACACGGTTCTGGCGGCACCGGTGGCCCGCGAGGCCGTCGCGGGCGCCTACGCGGGACTCAGGCCGCTCCTGGCGGCGGACGGGCGGACGGCGGACGTCTCACGCAGGCACGCCGTGTTCGCAGATGAAGAGAAGGCGGACGGAGGGGTCGTCACGGTCGTGGGCGGCAAGCTCACGACATACCGGCGGATGGCCGCGGACGCGGTGAATCGAGCGATCTCGGTGGGGAACCTCCCGGCGGGCCGGAGTCGTACCGCCTCGATCCCGCTCGTCGGAGCCGTCCGGGATCACGGCACCGTGACCCCGCGAACCGGGGCGGGCGCGGGCCGCCCGCCCGAGCGGCTGGTCGCCCGCCACGGCGTCGAGGCGGCGGCCGTGCACGAACTCGTCCGGGCGCATCCCGAGGAGGTCGGCCTCGGCATCACGATGGGCGAGCTGCTGTGGTGCGTCGCCCACGAGGGCGCGCTCGACGCGGACGACCTCCTCGACCGCAGGACCAGGATCGGCCTCGTCCCCGAGGACCGGGCGGCGGCGCTGCCGGCCGCCCGGGCGGCTTTCAGCTGATAACCCGTACATCCCTCTGGCCGTTAGGTTAGTCTTACCTAATTCACAAGTAAGGGAGAGGGCGTTGACCAGGGGCTGCGAGCATCCGGATGGTTGCCACACGGGCGGAGTGCCGAATCTGGCCAGCGCCACTGTGGGGGCCCGGCTGTGGCTACTCGTCGAGTACGACGGGCCGTGGCCGTCACATCTGGAAACCTTCGAGCTTCCTGAAAAAATCTCGAACCTCGTGCGCCGAGCCCAAGAACGTGGCATCAGACCCCAGCTCATCCGCCGCCCCGGCCGACGGGTCCGCCCACAGGAGCAGGACTTGCGTGTGCTAGTGGGCTACGCCACGGGCCCCAACCCCTGGCTGGCCAGCGGAGTCATCGCAGGTACCGAGGATCTTGACCTGGACGCGCTGGTGGCCGGAGTGGTCCCGGAGTCCTGCATACTTGAAGACGAGCCGGTATTTCTGGTCTGCACGCACGCCAAGCGCAATGCGTGTTGCGCCCGCATTGGACTACCCATCGCTCGAAGCCTGGCCGAAAACTGGCCGGACAGAGTATGGGAAACGTCACACGTTGGCGGCGATCGCTACGCCGCCAACCTCGTGTGCTTGCCACACGGAATTTTCTACGGCAGCATGTCTCAGGCTGCTGCGATCGCAGCGGCTAACGCGTACCGGTCGGGCGAGATCATTCTCGACCGTTACCGGGGACGCGCAGGCATCCCTGAGCCATTGCAAGCCGTCGAGCACTTCGCCCGAACCCATACGGGAGAGTGTTCTGTCGGCGCAGTGGCCGTGGAATCCTCCAGGTCGGACGGCGACGTCACCGAAGCCATCGTGCGCTGCGGCGACGTCCGGTTTGAGGTTGTGGTTGAGCCATCGGTGTTCCAAGCGCCGTGTGGTACGGCTTGCGCCGAGAAGATCACCACCTACCGGCTGGTTTCGCTGGACAGGCTCACGCCTGTGCGGTACGCCACGCCCGCCCTTACCTGATCACGGGAACACTACGGCCCACCTTTGCGTTGGAACAGTGACGCCGAAAACGTCCAATGCGGCTCAATTACTGAAATACCTCTCACGAAGGTGGTTTTCTCATGTCTCAGGTACGTCGGCAGCTCGCCCGCCCGCGCCCCAGCTGGGGTTGGCAGGATGATGCCGCGTGCCGGGGTGAGGACCTCGTGCTCTTCTTCGGCCCCGATGGGGAGCGGCAGCCCGAGCGTGACGTGCGCGAGCGGAAGGCCAAGGCGATCTGCGCCCAGTGCCCTGTCCGCAACGAGTGCCTGGACTACGCGCTGTCCCGTCCGGAGAAGTACGGCACGTGGGGTGGCCTGAACGAGGACGAGCGCGCTTCCGAGCGTCGCCGTCGCATGCGCCGCGCCGCCAGCGCCGGCATCTCCGCCGCCTGACTCCACCCGGCAGCGATCACCGCGTGATCATGCAGTTGCCCCGATGAACCGGGGCCTGGCCAGCCAAGTCCAGGCTCCGGCGAACCCGGTCGGGGCAACTGCTTGATCAGGCAAAGACCTCAGCCCCCAGCACGCGCTTCAGCCCGGCGTCATCCGTGACGCCGGGCTGAAGTAATTTCCGGATCAGTGTCTCCCGAGCTTCGGGCTGGACCGCTCTGGGTCGGCGCTACGCCTGGCTCGGGGCTCTTGGCTCAGACGATCAGAGACTCAGACGATCAGATCGTCGAACTCGCCGTCCTTGGCGCCGAGCACGAACGCGGTGATCTCATCCCGCGTGTAGACCAGGGCGGGCCCCTCGGGGAAGCGTGAGTTACGCATCGCCACCTCCCCCGTGGGCAGATCGGCCACCTCGACGCAGTTGCCGTTGGGGTTGCTCCGCCTGCTCTTGCGCCAGACGGCGGGAAGGCGACCGGCGGGCGTTCCGTTGCGGAACTCATGCATTGGGGAAGCTCCCTCGCGCGCTTACGGATGCACGTGCAGCCGTGGTTGCGAGATCACGTTACGGCATCGCCAAGATCGCCATATAGGGGACGACCAAAACCCTGATATGGGGTGGATCACACTGAAAGCAGGCGCTCCAGGAAGCGTTTGGTCTGCTCAGGGGAGTCGGCCTGGACGCTCAATCGGTCCATGACCTGCATGTAATGCTCGGACTCAGCCGGCTTGTCCAGATAGAGGGCACTCGTGAGCTGCTCCAGGTACACGACGTCGGGCAGCTCACGCTCGGGGAAGCGCAGGATGCTGAACGGCCCGCCGGCGGCCGCGTGCCCGCCGCGCTCGAACGGGATGACCTGAACGGTGACGTTGGACCGTTTCGTCATCTCCAGCAGGTGCTCGATCTGCCGGCGCATCACCTCACGGCCGCCGAGCGCGCGCCGCACCACGGCCTCGTCGATGACCGCCCACAGCTTGAGCACCCGGCCACCGGCCAGGCGCTCCTGCCGCCTGGTGCGCAGCGCCACGCGTCGGTCGAGCTCGGCCTCGGGAGTCGTCTCGTGCGCCAGCTTGATCACCGCCCTGGCGTACTCGGGCGTCTGGAGCAGGCCGGGGATGAACTGGTTCTCATACGTACGGATGACCGAGGCCGCACCCTCCAGCCCGATGTAGACCTCGAACCAGCCGGGCAGCAGGTCACTGTACTTGTGCCACCAGCCCGGGGCGTTGGCCTGCCGGGCCAGCTCCAGCAACGGCGACCGCTCGGCCTCGTCGGTGACGCCGTAGAGGGTGAGCAGATCGGCGACGTCGCGTTCCTTGAAGCTGACCTGCCCGAGCTCCAGGCGGCTGATCTTGGCGTGAGAAGCGCGAATCGCATACCCAGCGTCCTCCCGCGAGATACGCTTCTCCGTGCGGAGCCTGCGCAGTTGCGTACCCAGCAGGATCCGCAGCACCGTCGGGCTTCCCGGCGAGTAGCCGACCACATTCCCTTCCGCACTCAGTGCGCTCACACCCATCGCTCCCAGATCATCTGCACGTGCAGATGCTATTTGCATCTGTAAAACACGAAAAGTCTTGCATCGGTAAGCACACGCCGTAAAGATGGGCATTGGATCACCTAGACCGCGCTTCGGGGGCCAGGATGACGACTTTCGACGCTCGGCCGCAAGCCGCCACGTGTGCCCAGGCACCCGAATGGCTGCTGCCCATTCTGCTCGAAGGGCGGCGCGGTCCGTGTGACGAGGTCTTCCGCTTTCATGAGCTGAGCACGTTCGAACCCGTCTGTGTGGCCTCCGCCAGGCGGTTCGTCGACCGGACGCTCACCTCGTGGGGCTCCGACGGCATGGTCTTCGACGCCCAGCTGGTGGTCTCCGAGCTTGTCACCAACGCGATGCGGCACGGCGGCGGCGCCATCCAGCTCCGGCTGCTGAGCCGGCGGCCCGAGGTGGCGTGCGTGGTGAGCGACTACAGCCGGCACGCGCCGACCACCCCGCCCACCACCGACGTCTTCGCCGAATACGGCCGCGGCCTGCGCCTGGTAGAGGCCCTCACCACCACCTGGGGCTGGCTCACCCCCGGCACCCAGGGCAAGCTCGTCTGGGCCGTACTCTCCAGCTGACCCCTCGCCCATGGGGACCCCGGCCACAACGGACCACCTTCGTCCGCTCCCCCGAAGGGACCTCGCCTTCCACGGACCGGCCTCTTCCTCACCCCCGCAGGGGGTATCCCCCAAGGGGCACCAGCCCTGACGGACCGTCACAGGGCCCGAGACGGTCGCGTGACGAAACACCCCTCACTTAGACACCCGCCAGCAGATCCAGCACGTCGGCGTCGCTGAGCTGGTCGAAGTGCTCGTACCACTGCCCCACCGCCCGGAAATCCGCCGGGACCCGCAACACCACCACCTCGTCGGCCTCCTCGCGCATGGCCGCGACGGTGTCGCGGGCGCCCACCGGCACGGCCAGCGTCACCCGGCCCGGCTTGGCCGCGCCGACCGCCCTGAGCGCGGCCCGCGCGGTGGCGCCGGTGGCCAGGCCGTCGTCGACCACGATCACCTCGCGTCCAGCGAGATCGGGCAGCGGGCGGTCGCCCCGATAGACCTTGACCCGGCGGGCCAGCTCGCGCCGCTCCTCCGCGACCACGTCCGCCACCGACTCGGGCGTCATCCCGAGCCGGCGCAGCAGCTGCAGGTCGAACACCGGCTCGCCGCCCTCGGCAATCGCGCCGACGCCCAGTTCGGGCGTCGGCGGATAGCCGATCTTCCGGGTCACCAGCACGTCGAGCCGGCCACCGATGCTGCGGTGGATCGGCACGGCCACCGCCACGCCGCCGCGCGGGAGCGCCAGCACCACCGGGTCCTGCGCGTCGAGCAGGCGCCCCGCCAGCATGGCCCCCGCTTGCGCGCGGTCCGCGAACAGCAGTTCCATGCAGTGGTGTTACCCGGTCAGGGCCGGTTTCTGCCCGTGCGCCGCATTTCCTTGTGGATGACCTTCCACTTGTTCTGCTGCTCCTTGCGGAGCCGCGCGTCGGTGCGCGAGGCCATCCAGGCGGCTTCGCGCTGGAGCTTGCGCCAGCTGATCAGCCGCCGCTCGGGGAGTTCGCCGCTCTCCAGCGCGGCGAGCACCGCGCAGCCAGGCTCGCTCTCGTGGCCGCAGTCGTCGAACCGGCAGCCGGCCGCCAGCTCCTCGATGTCGGAGAAGACGAGGTCGACGCCCTCGCTCATCTCGTAGAGGCCGACGCGGCGGATGCCCGGCGTGTCGATGACGAGGCCGCCGCCGGGCAGCGGGATCAGCTCCCGGTGCACGGTGGTGTGGCGGCCCCGGCCGTCGGCGGCGCGCACCTGCTGGGTGTCCATCGCCTCGCCGTCCGCCATGGCGTTGACGAGCGTGGACTTTCCGGCGCCCGACGGGCCGAGCACGACGGCCGTACGCGAGCCTTCGAGGTAGCCGCGTACGAGCTCGACGCCGTCGCCGAGCACCGAGGAGACGGCGTGCACGTCGACGCCCGGCGCGGCGACGCGTACGTCGGCGAGCAGGTCGTCGAGGCCGCGTTCGAACAGGTCGGACTTGGTGACGAGCACGACCGGCGTGCCGCCCGACTCCCAGGCCAGCGCGACGAGCCGTTCGATGCGGCCCAGGTCGGCGAAGTCCGTGGCGTGCATGGACGGCTCCGCGACGAAGACGATGTCGATGTTGGCCGCGAGCACCTGGCCCTGGCCGTCGCCCGACAGGCCGCCGCGCGAGTCGCGGCTGACGCCGCCCCTGACGAAGGCGCTGCTTCTCGGCAGGACCGCGTCGAGCTCGTATCGGCCCTCTGGGAGCTCCTTGAGCGCGACCCAGTCTCCGACGCAGGGCAGCGCCACCGGGTCGTCAGCGGACGCCCTGCGGACGCGCGCGCCGTACTTGACGTGATGCTGCCCATCGGCGGCGATCACTTCGGCCGCGCCGCGATCGACCCGGGACACCCGGGCGGGCACGGTGTGTAGTGGTAGCTCGGCGGCGCGGGATTCGGTCCAGCCGAGCGGGAAAAGCGTGGAGAACAACGGAGTGACACCTTTGGTCGAGAAGGACCCGGGTGACCTCTAAGCGAGCACCCGGAGGATGACAGACGGCAAGCCGAACAGAACAGCCCGCATGGTCGTCACCTCCTCACTCGAGTTCTCGGTGCAGCTGGGAAGTGACTCTACGCATCCCTCCTGCGAGTTCGCAACGACTTTCTTCTCGATCTGTTGAACCGCGCCAGGGAATCTGTCCGTACTTCCTGCCGACTGCACTTTGAAAGGGGAATGATGCGAGTCAGCACGTGTCCCCCGCCCTCGGCCGAGGGAGCCGCCCCCATGGGCAAGCCACGCTCACGCCACCGGATGAGACGAGTACGTCCGGATGACGAAGTGGTCGTCTCCACGCTCTACCGGGAGTACCACCGGCCGCTGCTGGCCTTCGTGATCCGGCTGACGGCGGGCGATCGGCAATGGGCCGAGGACGTCGTGCAGGAGACCATGATCCGCGCCTGGCGTAGTTCCGAGCAGCTCGATCCGGACTCGGCTTCGCTCATGCCCTGGCTAGCCACCGTCGCACGCCGTATCGTGATCGATGACCGGCGGCGCAAGGAAGCCCGCCCGCCGGAATCAGGCGACGGCCCGCTGGAGAGCATGCCCGTGCCGGACGAGATGGAGGGACTGCTGCACCAGGTGGTCGTATCCGAGGCGCTGATGGCGTTATCCCCGGCCCACCGCGAGATCCTCAACGAGACGATCTTGCGAGACCGGTCGGTCAACGATGCTGCCATAGCGCTCGGCATCCCCGTTGGCACAGTGAAGTCCCGGGTTTACTACGCGGTCCGCGCGTTGCGCGTCGCACTGCAGGAGAGAGGGGTGACGGCGTGAACAGAGTCGAGCATACGGACGTGGGCGCCTACTCCCTCGGTCTGCTGGACGACGACGACAGACTGGCCTTCGAAGCGCACCTCTCCCTCTGCCCGTCATGCCGGGCGGAGCTGTCAGAGCTGGCCGGAGTGGCCAGTGTGCTGACGGGGATCGGGCCGGTGCGAGAAGAGCCCCCTCCTCCCGATTACGGACAGGCCGATGTCATCGACCTGCTCCGGCGTAAGAAGGCGGAGGACCGGCGGTCGAGGCGGGGCACATTCGTGATCGGGCTGGCGGCCTCGGTCACGCTGGTGGCCGGCGGGCTCGCGGTCGGCACCCAGCTCGGGGGCGGTGACGCGGCGCCGCCCGTGGCGGCGGGCCATCCCACGCAGCATCTGGGTCCGGCCGAGCAGTTCTACGCCGACGGCAAGCCCATCGAGGGCGTCGGCGCCGACGGCGTGACCGGCGGGCTGGTGCTGGAGTCCAAGGGCTGGGGCACGCATGCCGCGCTCAAGCTCTCGGGCATCAAGGGCCCGCTCGAATGCGAGCTGATCTCGGTGTCCAAGACGGGCAAGCAGCGGATCATGACGGGCTGGTCGGTGCCGCCCGCCGGATACGGCGTGCCCGGGTCGCCCGATCCGCTCTACATGCACGGCGGCAGCCCGTGGAAGCTCGAGGACATCGATCATTTCGAGGTGGTCACCACGACTGGTAAGACTTTACTTACCGTCAGAGCCTGAATTCCCCGGGAGCCACCTCCCAGAAGCCCTTCCACCGCAGGTGGGAGGGCTTTTTTATGCGTGCTTCCCTATGTGTAATTTTACGGATTCAGCGGTTGAACCTCTTCGGACCTGGTCGCGTACTGCTTGCCGTACCAACCCCAATGACAATCCTTGAAGAGGTTTCATCATGTCGATTCGTACGCTCGCCCTGTCCGGGGCGCTGCTCGCCACCGGCCTTCTCGCTCCCGCCACCGCTGCTCAGGCGACTGTCTCGGCCTCCGGTGACGACGTGTACCTGGCCGCCGGCCTGCGCGGTGCCAACGAGGTGGGCGTCAAGGGTGACGCCGATGGCCGGTCGACCGTCGTCATCAAGATCAGCGGTAACGAGGTCACCTTCGCGGCTCGCTGGAACAAGATCGACTCACCTACCGCCGGGCACATCCACCAGGCCGCCAAGGGCGCCAACGGCGACGTCAAGCTCGAGTTCTTCACCAAGCCGCTGCCCAAGTCCGTGCTCGGCGTGACCGGCACGGTCACCGCCGACCCGGCGCTGGTCAAGGCGCTGATCGACGACCCGGGCGGCTTCTACGCCAACCTGCACGACGCCGCCCACCCCAAGGGCGCGGTCCGCGGCCAGTTCCACCGGCTGAACAAGCCGATCGACCTCAACGGCGTCCTGCAGGGCAGCAACCAGGCCACGCTCTCCGCCCGCGCCGACGGCACCAAGGAAGTGCCCGCGAACGACGGCAAGAAGCGCGGCGACCAGGACGGCCAGGCCACCTGGTGGCTGCGCCCGACCGGCTCGGTCATCGGCTACACCGCCTTCTGGACCGGGCTCGCCCCGGTGACCAACGGCCAC
This sequence comes from Nonomuraea sp. NPDC052129, assembly GCF_040680095.1. Classification (NCBI taxonomy): domain Bacteria; kingdom Bacillati; phylum Actinomycetota; class Actinomycetes; order Streptosporangiales; family Streptosporangiaceae; genus Nonomuraea; species Nonomuraea sp. NPDC052129. Next base: position 180,894 of record NZ_JBFAVX010000005.1, on the reverse strand, counting down.
ATCCACAAAGGCGCGAGCGGCAAGAACGGCGACGTGGTCACCGACCTGTTCGCCGACGCCGCGGGCCTGCCGTCGAACCTGACGGGCGTCGCGGGTGAGGCCAAGGTCGCCGCGCCGGTCGTCAAGCGCATCGCCGCCAACCCCGGCCGGTACTACACCAACCTGCACACCACGGAGTTCAACGGCGGCGCGGTACGCGGCCAGCTGTCCGGCGACCCGTTCGACCACCCCCGCGCGGTCACCGCCGAGGTGCTGAAGGGCGCCCAGATCTACGCCTGCACCCAGCAGCCCGGTGCGGCCCCGGCCTTCACCCAGTACGGCGTGGCGGCCAAGCTGCGGCGCGGCATCGACCACTCCTTCGTGACCCCCGCCGCGGGACCGCCGCAGTGGGTCGCTCCAGACGGCAGCGCGGTACGCGGAGCGGTCGTCACCAAGACCCCCAACGGTGACGGCAACATCCCCGAGCTGGTCCTGGACGCCACCCAGTCCGGCAAGAACACCGGCCTGCTGGCCCACGCCACCACGATCCTGCGCCTCAACACCGAGGGCGGTGTGGCCCCCGCGGGCACCTGCACGGTCGGCGCCCAGACCCAGGTCGACTACAAGGCCGACTACCTCTTCCTCGGCTGATCACCGCAGGGAAGTCTGTGAGACCAACTGAAGAGCAGGTCCGAGCGGGCGATTCGGTCCCGCCCGCGAGGACCGCCCCCGGCCTGTAGCGGCGCCACCCGCCACCGGCCACCGCCTCCGGGGACCTCCGGCCCGTCCCCGAAGGCACCCGACGCCCCGCCGTAACCCTCCGTACGGCGGGGCGTCCTCATGCCCGGACCTCAGCCCCGGTCGGCGGCGGCATTGCCGCTTCAGGAACTGGAGGCGGTAGGCTCACGCGGCTACGCGATCGACAAGGAGCAGAATGAGGCGAACGTGCGCCGCGTCGGGGCGGTGGTCCGCGACGCGAGTGGGACGGCGGTGGGCGCGGTGAGCGTCGCGGGTCTCACGCTCAGCCAGAGTCAGGACGACATACCGCTGCTGGGACCGCTGGTGGTGGCCGCCGCCGCCCGCGAGTCGGCGGCGATCGGGAGGAACGTATGACGGACGTGCTCGCGCGGGCCCGCGCCCTAAGGGAGTTCTCCGGCGCGGCCTGGGCCTACGGCAGGTCGAACGGCCCGGTTTCGCGTGGCCGCCTCGGCACGCTGGCGTGGAACGGCGACCCGGTCAGTGACGACACCCTGTGGGACCTGGCCTCGCTCACCAAGCCGATCGTCGGGCTGGCCGTCATGGCGCTGGTCGAGTCGGGCGAGCTGACCCTGGACGATCCCATCGCGCTGCACCTGCCGGAGTACGCCTCGACCGACAAGTCCGGCATCACCGTCTTCGAGCTGCTGACGCACACCTCACGCATCCCCGGACAGCAGCCGCTCTACCGCGACCACCCGACCCGCGACGAACTGCTCGCCGCGGTGGCCCGGCTGCCGTTGCGCCCCTCGCCCGGGGTCGAGTACAGCTCCCAGGGGTTCATGATCCTCGGCTTGATCGCCGAACGGGCCGCCCGGACACCGCTCGACCAGCTTGTACGGGAGCGGGTGACCGAGCCCGTCGGCATGGACGAGACCCGCTTCCTGCTGCCCGAGGCCGACCATCGGCGTGCGGCCGCCACCGAGGACTGCCCGTGGCGCGGCCGGATAGTCCAGGGGACCGTGCACGACGAGAACGCCGAGGTGCTGGGCGGGGTGGCCGGGCACGCTGGGCTGTTCGGCACGCTGGACGACCTGGCGCGGCTGGGCCGGGCGCTGTGCCGGGGCGGCGGCTTTCTGGCTGCCCGGACGCTCGAGGTGATGACCCGGACGCGGACCGGAGGCAGGGCGCTGGCCTGGGAGGGGTGGGAACGGCCCGGATGCAGCGGAGGCGATCTGCTGAGCCCGGCGGCGTATGGGCACACCGGGTTCACGGGGACGAGCCTGTGGGTGGATCCGGAGCTGGACGTGTTCGTGGTGCTGCTGACCAATCGGGTGCACCCGAGGCGGGGGTCGGACGCGATCAACCGGATCCGCCGCGCCTTCCACAACATGGCCGTGGCGGAGGCCCTGGCATGACCGGGGGCGCGGGCGGCTCCGGGGTCGGCGGTTTCGGGGTCGGCGGCGTGCTTCGGGTGGTCGGTTCGGCGTCGGCGGTGCGGCTGGTTCCGGGAGACGGCGGGCTGGTGCTGGAGCCGACCCGGGAGCGGCCCGGGGATCTCTGGATCGGGCCCGGCTGGGTGGACCTGCACGCCCACGTCTACGACGGGATGACGGTGATCAGCGTGCCCCCGGACCGGGTCGGCCTGGACCAGGGCGTGCACGTGGTCGCCGACGCGGGCAGCGCGGGCCAGGCCACGATCGACGGGCTGGCCCGCTATGTCATCCCGGCCGCCGAGACCGAAATACGCGCCTGGGTGAACATCGGCTCATACGGCCTCGTTCACCTGCGCGAAACGGCCGACCCGAGTTTCATCGACGTGGACGCCACGCTGACCGCCATCGAACGGTACCGGGGCCTGGTCTGCGGCGTGAAGGTCCGCTCCAGCGGCGCGGTCGTGGGCGCGATGGGGCTGCAACCGCTCCAGCTCGGCCGGCTCGTCGCCCGGCAGGCGGGTCTGCCCCTGCTGGTGCACGTCGGCGAGGCACCGCCGCTGATCGAGGACGTGCTCGACCTGCTGGACGAGGGCGACGTGATCACCCACTGCTACCACGGCAAGACCGGCCATCCGTGGCGGCCTGACGGCACCCCTACCCCGGCGCTGGCCCGCGCGCTCGACCGGGGCGTGCTGCTGGACGTGGGGCATGGCGCGGCCAGCTTCAGCTTCGAGGTCGCCGAACGCGCGATCGCCGCCGGTTTTCCTCCGCACTCGATCAGCACCGACATCCATGTACGGAACATCGGCGGCCCGGTGCACGATCTGGCCACCACGATCACCAAGCTGCTGGCCTGCGGCCTGCCACTGGAGAACGCGATCACGGCGGTCACGGACGCACCCCGCCGCGTCCTGCGCATGGACTCGCCGGACTCGGAATGGCTGGCGGACAACGGCGCGATACGGCACGCCACGGTATTCCGGCTGACTGGGGATGCCACGGAGTCCCGACCAGCCGGAGGGGCAACGGAGTTTGGGCTTGCCGGGGAGACGGAGCGGGTCTATGTGGATTCTCGCGGAACCCACCGCGAGCCCACTCACCACGTCCTCCCGGTGGCCACCATCCGAGAGGGACGCCTCCGGCCCACCGAACCGCGCCACCGGTCAACGACACGCACGTAACGGCGCCGAGCCCTGTGCGGGCTCAGCGGCCGTTTTCCTGGAGGCCCTCAGCCACGTATGGCGGGTGGCGGTGGGGCGGCTGTGCCGTAACGAAATCAGGAGAGACCAGGCGCGGGGAACTGCGCGGTCAGCTCGCTGACCTCGTGATGCACCCGGCTGATGACGTGCTCGGCGTCGCCCTTGGCCAGGGCGGTGACGACCTCGTCCATCCACGCGCCGATCTGCCGCATCTCGCCCGGCCCCATCCCCCGGGAGGTGACCGAGGGGGTGCCGATGCGGATGCCGCTCGGGTCGAACGGCTTGCGGGTGTCGAACGGGACCGTGTTGTAGTTGGTCTCCAGGCCCGCGCGGTCGAGCGCCTGGGCGGCCGGCTTGCCGCCGATGCCCTTGGGCGTGAGGTCGAGCAGGATGAGGTGATTGTCGGTGCCGCCCGAGACCAGGTCGAAGCCGCGGCTCGACAGCTCCTCGGCCAGCGCCTTCGCGTTGGTCACCACCTGGTGCGCGTAGGCCTTGAAGTCGTCGGTGGACGCCTCGTGCAGGGCCACGGCGATGGCGGCGGTGGTGTGGTTGTGCGGGCCACCCTGCAGGCCGGGGAAGACGGCCTTGTTGAGCGCGGTCGCGTGCTCGTCGGTGGTGGCCATGAGCATGGCGCCGCGCGGGCCGCGCAGCGTCTTGTGCGTGGTCGTGGAGATCACATCGGCGTGGCCCACCGGCGACGGGTGCGCGCCGCCCGCGACGAGGCCGGCGATGTGCGCGATGTCGGCGGCGAGTACGGCGCCCACCTCACGGGCGATGGACGCGAAGCCCTCGAAGTCGATCGTGCGCGGGATGGCCGTGCCACCGCAGAAGATCAGCTTCGGCCGGTGCTCCAGCGCCAGCGCCCTGACCTCGTCGAGGTCGATGCGGCCGGTGTCCTGGCGCACGCCGTAGCGGACCGGGTTGAACCACTTGCCGGTGGCCGAGACCGACCAGCCGTGCGTGAGGTGACCGCCGAACGGCAGGCCCATGCCCATCACGGTGTCGCCCGGCTGCAGGAAGGCCATGTAGATGGCCAGGTTGGCGGGCGAGCCCGAGTAGGGCTGGACGTTGGCGTGATTGACGCCGAACAGCGCCTTGGCACGCTCGTTGGCCAGAGTCTCGACCTGGTCGATGACCTGCTGGCCCTCGTAGTAACGCTTACCGGGGTAGCCCTCGGAGTATTTGTTGGTCAGGACGGTGCCCGTGGCCTCCAGAACGGCCTTGGACACGTAGTTCTCCGACGCGATGAGCTTGACGGTGTCGGCCTGACGGCGCTCCTCCGCCTTGATGAGCTCGGCGATCTGCGGGTCTACGCTTGTGAGAGAACTCATGACTCTCCTGTCATCGATGACAATGTGCGAAGACCCAGGCGCACGGCCTTCTGCCCTTCCGCTCCCTGGTGGTTCGCCCCACCTAACGCGCCAGTCGCGACGTTCTAGACGATAGCGGATCGGGCAGGGGGGACCGGGCACGGATCAGGTGATCAGGCAGATGAGAGGGCCACGTTCTTGATCGTTCCGAGCGGCCCGAGGTTGACGTCCACGTGCTCCGCGTCCTGGGGCAGGCCCTCGAAGACGGCCCAGAGCTGAAGCTGCATACCGCCCCCGAACGAGGCCGTGGGGACCTCGGCGCACTGACAGGCGTTGTCCTTCCTGGCCGGGTACAACGGCTTGCCCACGCCGGGTGGGACGATGCTGATCCTCGACACGGTGTTGTCGAGGGTGCTCGCGCCGAACCTGTCGTACAGGGGCGCGTTCTTGGTGCCGACGTTCTTGACCGTCCACTGCAGGCGGGCCGTGGCGCCCTGCCGCACGAGGGAGTCGATGCGCACCTGGAAGGTGTGCAGAATCTGGCGACCCGCCTGGCGGCCTCGGCTTCCTTGCCGAACCTGCGCCTGAACTCCTCACGGGCGGCCAGCTCGGGCCGCATCATCTTCAGCGCGACGCGCCTGTCGGTGGGGTCCTCCGCGAGGTAGACGAACCCCATGCCACCCTCGCCCAGCTTCCTGAGGAGCGTGTAGGGACCGACTCTCCGCTGTGCGTCCACTGGGGGATTATTCCCTATTTGGTACGACTGGCGCCGGGCCAGAGCCGATCGACCTCGGCGTTCAGGATGGCTCCGATCAGCACGGCGAGCGCGGTGATGTAGAGCCAGAGCAGCAGCGCGATGGGCGCGGCCAGCGAGCCGTAGACGGACACGGGCGAGAACCACGCCGCGAGCACGGCCCGCAGCACCGCGGCGCACACGATCCACAGGAACAGCGCCAGGATCGCCCCCGGCAGCTCCCGGTACCACTTCGTCCGGACCGGCACGCTCACGTGGTAGAGCACGGTCAGGAAGAGCACCGAGCCGATGACCACCACCGGCCAGTACAGCAGGTCGACGAGGACGCCGTACTCCCCCGGCAGCGCGTCCTTGAGCAGTGTCGGCCCGATGACCAGCACCGGCATCACGATGATCCCGATGACCAGCCCGATCACGTAGAGCCCGAACGACATCAGCCTGGTCCTGATGATGCCGCGTTCCTCGCCGAGCCCGTAGGAGACGGAGATGAGGTCCACGTAGACGTACAGCGCCCGCGAGCCCGACCAGAGCGACAGCAGGAAGCCCACCGAGATGATCGACACCTTGCTCGCGTCGTCACTGAGGACGTCGGTGATGAGCGGGTTGACCACCTTGTGCACCGCGTCGTCGGTGAACAGCAGCCCGGCCTGGTCGATCACCCAGGTCTTCACCTGCACGACAACCTGGGGTCCCAGCCAGGTGCCGAGCTTGGCCAGTACCCCGATCAGTCCCAGCACGAACGGCGGGAGGGACAACAGCGCGAAGAAGGCCGCCTCTCCCGCGAGGCCCGTGACGCGGTAAGTGACTCCCGCGTTCGTGGTCGCGCGGACGGTCGCCCACGAATTCGTGTCGAGCACCCAGTTCAGCCTGGCACGGGCGTTGGAGGCGAGCCGCCTCCTCATCGACCGGCTAGGCGCATCGGTGGACGTCATGGCACCCAACGGTTATTAGCAGTGACTCTTCGGGACAGCTTACGTCCCCTGGGCACTGCCCTAGTCGACGTCGACGATGCGCGCACCCAGCGGGAGCAGCGAAACCGGGATGAGCTTCAGGTTCGCGATGCCCAGCGGAATGCCGATGACCGAGAGGAACAAGGGGATCGAGGTGACCACGTGTCCGACCGCCAGCCAGATGCCCGCGAAGACGAGCCAGATGACGTTGCCGATCGTGGAGAGCGCCCCCGCGTCGGGGTCGCGCACGACGGTCCGGCCGAACGGCCAGAGCGCGTAGGCCGCGATCCTGAACGAGGCGATGCCGAACGGGATCGTGACGATCAGGATGCAGCAGATGACGCCGGCGATCGCGTAGCCGATGGCCAGCCAGACACCGGCGAAGATCAGCCAGATGACGTTCAGGATTGTCCGCATGCTTACAGCATGTCACCGGGGCTGCCTCTCACATCATCGGGAATACCCCTGGCCTTTCCCTGATCGACCCTTACCGGGTGGTCCGGCGAACGCCTGCGCTATCTCCATCCAGGCGCGCGCCGTCTCGCCGGTGATCTCCAGGTCGGTGTCGTCGCGGTGGACGCGCTGGGTGACGAGCAGGCAGAAGTCCAGCATCGGCCCGCGGACGGTGTCGGCGGCCTCCTCGGGCCCCGCCGTCCACGGCGTCCCGTCGGGCATGGTCAGATCCACGCGCACCGCCCGCGACGGAAGGGGCAGATTCCGTACGGCGAAACCGAAGGGCATGGCCCTGAACCCGATCATCGCCACGTGCCGCAGCCTCGGGGTGGGCTCCCTGGTGACGCCGAGCGCGTCCGCCACGTCCTGGCCGTGCGCCCAGGTCTCCATCAGCCGGGCGGTGACGAAGGAGGCGGCCGACATGTCGGGCCCGTACCAGGGCAGCCGGTCACGGGCCGACAGCCCGGTGAACGCCTTGATGCTGCGGGCGCGCGCCGTACGGAACCATTCGAGCAGTTCGTCGGGGGCGAGCCCGCGGAACTCCGCGGCCAGGTCGTCGGTGGAGGTGAAGTGCGCCGCCGCCGCCCGGAAGACGTCGGGATCGGTCACGGCGGTGCGCGCGGCCTCGTCGAACCAGGCCAGATGGCTCACCTGGTCACGCACCGCCCATCCCTCGGCGGGTGTGCCGAGCTCCCAGTCTCCGGCCTCCAGGGGCCGTAACAGCTCATCGAGTGACGCGGTCTCCGCACGCAGGTCGCTCAGCAACTCGCCCATGAGGTCCACACGCGTCAGCCTACCGAACAAGGTTCTACGAGGAATAATGCAAGGGTGATCTGCGAGAAGTGCAAGGAAAAGCGCCACGAGGAGTGTCGCGGCGGTTCCTGGTGCGATTGCCAGCACCAGCAGGCGGAGGAGCCGGCCGAGTCGGACCTGGACTGGCCCCGTCAGGGGTGAAGAGCGTCCACAGTCTGGACCCAGTCTTGGACATACCGGATACCTAGCGTATCTTCGAACTATGCCAGCGGACCCCATGCTTGTCGGTCGACGACACGTCGATCTTCAGCGTGTCCGCAGTGCCATCTGTTGCGACGCCCGTTAACCCACCCGTTTTCTCCGTTGCGCGCGTCGCAAATCTCCTCCTTCACCCCTGCCCTCAATGATGAGGCGGGAGGAAGCCTGCGCGCGCCCATGAACCGAAGGACGCGCAATGAGCACCCCTGCCAGCCGGCATCACAAACGCCCGCGCGGCGAAGGCCAGTGGGCTCTCGGTTACCGGGAGCCGCTGAACAAGAATGAAGAGAACAAGAAGAACGACGACGGCCTCAACGTCCGCCAGCGCATCATCGACATCTACTCCAAGCGTGGTTTCGACTCGATCGACCCCGCCGACCTGCGGGGCCGGATGCGTTGGTACGGCCTCTACACCCAGCGCAAGCCCGGGATCGACGGCGGCAAGACCGCGATCCTGGAGCCCGAGGAGCTGGACGACCGCTACTTCATGCTGCGGGTGCGGATCGACGGCGGTCAGCTGAGCATCCCGCAGTTGCGGGTCATCGCCGAGATCTCCAACGAGTACGGCCGGGGCACCGCCGACCTGACGGACCGGCAGAACGTCCAGCTGCACTGGATCGAGATCGAGTCGGTGCCCGACATCTGGGCGCGGCTCGAAGCGGTCGGGCTGTCGACCACCGAGGCGTGTGGCGACACCCCGCGCGTCATCCTGGGCTGCCCGCTGGCCGGGATCGACACCGACGAGGTGCTGGACGCGACCGACGAGATCCACGTGCTCAACGAGCGGTTCATCGGCGACCCGGCCTACTCCAACCTGCCGCGCAAGTTCAAGTCGGCGCTGAGCGGGTGCCCGTCGCACTGCACGGTGCACGAGATCAACGACGTGGCGTTCGTGGGTGTCGAGCTGCCCAGTGGGGAGAAGGGCTACGACCTGTGGGTCGGCGGGGGGCTGTCCACCAATCCGATGTTCGCCAAGCGGCTCGGGGTGTTCGTCCGGCCGGAGCAGGTGGCGGACGTCTGGGCCGGTGTGATCGGGATATTTCGTGATTACGGGTATCGGCGGCTGCGGCACCGCGCGCGGATCAAGTTCCTGGTCAACGACTGGGGCGTGGAGAAGTTCCGGGAAGTCCTGGAGACCGAATACCTCAAGGAGGCGCTGCCCGACGGGCCCGCGCCCCAGGCGCCCCGTGGCTCCCGCCGCGACCACGTCGGGGTCTACCCGCAGAAGGACGGCAACTTCTACGTGGGCTTCGCGCCCAAGGTCGGCCGCCTCGACGGCGACAAGCTGCACGTGATCGCCGACGTCGCCGAGCGGCACGGCTCCGGCCGCGTCCGCACCACGGTCGAGCAGAAGATGGTCATCCTCGACGTCGCGCCGGACCAGGTCGACTCCCTGGTCGCCGAGCTGGAGGCGAACGACCTCCAGGTCAACCCGTCGACGTTCCGCCGCCAGACGATGGCCTGCACCGGCATCGAGTACTGCAAGCTGGCCATCGTCGAGACCAAGGCCACCGCCGCCAACCTCATCGACGAGCTGGAGCGGCGCCTGCCCGACTTCGCCGAGCCGCTCACCATCAACGTCAACGGCTGCCCCAACTCCTGCGCGCGCATCCAGGTCGCCGACATCGGCCTCAAGGGCCAGCTGGTCGTGGACGAGCACGGGGAGCAGGTCGAGGGCTACCAGATCCACCTGGGCGGCTCGATGGGCGTCAACCCCGGCTTCGGCAGGAAGGTACGCGGACTCAAGACCACCGCCGAGGCCCTGCCCGACTACGTCGAGCGGGTCGTGACGCACTACGACGCCCAGAAGAAGGAAGGCGAGGCCTTCGCCGACTGGGTGCAGCGAGCGGACGAGGCGGATCTGCGATGACCACGCGAGCCGTCCCCTTCCACTGCCCCTATTGCGGCGACGAGGACCTCGAGCCCTACGAGGGCGATCCCGAAGCCCCCGACTCCGCGGCGCACGGCGGCTGGTACTGCCGGTCCTGCGCCCGCGCCTTCAAGCTGAAGTTTCTTGGAATCGGAGTGAAGATATGACACTCGTCGACATCGAGGTCGGTTTAAGAGAGCAACGCGGCGCGCTCGACCTGCAGGACATCGTCGAGTCCGCCGCGGTCTTCCTGGAGGACGCCTCCGCCCGCGAGATCATCCGGTGGGCGGCGGCGACGTTCGGCGACCGGCTGTGCCTGACCTCCTCGATGAGCGACGCGCTGCTCATCGACCTGGTCAGCCGGGTCAAGCCCGGGGTGGACGTGCTGTTCATCGACACCGGCTTCCATTTCGCCGAGACGATCGGCACCCGTGACGCGGTCCAGCAGGTCTATGACGTCAATGTGATCAATGTGCAGCCGTCACGCACGGTGGAGGAGCAGGAACGCGAGCTCGGGCCGCGCCTGTTCGGCCGCAATCCCGACCTGTGCTGCTACCTGCGCAAGGTGGAGCCGCTCAACCGGGCGCTCGAACCGTACCTGGCGTGGATCTCGGGCATCCGCCGCGACGAGGCGAGCACCCGCGCCGACACCAAGGTCGTGGAGTGGGACGCCAAGCGGCAGATGGTCAAGGTCAACCCGATCGCCAGGTGGACCCAGGACGAGGTCGACAACTACATGGCCGACAACGGGGTGCTGATCAACCCGTTGCACTATGACAACTACCCCTCGATCGGCTGCGCCCCCTGCACCCGCCAGGTCGCGGAGGGCGAGGACCCGCGCAGCGGCCGCTGGGCGGGGCTGGGGAAGGTCGAATGCGGCATTCACCTGTAACCCCCAGCATGTGGCCCGTCCCGTTGGCAGACGGGACGGGCCAGGACATCCCACTGGTCGCGGTGGCGCACGGGTCTCGCGATCCGCGCGCCGCCGCGACCGTGGAAGCCCTGCTCGACGAGGTACGGCTGGCGCGGCCCGGACTGCCGGTGCGCACGGCGTACCTCGACCACGCGACCCCGTCCCTGGGGCAGGCGCTGAGCGGGCTGGACGCGGCCGTGGTGCTGCCGCTGCTGCTCACCGAGGCCTACCACAGCCGGGTCGACCTTCCCGCGGCGCTCAACGAGGCCAGGGCGCGTGACCCGCGGCTGCGCGTGCGCTACGGCGCGACGCTGGGGCCGCACCCGCTGCTCCTGGCGACGCTCGAACGGAGGCTGGCGGAGGCCGGGGTGTCGCCGGGCGATCCGGACACCGCGGTCGTGCTCGTGTCAGCGGGTTCGAGTGATCCGCGGGCCAACGCGGTGGTCACCGGGATGGCCCGCTCCTGGTCACGGGCGACGGGCTTCCCGCGCGGGCTGTCCGCGGGCCCGCGTACCACTGGAGGGTGGTGGGCGGTGACGGCGGCGTACGCGTCGGCGGCCGAGCCGACGCCCGCGCAGGCGGTGACGCTCCTCCGCGAGGCGGGCGCGCCCCAGGTGGCCGTCGCGCCGTACCTGCTGGCGCCCGGTTACTTCGCCGACAAGGTGCGGCGGAGCACCCTTGAGGCGGGCGCCGACGTGGTCGCCGACGTGCTCGGCCCGGCTCCTGAACTGGCCGAGGTGCTCCTGGAGCGCTATGACACCGCGGCCCGCGCCCCGGCCGGTGCGGCGGCCTCGTAGACGTCAGCGCGTCTCGCCCGCCAAGCTTTCGAAGCACGGCCGCAGGAGGGCGATGATGTCGTCGGCGGGAGCGTCCGCCAGGGAGCTCAGCTTGAGCAGGTAACGATCGATCACCACCCCGTGGATAATCGCGCTGATCAGCGCCGCCCGCAGCCCGGCGTCAGTGGCCGGGATGGCCGCGCTCATCCGGTCGAGCCAGGTCGCCGCCGCCACCGGCGCGCCGTTCACCCAGCGGGTCATCGCCGTGATCCGGGTGCGTGACGGACTTGTCGTGCGCTATCGCGACTACATCAACCCGCTGCCGTTGATGGCGGCGATGGGTTCGTCAGTAGCCCCGGCGTAGATCGCGGCGCATGCTGCGGTGGTCGTCGCGGAGCTGCCTGCGCATGCTGCGCCACTCGTCGCCGTGCAGCATGCGCCACTGCTCGCGCCATGCCGCCAGGCCGCGCCGCAGTGGTTGCGCCTGGGAGTCGCCGATCACCTTCACGTCGCCCATGACCGCGTACGCGTGCACCCGGATGACCGGTGCGTTGGTGCCCGGCGCCGCTTCCAGGACGTCGACCCGCTTGTCACCCATGATGGCCATGCCGTCGAGGTCCACGTTGACGCCGTCGGGAACGATGATCTTCACGTCGCCCATCACCGAGACGGCCATGATGTCGACCATGTTCGTGCGGACCTCGGCCTCACGCAGGTCGAGCAGCACATCGCCCATCACGGCGACCGCCCCCAGCTCCTGGTCGATCCGCCAGGTGCCGCGCCGCTTGGAGTCGCCCATGACGCCGACGAACCAGCGCCGCTTGCGCGCAGGCCCCTCCTGATGAACCGGTGGCACGGGTGCGGCGCCCGAAGCGGGCAGGTCCTGGACGAGCATGGCCAGCTCGGCGTGCGTGGAGGCGGTGTAGGCGGCCTCCGTGCGGTCGGTCAGCTCGACGAGCGTCAGCCGCCCGTCGACCGAGGCGACGCGGAGCTGCTCCACGACTGCTTCACGTTCGGCGTCCGAGGCCCTAACCTCGCCAGGGTCAGTCATACTCGCAACATATCGCGTTTCTGGACGATCGGGATCCTCCCGGAGAAGGAACAGTCATACTCCGAACCGCTCACCTCGCCGAACTGCTCACCTCGCGAACCGCTCACCTCGCGAACCGCTCACCTCGCGAACTGCTCATCGCGCTTGCGAGGGGCTGACACGGCCGGAGCCCGATCCAAGCTAGGGTCCAGTCATGCATGAGGAACAGCTCTACCGGGCCGCGTTGAACGGCGAGTCGGAGAAGGTGAGCGAGCTGCTCGCCGGTGGCACCGACCCCAACCAGGCCAGCGCCGGCGACGAAGACGGGTTGCCGCTCTGCGCGGCGGCCGCCTGGGACCGGGCCGAGGTAGCGGGCCTGCTGCTGGCCGCCGGGGCCGACGTAAACGGCCGGGAGAGCGGCGGCTGGACCGCGCTGCTCTGGGCCGCGGCCAAGGGGCACGCCGAGACGGCCGAGTTGCTCGTCGAGGCGGGGGCCGAGATCGACGCCGCCAACGACGTCGGCGACACGCCGCTCACGCTGGCGGCCAGGCGTGGCGCCCTGGGCGTCGTACGCCTGCTGCTGGACAGCGGGGCCGACGCCGCCAAGTACGACGGGGACGGCGACACCCCGCACGAGATCGCCGTCGACTGGGTGGGCGTGCATCTGGAGAGCGCGCTGCTCGACCAGATCGGCCAGGACGACTGGGAGTACGTCGTGGCGCGCCAGTTCGCCAAGGACGGCACCGAGCTCGTCACCGTGGCCGGGCGCTCCCCCGACGGCGAGCAGACCGAGCAGGTGCAGGCGCAGCGCGGCCACGCCGCCATCGCGACGCTGCTGGAGGACGTCACCGGCGTCCACGCCCCGGCCGACCAGCTCGTGGCGCGGGCCCTGGCGCACCGCGACACCGACGAGGACGCCGAGACGTGGTGGATCGTCGCCGACTCGCTGGGCAAGCGGGCCGACGACGAGACGTACGAGGTGCTGGCCGGGCTGTGCGTGAGCGAGGACGCCAGGGAGCGGGAGTTCGGCGTCGACGCGATCGCCCAGTTCGGGTTCGCCGACGACGACAAGCCCTACCTTGAGCAGACGCTGCCGCTGCTGCAGAAGATGGCCACCACGGAGGGCAACGCGCAGGTCCTCCGCTCGGTACTGGCAGCGCTCGGCCACCAGGGCGACCCCCGGGCGCTGCCGCAGGTGCTCGACATCATCGGCCGTCCTGATCACCGGCGCACCATGACCGACGCGATCGCGCTGGCCGACGTGCTGCCGCCGGACCATGAGGAGGGGCTGGAGCTGCTGATCAGCATGACGCGGGACGACGAGGCGGAGGTCCGCGACTGGGCCACGGCCGGGCTGGCCTCGCTCAAGGCCGACACACCGCAGATCCGCGAGGCACTCGCCGACCGTCTCGACGACGCCGACTTCCGTACGGTGGCGGAGGCCACGCGCGGGCTCGCCGAGCGGGGCGACCCGCGGGCCGAGCAGGGCGCCAAGCGGGTGCTGGCGGAGAGCGACGACGAGTACGCCAGGGACCTGGTCACCCAGACCCAGGCGCAGTAGGGACGTGGCACGGACCCGGCCTGACGCCGCGGATCCTTGGGATGTGGTGACACCAACCCGGCCCTGACCGCCTGCGGAGAAGCGGGCGTCAGGGGCCCGAAAGGGCCGGGGCGGTGTTGAGGACGTCGTGAGCCAGGGCGAGGTCGCCTTCGAGGTCGGCGGGGAAGGACCCCGGGTCGCCCCGCCCGCCCAGCAGGAAGCAGAACCCCACCACGTCCGCCGTGATGTGCGCGTCCGGGACGCCGCCACCGTCGGCGGCGTCCGTCACGCCGAGGGGAACGTGCCACTCCCCTCCCCCCGGCCCGGTCAGCGTGAGCGAGAGCGTGCGCCCGCTGCCGTCCAGGCCGGACAGGAGCATCGTCCACGGCAGCAGCCGCGCGCACAGGTCGGCCGTCGGGTGGATGTGCTCGGGGATCGGGTCGGGGAGCCGGAGGCCGCCGGTACGTGCGGCGTCGTCGGCGTGCACCCACGTCTCCAGGCACCGGGCCAGGATGTGGTCGGACACCGGCGCGTCGAGGCCGTCGAGGTGCGCGGCGGTGCCGGGGGCGAGGTCGGCCAGGTGGCGGCAGAGGGCGTCGGCCTGGGCACGCCAGTCGCGCCTGGTCTGTTCGGGGCTGCGGGCCCGCTCGTAGTTCTGGACGTCGGCGGTACGGCTGAGCGAGTCGTTCGCGCCGATGGCCGGGCCCAGTACGGGGGCGCCGACCGAGGCCGCCAGCAGGCCGTCCTTGGCGGCGAGGTGGGCGACGAGCTCCTGAAGCGTCCAGCCCTCGACGATGACCCGTGACCAGTCGTCCTCCACGGCGGAGGCGAGCAGCGCATCCATGGCGGCGACGCGCCCGGCGTACGGCTGCGCCCAGGGGGCGGTGGGCGCGGCGGGCCGGCGCCGGGCCCTGGCCCCCGCCAGGAGCTGGGGCCGCAGGGAGCGTTCCGGTACGGCCGGGTCCTCCATCAGCGCGTCCAGGTAGAGACGCTCGACGGGCTCCATCACACCTCTTCCTCTGCCAGCGCGTCTGCCAGGCGGCGTAGCGCCAGCCGGATCCGCGACTTGGCCGTGCCCTCGGGCACGCCCAGCTCCTCGCCCACCTGGCGGTATGTCCGCCCACCGTAGTAGGCCAGTTCGACCGCTTCCCGCAGGCCGTCGGGTAACGCCAGCACCGCCTGCCGTACCCGCTTGGCCTCGTCGGCCGCGAGCACGTTGTCCTCCAGCCTGGCGGGCTCGGGCTCGTACAGGCGGGGGCCCAGCGCGGAGACGCGCCTGCGCTCCTCGGCCCGTACGTGGTCGACCGCGCGGCGGTGGGCGATCGTGGCGAGCCACGCGCGCAGGGTGCCACGATCTGGGTCGTAGGCCAGCGGCCGTTCCCAGAAGACCAGGAACACCTCCTGCGTGATGTCCTCGGCGATCACCCGGTCCCTGGTGACACGCAGGGCGAGACCGAAGATCAGCGAGGAGAGCCGATCGTAGACCTCCCCGAGCGCGGCCTCGTCGCCGCCGACCACCCGCTGATGCAGCAGGCGGTCGTCGTACGGTGCCTCCACTGGCACCACACTCCCGTGATCCGGACCAAGGCGGCGGGTGCGCCGCGACCCGAGCATGTCATTATTCGCCGGAGATGTGCACACGGATGACCGAGCCGCAGAACTTTCTCGGGCGCGCGATAGGGTCGGAATTCCTACGACCAGAGGGAGCAACCACTATGGCCACCACTCGCACCGCCACCACTCAGTGGAAGGGCGCGCTGCTCGACGGGTCGGGCACGGTGTCGCTGGACACCTCGGGTGTCGGCACGTTCGAGGTTTCCTGGGCGTCCAGGGCCGAGGCCGCCAACGGCAAGACCTCGCCCGAGGAGCTCATCGCGGCCGCTCATTCCTCCTGCTTCTCCATGGCGCTCTCGCACGGCCTGGCCGGCGCCGGCACTCCCCCGGAGTCGCTGCAGACCAGCGCGGACGTGACGTTCCAGCCTGGTGAGGGCATCACCGGGATCGTCCTGACCGTGAAGGGGCAGGTGCCCGGGATCACGGCCGAGCAGTTCCAGGAGGCGGCGGAAACCGCGAAGGCGAATTGCCCGGTGAGTAAGGCGTTGACGGGCACGACGATCAGCCTCAACGCCGAACTCCTCTAGCGGGACCGCGATCGCGTGCGACAATTGGGTCACATGCGCGAGGTCTGGCCGGGCGAGCCCTATCCACTTGGCGGCACCTGGGACGGCGTGGGCACCAGCTTCTCGCTGTTCTCCGAGGTGGCCGAGCGAGTTGAGCTATGCCTCTTTCACGATGACGGCTCCGAAGAACGCGTGGATCTGCCGGAAGTCGATGGATTCGTCTGGCACGGTTACCTGCCGGGCATCGCGCCGGGACAGCGCTACGGCTACCGCGTGCACGGCCCGTACGAGCCGTCGCACGGGCACCGGTGCAACCCGGCGAAGCTCCTCCTCGATCCCTACGCCAAGGCGATCGACGGTGATCTGACGTGGAACGAATCGCTGTTCCCGTACCACTTCACCGACCCGACGCGGCTCAACTCGGCCGACAGCGCGCCCTTCATGCCGAAAAATGTGGTCATCAACCCATTCTTCGAATGGGGCAACGACCGGCCGCCGCGCACTCCGTACCACGAGACCGTGATCTACGAGGCGCACGTGCGGGGGCTCACTATGCGCCACCCGGCGGTGCCCGAGGAGCAGCGCGGCACGTACGCGGGCGTGGGGCACCCGGCGATCATCGACCACCTGCTCTCGCTCGGGGTGACGGCGGTCGAGCTGATGCCGGTGCACCAGTACATGCCCGAGCACTTCCTGGTGGCGCGGGGGCTGACCAACTACTGGGGCTACAACACGATGGCCTACCTGGCCCCCCACGGCCGATACAGCAGTTCGGGCACGCGGGGCGAGCAGGTGCTGGAGTTCAAGGCCATGGTGCGGGCGCTGCACGAGGCGGGCATCGAGGTCATCCTCGACGTGGTCTACAACCACACGGCCGAGGGCGACCACATGGGGCCCACGCTGGGGTTCAGGGGGATCGACAACTCGGCCTACTACCGGCTGCACGACGGTGACCGGCGCTACTACCTCGACTACACCGGCTGCGGCAACTCACTGAACGTCCGGTCGCCACACGCGCTCCAGCTCATCATGGACTCCCTGCGTTACTGGGTGCTGGAGATGCACGTCGACGGGTTCCGGTTCGACCTGGCGGCGGCGCTGGCGCGGGAACTGCACGACGTCGACCGGCTGAGCGCCTTCTTCGATCTGATCCAGCAGGATCCGATCATCTCGCAGGTCAAGCTGATCGCGGAGCCGTGGGATGTCGGCCCCGGCGGCTACCAGGTCGGAAATTTCCCGCCATTGTGGACGGAGTGGAACGGGAAATACCGCGACATAGTGCGAGATTTCTGGCGCGGCACCCACTCGGCGCTCCCCGAGTTCGCCTCCCGCCTGACCGGTTCCGCCGACCTCTACGCCTCCTCGGGCCGCCGGCCCGTCGCCTCCATCAACTTCGTGACCTGCCACGATGGCTTCACCCTCACGGACCTGGTGTCGTACGACCGCAAGCACAACGAGGCCAACAGCGAGGACAACCGCGACGGCACCGACGACAACCGCTCCTGGAACAGCGGCGCGGAGGGGCCCGTCGAGGACCCCGAGATCGTCCGGCTCCGCCACCGCCAGCGCCGCAACCTCCTGACGACGCTGTTCCTGTCGCAGGGGGTGCCGATGCTCTCCCACGGCGACGAACTCGGCCGCACGCAGCGGGGCAACAACAACGCCTACTGCCAGGACAACGAGCTCG
Organism: Nonomuraea sp. NPDC052129; assembly: GCF_040680095.1. NCBI lineage: Bacteria > Bacillati > Actinomycetota > Actinomycetes > Streptosporangiales > Streptosporangiaceae > Nonomuraea > Nonomuraea sp. NPDC052129. The sequence continues at coordinate 163,170 of NZ_JBFAVX010000005.1, read as the reverse complement.
CCTGGATCGACTGGTCGCAGATCCACACCGAGTCCGATCTGCTGGAGTTCGTCTGCAAACTGTCGCGGCTCCGGCGCGAGCACCCGGTCTTCCAGCGCCGCCGCTTCTTCCACGGCCGCCACCCGGACGACGGCAAGCGCGACCTGGTGTGGCTCACGCCGGGCGGCACGGAGATGACGGCCGGAGACTGGCACATCGGCTACGCCAAGTCGCTGATGGTCTACCTCAACGGCGAGGCGATCACCGAGCCCGGGACGCGGGGTGAGCGGATCGTGGACGACTCGTTCCTGTTGCTGATCAACGCCCACCATGAGGACATGACGTTCACACTGCCGGGCGGGGAATTCGGCGACCACTGGCTGCCGATCCTGGACACCGATGACAAGGGGGTTTGTGACGGCGAATACGCCCACTCCTCCCAGGTCACGGTGACTTCCCGCAGCATGCAGGTGCTCCAGCGTCCGCTTTCATAGCATTTCTTTTACGGCAGGCACGGTGGGCCCCACCCGCCGTACAGGGTCGGCGTCCGTCCAGGGGACGCTCCTCCGGTGGAGGCGGCCGGGCGCCAGCCGGGGCCTCAGAGCAGGCCCGCGACGCTTGCCGTGAGGATGACCAGGACGAAGGTCGCCACGCCCGCCAAACCGTGCAGCAGCACCGCGAGGAGCGGGAAGCGCCGTTCCGCGCCCCGCGCGTGGCGGCCCGCGCCCAGCCAGCGGGTGAACATCACGAAGCCCAGCAGGGCCGCCGCCGCCAGGACCCCGAACGCCGTCCATGCCAGCACGCGGTTGCCCGTGAGCAGGAAGGCCACCCAGCAGGCCAGCGCCGACACCCCCAGCACCGGATGGGAGAAGATCAGCGTCACCGGGAAGCGCGTTACTTTCGCCGCCTGTTGCCGCAGCCCACCCCCCGACAGCCACAGGTAGAGCAGGTAGATCCCCACGAGCGCGGTGAACAGCCATGTAACAGCGGCGACCAACCCCACTGGGCTCTCCCCTCAAGTGCCCGATTCCCCTGCCGCCACGTTATGCGCGTCACGCTGCGTACGTCCCTAGATACGCCAAAGTGCTATCCCTGGGCGCAGGCCGGGCGGCCAGTCCCCTGTCTGGGGCCGCAGCGCCGTCGTCGCGGGTCCTTCGCCGGCTGGTTGTCGGAGGCGTGTGCCAAGGTAGAGGAGTGCGTCGTATCCATCCCGACATTCAGGACGATCCAGATATTCAGCAGGCCTACGCCTACCCGGCGGACCGGCCGTGGCTGCGCCTCAACATGGTCGCCAGCGCCGACGGGGCCGCCTGGCTGAAGGGCCTGTCAGGTGGGCTGTCCAGCCAGGGCGACCGGCGGATCTTCCGGATCCTGCGCGGGCTGGCCGACGTGGTCATGGCGGGCGCCGCGACCGTGCGCACCGAGGGGTACGGCGCGGTCAAGCCACGTGACTCCTGGAAGGAGTTGCGGGGGGACCGGCCGCCGGCTCCGCCCCTGGCGGTGGTCACCCGCCGGCTCGACCTCGATCTGGGCAGTCCGCTGTTCACCGAGGCCGTGAGCCGGACGATCGTCATCACGTGCGAGGCCGCGCCCGCCGAGCTCCGCGCCGAGGCCGCCCGGGTGGCCGACGTCGTGGTGGCGGGCGGCGACCGGGTCGACATGTCGGTGGCCGTACGCGAGCTGCACGAGCGCGGTCTGACGCGGATCCTGTGCGAGGGCGGCCCCCGGCTCAACGGGCAGCTCGCGGCGGCCGACCTGATCGACGAGCTCTGCCTGTCGATCAGCCCGCTGCTGGTCGGGGGCGGGGCGGCGCGCGTTCTCAACGGCGAGGCGGCACAGGTCGAGCTGCGGCTCAGCCAGGTGCTGGAGGAGGAGGGGGTCCTCTTCTGCAAGTACACGAGGGAGTCGACGACATGACCGAACCCACCCAACCACCCGCCGAGGCACCGGTCGAGGCGACAGCCGGGGAGCCGGTCGAAGCGCCGGTCAAGGCGCCGGTCGCAGAGGAGCCGGAGCCGGTGCCCAATCTGCCGGTGCGGCCGCCGGTGGCGCCGATGCTGGCCAAGCCGGTCAAGAAGATGCCCCAGCAGGACGGCACGCTGTTCTACGAGCCGAAGTGGGACGGGTTCCGGTGCATCGTGTTCCGCGACGGTGACGAGGTCTATCTGGGCAGCCGCAACGAGCGGCCGTTCACCCGATACTTTCCCGAGCTGGTCGAGGCGGTCAGGGCGGAATTGCCGGACAGGTGCGTGGTCGACGGCGAGATCGTGCTGCCGCAGGGGTCGCAGCTCGACTTCGACGCGCTGCAGCAGCGCATCCATCCGGCGAAGTCGCGGGTCACGATGCTGTCGGAGCGGACGCCCGCGTCGTTCGTGGCCTTCGACCTGCTGGCGCTGGGCGACGAGTCGCTGATGGAGGCGCCGTTCAGTGAGCGGCGGGCGCGACTGGAGCAGATCTTCCCGGAGAAAGGCAGGTCCATCCGGCTGACCCCGGTCACGACCAACACCGAGCAGGCGGGCGAGTGGTTCGAGATGTTCGAGGGGGCGGGGCTCGACGGCATCATCGTCAAGCCCGGCGACCAGCCGTACATCCCCGACAAGCGCACGATGTTCAAGGTCAAGCACGAGCGCACCGCCGACGTGGTGGTGGCCGGTTACCGCGAGCACAAGACCGGGCCGATCGTGGGCTCGATCCTGCTCGGCCTCTACGGCGACGACGGCAGGCTGCATCACGTGGGCGTGGCGGCGTCGTTCCCGATGGCGCGCCGTGCCGAGCTGGTCGAGGAGCTCAAGCCGTACATCGCCGAGCTGGGCGAGCATCCCTGGGGCCACTGGGCCGAGCAGGCGGCGGCCACCGTCGGGCAGCCGGCGGCCGGGCCCGCCACCGGCGGGCAGCGGGTGCCCGGCGCGGTGTCGCGCTGGAACGCCAAGAAGGACCTGTCGTTCATCCCGCTCCGGCCGGAGCTGGTGATCGAGGTGGCTTATGACCAGATGGAAGGCGACAGGTTTCGACACACCGCGCAGTGGCGGCGGTGGCGGCCGGACCGCACGCCGGAATCGTGTACGTACGAGCAGCTAGAGAGGCCGGTTTTGTACAACCTTGACGATATCCTTGCCCGATAGCCCTTTATCCCGTTATATCTCGACATATGAGTACCGGTGATGAGCTGCGGGCGGCGGTGGGCGCCCGACGGGACCTCGGTCCCGATTTCGAGGATGCGATAGTCGAGTCGTTCCTCGACAAAATGGGGCAGGAGGTCGACCGGCGGGTCGACGAGCGGCTCGCCGCCGCAGATCCCAAGGGCAAGAAGGCCAAGCAGCAACTGCAGCGGCCGGCCGACGGCCAACGGCTGGCTCTGGCGATCGTCTCGATGGCTCTCGGCACGCTCCTGACATTGGCCGTGATCATGGGCCAGAAGGAGATGTGGGTGATAGCGCCGATCTGGTTCGCGATCATCGTCGTCAACGGGATCTTCTCCGGCAACGGCAAGGGCTGACCCAGCCGCCCGGCCGATCCTGGCCGCAGGTCCCGGGGGCGCGGGTCCCCGGGGGCGCAGGTCTCGGGGGTGCGGCTTCCAGGGGGCGCAGGTCTCGGGGGTGCTGGTCCAGAGGTGGGGTGCTGGTCCCGGGGAGGTGCGAGGCTTGGGGGGTCGGTGGTCAGGTGAGCCAGATGAGGCCGGCGAAGCGGCCGCCTGGCTGCTCGCGCCGGTGGGAGTAGAGCTCCTGCGACTCGATCGTGCACCGGGCGTCGTGTCGTACGTCGGCGACGCCCGCCGTACGCAGCTGAGCCTCGATGCCCGCCCGCAGGTCCAGCGCGGGCGTGTCCCACGAGGTGGTCGACCAGGTTTCCGGCACCCGGGACGCGACCCGTTCGCGCAGGTCGGCGGGCACTTCGTAGCAGCGGCCGCACGCGCCGGGCCCGATCAGCGCCACCATCCGACCGGGTGCCGCGCCCTTGGCCGTCATCGCCTCGACCAGGGCGGTCGCGATGCCCGCTTCAGTGCCCGGACGGCCGGAGTGGGCGGCGGCCACCATGCCCGCGACCGGGTCGGCGACGAGCACGGCCGGGCAGTCGGCGCCCAGCGAGGCGAGCGCCAGCCGCGGCTCGGTGGTGAAGACGCCGTCGAGCGGCGGCGCGTCGGCGCCGAACGGCTCGCTGACGTAGGCGACGTCGGCGCTGTGGACCTGCCGCATGAACACGACGGCCCGCACACCCAGCTCGGCCGCGACACCCGCCCGGTTGGCGCGCACCGCCTCGGGGTCGTCACCGACCAGCCCGCCGAGATTGCGCGACGCGTATGGCGCGGCGCTCACGCCCCCGTGGCGATCGGTGATGGCGACATGCACTCCGGGGGCCAGCTCCATGCCCCGATCTTAGGCCTCACCCGCCGGTAACCCCGTCAGTGTCCCTGCCAGTGGGGTTTCTGTTTGGCCAGGAAGGCAGGGACGGCCGCGTGGAAGTCGTCGCTGCCGAAGACCGTCGCCACGATGTCGTCCCCCTCGGGCAGGTTCGCCACGCGTAGCCGCCTGACCGCCTCCTTGGCGGCCCACATCGACAGCGGCGCGTGCCCCAGCAACCGCTCCTCCACCTCGGCCTGCCGTGCCGGAAGGTCGTCCAGCGCGCAGAGCTCGGCGGTGAAGCCGGCCGCGTGTGCCTCCTCGGCGGTGTACATGCGCGCCCGCAGCAGCATGTCGAGCGTGCGCGCGGGGCCGAGGTGGTGGAGCAGCAGCGAGTAGGTGTTCATCGACAGGCAGTTGCCGAGCGTCTTGGCGATCGGGGCGCCGAACCGCGCCCCGTGTACGGCCAGGCGCAGATCGCAGGCGGCGGCCACGACCAGCCCGCCACCCACGCAGTAGCCCTGCACCACGGCCACGGTCGGCACCTTGACGCGCTCCAGCCGGTCGATGACGCGCTGTACCTTGCGCTCGTACGCGATCCCGTCCTCGCCGCTGGTGAACGTGGCGAACTGGGAGATGTCGGTGCCCGCGACGAAGGCCCGCCCGCCCGCGCCCGAGAGCACCAGGAGCCTGATGTCCGGGTCGGAGTCGGCCTGTTCGCAGGCGTCGTGCAGCCCTTCCCACATGCCCCAGGTCAGCGCGTTGTGCTGGTCCGGCCGGTTGAAGACGACCCGCAGCACGGGCCCGTCGGTCGAGACCAGGAGCTCGCTCATACCTTCTCCTTATCGGAAACCTTGCGGCGGACCAGCCTCGATAGCGCGGGTCCGGCCGCCAGCAGGACGGCGAGTGCCAGCACTACGAGCGCGATCGGCCGGGTGAAGATGATCGTCAGGTCGCCGTCGCCCATCGCGGACGTCTGCACCAGCGCCTTCTCGAACAGCGACCCGATCACCAGCCCCAGCACGAGCGGCGCCATCGGCAGATCAAACTTCTTCATGAAATATCCGACCAGACCGAATGCGAACACCACCCAAACGCTGAACATGTTGTTGTCGATCGAGTACGCCCCGACAAAACTGGTCACCAGGATCAGCGGATACAGGTACGCGTACGGGATGCGCAGCATCTGCGCGAACAGCGGCGCCAGCGGCAGATTCAGGATCAGCAGCAGCACGTTCCCGATGAAGAACGACGCCAGCAGTCCCCACACCAGTTCCGGCTGCTCCTCGAAGAGCAGCGGCCCCGGCTGGATCCCGTACATCGTGAACGCCCCGAGCAGCACCGCCGTGGTCGCGCCGCCCGGGATGCCGAGGGCGAGGGTGGGCACGAAGTTCGCGTTGGCGGCTGCGTTGTTGGCGCTCTCGGGCGAGGCCACACCCTCGATCGCGCCGTGCCCGAACTCGTCCTTGTGCCGTGAGACGCGCTTCTCCACGCCGTACGCCAGGAAGGAGGCCAGCGTGGAGCCCGCGCCCGGCAGGCAGCCGAGCAGGTAGCCGATCACGCTCCCACGGAGGATGGCGCCCTTGGACCGCGACAGCTCCGCCCTGGTGATCATCAGATCCCTGAACCGCGCGCGGATGGGCTCGGCCGCGCCCTGCCTGATCTGGAAGAGCACCTCCCCCACGGCGAACAGCCCGATCATGACCTGGACGAACGGCAGGCCGGACAGCAGGTCCACGTCACCGAAGGTGTAGCGGGGCAGTCCGGTCGCCGCGTCGACGCCCACGGTGGCCAGCAGCACGCCGAGCACCGCCATGGCCAGCCCGCGTGTCCGCGCGCCGCCGGAGAAGCTGACGATGGTCGCCAGGCCGAGCACCATGACGGCCAGGTTCTCCGGCGGGCCGAAGTCCAGAGCCAGCTTCGCGAACGGCGGGGCCATCGCGACCAGCAGGATCAGCGAGATGATGGCCGCCACGAACGACCCGATGGCCGCGATCGACAGCGCCGCGCCTGCCCGGCCCTTCCTGGCCATCTGGTAGCCGTCGATCGCCGTCACCACGCTGGCCGCCTCGCCGGGCGTGGAGATCAGCACGGAGGTGATCGTCCCGCCGTACTGCGCGCCGTAGTAGATGCCCGCGAGCATGATGAGCGCGGTCAGCGGTTCGAACGAGAGAGTCAGCGGCAGCAGTACGGCCACACCCGTCGTCGAGCCCAGACCGGGCAGCAGCCCGATGATCGTGCCCGCGAGGACGCCGACGAAGCACCAGAGCAGGTTGGCCGGGGTCAGCGCCGCGCCGAACCCCATGAGCAGGTTGTCCAGCATTCAGCCCTCGCCTCCGATCCCGAGCGGGCCGCCGGGCAGCGGCACGTTCAGGAACAGGACGAACACCGCGTAGATGACCAGCGTCGCGACGACGGCGACCACGAGGGCGGGCACCGGCCGCCGCCGCTCGACGAAGGCCGACACCGCGAACACCAGCAGCCCGAACGCCACCAGGAACCCCGTCACCGGCACCAGGAGCAGCGCCGCGAGCAGCATCGCGAACACGATCCACAACGTCCGCACCCGCCGCCGCGCCGCCTGCTCCACCGGCTGCTCGGCAGCGGTCCGGCGCAGCGTCCCGACCAGGGCGGCGGCGGAGAGCCCGGCGAGCAGCACCCCGCTCACCAGCGGCAGGAACCCGGGCCCGACCTGCCCGCCCTCCCTGGTGATCCCGAAGCCGAAGGAGGCCGCCGCCATCCCCAGCGCCAGGCAGGTCAGCAGCGCCCACACGGCCGCCTCCCCCTGGACCAGGCGTCTCATGACGACTTCTTCAGCACCGGGGCGAGCGCGGTGTCGAGCTGCTCCAGGTAGGTGCCGAACGCGGGCCCGTACAGCTCCGCCTGCTGCAGGTAGTTGTCCTTGAGCCACCTCTGGAACTCGGCGGTCTTGGCGACGCCCTTCGCCGCCTCCTGCCAGTAGGCGGCCTCCCGCTCGTCCAGCCCGCCGGGCGCGAGGAAGCCGCGGAACTGAACGTACGAGACATCTATGCCCTGCTCCTTGGCGGTGCCCAGCTCGGCGAACTCGGGGTAGGTGTAGCGCTTGTCGGTGGTCACGCACAGGCCCCGGAGGTCGCCGGACTTGAGCTGGCCGATCACCTCGCCCGGGTTCAGCAGCGCGACCTGGATCTGCCCGCCGAGCACGGCCGGTACGAGCTCGCCGCCCGACTCGAACGGCACCCGCTGGAACTTCACCCCGGTCTTCTGCTCGATCATCGTGAAGATCACGTTGTCCACGCCGTACGCGCCGGACATGCCCACACTGACGCGCCCGCTCTTGGCCGCGGCGACCACGTCCGCGCAGGTCTTGTAGGGCGCGTCCTTCTTGACCACGAGGATGCCGCCGTCCTCGGCCAGCTTGGCGATGGGGGTGAAGTCCTTGCGGCTGAAGGTCACCTGGCCGCTGAGCGGGAGCGAGAGGATGGCGTTCTCGGTGGCGAGCAGGTAGCTGCCGTTGCCCTTCTTGCCGAGCAACGCCGAGTAGCCGACCGCGCCGGAGCCGCCCTCGCGGTTCTCCACCGTGACCTTCAGGCCCGGCTCGGCCTTCTCCAGCGCGCCCGCGATGGCCCGGCCCGCCAGGTCGCTGCCGCCTCCGGCGCTGAAGGGCACGATCATCCGTACGTCCCCGCGCGGCTTCCACGCCCCTCCGGCGTCGGCGGCGCCGCTGCCGTTGCACGCTGTCGCCAGCAGTACGGCCAGCAGCGCCACGGCCTTTTTGGGAAGTACGCCCCTCATGACCGGAGCTCCGCGAGCTTGGCGGTGAACTTGGCGACGTCGATGACGAAGCGCTCGTGAGTGCCCGCGCCGATCGTGCCGTTGCCGTCCTCGGCGGTCACGGCGAACGTGACCCGCCGCCGGTCCACTTCGGTGACCGTGGCCGTCGCGGTCACCGAGTCGCCCTTGAGCGTGGGCGCCACGTGCGCGATGTCCACTTTGCTGCCGACGCTGCCCTGGCCGTCGTTCAGGTACGGGGCCAGCGCCTCGATCGCGGCGTCCTCCAGCAGGTGGACCAGGTTCGGCGTGGAGAAGATGTCGTAGTCGCCGCGGCGGGTGCAGTGCCGTTCCTCGACGACCCAGGTGAGGACGGCGCTCGCGCCAGGGGCCGGCTGGTCACTCATGAACTCTCCAAGGGGGTGGGGGATTGAGCCGCGACGCCTTCGGCGAGCAGCCGGTCGATCTCCTGCTCGGGCAGGCCGCACTCGCGCAGCACCGCGACGGTGTCCGCGCCGAGCAGCGGCCCGGCGGCCCCGCGCTCCGTGGGGGTGGCCGAGAAGCGCATGGCCGAGCCGAGCTGGCGTACGGGGCCCATACCGGGGTGTTCCGCGTCCCAGAAGAACCGCCGCCGGTCCAGATGCTCGTCGTTGAACACCTGGGAGTAGTCGGAAATGGGGGCACACGGTACGCCGTGCGCGTCGAGGGCGGCCACGACCTCGGCCGTGGTCCGCGTGGTGGTGACGGCCTCGATGGCGGGGATCAGCTCGTGCCGTAACCCGTGCCGGTCGTGGGCGTCGCCGTACCTGTCGTCGTCGAGCAGGGCGGTCAGTCCGAGCGCGGCGCAGAAGCCGTGCCAGGTCTTGGGGGTGACGGCGCCGACCGTGCACCAGCCGTCGGAGGTGCGGACGGCCTGGTAGGGGGCGGTGCTCTGGTGCGCGGAGCCGAGGGGGCCGCTGACCTCGCCGGTGGCGAAGAACTTGCCCGCCTCCCAGATCGCGAACGACACGGCCGACTCCAGCAGCGACACGTCCACATGCTGGCCTTCACCGGTCAGCTCGCGGGCGTGCAGCGCGGAGACCGCGCCGAGCGCCCCGTACAGGCCGCAGACCAGATCGGCGATGGGCACGCCGACCTTGACGGGGTCTCCGCCGGGCGGCCCGGTCACGCTCATCAGGCCGCCACGGGCCTGGGCCATGATGTCCAGCCCCGGCAGGCCGGCCAGCGGCCCGTCCTGTCCCCAGCCGGAGGCGGAGACGTAGACGAGCTTGGGGTTGACCTTCTTGAGGTCGTCGTACCCGAGGCCGAGCCTGCGCATGGCGCCCGGCCGGAGGTTCTCCACGAGAACGTCGGCCGTCTCCACCAGGCGACGCAGCGCCGCCACGCCGCCCGGCGACTTCAGGTCGAGCGCGACGGAGCGCTTGTTCCTGTTGATCCGGGCGAACGGCGAGCTGTGCCCGGCCACGAACGGGCCGATCGCCCGTACCTGGTCGCCCCCGGCTGGGTTCTCGACCTTGACGACGTCGGCGCCCAGGTCGGCGAGCTGCATGGCGGCGAACGGGGCGGCCATGAAGGCGCCCACCTCGACGACACGGATGCCTGACAGCGGAGCAGTCATAGTGTTACAAAAACCTCACTTCGGCCGGGGATGGACTATTGTCTACAGAAGACAACTCCGCTAGACAAGGGTTCGGCCGGAACTTCTTCGGCACTATGGCGTCAGACACTGATCGCCTATGACAAGAGAGACCACGATGCGCATCGAGGCACCCCCCAGTATGGTCCAGCTCGCCACCGAGGCGTTGATGCGCATGCTTCTCGGCGGCACACTCCGCCCCGGAGATCGGGTGGTGGAGAACCAGCTCACCCAGGAACTCGGCGTCAGCCGGCCGCCGCTGCGCGAGGCCATGCGGGTGCTGGAACAGCAGGGGCTGATCACCCAGCTGCCGCGACGCGGCGCCTTCGTCACCCAGCTCACGCTGCACGACATCTACGAGATCGTCACACTCCGCCGCGAACTCGAGCGGATGGCCGTGGACCTGGGCGTTCCGGTCCGCTCCGCCGCTCGGCTCGAACGCTGCCACGCCGCGCTGCACAAGCACGGCGAGGCTGCGCAGGCGGGCGACTGGCTGGGCGTGCTGGAGCGGGCGGTCGACTTTCACAGCTCGGTGATCGGGCTGTCCGGGCATCGGCGGCTGGAGGAGGCGTACCGGTCGATCCAGTTCCAGATGCTGCTGTGCATGGGCATGAACCGGCAGGCGCGGGCGTCGGACGAGTCACTGGTCGAGGACTGGCACCGGCACCGCCGCCTGCTGGGCGTGATCGAGGCCGGGGATCCGGAGGAGGTACACCGGGAGCTGGCCGCGCACGGGGACATGGCGTTCCTGGACGGCATCGAGGACCAGGTCGGCGGGCACTCGCCCGAGTCGCTGGCCTGGCTGCACCGCCTCAGGAAGGAATCTTCGGGAAGGATCTTCAGGAAGGAACGGAATGAGTGATCGTCTAGCGGAGCTCAGGGCCGCGATCGGGTGGACGGGGCCGTCGCGGGAGGACGTGGTGGAGCATCGCCACCTGGCGGCGTATCAGCACGCCATCGGTCTCGACACCGGGCCCGATGATGAGGTGCCTGCGACGTTCACCGCCTGTTTCCTCGACGAGCCGCCCTCGCTGCCCACCGCCGCCTCCTACGGCGACGGATGGCTCAACGGCGGGGACCGGTTCGAGTACCACGCACCGCTCCGGCCGGGTGACGCGATCAGGTCCCGGCCGCGCTTCACCGGCGTCGTCGAGAAGTACGGCTCTGCGGGGCCGATGGCGCTGCTCACGTTCGAGACCGAGTTCATCCGGCCGGACGGCGAGCTGGTGGTCAGACACGTCGGCACCCGCATCCGGAAATAAGGGCCTTTCATGACCGATCTCCCACCCCTGACGGAGACCACCACGCTGCGCAGGCTGGTGGAGTATGCCGGAGCCTCGGGCGACTTCTACGACATGCACTACGATCTCGACTTCGCCCACGCGCTCGGCCACCCGGACCTGGCGGTCCACGGCCTGCTCAAGGCCGCCTACCTGGGCCGGCTGGTCACCCGATGGCTGGACGGGCGCGGACGCCTGGCCGTACTGGAGGTCAGCTACCGGGGCATGGACTTCCGCGACCGCCCGCACACGTGCCGCGGCCGGGTGGTCTCGACCGACGGCGAGCGGGCGGAGCTCGAACTGTGGGGCGAGGACGACCAGGGCCGCCGCACCACTCTCGGTCGCGCCGAGATCGTCTACGAGTCGAGAGCATCTACGAGGAGAGCTGACCGATGACCACCCTTGCCGACCTGCACGCCCTGATGGCTCGCCTGGGGCACCCGGTGGTGACCGCCCCCGCCCCCTCCGTGGCCCGGTTCGCGGACGGCGCTCCGTACCGGTTCGAGATTCCCAGCGTGGAGGGGCCGGAGGTCCTGGAGGCCGTCGTCGCGGAGGCGGATCTGCTGAACGTACCCGTGCACCGGACCTCGCAGGGCAGCGGCGTGATGATGCTGTCGGACGCGGAGATCACCCGCATGGCGCGCATCGGCGCCGAGCGCGGCATCGAGATCAACCTGTTCCTCGGCCCGCGCGCCGCCTGGGACACCGGCGGCCAGGCCAAGGTGACCCAGGCGGTCGGCGCCGCGGCCCGGGGCAACGCGATGGTCGCCGCCTGCGTGGCCGACGCGCTGCGGGCCTGCGAGCTGGGCATCCGCAGCCTGCTCGTCGGCGATCTCGGCACGCTGGAGGTGCTCACCACGATGAAGGCCGACGGCGCGCTCCCGTCCTCCCTGGTGCTGAAGACCTCCGTACTCCTGCCGCTCACCAACGGCCCCACCGCCACGATCCTGGAACGGCTCGGGGCGAGCACGCTCAACGTCGGCACCGACCTGACCGTCCCGCACCTGGCCGAGATCCGCGCCGCCACCGGCCTGCCGATCGACCTGTATCTGGAGGTACCCGATGACCAGGGCGGGTTCGTCCGCTTCTACGAAGCGGTGGAGATCGTCCGGGCGACGGCACCGGTCTACCTGAAGATGGGCCTGCGGAACGCGCCGAACATCTACCCGTCCGGCGCCCACCTCGGCGCGGTGCCCCGCGAGCTGGGCCGGGAGCGCGTACGCCGGGCGGCCCTGGTCCAGCGACTGCTGGAACAACTCGACCCCGACCTCGCCAAGCACCCCACCCCAGCCCAACGCCCCTCGGACCTCGGCATCCCACAGCCGTAGCGAGCCTCCCGCCGAAGGCAGTCCGCCCATGGGACCCCAACCCGCTAGCCCGTGCCCGCTAGCCCGTTCAAGGCAAGCAAGCATATGCTTGGCCACGTGGCTGACTATCGCAACTTGATCGGCGGCAAGCTCGTCCCGGCCGCCGACGGTAAGACCATGGACTCCGTCAACCCGGCCACCGGCGAGGTGTGGACCAGGATCCCGGCGAGCGGCCCCAAGGACGCCGAGGCGGCCGTGGCGGCCGCCCAGGAGGCGTTCCCCCGCTGGTCGGCCATGCCGGCGCTGGGCAGGGCGCACTTCCTGCGCAAGGTGTCCGAGCTCTTCGCCCAGCACGCCGAGGAACTGGCCAGGCTGGAGACGCGCGACAACGGCAGGATCCTGCGCGACACGCTCAAGAAGGACCTGCCGGGCATGGCGCACCTGTGGCAGCTCGCCGCGGGCCAGTGCCTGGACGCGGTCAAGGGCGACACCGTCATCCTGGGGCCCGACGCCCTGGGTCTGACGCGGCGCGAGCCGTACGGCGTGGCCGTCTGCATCATCCCGTGGAACTCCCCCATCTCGACGTTCTCCGCGAAGGCCGCCTTCGCCCTCGCGGCCGGCAACACCGTCATCGTCAAGCCCGCCGAGCAGGCGAGCGTGTCGGTGTTGCGGCTGGGCGAGCTGCTGGCGGAGGTGTTCCCGCCCGGGGTGCTGAACATCGTCAGCGGCCTGGGCGAGGAGGTGGGCGACGCCCTGGTACGGCACCGGGGCGTCGGCAAGATCAGCCTCACCGGTTCGACGGCCACCGGCCAGGCCATCACCCGGGCCTCCGCCGACTCGCTCAAGCCGATGACCTTCGAGCTGGGCGGCAAGTCGCCAAACATCGTCTTCCCTGATGCTGATCTGGAGGCGGCCGCCCAGGGCATCACCGTGAACTCCATCTTCACCGGCAACGCCGGGCAGGTCTGCGTGGCCGGTTCGCGGATCCTGGTCCACCGGTCCGTCTGGGACGAGGTGCTGGAGCGTACCCGGCAGATCGCGGAGAGCCTCATCCTGGACGACCCGCTCGACCTGGCGACCACGATGGGCCCGATCGTGTCGGCCGGCCAGTACGAGCGCGTCGTCTCCTACCTGGAGTTGGCCGAGAAGGAGGGCGCGGAGCTGGTGTTCGGGGGCCGGGCGGGCACCGAGGTGGTGCCGCATCTGCCCGGCGGCTACTGGGTGGCGCCCACCCTCTACACGACCGGTGACAACGCGCTGCGCATCTGCCAGGAGGAGATCTTCGGACCCGTGGCGGTGGCGATCCCGTTCGATACGGACGAGGAGGCGCTGACGATCGCCAACGACTCGCCGTACGGGCTGGCGGCCGGTCTGTGGACGCGTGACCTGCGCCGCGCCCACCGGTTCATCCGCGATCTGCGGAGCGGGACGGTGTGGGTGAACACCTTCCGGCAGATGCCGCCGGGGCTGCCGTTCGGCGGCGTGAAGGACAGCGGCTACGGGCACGACTCGGTCCTCGAATACACCCGGGAAAAGGCGGCCATCATCCAGATTTAGTTAGATAGATTCCCATCATGAGCGAGGGGATCAACGAAAAGCCGGAGCTTTCCGAGGCTGCCGCACAGTCTCGGGCCTCGGTGCTGCGCAGCCGGGCCGAGTCGTACATCGCGCTGTCGAGACACGACGCCGCCATCGCCGATCTTACGGAGTCGATCGCGCTCGTGCCGGACAATGCCCGAGCCTGGCGGCTGCGGGGTGAGAGCCACCGGATCATCGAGCGCTATGAGGCCGCGCTGTCCGACTTCGACGAGGCGCTGCGGCTGGAGCCGGACAGCGGGTACGCCCTGGGCTCGCGCGGCCAGGCGTACGCCTCGCTCGGCCGCTTCGAGGAGGCCATGGCCGACTTCGAGCACGCGCTCACCCTCTCGCCCGAATCGCTGTGGATCCTAGAGGCGAAGGCGGACACCCTCGCCGATCTCGGCCGCCTGGACGAGGCGCTGGAGGAGCACGCGAAGATCATCGCCCTGAACGAGGAACTGGCGTACTCGTGGCTGGCCAGAGGCGAGCTCTACCAGCGCATGCACCTGTACACCGAGGCCATCGACGACTACACGCGGGCGCTGGAGGTGGAGCCCGAGTACGTACGGGCGTTCAGCAGGCGCGGCGAGGCCCTGCGCATGGTCGACCGCTACGACGAGGCCCTGGCCGACCTGAACCGGGCCATCGACCTCGACCCGGACAACGACCGGGCACTGGGCAGCCGTGGGGCGGTGCTCAGCGAGATGGGCGACAACGAGGGAGCGGTGAAGGACCTGGACCGGGCGATCGAACTGGACGAGGACTACATCTGGGCGTACCGGGTGCGGGGCGAGGTCCTGCAGGAGATGGAGCGGCACGAGGAGGCGGTGGCCGACTTCACCCGGGCACTGGACCTGGAGTTCGGCGACTCCTGAAAGGTCTCTTACGCTCTGGACAGGTGCAGGGCGAGTTGGGTGCGGTCGCGTAGGCCCAGTTTGCGCAGCATGCTCGACACGTGGTTCTTCACCGTCCCCTCGGTGATGAACAGCCGGGCGGCGATCTCCCGGTTGGTCGCACCCACCGCGATCATCCTGGCCACCTCGAGTTCCCGGCTCGACAGGAGCTCCTGGCCGTGAAAGCGGCTCGGCTCGCGCGGCTGCCCGCGCAGCTCGGCCACGAGCCGGGCGGCCACGGGTCCGTCGAGCACGGTCTCGCCCTCGTACGCCTTGCGGATGCCGTCGACCAGTTCCTCGGGCGAGCAGTCCTTCAGCAGGTAACCGCACGCTCCGGCGCGCAGCGCGCCGAAGATGTACGCGTCCTCCTCGAAGGTGCTGAGCACCAGCGCGGCGACGCTCGGGTGCTCGGCGGCGAGCCGGGCGGTCAGCTCGACCCCGTCCATCCGCGGCATCCTGGCGTCCACGAGCACCACGTCGGGGGCGCAGGCCGGCACGGCGGCCAGTGCCTCCCGGCCGTCGGCGGCCTCGCCCACCACCTCGATCCCGTCCTCGATCTCCAGCAGTTTGCGCAGTCCGCGGCGCATGAGCTCCTGGTCGTCCACGAGCAGTACGCGGATCATGGCCGGGCCACCGGCACCTCGGCCCGCAGCTCGAACCCGCCGTCGCGGGCGTTGGCCGCCAGGAAGCTACCGCCGACGGCCCGCACCCGCTCGGCCAGCGAGGACAGGCCGAACCCGGCCGCGCGCGCCGCGCCCTTGCCGTCATCGTCGATCGTCAGCACCACCCGATCCTCGCCGAAGTTCAGGCGGGCACGCACCCGGCGGGCCTCGGCGTGCCGCAGCGCGTT
Organism: Nonomuraea sp. NPDC052129; assembly: GCF_040680095.1. Lineage (NCBI taxonomy): Bacteria > Bacillati > Actinomycetota > Actinomycetes > Streptosporangiales > Streptosporangiaceae > Nonomuraea > Nonomuraea sp. NPDC052129. The sequence continues at coordinate 147,560 of NZ_JBFAVX010000005.1, read as the reverse complement.
GGTGAGACCTTCCTGGAGTACGCGGTAGAGGACCAGCTCGGAGTCGGGGTCGATGCGGCGTTCGAGCCCGTCGACCGTGAAGCCGACCTCGATGCCGGTGCCCTCGAAGGACCGGGCCAGCTGGCCGAGCGCGGTGCTGCCGAGCTGGCCGTCCAGGGCGAGGGGGCGCAGCGCGCGCACCCAGCGCCGCGCCTCGGCCAGCGCCCGCACGGTCATCTCCTTGGCCTGGCGCACCTCCTCCCAGATCAGTTCCGGACGCCGCTCCCGATAGCGTTCGGCGTTCTCCAGGTTGATCTTGATCACGGTGAGCTGGTGCCCGATCGAGTCGTGCATGTCCCTGGCCATCCGGGCGCGTTCCTCGGCCACGGCCAGCTCCCTGATCCGCTCGATCAGCCGCTGCGCCGCCGCGCGCTGCCGCCCGGCCTCGAGCAGGGCGGAGGTCATGGCCAGGGAGAAGACGGCGAGCAGCGTCATCGGCATGACCTGGTCGAGCACTTCGCGCCAGGTGGCGCCGAACAGCACCAGGATGGACGCGCCCACGGAGAGCAGGTAGATCGCCGTGATCACGATGGCGCGGCGCATGTCGTACACGAAGGCGAGGTTCACCATCGCGACGAACACCAGCGCGATGTGCCACCCGCTCAGGAACTGACCGACGAACAAGATCGTCACCAGCAGTCCCGGGGCGGCCAGCTTGCGCACGGGGCTCGCGCCGGGGCTCCACGGCATGACCAGCCAGAGCACCGCCACCAGCGCCATCAGAGCGGCGAAGAGCCCGAGGCGCGGCCATCCGGCGGCAGATCCGGTGGTGGATTCCACGGCGGACCCGACGCCGCCGACCAGGACCGTCGCGAAGACCGACCAGAACACCACCGACAGCAGGGCAGGCCGACCGGGGTCGCGAAACATCACATCTGGGGACCCTACGCGGCCGCCCACCCCCGGGCATCCCCCCAGCGACACGGTACTTCGGTCATGTCCGGATCTACCCCATGCTCGATGTGCGGGGCGACGAGCGGGTTCTAGCGTGCCGCCATGCGAATTCTCGGTGCTGCCCTCGTCACGATCGCGATGCTGTTCGCCGCCATATTCGGAGTCGCCGCGATCAGCAACGTCCTGTTCGACGGCTCTCAGGCAGTGGCCCCGTTGATCACGGTGCTGGTGCTCCTCCTCCTTTACGTCTATCGGCGCTTCGTGAGCCACCGCCCGTGGTCCGGCCTCGGGATGACCTTGACCTGGCGGGCCCTGCCCCAGGCGCTGCTTGGCATGGCGGTGGGCCTGGCCGCCCTCCTCGCGGGCAACGCCGTGTCCGTCTGGGCGGGCGCGGCGACCTGGCAACCAGCGGCGATCGAGTCGCCCCTCATGCTCCCGCTCGCCATCGTCCTGATCATGCTGAGGGCCTCGTTCCCGGAGGAGCTGCTGTTCCGCGGCCATCTGTACGACACGCTGTCCGACCGGCTCAGCCCCCGCGCCGTTCTGGCGATCACCACGCTGTCCTTCGGCGCGATCCACATCCTGTCGAGCAGCCCCGCCTCGGGGATCGCGGAGAAGATCCTCTATGTCGTACAGGCCACCGCGCTCGGGCTGCTGTGCGGGGCGGCTCGGGCGCGAACGGGAGCGGTGTGGATGGCTGTGGGCGTACATACCTCGATCTACCTGAGCAGCGGCGCGTTCCCCACTCAGGAGATCAACTACGCGGTGCAGCTCACCCTTCAGACCGCCGCTCTCGTCCTGGCCTCCGTCCTGGTGCTCAGATTCCCGGGCGGCCGCGGCCGGGTGTCCGGTACCGGGGTTGAGGAACCGGGGAACAGCCGTTATCGATGAGAATGATCTTGTGCGGGGATGGCGACGGTTCGCGTCGGGTTGGCCTGGAACTCCTGTAGCCCCGGCGAGCCGCAAAGTAGGACCGGGACTCCTAGCAGGCCAGCTCGAGCGCCATGCGGGCAATGCGGTTCTCGTCCCCCGTCTTGACGTCACACTCCGCTGTCCCGCCGGAGTCGCCGGACTGCCAGGAGGTGGCGTGTCCCGAGCCGAGCCGCTTCCCGCCGCACTCCACGACGAAGTCAGCGTCTACCAGGTGACGCGCCACCTGGTAGACGACATACCGTCCCGCGGCACCGAAAGAGTTTTCACCGTGACGGCCCTTGGACGGATACATCTGGCCGATCGGTGCCAACGACTGGCTGACCCGCTTGCCCAACGACGTGATCGCCGTCTGCGGGTTGTCGAGCTTCACCCCGGTCACCTGCGCGACGCCCGACCGCAGCACCTGCATGGACGGGACCCACTTCTCGCCTTTTGCCAACGTTCTCGCTTCGGAGACCGCGGTGAGGACGTCACGGTCGTCGATGTTGGACCAGGTGAACGTGCATGACTCCTGGGAAGCAGTCACGGCTGTCGTGGTACAGGCGGACGAAAAGATGAGGATGCCGACTCCGGTGATGGCTGCGGTCACGATCTTATGCATGATGCATAGGACGCGAAGGACATCCCAAAGGTTCCCACGCGGGGGCCTTGACCGGAACGGTTCGCGGAACACCTATACGGAACACCCCGACCTGGGGCGGTTGCCCGGGCGGCTGGTGTTCCGGTGGGGGATCGCCTTACGGAACACCACCGGACCTCCCGCGCGAGATGCGACTGCCGCCCGGCGGGGGGACTGTCTCGAACCTCAATGCAGCTGTGAGTTAGATCACGGTTGAGGTTGACCTTGGGTCAGGGTGGAAGCTCGGCGCAGCGGCGCGACGCCGACCGGACATAACAGATTTGTAGGAGCAAACCACCATGTCCATCACCCTTTCCGACCAGGACAAGAGCACCCTGCGGATTGCCGCGTACGGCGCCGTGTCGCTGATGGCCGCGGCCGGTGCCGCCGGCAAGCCTCACAAGATCGCCACCAACGGTGGCATCGCGCTGGGCTCGGCCACCGGCCTGATCGGGCACGTGCTCGCCGACTACCCCAAGAGCAAGGACCTGACCGGCAAGTCCGTGGCCGAGATCGCCGACCGCGTGCTGCCGGCCCTGACCGCAGCCATGAACCTGCTGAAGCAGCAGGATCCGGCCGAGGCCGGCAACTTCCGCCGCACCGTCCTCGTCGCTGTCGAAACCGCCCAGATGCACCAGGGCCGGCCGAGCCCCGCCACGGCCGAGATGGCCCGCAAGATCACCGAAGCCCTCGACGCCGCCAGGGCAGCCGCTGCGGACAGCGGGGTCGTGCCGGAAGCTGCGGCCGGGCAGGATCGCCCGGAGCTGCAGAAGGCGATCGAGGAGATCGTAAAGTCCGGTTTCGTCGGGGTGTCGCTGCGGGTGAACGATGAGCGGGGCGCGTGGGCCGGCAGCGCCGGGGTGGCCGAGCTGGGCGGGACCGCCAAGCCGCCGGTCAACGGGCATGCCCGGATCGGCAGCAACACCAAGACCTTCACCGCGACCCTGGTGCTGCAGCTGGTGGCCGAGGGCAAGATCGAGCTGGACACCCCGGCGGCCGACTACCTGCCCGAGTTCGGGCTGGACGAGCGGATCACGGTGCGGATGCTGTTGCAGCACACCAGCGGGCTGTTCAACTTCACCGGCGAGGTCTACGACGACGGGTCGATCGTGCACGGGATCCCCGTGCCCTACGGCACCACGGGCAAGGAGTGGGTGGACAACCGGTTCCACACCTACCGGCCCGAGGAGCTGGTACGACTGGCGCTGTCCAAGCCGGCCCGGTTCGAGCCGGGGACGGGCTGGAGCTATTCCAATACCAACTACGTGCTGGCCAGGCTGCTGATCGAAAAGGTCACCGGCCGCTCGCTCGCCGAGGAGATGCAGCAACGGATCCTGGGGCCGCTCGGGCTGTCGGGCACGGTGGTGCCGGACGCCTCGCCGGAGATCCCTGAGCCACACACCCACATCTACTACCGCTACGAGGATGCCGGCCGGCAGAAGACGATCGACATCACCCGCCACAACCCCTCCTGGGTCTCCACCGGCGGTGACATGATCTCGACCAGCCAGGACCTGCACACGTTCATCACTGCGCTGATAGGCGGCAAGCTCCTGCCGACCGCACTGCTGGCCGAGATGTGCACCCCGCGCGCCACGGGCATCCCGAACTTCGAGTACGGGCTGGGAGTGATCGTCCAGAAAACGGATTGCGGCGGCACCGTCATCACCCACAACGGCGGCACGGTCGGCTCCACGACGCTGATGTACAGCACACCCGACGGCAGCAAAACCATGACCGCCGTACTGAACTGGGTGGACGACGCCGACATGTCCATAGCGACAACGGTCCAGAACGCCCAGCAAAGGCTCGTCAACGAGGTGTTCTGCGGCGAGCAGGCCGATCCGGCTCAGCCGGCGGACTGAACACCTGTGACCCGTACGCCTTCAGAGGCGACCCCTTCCGGTCGTGCATCAGGGAGAACGTGAATTGGGGGCCACCTGCTCGGCTGGGGTCTGCCTTGTCGCCGAGCTCGAGCACAAGGCAGGATTTAGCCGATGAACGGAGTCACGATCGGGCAGGCGGCGGCATTCGTCGGCGTCACCGTCAAGACGGTGCGGCACTACCACAAGCTCGGCCTGGTGAAGGAGCCAGAACGCGACGGCTCCGGCTACCGCAGGTACGGATCGGCCGAGCTGTTGCGGCTGGTGCAGGTCCGGACGCTGGCCGCCGCCGGGGTGCCGCTGGCCGAGATCGGGCCAATGATCGACGCCGACGCCGCCCAGTTCGCCGCCGCGCTCGCCGACGTCGAGCGGCAGCTCACCGAACGGATCGAGGAGCTGATCGCGCGCCGTGACATGCTGCACCGGCTCGCAGACGGAGACCGGGCCCTGCTGCCCGACCGCGCCGTGGCGCTGCTGGAGCGGCTGTCCGGCCTCGGCGTCCCCGCGGAGGAGGTGGCGGCCACCAGGGAGGGCTGGGTGCTGGCCAGGGCCCTGGTCCCCGAGGGATTCGGCGACTTCCTCACCCATGTCGAGCACGCCCTCGACGACCCCCGCTTCGTCGCGTTGAGCAAGCACGCAATCCAAGCCACGGCATGGGAGCCGGACGACCCGCGCCTGGCCGAGCTCGCCGCTGCCGTTGCCGAGCACTTCCTCGCCAACCCCGCACACCTGAAGATCGTGACCGGCCTGCAAGCCCGCACCGACGCCGCGGCCCGGTACCACCTGATCGCCCACTACGGCGAAGAGCAGGGATCGGCCGCGGCCCGGGGGGTCGCGCTCGTCGAGGCCAAGCTCCGCGCCGCGGGCATCCATATCCCCAGACCAGACACCCACTGATCGCGCCGGTCCCCGGTCCTTCGGCCCGGGGACCGGCCGGGGTCTGCCGGCAGACGCCGCTGGAGCGGCTCGTCCCACGCTGGGTGCATCTCCTCAGCCATCCACGCGTCCTTCGACGGAGCGGCCAAAGGACAGGATCGCGCTGCCAGGCCGGGCACGACGGGCGATTCGCCCTCCAGCTCAAGGAAAGCCTCAGGACAAGGACTGGGCGATGAGTTCGGCACGATGGCCACGGCCGTCGACGAGTGCATCACCAAGGTCTCCGGCATCGACAAGGTCGGCCCCCAGGTGGTCCGACAGGAGAACACCGGTCTGCTCGCTCAGATGATCGCCGCCCTGGAAGCCCGTCTCACTGAAACCACAGGCTGAACAAGCTGGATGAACCTCTCTCAGCGCGTCAACGGGACGTCCATCCTTGCTCCAGCAGTTGCGTCCGGACCAGCTCGACGAGGGCGCGATCTGCTTCGGCTTGGTCCGCGTTCTCGGGATCCCCGAGGCTGGCGGTCACGGCCGACCAGCCTTCCAGCGCGGAGATGACCAGGTCCCATTGCGGTCGGCTCAAAGTCAGCGTTGAGGTCTGGCCGGGCGCTGGCCAGTGCTTGAACCCGGCCAAGTCACGCGGCCAGTCCGGGATCTGGTCCCAGCCGGCCTGACGAATGCTGTCGCCGAGATCGACTACGTTCCCCGGGTCGCCCTCGACAACTTCAACGCTCACCTCGTTGTCCATCGTGGCATCGATGATCAGCCACCGGCTGGTCTCCATCTGCACTCGATAGTTGGTCTCTTCGGCGGAGGGATGACTCATGCCATGTGATCATCACGGTCCCATATTGGTCCGTCAACCGCTCAGGCCTTGACAACGAGACCCGCGTATTAGAGGAGTGCCGCGCCGCGCCCTTGACGACCCCGAGGCGCTCTCCGCACGCTCGGTTCTTCTTGGGCCCGGGCTGCGTTCGGTCAACTTGGCTTACGTGAAAGAAGAGGTCATCGTCCTCTGACCTGCTGGAAGGGACCTCCAACCCTAGATAACGATCGCAGTGTTGATCAACCGGGGTGGTTGGCCCGCCAGTCCTGGATCTGGTTTTGCAGATTTTGGAAGAAGCTGCTCACCTGGTTCGCCTGTTCGGAGACGTTCTTGACCAGCTTGGAGTAGAAGTCGGCCACATCATCGAACCTGTCAGTGAAGAAGTCGCTGACCCCGTCGAAAGCCGCGATTATTTCGTCTACCTGGCCGGGGTGGGCTTCCCCGCTCTCGATAATCTTGTCCCTTAGCACATCGAACAAGTCATTGAACCCGCGCTTGAACTTGTCCGCCTGTTTGCGGATTAGATCTTGGAAGTCACTCCTGGCCTTATCGCCGTTGAGGAACTGCTGCGCGGCAGCCGCGAGGTCCATGTTCTCGGCGACTAGCTCCTGGGTGCCGGTCACGAAGACGTCGAAGGCTTCCCGGACCTCGGCGGGAAGATCGGGCACCTTGGCTGTCGAGATGTGGCTGGGGAGGACGTGCTTCGCTGGCGGCGTGCGCCCCGCAGCGACTTCGGCGATGTGGAGCTTGCCGTGTTCGTGGATAGAGCGGACCAGATTCTCAAACTCCGCACCGCTGAGGGCCGAGGACATGCTGTCTCCTTTGGCTGGGTGTCGAGCCGCCGCCAGCGCGCGGCTCCGGGTTTCGCTCTCGCAGGATGCTCCACCTTCACCCAAGCAACCTAGAAACGATCTGTCCATCCAGCGGTCAAGCGCATCAGCCAGACTGGATGGACCGTTCGACGATCCACCGGCGCGACAGCCGCCGCAGCCGGCCTACTTGCCTTACATGGCTTAACGACCTTCAAGCTGCTGACCAGCTACTTCGCTCAAGAACGCTAGATAGCAATGGGACACACGTTCGAGGCAACATGGTGTGAAGATCAGCCAACGTGCCACACGTGAAAGAAAAGATCATCTCGCTCTGACCTGTGAGAAGAGGCCGAGAACCCAAGATAGCCGGCTTCCTCGAGACGGCCGGCCATCTGCTCCCACGCCGCATCCAGCGCCAGCAGCTTGGCATCCAGGTGCGCCTGGACCGGGTCGGTCAGCGACAGCGAGGCGAGCACGTCCTCGCTGATCGCCTCCCACGCCGGGCCGTCCAGCAGATGGGCGCGCGGATCGGCCCACCGCAGCGACGGGGCGGCGAACACGTCCCGCACCTGCGACCTCGCTTCTCGACCAGGAATCCGGCCGAGTTCGCCACATGGGGATGGCTACTGCTGTGGGCCTCCGCGGCAGCCGTACGAAACAACCAGGGCGACGAAGCCGATGCGACCATTCACGGGCGTTGGAGATCCACAACACCGTACGGCTGTCGAACCGGCTGTCCAGCAGCACGAAGCACCGGTACATGCTCGACGTCGCCAGCGCCAACGCCTCCGCACGGAATGCGGCGGAGTCGTGGGCGATACTTCATGACCTACGGACTCGGGTACCGCACTGGCTCAAGTACCAGTCGTTCGCCCGACGTGTGGTGGATCAGCTCATTGAGAACAGATCGCGGGCGCTTCGTGCCGACCAAGCCGAGATCGCGACGTTCCTGGGTGTCGAATCCTGATCGAACTGCCACCACCTGTGGCAGGTGCCGCGCGGAGAATCTCCATGTGCCACATCACGTCCCTGGAGTGGCATGTAACTCTCCGTGATGCTTGGTGGCATGTCCGCCACTCCCCCGGAAGCCTTGAACCCCGGCTCCGGCCCCCATGCTCCCGCTGCCGCAGAGCAGCTCAGAGATGAGCTTGAAACGCTGGGTATCCACGCCGACGTTCACGAGGGTTACGGGATGGCTCTCGTGTCGGTGTGGGTCGGCCTGGTCGTCTGGTGCGACGGTGAACGCTACTGGTGGCGTACGGGATGGGACGCCCAGCGTAGGCGCGTGCTTTACGCCTGGCATTCCGCTGTCGAACCTGCCCGCGCTGCTCGCCGGGTGGCTCTCCGGTATGCCGATCTACGCGCGAATCATCCGCTGTCCGAGGTGATCGCCGACGTCACATCCGGTGCCGGGGCCGCAGCAGTCGACGGCGCGCGATGAGAGAGCCTTGGTACGCGATCGACTGCAACCCGCCACGCCCAGCCACCCGTCGCCAACCGTACGTGATCCGTTGCCTCTGACCTCTGGAGATCGACCCACCGGGCTTCTAGATTCGGTCGCATGGGGATCGGGCTGACCGAGGAACACCGGGCGCTGGCCGCCTCCGTACGCGGGCAGGCCGAGCGGGACACCAGCCACCGGGCGCTGGCCGAGCAGGGGGTGCTCGGGCTGCACCTGCCCGAGGAGTACGGCGGTCAGGGCTACGGGCTGCTGGAGCTGGCCGTGGCGCTGGAGGTGCTCGGTGAGCGGCGCCTGCCCGGCGCCTACCTGCCGACCGTGCTCGCCTCTGCGGTGCTGGCGCGGTCCCGGGGACCGAAGGACCTGCTCGGCGGCCTCGCCGACGGGTCGCTCAGCGCGGCGGTCGCCCTGCACGGTACGGCCGGCGGCGACGCGCTGCTCGCCCTGGGCTCCCCCAAGGCCGACGTCTTCCTGCTGCCGATCGGGGACGGGGAGTGGTCGCTGTTCGAGTGGCAGGACGTCACCGCCGAGCCGTTCGAGAGCGTGGACCTCGACCGCGCCGTGTGCTCGATCGTGGGGTTCACCGGGACGCGGAAGCGGCCGCTCGGTGTCGTGCCGGTTCGCGAGGTGGCCGCCGTGCTGCTGGGCGCGGACTCGTGCGGGGTGGCGGCCTGGGCCGTGGCGACGGCCGCCGAGTATGCCAAGGCGCGCGAGCAGTTCGGGCGGCCGATCGGGCAGTTCCAAGGGGTCAAGCACCGGGTGGCGGCGGCGCTGGTGGCGCTGGAGCAGGCACGCGCCGCCGTCTGGGACGCGGCCAGGGCCCTGGACGAGGCGATTCCCGCCGCACCGACCCTCGGCCGTACGCGGGTCACGAGCGGGTCGGCCGCGAGTCGTACCGGACCGTGGATGGTCGGCGATGAGGCGCGGCTGACGGTCGGGGTGGCGGCGGTGCTGGGGCCCGATGCGGCCGTACGGTGTACCGCCGACGCGATCCAGGTCCTCGGCGGCATCGGCTACACCTACGAGCACGACGCGCATCGCTACTATCGCCGGGCCCTGTCCGACAGGATGCTGGCCAACGATCCGGGGGTGTGGGCCGAGAAGGTGGCCGAGTTGGCCGCCGCGGGGGTGCGGCGGCGCATGGAGCCCGATCTGCCCGAGGAGGCGGCGAAGGTACGCGACACGATCTGGGCCGAGGCGGCGTCCCTGCGGGCGTTGGAGCCAGAAGCGAGGCTGGGGAGGTTCGCCCGGGAAGGGTGGATCATGCCCTATCTCCCGAAGCCGTGGGGCCGGGCGGCGTCACCGCTGGAGCAGGTGATCATCCACCAGGAGTTCCGCGATCTCGGTCGCCCGAACCTTGGCATAGCGGCGTGGGCCGTGCCCTCCATCGTCAAGTACGGCACCCGCGAGCAGGCCGAACGCTTCCTGCCCAGGACGTTCACCGGCGAGATCGTCTGGTGCCAGCTCTTCAGCGAGCCGGGCGCGGGCTCCGACCTGGCGGGCCTGTCGACGAGGGCGACCCGGGTGGAGGGCGGCTGGTCCCTGACGGGCCAGAAGATCTGGACATCTCTCGCCCAGTATGCAAATTTCGGGATATGTCTGGCGAGGACTTCCCCCTCGAAACCCAAGCATCAGGGCATCACCTACTTCCTGGTGGAGATGGCCACGCCGGGCATCACCATCAGGCCGCTCAAGGAGATCAACGGCGAGGAGATCTTCAACGAGGTGTTCCTGGACGACGTGTTCGTACCCGATGACCTGGTGGTCGGCGAGGTCGACGGCGGCTGGCGGGTGGCCCGCGACACGCTCTCGCACGAACGGGTCGCGCTCGGCGACTCCTGGGGCCCCGGCTCCCAGCACACCGACATGATCGAACTCGTCGGCAAGCTGCCCGACCTCCGCCAGTCCCAGCGCGAACAGGCGGGCCGTCTGTGGGCGGAGGGCCAGGCCATCTCGGCGCTCGGCCTGCGCGTGACGCTCTCCCAGCTCTCGGGCACCGACCCGGGTACGGCCCCCAGCGTGCGCAAGCTCCTCGGCATGCGCCACGCCCAGGCCGTCTCCGAGTACTGCTGGTCACTCGACCCGTCGAACGCCCGCTGGTCACGGACGATCCTGACCACCAGGGCGTTCACCATCGGCGGCGGCACCGCCGAGGTCCAGCTGAACATCATCGCCGAACGCGCCCTCGGCCTGCCCCGCGACCCTTAGCTTTTGAGATGGTACGGCGCCGCGAGGTGGGCGAACACGATGGTGTTGTCCCGGTAGCTGTGCGCCTGCCGGTCAAAGCTCCCCCCGCAGGTCACCAGCCGCAGCCCCGGATAGTCGATCTTCCCGTACACCTTCTTGGTGGGGAAGCTCTTCTTCGGCGTGTGCTCGACCCGGTCCACCACGAACACGGCCACGGACCGGTCGGCCCGCAGCACCTGCACCTGCTCGCCGCGCTTGACGTTCTTGAGTCTCGCGAACACGGCCGGGCCGCTCTTCGTGTCGAGATGGCCGGTGATCACGGCGGCGCCCCGCCCGCCGGGGACGGCGCCGTAGCGGTACCAGCCGGCGAGGTTCGGCGGGTCGAAGGGCGGGTTCTGGATCGCCCCGGCGGCGTCGAGGCCGAGCTCCATCAGCGGCGCCGACACGCCGATCGAGGGGATGTAGACGGCCGTGGGCCGCGCGGCCTTCATCGGCTTGGCGACCTTGTCGAGCGGCACGTTCAGGGACGGCAGGCTGGTGGCCTTGAGCGCATGGGGCACCTGGGGTCCGGCGGCCGCCACGGATTCGGATGCGCCGTCGCCGAGCATGCCGTTGATCCCGAACCCGATCAGCAGCACCCCGGCCAGCGACACCACACCCGCCCCGGCCCAGATCAGCTTCGAGCCAGCCACCGTCTCACCGCCCCGTCTCCCATGCCATCGGCCGCTTCAGCGTTGGGCCGCCCGCGCCATCCTCTGCACCGGTCGCTTCAGCGTTGGGCCGCCCGCGCCATCCTCTCCGCATCCGCGTCGCCCTTGCCGCGCCGCACGGCGAACCCGGTCAGCCCCGCCCCGGCCAGCAGCGCGACGCCGCCCGCCGCGAACGGCCACACCGGCGGCTCAGGCACCAGCCCGCCGCCGCCCGTCTCGGGATGGCCCTGCGGCATCCGGTGCTCTTCTTCGTCGGCCGGCTTCCACGGCCGGTCGGGCTCCTTCGAGGGCGCCGGCTCACTGGGCGGCGGTGACCACGAGTCGTCCGTCGCGGGCGCGCTGGACCAGCTGTCGAGCGGGTTGGGGATGGGCAGGTCAGGCACCGCGAGCGACGGCTGGACCTCGCACGGCAGGATGGGCAGCAGGCAAGTGGCACCCGCGTTCGGCTCGTCCCGTGTGGAGGCCGAAGCGGTTCCGATGCCCGCCGCCATGCACACGCCACCGGCCACGAAAGCCGCCAATGCTCCGGCGGCTGCGAGACGTCGCGCTCTTGTCATCTGAATTGTGGCGCGGAGACCCGGTCCTTCAGGGCCGGGAGGAAGCGCCACCCCTCCTTTCGAAAAGAGTATGGAAAGTCTCGGTCACGTTTCGGTAATGTGTGCGGTGGGTGAGGATCCTGTGACAGGAGGTGCGCGATGGCGATCCGCCGCTCCGCGACCAAACGTCACGGCCTGCCCACGATCATGCAACTGCGGTTCACGCCCGCCCCGGCCCAGGCCGACGCTCTGACGGCGGCGGTGCAGGTGTGCAATCAGGCGGCCACCGTCGTCTCCCGCCTGGCCTTCCAGCATCGCGTCTTCGCCGTGGTGGAGTTGCATCGGCTGGCCTATTACGAGGTGCGGGCGCAGGTGGCCGGGCTGGGCGCGCAGGCGGCCGTGCGGGCGATCGCCCGGGTCGCCGGCGCGTACGCCAACCGGCGCGCTTCCAAGAAACGCGCTCACATCTTCCGCCCGTACGGCGCTGTCCCCTATGACGCCCGGCTGATGAGCTTCAACCGTGACGCCCGCACGGTGTCGCTGTGGACCCCCACCGGCCGCGTCACCATCCCCTACACCGGCCGGTCGGAAGACCTCAAAGCCGTGGACGCGTTGCCGCTGGGGGAGGCGGACCTGATCTGCCGGCGCGGCGTGTGGTTGCTGCAGGTTACCGTCACTCTGCCCCGACCGGTGGTGCGTGAGCCGGTCGGCGGCTTTGTGGGGGTGGATCAGGGGGTGGCCAATTTGGCGGTCACCTCCGATGGTGCGGTGCTGCCCGGCCCCGCCCTGCCGGGGCCGGTCGGCGGTAACGGCCACGTCCGCACGCTGCGGGAGCGGCGGCACCGGCAACGCCGGCGCCTGCAGAGGAAGGGGACGTCTGCGGCGCGGCGGGTGCTGCGTCGTCTGTCCGGGCGGGAGCACCGGATGATGACCGACCTCAACCACCAAATCTCGAAGTTCGTGGTGCGTGAAGCCGAACGCACCGGCCGCGGGATCGCCCTGGAGGATCTTCAGGGCATCCGCGGCCGGGTAAGGGCTCATCGGTTCCAGCGGCGCACCCTGCACACCTGGGCCTTCGCCCAGCAGATCACCTTCACCCGCTACAAGGCCGCCCGGGCCGGGATCGCCTTCCTGCTGGTCGACCCCGCCTACACCTCGCAGGCCTGTCCGGAATGCGGGTACGTCAGCCGGGCGAACCGACCGGCACGGGGCCGGTTCGTCTGCACCAGGTGTGGCCTCGCTGGGCACGCCGACCACATCGCAGCCCGCAACATCGCCACACGCGGCATAGCGGGCTGGGCTGCCATCAACCAGCCACACGCTACCGGCCTCCCCTCAGCCAGACGGGACCGCGAGAGCAAACCACCAGCCTCAATCAACCAGTGGTAGTTGATAACAAGGCTCCCGAATCGGCTGTCACGCCCCGAGATAGAAAGAAAGCCTCGCGAATTATTAGACCAAGAGTCAAGTAATGTGACCGAAGTGAAATCAGTCGCTTACTTTCCGCTTTCACCCATCCCGCGAACTGCGGAATGAACGGCAAATGGCCTACAGGCAGTGACCGCAGCCCGATGACTACTTGACGCCAGACGGCAAGTACTTGCTATCGTCTGTCAAGTGAGTACGAGCGAGCACGTCGCGTTGGCCGGTGAGCTGATCGGACTGATCGAGCGGCGGATCGTCGATCCGTTGGAGATCCTGTTCGGCTCGGACGAACAGGTGAGTCCGGTCAGGGATCGATTGCGGATCGAGGCCGAGGTGTGGGCCGCGCAGTTGCTGGGACCCGACGACCGGCTCGCGGTTCATACGGCAGCGCGGCTGATAGCGGCGGTCTTTCCCGGAGACAGCCCGTTCGATCCACCCGACGAGTGGTGGCGCACCGCCTTTGGCCGGACGGTGGCCAGACGTGTGGGCCACCCGGGCAAGGTCGCGGTGCCGTTCGCCACGGCGGGGGCGATGCTCGGCATCACCCGGCAGGGCGTTCACGACCTCGTCAAACGCGCGAAGCTCGACCGCCATCCCGACGGCGGGGTGACCACAGAATCCATACACGAACGACTGAACCAACCTCAGGAGCGTTATGCCACACGACGTGACCATTACTGACCACGAAATCCCCCTCGCCGCGCGGGACTTGGGCGGGGACGGCGAGCCCGTGCTTCTTCTCCACGGACTCGGCGGCACCTTGGAAGCCTGGGACGGGCTGGAACTCGGCGACCACCGGGCCGTGGCCATGGACTTGCGGGGCCACGGCCTGTCCGGAGACGGGCCGTGGGAGTGGGAAAGAGTCCTGGACGACATCGAGGCCGTGGTGCGGCATTTCGACCTCGGCAACCCGGCAATCGCCGGGCACTCGCTGGGCGGAATGCTCGCCGTGCTGTGGGCCCGGCGCCACCCCGAATGCCCCGGCATCGTCAACCTGGACGGATTGCGGTCAGCTGAGAACGACCCGGACAACTATCCGGGGATGGATCCGGCTGAGAGGGACCAAGAGCTGGCGAAACTCAAGGCCATGTTCGACGCGCAGGCCGCGAACATGAGTCAGCCGCTACCCGCCGAGTTCCAAGGGATGTTCCCCAAGAGAGCTCTCACTGAGAAGGGCGGGAACACATACGCCCGGCCTGGCGCGGAGCTCCTCGAAGCGGTGCGATACGCGCCGGAGTTCCGCGACACGATTCCGCTGCTGCGTCAGGTCACCTGTGCCGCGCTGGTGGTGATCCCGACACAGGACCCGCCAGGGATGTCGGGCGGGGAATTGATGGAGGCGTTCAGAAGGGGAGTGCGCCGGGACCTCGCCGATGTACCGCCCAATATTCAGGTTAAAGAGCTGGACGCCAGCCACAATATGCTCGCCGAGCAGCCGAAGATGGTCGCCGCGCTCGTAACAGACTTCCTCACCGCGAACAGCTCGGGCAGCGCCTCATCAGCGTGAATCCGAATGCCCCGCGCTCGGCGCCGGCAGATCAGTCTTGGTCTCTGTCCCTGGCCTTGCTGGGCTGCACGCGCTTGGGCTCGCCGGGCATCTTCGGGTAGTTGGGGGGATAGGGCATGTCGCCGCGTTCGTCGCTTTCGTAGCGGTCGAGCAGGGCCTCGATCGAGTACGCCTGGTCGTCGATGGCGGTGTGGACGTCGCCCAGCTTGGCGAAGCGGGCCGGGACCGTGCGGATGTCGAAGTCGCGCGGGTCGGCGTCCGCCAGCTCGTCCCAGGTGAGCGGGGTGGAGACGGTGGCGTCGGGCCTGGCCCTGACGGAGTAGGCGCTGGCTATGGTGCGGTCGCGGGCGTTCTGGTTGAAGTCGATGAAGACCCGTTCGCCGCGTTCCTCCTTCCACCAGGCGGTCGTGACCAGGCTGGGGTCCCGCGCCTCGATGGCTCTGGCCAGGGCGATGCCCGCGTACCGTACCTGGACGAAGTCCCAGCGCGGCTCGATCCGCACGGCGATGTGCACACCGCGGTTGCCCGAGGTCTTCACGAACCCGGTCATCCCCAGCTCGTCCAGCACCTCACGGGTCAGGAACGCGGCCTTCCGCGCGGCGTCGAACTCCAGGCCGGGCTGCGGATCGAGGTCGATGCGCAGCTCGTCGGGGTGCTCGGTGTCGGCGGCGCGCACCTGCCAGGGGTGGAAGTCGATGGTGCCGAGGTTGGCGCAGTAGGCGATGGCGGCAACCTCGGTGACACGCAGGGAGTCGGCCTTGCGCCCGCTGGGGAACGTGACGGTCACGGTCTCGAGCCAGTCGGGATGCTTGGGCGGCATCCGCTTCTGGTAGATCGCCGGGCTGTTCACGCCGTCGGGGTGGCGTTTCAGGTTGGTCGGCCGATCCTTGAGCGACCGCAGGGCGCCGTCGCCGACACTCACGTAGTACTCGACCAGCTCGCGCTTGGTCGCCCCGATCTCCGGGAAGTACACCTTGTCGGGATTTGTGACCTTAACGGTCCGCTCCCCCACCTCAATCTCAACAAACGGTGACGCCATGCCCCCAACCTAACGCGCCTCGGGTGGAGATCGCCTGCACGCCGTACCTCATTCTCTTGACGATCTTGTACGGCAGGCACGGTGAGCCCCACCCACCGCGCGGGACCGGCGCCTGTCCAGGGAAACACTCCTCCGGCGTAGACGACTGAGCGCCGTGTCGTGACGCCACGACCATCCGCGTGGAACGACCGAGCCGAGCGCCTACGCGCACGGGCCATCGAATTTGTGGGACTCAGGGAAGATAAGAAAGTGCGGCCTCTATCGCATCTTCCATGGAGCCGGTTTCCTTCCCCGACTCACCGCGAGTCGTGGACTCAACCCGAAATCTTCCATTACGAAGCCTGGCGATCCAAATCTCTCCCCGCGACCTGTCCATGACATCCAAGGCAAGGCGAATCGTGCCGTGAGACACGTACGGAAACAGCGTCCGCAGGCGATCCACCTGATGAATCGCCAGCAGCACGGGAGCGACGTGCCGAAATTCGGCGTCGCCGAGAAGAGAGTCCCATTGAGCCGAAACTGGATCGCCGCTTTCATAGGCCTCAGCCAGATGGCTGATGCTCATGAACGGGAACCGGTCAACCAGTGCCCTCAACGACGCCCCTCGACGCCAAGCGTCGGCCACTCCGACCACGGCAGAAAGATCATCAGTCCCGCCACTCGCCCAGGGATGAACATCATCTCGAATCGCGATGGAGAACAGGCGCCTCTGGACACCAAGCAGAACCGAGATGACGCCACGATCCGAACTCATGTCCACGGTGCTGAACCGGCCGGTCCCAGGCTGCGTATCGAGTATCCCGAGATCGATATCACTGCGCTCCGCGAGCTCGCGCACCGCGGGCGCAAGACCGCCCAACCGAACGAGGTCTGGGTAAAGGTCACCGTCCAGGACGCTCGAAGGGTCAAGGCCCGAACTGCCACTTCCGCCTGCCATTTATGGACGCCTTCAGGATCGAGGGACAGGTCTTATTGATTCTAACCGAAAGAGGGGTCAGGCTTTCTCCACGCAGAGGGACCCCCCGCATCTCAGGGCAGCTCGGGCAGCCTCCCGAAAGAGCTCCAATCCGGCTCCGGGACGTTCACCGAATCGCCGGCATCATCATAGAATTTTACGGAACTCCACTCTCTTTGCCCATGATGAACGGCTCTGGCGATCCAGCTCATCTCTTCCTCGGTTGCTTGAGTTCTCTGTCTTCCGCGAACTTACGCGTACCTGCCTTCCTGTATCCCAGAGCTACACCGCAGTTGTGAACAAGGACGGGTGTGTCCCCAGCGGCTACATAGAAGGAGTGGAAGTCGGTGACGGTCAGATCGTGGACAGTGGGGTGGCCCTGCTTCGTGGCGACGCTGACGACATCGATGGCGACGCTGTCAGGGGCACGAAGGCGGCCGCCGCTGGCGAGTTGGTCGGCGCGGACCCAGGCGCCGTCCTTGGTGTCCCAGAACAGGTGGTGTTCGGTGGCGAGGATGACGCCGGTGGCGTCGCCCTTCTTGCCGTCGATGTCGACCGTGATCTGGACGAGGTTGAGGTAGGCGACGCCGGAGAAGGCGGCGACGACCGCCTTCGGTGCGGTCTTGCCGGCGATCGGGTCGGTGGCGAGGACCTTGTCACCGGGCTTGATCTTCTCTATCGCCTTGGACGTGCCGTCGGCGAGCTTGACCATGGTGCCGGCGACGGTGCGGCAGAAGGTGTGAGCCCGGCCCCAGGCCGCATGTCCGCGCGGGGCGTGGCGCGCGAGCTCCTCTCAGACCCCCATAAGGGAAATTCGGCGATGAGGTGTGCACGTAGTTCGGCTGTCGCTCAAGGTCGATGTTGAAGTTATGGTGGTGGAGATCCACGACGGACTCGGCTGCGCTGGAGTACGACCGCGAGTGACGTAGCGACTGAGGCGAGCAATGAAGAAGGGGCCGGCAGTAACGTAGTTTTGATTGAACTGGGATCCATCGGCCTCTTCATAGCGCTGCGCTGGACCATTGATTTCAGACGGAGTTGAACGTAATGCAGATGTACCACCCCAAGCTCATCGCGCCGATACGGAGAGTGGGACGGCGAGAATTTAATCTAGCGCGCCACATAGTCGTGATGGGCATTGTGAATCGCACGCCCAACTCGGGCCTGGATCCTAATCGGTCGATGGAGCTTGGTGAGACGATCGCGACGGCGGAGCGGGCGCTACGGGATGGCGCGGAATGGCTTGACGTAGGGGGCCGGGCGTTCCGCTCTGATCAGCCACCGTTGTCGGGGGCGGAAGAGATAGACCGAGTGGTGCCGGTGATCAAGGGCATTCGGGAGAAGAGCGACGCCGTGATCAGCGTGGACACTCACCTGCCGGAGGTCGCGGAGGCGGCCTACAAAGCGGGTGCCGATGTGATCAATGACACGAACGGGCTCCGTTCGCCGGGGATGGCGAGCCTTATCGCCGAGACGGGGATGAGCGTGGTCATTACCCACAGCATCGGCGGGCCGGGGGAGGTGGTAGCGAGCCCCCAATATGGGGATATCGTCAGCGAGGTGACGGAATTCCTTCGCCACCGGGCGGACACCGCGGTTGGACATGGCATCAAACCGGAGAAGATCTTCATCGATCCGGGGCACGACCTGAACAAGAACACCGAGCACTCGAACACGATAACCCGCCGTCTGGGAGAGATCGCGGCGATCGGATATCCCGTACTCGTGGCGTGCAGCAACAAGCATTTCATTCGGGAAAGCCTCGGGGTAGCACGAGACAGCGAAGCGCTGAAGGCGGGAACGATCGCGGCGAACACGATGTGCGTTCATCAGGGCGCGCGGGTCGTGCGAGTCCATGATGTCGCCGGGAATGTCACTGCGATGAGAGCGGCGGAATCACTGCTCGGTTTGGCGTAAATCTGTGCGACGGGAGCCAAGCCGTCCGCCCAATGCGTAGCACCCGAAGGGCGAGCGTCAAGCGAGTTGGGCCGGTGGCTTGGCGGACGTTTGCTGAGGTGCGCGGCCGGTGCGCGGGCTCGGCGAGTCCAGCGGGCCAACGGCACGCGCCGTACGTGCCCCAGGGAACCGGCCGGCCTCCGCCCGGCCCCTTGCGGCGCCTGGGTTGACGGTGCTTGCCGTAAAAAAGAGGTTGATATGAGGTGGTCCGGCCCGGAGCGGGCGCGGTGGCGGGACCGGCGCTCGACGGGACGGACCAAAAGATCACTCGCCACCGTTCCGGGCGCTGGCGCGCCACCCGGCCGGTCTTCGGATCGCCGGCGGCGCCAGCACGGGCGTGGGCTGTGCCGCGCAGGCGATCCGGCGAGTGATCTCACCTCTGGGCAGGAGGTGATGACACCCCCTTGTCGTCAAAGACGCAAATTGGCCCCAGAAGGGATGCTTCACCCAACGGAGATCTCTTTTTGCCGGATCTCGTACGCTGGAAGTATGGAAAAGGTGGTCAAGAGCGATGCCGAGTGGCGGATCCAGCTCTCTCCCGACGAGTTCCACGTGCTCAGGGAGGCGGGCACCGAGCGTCCGTTTACCGGCGAGTACGTCGACACCAAGACCGAGGGCGTCTACTCCTGCCGGGCGTGCGGGGCCGAGTTGTTCCGGTCGGACACGAAGTTCGAGTCGCACTGCGGGTGGCCGAGCTTCTTCCAGCCGTCGGATTCGGACGCGGTGCGGCTGATCGAGGATGCCAGCCACGGCATGGTGCGTACCGAGGTGCGCTGCGCGCGGTGCGACTCTCATCTGGGGCATGTCTTCCACGGCGAGGGGTACGCCACGCCCACGGATGACCGTTATTGCATCAACTCCGTGTCCTTGCGGCTCGAACCCAGCGCGTGAACGACCGGCGACACCGCGTATCGAGCGCGTGGAGCGGGTAAGTACTCCGCTGTGAATCTTGTTCATCTTCGTCACCGCTGGCACACGATCGAGGCCATCGGCCGCGTCGTGACCCAGCGGTGCGAAGTGTGCTTCAAGACCCGCACACGCGTGCGCTAGCTCTCCCGGCGGCCAGGGACGAGCACGAGTTCGGTCATGTCCACAGCGCGGCGACGCGGCCGACGAAGGCGGTCATGTCCGCGACGCGGCGACACAGGCGGTCGTGCCCACAGGGCGGCGAGGCGGACGGTCACGTCCATAGCGCGCTGACGCGGGCGACGAGGGCGGCGCCCTGGGCGTAGCCGGCCTCGGCGCTGGCGCCCCGCACGGCGGGGTCGAGAGGGTCGGCGCCGACCGCCGCCAGTGACGCCTCGTCGGGCTCGATCACCTCGACCTTCCCGCCCGTCACCGCGGGCTCGGAGCCGAGCTCGGGCATCGGGGCGAGGATGAGGATCCGGTCGTACCCGGAGGCGAGGTCGGCGTTCGTCATCGAGCGCATGCCGCCGTCGATGTAACGCACGCCGTCGATCGTCACCGGCGGCCAGACGACCGGGATCGCGCAGCTCGCCGCGACCGCGTCGACCAGCGCCACGCCCGAGCCGGGCCCGAAAAGGGCGGGCTCGCCCGTGACCGCGTCCACGGCCACGATGACGAGGTCGCGCTCCGGCCAGGTGTGGACGGGCAGGCGCGCCTCGATCACCCGGCGGCGTTCGGGCTCGCCGACGGTGTCGGCGGCCAGGGCCAGCCCGCCGAACCTGCGCCGCTGCTCGGCCGGGTCCTCCGTGCTCTCGTAGACCTCCTGCATGGTCGCCCACAGCTGCTCCATGGGGACGCCGCTCGGGAGCTCGGGGGCCTGGAGGGCGGGGTTGGTCTGGCGTTCGAGAAGGTCGGGCAGCGTCAGGCCGCTGGTGACCTGCGCGGCGACGACGGATCCCGCCGAGGTGCCGATGACCTTGTCGGCGGAGGCGGCCACGTCCACTCCCCCCGCGGCCAGGCCGGCCAGCACGCCGGTGGTCCACGCGATCCCGGCGACCCCGCCGCCGCCCATCACCAGTGCCCGCTTGATCTCGCTCATATGAAGGCCCCTCGCTCGCTACCGAAGACGATGTAATCCCCAACCGGCCGTGAGCCGATCGTCTTCCTGACGGGGATGGCCGGGCCACCACCATGGTTCCCTGGGCGGGGTTTCGTCACGCGACCGTTTCAATCCCTTGCGACGGCCCGTCGTGGCTGGGGTCTCTGGGGAGACATACCCCCTCCGGGGGTGAGATAGAAGACGCCCGTCGTGGCAGAGGTCCCAAGGGAGGGACGCCCCCTCCCAGAGAACGGAAGAAGACGCCCGTCACGGCAGAGGTCCCAAGGAGGGCCGCCCACTCCGAGAGCGGAAAACGGATACCCGGCGAGCGTTCGTGGGCGCCGCATCAGTCGGGTTCGGGGTGGGTGACGCGGCAGGTCTTGTCGGTGGGGCCGAGGATGTTGGCCAGGACCGGGTTGCCGTTCTCACCGAACTTCGCCTGGACGAAGATGATCGGGTTCGTCTCGCCGCTCTCCCTCAGGTACTGCAGGCCGCGTTCGCACAGGGTGATGGCTTGGCTGGAATTTCCGGCCGACTCTGGAAGGTCGGTGTATAGGCGGAGATATCCGCCTATGGTGCGGATGTCCTTGAGGCGTTTGGATGCCTTGTCGTCCGCGGGCCAGTGGGTGCGGAAGTATTCGGCTGCCTTCTGGTCGGTGTGCATCGAGGGGCCGTCCGCCTTGTAGTCGGACCCGTCGTCCCCGGTCGACGAATCTCCGAGCCACGAATCGACGGCCGACGGATCCACGGTGCCGCTGTCCGCGGGCGCTTCGGCCTGAGGGTCGCTCCCTGTCACGGAGCCCGGCGTGGCGCCGGCCGGAGGGGCCTTCTTCGAGGCCGGGGTGTCATGCGTCGAACCGCCTGAGCGCTGCGCGCCTCCGCCCAGTGGGGTGGGGGTGACGCTCATCGGGATGCGGGTCGCGCCGCCCTCCGCGAGGGCCTGGCCATGCTTTCCCGTTCCCCTGTGCGCACCTGAGCTCGTACCCTCACGCAGGCTCGGGTCCGCGGTCGCGCGGGTGTCCGCGCCTCCGCTCGTGTCCGATCGGGCTGTCAGCCCACCGGCGAGCGGGCCAGCGAGTGGACCGGCGAACAGGTCGTCCGTGCCCAGCAGCCCCAAGGTCGCTCCTGCCAGCACCAACGCCCCCGCCGACAACCCCAAGACCCACGGCCGCCGAGCCTTCGTACGACGCCGCCGCCCGACATGCCGTGACCTGCGCGGCGACCCGTGACCGGACGCCTCCCGGGTTCCCTCGCGACGCTCCGGGCGACCCGGTGAAGGCGCGTCGAACCACTCCCGACCCGGCGAAGGTGTGTCGGACCGCTCCCGTCCCGGCAGAGGCGTGTCCGACCTCCCCCGTCCCAGCGGGGGCATGTCCGACCGCGACTGACCCGACGGAGGCGCGTCGGACCGCGGTCGCCCCAGCGCAGACGTGTCCGGCCGCCCCCATCCCAGCGCAGGCGCGTCCGACCGCTGCCGTCCCGGCTTGATCCGTAGATCATCACGATCCGCCGCGTGTCGCCCAGAGGTGTGCCCTTCCGACCGCCGCACCCGGCCCGCCCCCTTGGAACGTGACACCCTCGCACCGCACAGGCAAGGGATTCCCACGATTGTGACAAGAAGCGGTAGATCAATTCAGTTGGATCCCCAAGTTGGGGCGCCTGTGAACAGGGAGGTTGGTGTTACGGAAGCGCCGCGATGAGCTCCTGAACGGGCTTGCGCACGCCTGTGTAGAAGGGGACCTCGATGCGCGTGTGCTCGCGGGCCTTGGCGCCCCGCAGGTGACGCATCAGGTCGACGATCCGGTGCAGTTCGTCGGCCTCGAAGGCGAGCATCCACTCGTAGTCGTTCAGAGCGAAGCAGGACACCGTGTTGGCACGGACGTCCGGGTAGTCACGCGCCATGTGACCGTGCTCGGCCAGCATCGAGCGCCGCTCGGCGTCGTCGAGGAGGTACCACTCCAGCGAGCGGACGAACGGGTAGACGCTGACGTACGCGCGCGGCTCCTCCTCGGCCAGGAAGGCCGGGATGTGGGACTTGTTGAACTCGGCCGGCCGGTGCAGCGCCATCGCCGACCAGACCGGCGCGCTGTGGCGGCCGAGCGCGGTGCGGCGGAAACGGGAGTAGACGTCCTGGAGGTCCTCGGCCGTCGGCGCGTGCCACCAGAACATGTAGTCGGCGTCAGCCCGGAACCCCGCCACGTCATAGAGGCCACGGGTCACAACGTCTTTCAGCGCCGCCTGTTCGAGCAGCTCAGTGACCTCGCCGGTCATGCTGTCACGGTTGGCGGGACAGGGGTCGGTGGCCTTGAAGACCGACCACATCGTGTAGCGGATCACCTGGTTCAGATCGCGGGCCTTCGGCCGCGGTGCGCCCTCAGTCATGGGTCCATTGTCCTTCCGGCGAGAGGTGGTCCAGAATCCGGGCCGCCGCCGTGCGGGCGGTGGAGACGCACGCGGGGATGCCGAGCCCGTCGTAGGCCGCGCCGCACACCGCCAGTCCGGGCTGTACGGCGACCGCCGCGCGGATGCGGGCCACCCGGTCGAGGTGGCCGACGTCGTATTGCGGCAGCGCCCCGCCCCAGCGCGAGACCCGGGTGTCGACCGGCAGCCCGCGTACGCTCATGACGTCACCCATCTCGGCCGTGGCCAGGGAGACGAGTTCGGAGTCGTCGCGCTGGAGCAGCTGTTCCTCACCGATCCGGCCGATGGAGCAGCGCACCACCACCAGGTCGCCGGCCAGGTGCGGCCACTTGACCGAGCTGAACGTCACCGCCTTGACCGGCCGCCGCTCGACCGGCGGGACGAGGTAGCCGCTGCCCGTCGGCGGTGTGGGGAAGGCGTCGACGGCGTAGGCGAGGGTGACGATGGCCATGCTGGCGTAGTCGATGCGGTCCAGCTCGGTCGCCGCCTTGGGCGCCTCGGCGCGCAGCAGCCTGGCGGCGGCGGGTCCCGGCGTGGCGACGATCACCGCGTCGGCCTCGATGACCTCGGGGCGCGGCACGGGGCCGGTCACGAGCCGCCAGCCGTGCTCGGTCCGGTGCAGCTCGCGTACGGTCACACCGGTCCTGATGTCGGCGCCCGACGCCTTGGCGACCGCTTCCGGCAGGCTGCCGATCCCGGTCCTGAGCGAGGTGAAGACGGGTCCCGCGTCGCGGGGCGCCTCCTCCACGATCTGCCTGGCCGCCGCGAGCAGCGAACGCTCGGAGCGCGCGGCGGCGGCGATCGCCGGCATCGTGGCCTCCAGCGACAGCCGTTCGGCCCGGCCCGCGTAGACGCCGCCGAGCAGCGGTTCGACCAGCCGCTCGAGCACCTCGCCGCCCATCCTGGCCCTGATGTAGGAGGCGACGGAGACGTCGGTGCGTACCAGCGTGGGGGGCAGGATCTGGTCCAGCGGCACGCGCGCCAGCCCGCCGGGCGACACGATGCCGGATCTGACCAGCTCCATCAGGTCGGCGGGCACACCCATGACCTGCCCCTTGGGCATCGGCCGCAGCGCGCCCCTGCTGTAGACGGCGGCGCGGGTGGTGCCGGGGTCCACCAGGTCGTCGCCGAGCCCGACGGCCTTGGCCAGCTCCTTGCCCTCGGGCCGCCTGGCCAGCATGGACTCCGCGCCGGCGTCGACGTCGATGCCCGCGACCTCGGAGACGAGCAGCTTGCCGCCGATGCGCGGGCTGCCCTCCAGCACGGTCACCTTCACGCGCTCGCCCGCGCCCTGTCTGAGGTGCCACGCCGCGGCCAGACCGGAGATCCCGCCCCCGATGACGACCACGTGCGCTTGTTTCCCTGCCACGCCTCCCGACGCTACCGCCTTAGGGACCCGACCAGCCCCTCGGGGGAGCCCCCCTTTGTGATCATGCTGGAGGCATGTGACCTGACCGTGACGCCGGTGGTCAAACCCGCGGGAGCCACCACCCGTCTTAGGTGCATGGAGAGATTCCGGTACGGCGTCGCGTTATCAGCCGCCTGCGCGATCCTGGTCCTGTCCGGCTGTGGCGGTAGCCAGTCGAACATCCAGTCCGACCAGGCCGGGGCCCCGGCGGTGGCGCCCGAAGCGGCGTCCGGCCAGACAGAGTCGAAGGCCGCCCAGGACAGCGCCTCCACCCCGCAACGAAGAGCCCCCAAGTCCGTCGAGAACATCGCCTCGAAGGTCAAGGTCACCCAGCAGGACCGCCAGGTCATCTACACGGCGAGCATGACCGTACGGGCCAAGGAGGTCACGGGGGCGGCGCTCCAGGCCAAGCAGATCGTCACCACGGCCGGCGGCTACCTGTCGAAGGAGGAGTCGAACTCGGCCGAGGGCAGCGAGGCCAGCGCCCTGCTGGAGTTCAAGATCCCGCCCGCCCGCTACGGCGAGGTGCTCGCCGCGCTCGGCAAGAACCTGGGCAAGCAGCTGTCGGTCCAGCAGGGCACCCAGGACGTCACGCTGCAGGTGGCCGACGTCAACAGCCGGTTGAAGTCGGCGCAGCAGGCGCTCGACTCGCTGCGTACGCTGCTGAAGAAGGCCGACACGATCGGCCAGGTGCTGCAGGTCGAGCGGGAGATCTCCGACCGCGAGGCCGACCTGGAGTCGCTGCAGTCACAGCAGAAGGAGCTGGCCACCCAGGTCGGTATGGCGACCCTCACGCTCCGGCTGGTCGGCCCCGTCGCGGTCGTGAACGAGCCGTCCGAGGAGCCCGCGGGCTTCCTCGGCGGGCTGAAGTCGGGCTGGAGGGGCCTGGTCGGGGCCGTGAAGGTCGCGCTGACGGTCGTCGGGGTGCTGCTGCCCTGGATGATCGTGGTCGTGCCGGTGATCGTTCTGACGGTCGTCCTGGCACGGCGGCGCCGCCCGGCACCCCCGGCGACGACCCCGGTGGAGACTCAGTCTTCGTGAACCAGGTCGGTCAGGCGCATGAGCTGGTCGGGGTCGGTCGAGGGCAGTACGCCGTGGCCGAGGTTGAACACGTGGCCCTCGGCCGCCTCGCCCCGGCGCAGCACCTCGCGCGCCTTGCGCTCGACGACCTCCCACGGGGCCAGCAGGATGGCGGGGTCGAGGTTGCCCTGCAGCGCCTTGCCCGGCCCCACCCGGCGGGCGGCCTCGTCGAGCGGCACCCGCCAGTCGACGCCCACCACGTCGGCCCCGGCCTCGCCGAGCAGGCCCAGCAGCTCGCCGGTGCCCACGCCGAAGTGGATGCGCGGCACGTCGAGGTCGGCCAGGCCGTCGAAGATGCGGCGGGTGTGGGGCAGGACGAACTCGCGGTAGTCCTCGGGGGCCACCGCCCCCACCCACGAGTCGAACAGCTGGACGGCCGACGCCCCGGCCCGGACCTGGATGCGCAGGTGCTCCAGGACAATGGCGCTGAGCCGGTCCATCAACGCGTGCCACAGCGCGGGCTCGCCGTACATCATGGCCTTGGTGCGGTCGTGGTTCTTGGACGGCCCGCCCTCGATGAGGTAGGAGCCGAGCGTGAACGGCGCGCCCGCGAAGCCGATCAGCGGCGTGGCGCCCAGCTCGCCGGTCAGCGCCTGGATCGCCTCGCTCACGTAGGGGACGTCGCCGGGCTCCAGCGGGCGCAGCGCGTCGATCCCGGCGGCGTCGCGGATGGGGTCGGCCACGACGGGGCCGACTCCCGGCTTGATGTCGAGGTCGATGCCGATGGCCTTGAGCGGCACGACGATGTCGCTGAAGAAGATGGCCGCGTCGACGCCGTAGCGGCGGACGGGTTGCAGGGTGATCTCGACGATGAGGTCGGGCGTCGCGCACGCGGTCAGCATGGGCACGCCCTCGCGAACCTTCAGGTATTCGGGCAGCGATCGCCCGGCCTGCCGCATGTACCAGACCGGGGTGTGCGGTGCGGGCTGACGGCGGCAGGCACGAAGGAACGCTGAGTCGGCGAGATTCACCCCTCAAGGGTCCCATGACCTCGGGCCGGTCCGTTCACCGGCGCGACGTGTCGGAAAAGTATGCATTGAACGACCAAAATCATGATCAGATAGCCAGATGGATGTTTACCGGTCGGCTCGGCATCGGCGCCCCACACGGGTCGAACACACCCCATGGGCGACCAGAAAGCCGGTCTCGTCTGGACCAAAAGTTGGCCAAGCCACCGCGCGGCATCGATTCAGCATCCACTTTCGGGACACGCCGAGCGCGTTGCGGCGAATTGTCAGCGTGCCGTGCCAACGTCGGAGCGACGACCCGAAGAAAGGCTCCGGTGCGATGACCGCGTTGTGGGGTTCCCCAGAACACCGCAGTGAGCACTGCGCTCCCTGCGCCGGCATGCGGCTGTTCGAGCAGCCTCCGTGTCTCGATGGGCACGAGCCGGGCGAGTGTCCGGAGTGGGCCTGTGTCGACTGCGGCCACGCGATCGTCCTAGGCGGGATCACCCTGCCGGTCCGTCAGCTAGCTATGGCATCGGTTTGATCGCGAACTATGAGCACCCCCGTGGTCCCCTTCCGCCCGTCTTCGACCTACGCTTCGGCTATGACCCTCGGTGAGCAGCCGCCGGCCCCCGCCTCCTTCAGGCGTGCGGTCGACAGCCTGCGCCAGGCCGAGGTCAGGCCGGAGATCGAGCTCGAAGACCTGCCCGCGCCCCAGCGGCTGGCCCCCTTCTCGGCCGCGATCGGCGCCTCGGTCTACCGCGAGGACGACGAACTCGCGGTCGGCAGGCTGATCCTGCTCTTCGACCCCGACGGCCAGCGCGGCTGGGAGGGTCCGTTCCGGCTGGTCGCCTATGTCAGGGCCGACATGGAGCCGGAGATCACCTCCGATCCCCTGCTCGGCCCCGTCGCGTGGAGCTGGCTCACCGAAGCGCTCGAGGCTCATCAGGCCGACTACTCCGCCGCTGGCGGTACCGTGACTAGAGCCGTGTCCGAGGGGTTCGGCAACAAGGCCGAAGACCCGGTCACCACCGAGCTGGAGCTGAGGGCGTCCTGGTCGCCCGCGCATGAGGATCTCTCCGGCCATGTCGCAGCCTGGTGTGATCTCATGTGCCTGGCGGCGGGGATCCCGCCGCTCCCTCCCGACGTGGCCGCCATGCCACGCCGACGTGAAGATCCGGAGAGTGACCGTACGAAGTGAGGGCACCAGTCAATACCGCACAAGCGTCATGAGAACGGTGATCTCATGACAGAAGAACGAACCGTCGTCCCACTGCTGGAGCCACGCGAGGGCATCCCGGCGGTCGTCGAAGATGGCGCCTCTTTGGCGCGCGTCGTCGCGGCCTTCCGGGCGGGCACCGGTCCCGTGGCCGTCGACGCCGAGCGGGCCTCCGGCTACCGCTACGGCAACCGCGCGTACCTGGTGCAGCTGCGCCGGGCGGGCGCGGGCAGCGCGCTGATCGACCCGATCGCCTGCCCCGACCTGTCGGAGCTGGACGAGGCCGTCTCGGGCGCGGAGATCGTGCTGCACGCCGCGTCGCAGGACCTGGCGTGCCTGCTGGAGGTCGGGTTCAGGCCGCGTGACATGTTCGACACCGAGCTGGCGGGCCGGTTGCTCGGCTACGAGCGGGTGGGGCTCGGCACGATGGTCGAGACCGTGCTGGGGCTGCGGCTGGAGAAGGGTCACTCGGCGGCCGACTGGTCGACCAGGCCGCTGCCCGACGACTGGCTGCGCTACGCGGCGCTCGACGTCGAGGTGCTGGTCGAGCTCCGCGACGTGCTCCACGGCGAGCTGGTGGAGAGCGGCAAGCTGGAGTGGGCGCGCGAGGAGTTCGCCGCCGTGCTCAACACCCCGCCGCCGGTCCCCCGCTCCGATCCGTGGCGGCGTACGTCGGGCATCCACAAGGTGCGCAACATGCGGGCGCTGGCGATCGTGCGGGAGCTGTGGACCATGCGCGACCGCATCGCCCAGGAGAGCGACCTGGCCCCCGGCCGGGTGCTGCCCGACTCGGCGATCGTCACGGCCGCGCTGGAGGTGCCGCGCACCAAGAAGGCGCTGACCGAGATCTCGGCGTTCACCGGACGCAGCGCGCGCCGGCACATGACCGACTGGCTGGCCGCGGTCAGCAGGGCGCGCGGGCTGCCCGAGTCCCAACTGCCGCAGCCGAGCACGCCCGGCGACGGGCCGCCCCCGGCCAACCGCTGGGCCGACCGCGATCCGGCGGCGGCCAAGCGGCTGGCCGCGGCGCGCGCCGTCGTGGCCGCGCTCGCCGACGAGCATCGGATGCCGACGGAGAATCTCCTGCAGCCCGACGCGGTCCGCAGACTCACCTGGGAGCCGCCGGTGGAGATCACCGACGAGACCGTGACCGACCGGCTGCGCGGGCTCGGCGCCCGCGAATGGCAGCTCTCTCTCACCGCCCATCCGCTCGCCAAGGCGCTGGCCCGGCTGGAAAGCAAGGGCGAGCTCTAGGTACGGCCCACTTGACGCCCCCACGGGGGCGGCCTTACCGTTCGGGAAAGCGCTTTCCGCGAAAGGATCCTCATGAGCGTGCGCACCATCGGCGTCGTGATGAACGGCGTCACCGGCCGGATGGGTTACCGCCAGCATCTGGTCCGATCGGTCCTGGCCATCAACGAGCAGGGCGGGGTCGTCCTCTCCGACGGCAGCCGGGTCAAGCTCAGGCCGGTCCTGGTGGGCAGGAGCGCGGACAAGCTTTCCCGGATCGCCGCCGAGCACCACATCTCCCGCTACACCACGGACCTCGACTCGGCTCTGTCCGACGACGACAACCTCATCTACTTCGACGCCCAGGTCACCAGCGCCAGGGTGAAGGCGGTGCTCAAGGCCATCGAGGCCGGCAAGCACATCTACGCCGAGAAGCCCACGGCCGAGTCCGTCCAGGAGGCGGTCGCGCTGGCGGAGGCGGCCAAGGCCAAGGGCGTCAAGAACGGCGTGGTGCAGGACAAGCTGTTCCTGCCGGGCCTGCTCAAGCTGAAGCGGCTCATCGACAGCGGCTTCTTCGGCCAGATCCTCTCGGTCCGGGGCGAGTTCGGCTACTGGGTGTTCGAGGGCGACTGGCAGGAGGCCCAGCGGCCGTCGTGGAACTACCGGGCCGAGGACGGCGGCGGCATCGTGCTCGACATGTTCCCGCACTGGCACTACGTGATGGAGAACCTGTTCGGCCGCGTCGAGTCCGTCTACGCCAAGGCCGTGACGCACGTTCCCCAGCGGGTCGACGAGCAGGGCAAGACCTACGCGGCCACCGCCGACGACGCCGCGTACGGCATCTTCGAGCTGGCCGGCGGCGTGATCGCCCAGATCAACTCCTCCTGGACCGTCCGCGTCAACCGCGACGAGCTGGTGGAGTTCCAGGTGGACGGCACGCACGGCAGCGCGGTCGCGGGCCTGCGCAACTGCCGCTTCCAGCACCGCGCCGCCACGCCCAAGCCGGTCTGGAACCCCGACCTGCCCGCCACGGCCCGCTTCCGCGAGGGCTGGCAGGACGTGCCGGACAACGCCGACTTCGACAACGGCTTCAAGATCCAGTGGGAGGGGTTCATCCGCCACGTGTGCGAGGACGCGCCGTTCCCGAACGACTTCGCCTCGGGCGCGCGCGGCGTGCAGCTGGCCGAGCTGGGCCTGCGTTCCTCGGCCGAGGGCCGCCGGATCGAGGTGCCGCACCTGTGATCATCGACCTGCCCGGCGGCGCGTACACGCTGCGCGAGCCCGTGACCTGGCCCGTCGTCGACGCCCCGGCGTCGAGCCGGGTCGTGTACGCGGCCGCGCACGTGGTGGCCGACCCGCTCGGCGACAACACGCCCGGCTCCCCCGCCGCCGTCGACTGGGACGCCACGCTCCGGTTCCGCAGGCACCTGTGGTCGTACGGCCTGCGCGTCGCCGACGCCATGGACACCGCCCAGCGCAACATGGGCCTGGACTGGGCCGCCACCAAGGAGCTCATCCGGCGCAGCGCCGCCGAGGCCCGCTCGTTCGGCGACCCCGCCGCGCTGGTGGCCTGCGGCGCGGGCACCGACCACGCCCCCGACGCCGCCGACCTGGGCGCGATCACCGCCGCCTATACCGAGCAACTGGAGACCGTGCAGGCCGCGGGCGCCGGGGTGATCATCATGGCCTCGCGGCAGCTCGCGCGGGTGGCGAGCGGGCCCAAGGATTACCACCAGGTGTACGGGGAACTGCTCGGGCGGGCCGAGCGGCCGGTGATCCTGCACTGGCTGGGCGAGATGTTCGATCCGCAGCTGGCCGGTTACTGGGGCTCCGCCGATGTGGCGGCGGCCACGGAGTCGTTCCTGGAGCTGATCCACGCGCACGCCTCGAAGGTGGACGGCGTGAAGGTGTCGCTGCTCGACGAGGAGCACGAGGTGGGACTGCGGGCCGCGCTGCCCGCGGGGGTCAGGCTGTACACCGGCGACGACTTCAACTATCCGTCGTTGATCAAATCGGGGTCGCACGCGCTGCTGGGCATCTTCGACGCGATCGCGCCGGCGGCGGCCGCGGCCCTGCGGGCGCTGGACGCCGCCGAACAGAGCACCGGCGCGGAGGCCGCCCGAAATCTCGCACTTTACGATGAGATCTTGGCGCCGACCGTGCCGCTGTCTCGGAAAATCTTCGAGACGCCGACGTACAACTACAAGACCGGCATCGTCTTCCTGGCCTGGCTGAACGGCCACCAGGACGCGTTCGCCATGGTGAACGGCGCCCAGTCGACACGCTCGCTGGTCCACCTGTCGGAGGTCTTCCGCCTGGCCGACCAAGCCGGGCTGCTGGCCGACCAGGAGCTGGCCGTACGGAAGATGAAGGCGCTGCTGGAGGTGAACGGGCTGTGAGCCTCTCCCTGAACCAGCGGACGACCAAACGGTGGTCGGTGGCGGAGGCCGTCGAGGGCTGCGTACGGCACGGTCTGGAGGCCGTGGGGCTGTGGCGCGAGGAGGTGGGCGAGCAGGGGCTGG
This sequence comes from Nonomuraea sp. NPDC052129, assembly GCF_040680095.1. Classification (NCBI taxonomy): domain Bacteria; kingdom Bacillati; phylum Actinomycetota; class Actinomycetes; order Streptosporangiales; family Streptosporangiaceae; genus Nonomuraea; species Nonomuraea sp. NPDC052129. The sequence goes on along the minus strand of NZ_JBFAVX010000005.1, from coordinate 116,072 downwards.
CCGAGAGCGTCAAGCTGGTCCGCGACGCCGGGCTGCGCGTGTCGTCGCTCTGCCGTGGCGGCTTCCTGACCGCCCCCGCCGACCCAGCCCCCGGCACGAGCGGCCAGGCACTAGGCGGGACGGCCCGTCAGGCGGCGCTCGACGACAACCGGCGGGCCATCGACGAGGCCGCCGAGCTGGGGGCGGCCTGTCTGGTCATGGTCGTCGGCGGTCTGCCGGGCGTGCGGCCCGGCGAACCGCTGCCGGTCGTGCGACCGGGTGAACCGCTGCCGGCCGACCCCGACGGTGCGGCGCGGCCGTTCTCGCGTGATCTGGCCGGGGCCCGTGAGCAGGTGGCCGAGGCGCTGGAGGTGCTGGCCCCGTACGCCGGTGAGCGGGGCGTCAAGCTGGCGCTGGAGCCGCTGCATCCGATGTACTGCGCCGACCGGGCCGTCCTGTCGACGCTGGCCCAGGCGGTCGACCTGTGCCTGCCGTATCCGGAGGAGCAGGTGGGGGTGGTGGTCGACACCTTCCACGTGTGGTGGGACCCGCGGCTGTTCGAGGAGATCGCCAGGGCCGGCAGCCGGATCGCGTCATACCAGGTGTGCGACTACCTGCAGCCGCTTCCGGCGGACGTGCTGCTGGGGCGGGGAATGATGGGCGACGGGGTGATCGACTTCCCGCCGATCACCCGCGCCGTGGCCGCGGCCGGTTACACCGGGGACGTCGAAGTGGAGATCTTCAACGCCGACGTCTGGGCCGCCGACCCGGACGAGATCGTGGCCACCATGAAGCACCGCTACGCCCAGGTGGTGTCCGCCTGACCCGGCTGGGTCAAGCCGGGTCGTCCCGCGCCGCCTCTCCTGACCCCGACCGGGTCAGGCCGGGCTGGCGGCCGGTTCGTCCCGTGCCGCGGCTTCGTCAGCCGGGTCCGGCTCGTCGGCCTCGGAGATCGTCACCGTGCCCGCGGCTCCGTTCACGGTGATCTCCTGGCCGGTGACGATGCGGTGGGTGGCGTCCGGGACGCCGGCCACCGCCGGGATGCCGTACTCGCGGGCCACCACCGCGCCGTGCGACATGGCGCCGCCCATCTCCATCACCAGCCCGCCCGCCGTGAGGAACAGCGGCGTCCAGCCGGGGTCGGTCGACGGGCAGACCAGGATCTCCCCCGGTTCCAGGTGCGCCCCGACCGGGTCGAGCACCACCCTGGCGCGGCCGGTGACCGTGCCCGCGGAGGCGGCGCTGCCGATCAGCGCACCCTCCGCCGCGGGGGCCGCCAGGGCCTCGGGCTCGGTGCCGTCCGACAGCATGATCCTCGGCACGTGCCTGCGGCGTGACTCCCGCTCGTAGGCCGCCCGCCGCTCGATCACCGTCGTACGCAGGTCGCCCCCGTCCAGCGCCGACCGCGCCTCCTCGATCCGCAGGTAGAACACGTCGTCCGCCGCGTCCAGCACGCCGGTGGTCACCAGGTGCTCGCCGACGACCAGCAGGCTCCGCCGAATCGCGGCCAAGGTCTTCACCAGGTAGAACTTCGGCATCTCGCGTACCCCGGCGAACATCCGCGTCCGCCGCAGCCCGAACCGGGCGACGGCCCCACGGAGCGCGCCCTTGCGGCGAGCAGTCGCGACGATCCGCGCGACGGCCGCCTCGGCCTCGGCCGCTCCCCTGGCGAACAGCGCGTCGGGCGCGAGGTCGGCGCCGCCCTCCATGCGCAGGTAGTTGGCCAGGACGCCCAGGATGTGCGTCGGGTCCTCCGACCAGCGCGCGACGCCCAGGTCGATCTCGGCGATGCCGCGATGCCCGTACTTATCCAGAAAAGCAGTGATCCCCTGCTGGGCTTTCGGGGGCAGTTCGCCGGCCTTGAAGCGGCGTACGAGCTCGCTCACCGGCTCGTTCCTGAACGGTTCCGGCTCGATGCGCGTCGCCAGCGCCCAGAGTTCGAGGTCCATCTCGGTGGTCGGGTTGTTGGGGACGCTGCGGAGTACGTCCTGCATGTCGCTCATCGACAGGCCGGAGAGCTTCGAGGCCAGCGCGAACAGCCCATAGCCGGCGACCGCGATCGGCATGAGCGAGACGATCGCCGGGAACGTGGTGCTGAGCATCCGCTCCGCGTGGTCGAGCCGCTGGACGGGCGTGGCGGAGCCGGGCACCCGCAGCCGCCGGTCCAGCTCGTCGCCCATCCGCCTGGTGTAGGCGATCGCCCGATCGGGCCGGGTCAGCGCCTGGAACAGCCGCTTCGGGGCGTGTACGCGGCGGGCGAAGTTCGCCACCGCGCGGAAGAACGGGCGGCGCGAGGTGTGGATCACCGAGAACCGGGGATCCTCGAACAGGTCCGTCAGCACCGCCCCGGCCCTGGCCTCGCCCATCAGCAGAGCGCGCGGCATGATCGCCCGGCCCATCCGGCTGCGCACGGCCGTGGTGACGTCCAGCCAGACGCGCTCACCCGCCTCGAACATGAACGCCGCCCCATCACGCGCCCTGGCCGGGCCATAGCCGAACACCCCGGCGGCACCCGAGCTGAGCAGCTGGAACGCGGACAGACCCATCGGGGTCAGCGGCCCCATGACGCCCTGGGCGACGTTGATGGAGAAGTAGACCCGCAGACCCTGCCTGGTGGTCTCGGGCAGCGGATAGAGCGTGGTGATCGGCCTGGCCTGGGTGAGCCAGAGCGCGCCGTCGGCGTCGATGGCCCACTCGGTGTCCTGCGGCGCGCCGTAGTGGTCCTCGACGCGGGTGCCGAGCGCGGCCAGGTCGCGTACCTGCTCGTCGGTCAGGCAGAAGCCGTCATGGGCGGACTCGACGCGTTCCGTGCCGCCGCCGGGCAGGGCGCGGATCGTCAGCCGCTTGTCGCCCGCGTGCCGGTCGAGGATCTCGCCGCTCGCGGCGTCGACGACGAACCGGTCGGGGTTGACGGCGCCGGAGACCACGGCCTCGCCGAGCCCGGGGTTCGCGTCGATGACGGCCTCGTGCCTGCGTCCGGTGAGCGGGTTCGCGGTGAACAGTACGCCGGCCGTCCGCGCGTCGACCATGACCTGGACGACCACCGCCAGCCGTACGGAGGCGTGGTCGATGCCGTTGGCGTCGCGGTAGGCGACGGCGCGGTCGGTCCAGAGCGAGGCCCAGCAGCGGCGTACGGCCTCGAGCACGTCGTCGGCGCCGACGACGTTGAGGTAGGTGTCCTGCTGACCGGCGAAACTGGCGAACGGCAGGTCCTCCGCCGTGGCCGAGGACCGCACCGCGACCGGCGCCGCGTCCTGGTGCACGGTCTGACTCAGAGTGGTGTACGCCTCGCGGATCGACCGCGCGACGGCTTCGGGGATCGGGGCCCCCAGGAGCCGGGTCCTGGCGGCCTCCGCGAGCTCAGGGCCGCCGGTCGCGATGACGTCGTCCAGGCCCGCCGCCTGTGCCACCTCGTGGTACGCCTCGGTGGTGAGCGCCCAGCCGGGCGGAACAGGGAGCCCGGCCCGGGTCAGCTCACCGAGGTTGGCCGCCTTGCCACCGACTTCGGCCAGCATGCCGCCGTGGATGTCGGAAAAGTCCAGTGCCGTCGTCATCGGGTGTACTCCCACCGTTCAGCGTCTCGTTATGAGTTTCACGCTTTACGGCAAAGAATTCAACACTTGATGAACAGTGGCGTCGCTCACACCTCCAGCGGCACGCCGTCGAGGCCCCAGGCGGGGTCGGGCTCGATGCCGAGCAGGGCCAGCGCGGTCGGGCCGACGTCCACCAGCCTCGGGCCGCCGAGGCCGGGACCGCCCAGGTCCGTGTCACCCAGATTCGCGCCCCTGGGGTTCGCACCCCTGAGGTCCATGCCCCTGAGGTCCGGGCCGCCCAACTCCGTGCCGTCCACCTCCGGGCCGCTGGGGTCTGTGCCGCTGAGATCCGTGCCGCCCAGGTCCATGTCCAGGCGGGCGGCGATGACGAAGACCGTTCGCTCCTCGACAGAAGTGCCGCCGTGGCCGCCCTCGTCGACGTGGCCGTGGTCGGTGGTGACCAGCACGGTCCAGCGCTCGCCGGCGAACGTCGGCCTGTCCCGGATCACGTCGAGGAAGCGGCCGAGGTAGGCGTCCTGGGTGTGCAGCGCCTCGGTGTATTCGGGACCGTGCGGGCCGAGGTCATGGGCCACCTCGTCGGTCTCGCCCAGGTAGACGAAGGTGAGGTCGGCGCCGGTGTTCGCGAGGTGGTTCTCGGCGGCCTCGGTTACCTGCTTGTCGGCGGTCGGCCAGGTGATCGCGTAGCCGTCCAGGGCGAAGCGGGTGCCGATGGCCGGGCCGAACGCGCCGTGGTCCGCCAGCGCCGCCCAGGAGAAGAACGCCGCGGTGGTCAGGTCGGGACGGACCGTGTTGGCGCGCGTCAAGAAGTCCGGATATTTCGCGAATTGATGGCTGGTGAATGCGTTGTCCACAACGCCGTGCTTGTCGGGCCACACCCCGGTGGCGATGGACGACCATCCCGGCCCGGAATCGGTCCGGGACCTGATGACCCGACTGGAGGAGCCCTGATCCGAAGCGGCACTGCTGGAGGAGATCTCGCCCGAAGTGGCGGCATCCTCGCCCGAGGTGCCAGCTCCCCCGCCCCAAGCGGCGGTGCCCTCTGGGACGATCTCGCCGGGGGACTCGGTGCGGGGGGCGGCGGCCTCGCCGTACGGGAGCAGGCTCGTCCCATACGCCCCCGCCGACATCAGCCCGCTCAGCACCGGCGGCTCCAGCGCGACCAAGCGGTCGAAGCGCAGGCCGTCCATGCCGACCACCAGCACCTTGTCCCTCACTGAGCCCCTGGCTGGATCCCTCACCGGGCCGTCCGCTGAGCCCCTCGCCAGGTTGCTCGCTGGGTCCCACACCGGGTCGCTCGTCACTGCTACTCCCTCCTGAAACGCCGCACCCACTCGGCGGCCCCAGGCAGTATCTCCTCCACCGGCGCGACCTGGGGATACCAGGTGCGCTCCCACTCCAGCGACACCCACCCGGAGTAGCCCCACGAGCGCAGCAGCTCACCGGACTCGTCCAGCGGTACCGTGCCGCTCCACATCGGCACCGGCGTGGTGTCCTGGGCGGAGACCGCGTCCTTGACCTGGACGTAGGCGAGGTGTGGGCCGAGAAGGGCCAGGGTGTCGGCCGGGGACTCGCCGTGGCGCCAAGGATGGAGCAGGTCCCAGAGCGCGCCCGTGGTCTCCGGGCAGGCCGCCTCGTCGAGCAGTCGCGCGACTGCCGCGCCGGTGGCCATCTGGTCGTGCGTCTCGACGAGCACCCGCAGACCGAGTCCGGCGGCCGTGGCGGAGACCGCCTTGAGCCTGCGCGCTCCGATAGAAGGGTCCTCGCCACGCGGGAACACCCGGACGCCCGGGGCGCCGAGGTCGGCCGCGAGCGTCAGGTCCGCGACGAGCGCCTGGACAACGGGCTCGTCAGGGCCCGGCTCGCATACGCCGACATATCCGGCGAGCGCCGATATTTCCAGATCTGCGGCTTCGACCCGCTGCCGCACCGACGACCGCTCGTCCGCCGACAGACCCCGGTGTACGCCGGTGTCGGGGTGCAACCGCAGCTCCAGGCCCTGGCAACCCTGCGCGGTCGCCACCTCGATCGCCCTGTCGAGCCCGTCGCCCGGCATCCCGAGCGTGCTGACCGCCAGTTTCATCGCGTGCCCTCCCGAGCGACCGTCCCGCCTGTGCGGCGCCTCCCCTTTCGGAAGCGCCCCCTGTCCACGCCCTGAACGGCGCCCCTTCGGACGCGCCCCGTACGGCGCGTCCCCTGTCCACGTCCTGTACGGCGAGCTCAGCGCAGCGCCCGTACGCTCTCGCGCAAAACCACCTCACCCGGCACCTGCTCCACCGTCGGCTCCTCCTCCGCCGCCAGCGCCAGCTCAAGGGCGCGGGCGCCCATGTCCTGCAGCGGCAGCCGTACCGTGGTCAGCGCGGGCACCTGGTCGCGCAGCGTCGCGATGTCGTCGAAGCCGGCCACCGACACCTCGTCCGGCACCCGGATCCCCCGCTCACGGTAGGCGGCGAGCGCCCCCACGGCCATCACGTCGTTGACGGCGAACACGCACGTCGCGTCCCCCGTCTCCTGGGCCGCCCGGTAGCCGCCGTCGCGGTCGAAGGGCCCCTCGATGACGCGCGGCTCCGGCAGGCCGAGCTCGGCCAGCGCCGACACGAACCCGGCGCAACGGTCGCGGGCGGTCATCAAGCGCGGCGGCCCGGCCAGTACGGCGAAGCGGGTGTGGCCCAGCCCGGCCAGCGAGCGGGCCAGGGCGGCGGCGCCCTCGTGGTTGGCGGGCGCGACCGTGTCGACACCGAGCAGGTCCTGGCCCACGCACGCGGCCCGCCCGCCACTGGCCCGGTAGCGGTCCAGCTCGACGCGGAGTCGTTCGGTGACCTCAGGGTCGGCGACGCGGGAGCCGACCAGCAGCACGGCGCGTACGCGCTGGGCGTTGAGCGTCGCCACGTAGGCGATCTCCTGCTCGGGGTCGCGGTGCGTGGTGCCCACCATGACCAGCAGGCCCTCGCCGGCCGCGGCCCGCATCGCGCCGTCGGCCAGAGCCGCGAAGTAGGGGTCGGTCAGGTCGTGGACCACGATGCCGATGACGTTGCTCGCCCCGCGGGCCAGTGTCTGCGCCGCGATGTTGGCGCGGTAGCCCAGCTCGTACGCGGCTCGCTCGACGCGGGCCCGCAGGTCGGCGCCCACCTGGCGGGTGCTGCCGTTGAGCACCCGCGAGGCGGTGGCGAGTGAGACGCCCGCCTGCTTGGCGACGTCTTCCAGCGTGACCACGAGACCTCCCGGAAAGCGGTTTCCCAGTGTGCCAGACCGGCACCTGGGTCCGCATCCTTACACGTCTCGGGGCCGGCGCGACAGGAAGTCACCGCCGAAGGACTTCATCCCCACGGGAACAGGATGTCGAACAGGCCCTTCTTGGTCTCCGTCGGAGCCGGGGCCGGAGCCTGCGTCTGGACCGCCTGCGTCGGCTGGCTGGTCTCCTGCTGCTTGGCCGGCTCCTGCGTCGCCTGCTTCTGGGTGGTGCCGGTGTCCGTGTCCTTGATCGTGTCCTGCGTCGCCCTGGTGGCCCGGGTGCTCGGCTTGGCGGTCGGCTCGCCGATGCGCGTGCGGGTGGCCCGCGGCGAGGGGGTACGGGTGGCGCGCACCCGGGCGGCGGTCGGCGACGGGGCGGCGGTGGCCGACGCGGTCGGCTCCGGGGAGTCCGATTCCGTGGGGTCGGTGGCCTCCTCCTCGGTGTCAGTCGGTTCCGGGTCCGTGGGAGAGGCGGCCGGCGCGCTCACCTGCTCGGCGCTGGCGCACTTCCCGCTCTGGCACGGGTCGTCGGAGGACGTACCGGTCAGCATCCAGCCGGCCCCCGCGCCGAGCACGACGACCGCGACGGCCGCCATGAGCAGCACCTTGGTACGGCGGCGCACCTCCTTGTCGCCCTCGGCCTGGTGACCGCCCCCCTGGGAGCCGTCGGTCCAGCCGGAGCCGAGGAAACCGCGCTTGGGCTCCGCGGGCTCGTCATCGTCATAGGAGGACCCGTAGCTCTTGTCGAGCGGGAGATAGGCGTCACTCGGCTGGTCACCGGTGTAAAGCGGTCCGCTCGGCGCGTCGCCCGTGTAAAGCGGCCCACTCTGGGCGTCGCCCGTGTAGAGCGGCTCACCGGTGTCACCGGAGTAGAGCGGCACACCGGTGTCACCGGAGTAGAGCGGCTCGCCGGTGTCACCGGAGTAGAGCGGCCCACTCTGCGCATCGCCCGTGTAAAGCGGCCCGCTGGGCGCGTCACCGGCATACAGCTGGTCACCACCCGTGTAAAGCGAGTCCCCGTAGAGGGGGCCGCTGGCCGGGTCACCCGTGTACAGCTCACCCTCGGCACCCGTCGCGCGGTGCTGCCCTTCGGACGGCGGGATGTACAACTCGGGCGCGCCCTTGTCCGGCGGGAGAATGTAGGTCTCATTGCCCGAGACCACAATGGCCGGCTGCTCGTCGGTGTCGTCCGTGCTCCAGCGCGGAGACAGAACGTCGCCGGTCAGCTCCGGGTTCGCCGACCTGCCCTGCCCATCCTCATATGGCCTGTCGTTCTCGTCGCGCGCCACGATGGAACCTCTCTAATACGAATCTGGACCGCGACCCTTCCTAACAGACTTCTCCACCACTTGTCCGGAAATTTCACAGGATGCTCATAAATAACCTGGTGTCACAACTCTTATCTCCCGTTTCGGCGGACCCCCCGAGGGGTATGTCTGAAGGTTGCCTGCACATGACCACGCACCTGCTCCAGCCCTATACGCACGGTAACGGGACACGGCCCACCTAAAGCCAGCAAAGGCCGCGCATGGCGGCGCTGATCTCGGCCAGGACCGGAGTTTCGGTCCAATCGAGGGCTCCACCTAAAAGACCGGAATTCAGGACGCGGTCACGCGCAGTAACGAGATCATGACCCCTACGATCGAGGCCACACCCCCTCCCGGCGCCCTGGCGCTGACCGTTTTGCGCGCGCGGGCGCGCGCCGCGCGCCGGCCGGCGATCGTCACGCTCTCCGACTCGCTCGCGCCGATCGCCCCCCAATCGTCACGCCCCCCGGATCGCTCGCGCCGATCGCCTCCTCCCCATCGCTCGCCGAACGGGTCCCGGCGCGCGGACAGAGCCTGCCGCCGGCCGTACTCGCGCTCACGCTCTTCCCTCGCCGCGCTGGCGCTCACCCAGACCGTCTGGGGCGCGCGCGTGCGGGCCGTACGCAGACGCGAACGCTGAGTTGTACGCGAGCCGCCCAGGACGCCGCTGCGGGCGCTCAGCAGTCTCTCCGTCGGCCGCGGGCGGGCGGCGACGCTGTACGGTGCCACACCCGTTCCGCGAGTCGGGCCTGTACGGCTTCGCCGACGCGATGAGCCGGGTCACCGAGGCGCCGGCGTTGGCGGGTTCGGCGGCGGGCACGGACCTCGTCCGCGGCGTGGTTACTGACGAGTAGCATAGGCGCGGTAACTGCCGAGCAACGAGGAGCGAATCCGTGCCTTCCTCTCGTGACGTCGTGTTCGTCGACGGCGTACGCACACCTTTCGGCCGGTCGGGGCCCAAGGGCATGTACGCGGAGACCCGCGCGGACGACCTGGTCGTCCGTGTCATCCGCGAGCTGATCCGGCGCAACCCGGGGCTGCCGCCGGAGCGCGTGGACGAGGTCGCGATCGCCGCGACCACCCAGATCGGCGACCAGGGCCTGACCATCGGCCGCTCGGCGGCGGTGCTGGCCGGGCTGCCCAAGACCGTGCCCGGCTACGCGATCGACCGCATGTGCGCGGGCGCGATGACCGCGGTGACCACGGTCGCGGGCGGCATCGCGTTCGGCGCGTACGACGTGGCCATCGCGGGTGGTGTCGAGCATATGGGCCGTCACCCGATGGGCGAGGGCGTCGACCCGAACCCGAGGTTCCTGTCCGAGCGCCTCGTCGACCCGAGCGCCCTGGTGATGGGCATGACGGCCGAGAACCTGCACGACCGCTTCCCCACGATCACCAAGGACCGCGCCGACGCCTACGCGGTGTTGTCGCAGGAGAAGGTGGCCAAGGCGTACGCCGACGGCCGGATCCAGCCCGACCTGGTGCCCACGGCGATCAGGACGGCCGAGCGGGGCTGGGGCCTGGCGGTCGAGGACGAGGCGCCGCGCCCCGGCACCACGCTGGACGGGCTGGGCGCGCTCAAGACGCCGTTCCGCGCCCACGGCAACGTCACGGCGGGCAACTCCTCGGGCATCAACGACGGCGCCACCGGCTGCGTCGTGGCCGCCGCCGAGACGGCCGCCGAGCTGGGCCTGGCGCCGAAGATGCGGCTGGTCTCCTACGCCTTCGCCGGAGTGGATCCCGAGGTGATGGGTGTGGGCCCGATCCCGTCCACCGAGCGGGCGCTCCGCCTGGCAAATCTCGATATTTCCGATATCGGGCTGTTCGAGATCAACGAGGCTTTCGCCGTACAGGTGCTGGCCTTCCTGGAGCACTTCGGCATCGCCGACGACGACCCGCGGGTGAACCCCTACGGCGGCGCCATCGCCTTCGGCCACCCGCTGGCCTCCTCGGGCGTGCGGCTGATGACGCAGCTCGCGCGGCAGTTCGGCGAACGTCCCGATGTTCGCTACGGCATCACCACCATGTGCGTCGGCATGGGCATGGGCGGCACCGTGATCTGGGAGAACCTGGCATGAGCAACCTCGAGACCTGGCGCTCGCTGCTGACCGAGCGCGACACCGGCGAAGTCGTCACCAAGGCCCTGGTCCGCGACGTCGAGCTGCCCGGCGGGGCCGGCACGATGGCGCTCATCACCCTCGACAACGGCTTCGACCACACCAAGCCCAACACCTTCGGCCCGCACGGGCTGTTCGCGCTGAACGGCGCGCTGTCCGAGATCGCCGCCCGCACCGACCTGGCCGCCGTGGGCGTGACGGGCAAGCCGTTCGTCTTCGCGGTCGGCGCCGACCTCAAGGGCGCGGCGACCATGACCTCGCGCGAGGAGGCGCGGGCCATCGGCGCGCTGGGGCACCACGTGTTCCGCCGCCTGGGCGAGCTGCCGATCCCGTCGTTCGCGTTCGTCAACGGCGCGGCAATGGGCGGCGGCCTGGAGGTGGCCCTCCACTGCACCTACCGGACGATCTCCTCGGGCGTCCCGGCCATCGCGCTGCCCGAGTGCTTCCTCGGGCTGGTGCCGGGCTGGGGCGGTACGCAGCTGCTGCCGCACCTGATCGGCCCGGCCCGCGCGATCAAGCTGATCATCGAGAACCCCCTGTCGCAGAACCGGATGCTCAAGGGCGCCCAGGCGTTCGAACTGGGCGTCGCCGACGCGATGTTCGAGCCGGCCGACTTCCTGGAGGAGTCGCTGCGCTGGGCCGCCCGAGTGCTCACTGGCGACACCGTCGTGGCGCGCGACTCGTACGCCGACGACGTCTGGGACAAGGATGACTGGGACAAGGCGGTCGCCGACGCGCGCTTCCTGGTCGACATGAAGCTGCGCGGCGCCTCCCCCGCGCCCTACCGGGCGCTCGACCTGGTCGCCCTGGCCCGTACGGCCGCGCGCGACGAGGGCTTCGCCGCCGAGGACGAGGCGCTGACCGACTTGCTGATGGGTGACGAGCTGCGGGCCGGGCTCTACGCCTTCGACCTGGTGCAGCGGCGGGCCAAGCGCCCGGCGGGCGCCCCCGACGCCGCGCTGGCCCGCAAGGTGACCAAGGTCGGCGTAGTGGGCGCGGGGCTGATGGCCTCGCAGATGGCGCTGCTGTTCGCCCGCCGTCTGGAGGTGCCGGTCGTGCTGACCGACCTCGATGAGAACAGGCTCGGCAAGGGCGTGGGGCACGTGCACGCCGAGGTCGACAAGCTGCTCGCCAAGGGCCGCGTCTCGGCCGACCAGGCCAACCGGCTCAAGGGGCTGGTGACCGGCTCGCTGACCAAGGACGCCTTCGCCGACGCCGACTTCGTCATCGAGGCGGTCTTCGAGGAGATGTCGGTCAAGCGGCAGGTGTTCGCGGAGGTGGAGGCGGTGGTCTCGGCCGACTGCGTGCTCGCGACCAACACCTCCTCGCTCTCGCTGGCCGAGATGGGCGCCGCGCTGGAGCGTCCGGAGCGGCTGGTCGGCTTCCACTTCTTCAACCCGGTCGCGGTGATGCCGCTGCTGGAGATCGTCAAGGCGCCCGCGACCGACGACGCGACGCTGGCCACCGCCTTCGCCGTGGGCCGGACGCTGAAGAAGTCGTCGGTGCTGGTGAAGGACGCTCCGGCGTTCGTGGTGAACCGGCTGCTCACCCGGTTCATGGGCGAGGTGATCGCCGCGGTCGACGAGGGCACGGCGCTGGAGGTCGCCGAGCACTCGCTCGACGACCTCGGGCTGCCGATGACGCCGTTCGCGCTGCTCCAGCTCGTGGGGCCGGCCGTCGGCCTGCACGTGGCCGAGACGCTGCACGCGGCCTTCCCCGAGCGCTTCGGCGTCTCGGCGAACATGGCCAAGCTGGTCGCCTCCGGCAAGCCGGGCGTCTATCTGCCCGACTTCTCGCTCGACCCCGAGGCGGTGGCGCTGTTCGCGGGCGGCTCGGCACCGTCCACCGCCGCCGAGGTACGGCTGCGCGTGCTGCGGGCATTGGCCGAGGAGATCCAGATCATGCTGGACGAAGGCGTGGTCGCGGCGGCGCAGGACATCGACCTGTGCATGATCCTCGGCGCGGGCTGGCCGTTCCATCTGGGCGGGATCACCCCGTACCTGGACAGGTCGGGTCTGGCCCAGCCGCGCTTCCTCCCGCCCGGCACCGCCTCCGTGCCCGCCTGAGACGGGCCGGCTTGACCGAATCTTGGGAGGCCCGTCCGGCGGGCCTCCCAAGGTCTGACCATCCGTCACGTAGTGTGTTCGCCGCGCTACGAACGGAGAAGATCCATGATGAGAGCAGTCGGCACGATCGCGTTGTGCGGAGTCGCCCTGGCGACGGCGACCCCCGCACTCGCCGAAACGGCCCCCAAGTCGACGCTGAAGATCGTTGTCGTGGTGGACGACCTGCCGAAGGGGGCCACCCTCACCTGTGACCCCGACGGCGGCAGCCACCCCACCCCCGCCGCGGCCTGCGACCTGCTGCGGAAGGTCAAGGGCGACCCGAGCAAGCTGAACGTGGTGCCCAATCCAGCGTGCACCGACGAGTACCAGCCGCACACCGTCGTGGTGGTGGGCAAGTGGCGCGGAACATCGCTGCGATGGACTTACGTCTTCTCCAACTCCTGCCGGATGAAGGCGGCCGGCGGAGCGGTCTTCACCGTCAGACCGCCGGCCGCCTGACCGCCGAGGGGTGGGCGCCCCGGGCGCCTACCCCTTCGGGCCGGTCACCTGGACCCGGCTGTGGCGGTAGCCGTAGGCGAAGTAGAGCACGGCACCGATGATCAGCCACACCAGGAATCGCAGCCACGTCTCGACCGGCAGGTTGAGCATCAGGTAGAGGCAGGCCAGCACCGACAGGATCGGCAGCAGCGGCACCATCGGCGTACGGAAGGCCCGGTGCAGGTCCGGCTGTGTACGACGGAGCACGATCACACCGGCCGAGACCACCACGAACGCGAAGAGCGTCCCGATGTTCACCAGCTCGGCCAGCGCGCCGAGCGAGATGAACCCGGACAGCGCCGTGGTGACCAGCCCGATGATGATCGTCAGCCGGGCCGGCGTGCCGAACCTGGGGTGGACCTTCGCCAGCGCGCGCGGCAGCAGCCCGTCGCGGCACATGGCGAACAGCACCCGGCTCTGACCCAGCATGAGGATCATCACCACGGTGGTCAGGCCGGCGATCGCGCCGATGCTGATCAGCGTGGCCGCCCAGGACTGCCCGACCGCGGTGAAGGCGTCGGCGAGCGGCGCCTTCTCGCTCAGCTTGTCGTAGCGCTGCATGCCGACCACGACCAGCGACACCGCGACGTACAGGACGGTGCAGATGGCCAGGGAGCCGATGATGCCGCGCGGCAGGTCGCGCTGCGGCCTGATGGTCTCCTCAGCTGCGGTGGCGACGATGTCGAAGCCGATGAAGGCGAAGAACACGATCGCGGCGGCCGAGAAGATGCCGATCACGCCGAAGGCGACGGGCGTGATGCCGAACAGCACCTGGATCAGCGGCGCCTTCAACCCCTCGACCCCCGGCGTGGACACCGGCGGCGGGATGAACGGCGAGTAGTTGGCCGAGTTGATGAAGAACAGCCCGGCCACGATGACGAGCAGGATCACCGCCACCTTGATGGTGACGATGACCAGGTTGACCCGCGACGACAGCTTGATCCCGGCGGTCAGGACGCAGGTGAGGATCAGCACGATGACCATCGCGGGCAGGTTGACCACGGGGCTCTCCCCCGCCATCCACGCGGGCAGCTCGAGGCCCACCGAGGACATCAGCGACGCGAAGTAGCCCGACCAGCCGACCGCCACCACCGCCCCGGCCAGCGCCATCTCCAGCATCAGGTCCCAGCCGATGACCCAGGCCGGGAACTCGCCCAGCGTGGCCAGCGAGAAGGTGTAGGCGGACCCGGCCACGGGGATCGACGAGGCGAACTCCGCGTAGCACAGTGCCGCCAGACCGCAGACGACGGCGGCCACGATGAAGGAGAGCGCCACCGCCGGACCGGCCGTCTCCTTGGCCACGCGGCCGGTGAGAACGAAGATGCCGGTGCCGACGATGACGCCGATGCCGAAGACCGTGAGGTCGACTGCGGTCAGTCGCTTTCGCAGCCGATGCTCGGGGGCTTCGGTGTCGAGGATCGACTGCTCGACGCTCTTGGTGCGAAAGATGTCCACACCCAGCGGTGTTCCCCCGCCCCGGGTGATCATTCCTGTCCGGGGGGGTGACCAGGGCGATCAGCGCGGCGGGGGTCTGACCCACGCGATCAGCGCGGCGCGGACTGGCTTTCGAGCGGGCTGCTCCGCTTGGCGATCGCCTCGGTGATCTCGCGCGCCAGGTCCTGGCCGGTCAGCCCGATCTGGCCGAGGATCGCGGCCCGCTTGGCGTGGTCGAGGAAGCGCTGCGGGATGCCGTAGCCGCGTACGGGCACATCCACGTCGGCGTCGCGCAGCAGGCGGGACACCGCGTCGCCGACGCCGCCCACGCGGCCGTTGTCCTCGACGACCGCGACCAGCTTGTGGGCGCTCGCGGCGGCCACGAGCGCCTCGTCGAGCGGCTTGACCCAGCGCGGGTCGACCACGGTCGCCGAGATGCCCTGCGCGTCGAGCAGGAGGGCGGCGTCCATGCAGATCCGCGCCATCGGGCCGACGCCCACCAGCAGCACGTCGGGCTCGCCCGCGCGCAGCACGTCCATCGTGCCCAGCTTGCCGACGGCCTCGATCGGCTCGGCGACCGGGCCCTTGGGGAAGCGCAGCATGGTCGGGCCGTCGGAGACCTCCACGGCCTCGCCGAGCAGCTCGGTCAGCCGCTCGCCGTCGCGCGGCACGGCGATCTTCAGGCCGGGGACGACCTGGAGGATCGACAGGTCCCACATGCCGTTGTGACTGGCGCCGTCGTCGCCGGTGACGCCCGCCCGGTCGAGCACCACGGTGACGGGCAGCCGGTGCAGGGCCACGTCCATGAGCAGCTGGTCGAAGGCCCGGTTGAGGAAGGTCGCGTAGACGGCCACGACCGGGTGCATGCCGCCCAGCGCCAGCCCGGCCGCGCTGGTCAGGGCGTGCTGCTCGGCGATGCCGACGTCGTAGATGCGCTCGGGGTAGGCCTCGGCGAAGGCGGCCAGGCCGGTCGGGTGGAGCATCGCGGCGGTGATGGCGACCAGGTCCTCGCGGTCCTTGCCGAGCCTGACCAGCTCCTCGCTGAACACGTTGGTCCAGATGCGGCCCTTGGGCTTCTCCGCGCCGGTGGCCCGGTCGAAGGCGCCGGGCGAGTGGAACTGGTCCTCGTCGTGGTTCTCGGCCGGTGAGTAGCCGCGGCCCTTCTGGGTCAGGGCGTGCACGATGACCGGGCCGCGGAAGTCGCGGGCCTTGCGCAGCGCCGCCTCCATGGCCTGCTCGTCGTGGCCGTCGATCGGCCCGACGTATTTCAGGCCGAGGTCCTCGAACATGACCTGCGGGGCCAGGACGTCCTTGACGCCCTTCTTGATGCCGTGGAGCGCGTCGTAGAGCACGGGAACGTTCCCGATCTTGTCTTTGACGTATTCGAGCATGTCCTCATAGCGGCGGTTGACCCGCAGCGAGGACAGGTGGGAGGCCAGGCCGCCGATCGTCGGCGAGTAGGAGCGGCCGTTGTCGTTGACGACGATGACCAGCCTCAGGTCCTTGCCCGCCGCGATGTTGTTGAGCGCCTCCCAGGCCATGCCGCCGGTCAGCGCGCCGTCGCCGATCACCGCGATGGCCGTGCGGTCGTGCTCGCCGCGCAGCTTGAACGCCTTGGCCAGGCCGTCGGCGTAGGAAAGCGCGGTGGAGGCATGGGAGTTCTCGACGAAGTCGTGCTCGGACTCGGCCTGGCTCGGGTAGCCGGACAGGCCGCCCTCCTGCTTCAGCGCGCCGAAGCCCGCGGCCCGGCCGGTGAGCAATTTATGAACATACGACTGATGCCCGGTGTCCCAGACGATCGGGTCGTTCGGCGAGTCGAAGACGCGGTGCAGCGCGATGGTGAGCTCCACCACACCGAGGTTGGGGCCGAGATGGCCGCCGAAGCGGGCGCAGCAGTCGACGAGCAGGTCACGGATCTCCGCCGCTAGCTGCGGCAGCTCCTCTGCATCCAGGCGTTTGACGTCGTGTGGTCCCTTTACCGAGCCCAGCAACCCGCTCACGGATGCGATCCCCTCTGCTCCTGTGCGCTAACCCGATCGAGTCTAGTTCGTGCCTGCCTTGCTGACTCCATCGAGCTCCATAGAGTCAAATCCACCCACATATGTCCGATCTTGACCTAGTCTTTCCTTCACTATGAACACTCTCCCCATGAAGAAGCTGTCGTCCCTTGTGGCCACAGGCGCGGTTATCGCGCTGGCCGGCGCGGGAACGGCGACAGCCGATGTCAAGCCAGTCTCCGCAGGTCAGCAGGTCGTTCCGCCAGCCGCCCAGCAGGCGGCTCCCCCTCGCGGCAAGGCCGCCGCGACGGCCAGCCCGCTGTACCGGACGGGACGGCTCGCCAGCTCCAACTGTTCGCCCGGCAACCTGCCCAAGGGCAGCACGACGGCTTACAAGCGCTTCCTCTCGACCGTGACGAACTGCCTGAACCGCTCCTGGGCCTCCCAGTTCCGCAAGGCCGGCCTCTCCTTCAGCAAGCCGCGGCTGCGCATCATCACTAAGAAGGTCCGCACGCCTTGCGGCCCGTGGAGCGCGGGTGCCGACGGCATCTACTGCTCGACCGACCGCACGATGTACATGCTGATCACCAAGACTCAGCTGCGCCAGCCGTTCGCGCTGGGCATCACCCGGCTGATGGCCCACGAGTACGGCCACCACGTGCAGAACATGTCGGGCATCTGGAACTACTACTGGGCCGCCAGGAACTCCAGCGGCAGGTCCGGCCAGCTCGCGCTCTCGCGCCGCTCGGAGTTGCAGGCGGAGTGCTTCTCCTCGGTCTTCATGCGCACGGTCGAGGGCACGCTGCCCGTCGACTCGGGTGAGTGGGACTACACCGTCAACTGGTTCCGCAAGAACGGCGCCAAGGGCTGGCCGCAGAACGACCACGGCCGGGGCCCGTCGCAGGCGTACTGGATGAACCGCGGCTACGGCTCGGCGTCCCCCGGCTCCTGCAACACCTGGGCCGCGTCGTCGCGTACCGTCGCCTAGTTCTCCACTCTGAACGTTCTCCACTCTGAACGTTCTCCCGCTGTGATGCGGCCGCGCCCTACGGCGCGGCCGCATTGCGCTTTCCGGACAAAGCACAGGTCTCGCGAACAGGGCCGCACCTAGTGGTCTAGTATCCGCGATCGTGCGTATACCCCTTATCGCCGCATCTGTCGGCATGGTCGTGGGTTTGGCCCTATCTGGCACGGCCAGCGCGGAGACCACGGCCCCGCAGGTCGCGCAGATCGCGCCGCCCGCCGTACTGGCCAAGAACAAGATCTATCGGTCCGGCACCCCGTCGCCGCAGTCGTGCGCGATCCCCGGGATCCGCAAGGGCAGCGCCGCCTCACTCAAGACCTTCCACCGGGCCATGGCCAGGTGCGCCAACACCTTCTGGGCCACCAGGTTCAAGGCCGCCGGGCTGCGTTACAGCCCTCCGAAGATCGCCATCACGACCGGCAGCGGGTCGGTCTGCGGCAAGATCACCAGCAACGGCGCCCAGTACTGCCCGGCGCAGCGGACGATCGCCATCCGGATCATGAAGCGGGACCTGCAGGACCCGTTCCGGATGAACATCGCGCACTCCGTCGCCCACGAGTGGGGCCACCACGTGCAGCAGCTCAGCGGCATGCTGGACGAGCAGAACAGGCTCTACTGGAGAGCCGGAGGAAGCGCGCGCACGATACTCAGCCACCGTCTGGAGATGCAGGCCGAGTGCTTCGCCGGCGTCTTCTACAGCTCCACGCTCGACTCCATCGACCCGGGCATCACCTGGGACGAGTGGACCGACGCCGTGAGCAGGGCAGGCGAGAGCAAGGTCCACGGCAAGCCGGCCAACCTCGCCTACTGGCAGGACCGCGGCTACAGCGGCGGATCGGCCCGATACTGCAACACCTGGACCGCGCCCAAGAGCCGGGTCTCCTAAGCGTTGGCCCTGGCCAGCACTTCCAGCGGGTCCGCGAGCACGTGGGCGAAGGCCAGCTCGGCCGCGCCCACGAGCGTCGCGTCGTCGGCCAGGGCCGAGGTGCGCAGCCGCAGCTTCTCTCGCTGCGGCGCCATCGCGTGCAGCGTCAGCCTGGTGCGTACCTGAGCGGCCGCGCCGAGATAGATCTCCCGCAGCATACCGCCGAAGATGACCATCTCCGGGTTGAAGATGTTGACCAGGTTGGCGACGCCCAGGCCGAGCCAGTCGCCGACCTTCTTGAGCGCCTCCTGGGCCACGATGTCGCCCCGGTCGGCGGCGTCGACCACGGCGCGCACCGCGTCCCTGCCGTGCTGCTCGCCGGCCAGCCGGCCGGCCGTCTCCAGCAGGGCCCGCTCCCCCACCTCGGCCTCCAGGCAACCGTGCGAACCGCAGCCGCAGGCCCGCCCGCCGGGGTTGACGACCATGTGGCCGACCTCGCCGCCGTAGCCGTCGTGACCGCCCAGCAGGTGACCGCCCGCGATGATCCCGCCGCCGATGCCGACGTCTCCGTGCAGGTAGATCAGGTCCCGGACGGCGGCCCCGACGCCGCGGCTGTGCTCGGCCAGCGCGGCCAGGTTGGCGTCGTTGCCCACGCTCACGGGCAGGCCCAGGCCCAGCCTGCGGCCCAGCTCCTCACCGAACGGCACCTCCTCGGTGCCGAGGTTCGGGCCGAACCTGATCATGCCGTCGCCCTTGCGCACCCCGCCGGCGACCGCCGCGGCCGCGCCGACGCAGACCGTGTCGGCCCTGGTCTTGCGCCGCATCTGCCGGGCGAAGCCGGCCAGGATCCCGGCCAGCTCCTCCAGCTCGAACGGGCCGCGCAGGCGTACGGCCTCCCTGCGGTCGAGGATCACCCCGCCCAGCCCGACCCGCGCGACGGCCAGCCGGTCCGGGCCCACGTCGAAGGCGAACACGTAGACCCGCGCCGACTCGGGACGCACCACGAGCGAGGGGCGGCCCGCGCGGCCGGTCTCGCGCGGCAGCTCCTCGCGCACCAGCCCGGCCGCGGTGAGGTCGGAGGTGAGCGCCATGATCGTGCTGCGGTTGAGGCCCATCTTCGACGTCAGCTCGGCGCGGGAGGTCGGCCCGCCCAGATGGACGTGCCGCAACAGGGCGCCGAGGTTGTGACGCCTGATGTCCTCCTGCGAGGGACCGGCACGCATCGTCTGGGCTTCCTTAAAGGGGTGAGAGTCGCTGATCACCTTAGACCAGCGGCTGCCGCCCGCTTGCGCGCCAGAGCGTCGACACCCGCGGCCAGGAGCAGAACGAACCCCGTGACCAGGTATTTCACACTCGCACCGTACCCCATCAGGCCCATGCCGTTCTCGATCACCGCGACCACGGCGCCGCCGAGCACCGCGTCGAGGACCCGCCCCTTCCCACCGAACAGACTGGTGCCGCCGATCACCGCGGCGCCGACCGCGTACAGCAGCACGGAGCTGCCGCCGGTGTTCGGGTCGACCGAGCTGGCCCGGGAGGCGGCGACTATGCCGCCGACGGCGGCCATCGCGGAGCAGATCACGAACGCGCTGATCCTGATCCGGTCGACGCTGATACCGGCTCTGCGGGACGCCTCCGCGTTCCCGCCGACCGCGTAGATGTGCCGGCCGAACGCGGTACGGCGGAGCACGAACGTCCACACGACCAGCAGCACGAGGATCACCGGCACCACGATCGGCACGCCCATGAGCGAGCTGATGGCCGGGTTGCGGGAGCGCTCGAGGTTGAGCACGTAGACGACGACGCCCCCGATGATCGTCAGCGCGCCCACGCGGGCGGCGATCAGCGAGATCGGGTCGGCCACCAGCCCGCGCTTGGACCGCCTGCCGGCCCTGACGAGCTGGAGGGCGGCGTAGCTCGCCACGCAGGCTGCGAAGAGCGCCCAGCCGAGCCAGACCGGCAGGTTCTTGTTGGCGATGGCGACGATGACGGAATCCCGGATCGAGATGTTCGTCCCCTCGTCGACCAGCACCAGGACCAGCCCCTGGAAGGCGAGGAAGGCGGCCAGCGTCACCACGAAGGATGGTATGCCCACCTTGGCAACCAGCGTGCCGAGCACGGTGCCGATGACGACGCCGGTAAGTATCGCCGCCCCCACGCAGACGTACCAGGGCAGGCCCATGTTGGTCAGCGTCACCGCGAGCACCGCCGCGCACACGCCGCTGGCGAAGCCGGCCGACAGGTCGATCTCGCCGAGCAGCAGCACGAACACCAGGCCCATCGCGATCACCGTGACCGCGGCGCCCTGGGTGAACAGGTTCGCGACGTTGATCGCCGTGAGGAAGGCGGGACGTGCGATGGCGAAGACGGTGCAGAGCACCAGCAGGCCGAGTACGGCCGGCAGCGCGCCCATGTCGCCGCCGCGTACCCGCTCAATGTAGGCGGTGACGCTGTGCCCGATCGACGGCGACTGCTTCGCGGTGACGATCGCGTCGCCGGGGAGTTCCTTGACCTTGTTCATGGCGCGATCCCCAGGTCTCCGCTCCGGCCGGATGTGATCAGTTCAACAACCTGCGCGTGCGTCACGTCGGCGGTCCTGACCTGCGCGGCCATTCTGCCGAGGTAGAGCGCCGCGATCTGGTCGGAGACGGCGAAGACGTCGTTCAGGTTGTGCGAGATGAGGACGACGGCCAGGCCGGTGTCGGCGAGCCGGCGGACCAGCTCCAGCACCTGCGCGGTCTGGGCGACGCCGAGGGCGGCCGTCGGCTCGTCGAGGATGACGACTTTGCTGTTCCACAGGACGGCCTTGGCGATGGCCACCGTCTGGCGCTGACCGCCGGACAGGCTGGACACCTGCTGCCTGATGGACTTCACCGTACGGACGGACAGTCCGTCGAGCGTCTGTGTGGCCAGTTCCTCCATCGACGCCTCGTCGAGCACGAGCCCGCTGCGGCGTTCCCTGCCGAGGAACATGTTCTGGACGATGTCGAGGTTGTCGCAGAGGGCGAGATCCTGGTAGACGATCTCGATGCCCAGCTCACCGGCGTCACGCGGGCCGTGCACCTGGACGGGGCGGCCGTCGAAGAGGATGTCGCCCCCGTCGATCGGGTAGATGCCGCCGATGCACTTGACCAGCGTCGACTTGCCCGCGCCGTTGTCGCCGACCAGGGCCGTCACCTCGCCGGGGTTGGCGGCGAAGGTGACGTCATGCAGGACCTGTACCGGGCCGAAGCTCTTGTCTATCCCGCGCACTTCGAGCAGGGGGGTCATGAGGCTCCCTTGGGGAGGGGTACGGCCGCCCTCTGTAGGTCGCGGCCGTACCCGGTTCTGCTTTCTTACTTTCCTACTGAATGCCGGCCGAGGTGCACTTGGCGGCGAAGTCGCCGGTGCACAGCTCCTCCTTGGTCACGTAACCGTCCGCCACGACGTCCTTGACGTTGTCGAGGTAGATCGGCTGCGGGTCGAGCAGCTCGGACGGCACGTCCTGGTTGCTCTGCGGGTCCTTGACGCTGCCGCTCGCCGTGGGCTTCTCTCCCTTGGCCAGCGCGACCGCGAGCTTGGCCGCCGCGTCGGCCTCCTTCTTGACGGCCTTGTAGACGGTCATGCACTGGTCGCCGACCAGGATGTTCTGCAGACCCTGGACCGTGGCGTCCTGGCCGGTCACCGGGACCTTGCCGTTGAGGTTGTTCTTCTTCAGCACCGTGATGGCGGCGTTGCCGAGACCGTCGTTGGCGGCCAGCACGCCGGCGATCTTCGGCGCGCTGGTCAGCATCTGCTCGAAGATGGTGCCGGCCTGGGCGTTGTCCCAGTCGGGCACGGACTGGTCGGGGCCCTTGACGTAGTCGCCCGAGTCGTACTTGGGCTTGAGGACGCCGTCGTACCCGGCCTTGAAGAGGGTGGCGTTGTTGTCGGTCGGCGAGCCGTTGAGCTCGGCGATGATCGGCTTGCTGGCCTTCTTGTCGGTCAGGCACTTGACCAGGCCCTCGCCCTGCAGGGTGCCGACCTTGGTGTTGTCGAAACTCACGTAGTAGGCGGCGCCGCCACCCAGCGTCAGCCGGTCGTAGTCGATGGTCGCCACGCCCTGGGACTTGGCCTTGTCGATGACCGTCTTGCCGGTGCCGCTGTCGAGGTTGACGATCATCAGCACGGTGGCACCGTTGGTGATCATCTGGTCGGCGATGGTCTGGAAGGCTGTCTTGTCGTTCTGGGCGTTCTGGATGTCGTAGGCCACCCCGGCGGCCTTGAACGCCTCTTCCAGGTACTTGCGATCCGCCGTCTCCCAGCGGGCCGAGGACTTGCTGTCGGGCAGGATGACGCCGATCTTGCCGGCCTTCTGCGAGCTCTGCGTGCTCTGCGCGGAAGACGTGGACGAGGTCGGACCGCTGTTGCCCCCGCAGGCGGTGAGACCGAGGGCTAGAACGGCGGCCGCGGCGGTCAGGCTGAGGATCCCCTTGCGCATAGTGCAGGGTCCTTTCTTCCGGAGGGCCCGGATGAATGTTGTTTGCGGCAACGTATTCCGGGACGGCCTGCTTTGGAAGACCTGCGGAGGGGGGAGTTTGTTGTTCCGGATAACAATCTAGAAACGCGCCTGACATCGGAGGTTCACCGTACGCATGCCGCCGGACTGTCAGGTGACACGGGAACCGGCCGCGTGACAGGCAATCTGGCCAACGAGTTGGCCAGCGTCAGCCGAAGTGGTCACGATGTCATTCGTGAGCACTGGGTCACAGAATGTGATCAGCGAGTTCCAGGTGACCAACGCCGCCGCCGAGGGCGCGGAGAAGCTCGCTGCAAGATTGGCTTGGCAGGTTATGGCACCTCTTGATCACGAAACGATGCGCCACCTGCCAGTCGGCCGCTCATCGCTGATGATCTCCCATGGGTGGAGGAACTGTTCGCCGAGAGGTGGGGAGATGCCATCTCCGTGAGCCACGGCGTCGCCCACGACACGACGGCACTTCCTGGATTCGTCGCCCGCCTCGACCGCCGTGCGCTGATCTCTGGGGCTCGCGCGGAGCGAAGGTCGTCGCGGTAACACGAGCTGAACAGGACGTCCAAGCACAGGGCACTGGCCTCTCGCAATGAGGACGCGTCACTGGCGGATCCAGACGTCCTCCATCCCCCAGACGATGTCCTCGGGGCGGCGCACGCGAAAGGTGGACGCCAGGAGCCTTTCCGGCCCGGCGTCATGGGAGGCGAACCCGAGCGCGCGCCGTCTGAAATCCTCGAAGTCCAGGTCGGACGCTTCGCCGCAGCCGAGCGCGTGCAGCAGCGCAGACAGATCGCCCTCGACGCGGATCTCTTCCGAATCGTTGAACTCTCGCACGGGTTCCACCCCGGGCAGCGCGATGATCACCTCCGCGAGGTCGGCGACCATGTCGAGGAACACGCTGCTCACGATGCGAGCCTCCGGGTGGAGTCGCCGCTGGTTCAAAACCTCGAGCTCGGCGAAGTCTGTGAGATCGCCGGCCAGGCCCGGCTCGCTCACATAGATCACCCCGCCCCAGCAGCCCACCACGACCAGGTCGAGGTCGGCGGGCTCGTACGGCATCAGCGTGCAGTCGCTCAGCGGCAGCGGCTCCAAGACCTCGGCGACCTCCGCGACCGAGTCCAGCGTCGTGACGATCCGCAGGGCTTGTGCGGGGTCGTGGGCTGCGGTCCCTGCGATCACTGCCGCGAGATCGGCACCCGGGGCGACGATCGTGAGTTCGGTCCGGCTGTCGCGGACT
Organism: Nonomuraea sp. NPDC052129; assembly: GCF_040680095.1. NCBI lineage: Bacteria > Bacillati > Actinomycetota > Actinomycetes > Streptosporangiales > Streptosporangiaceae > Nonomuraea > Nonomuraea sp. NPDC052129. Next base: position 92,235 of record NZ_JBFAVX010000005.1, on the reverse strand, counting down.
CGGATCACGCCGTCGGAGTCCGACAATTGGTCGTACTCGTCATGGTCGAGGGGGGAATGGATCATGATTCGACCCTAGCCGGGCATCTGCCGGAAAATGGCCACTTAAATGACACAACCAACTCGCGGTCCGTGACAGGCGAACTCGCCAACGCGGTGTCATGCCATGATCAATGGCCAGATTGGATGTCACCTGACACGGACAGCCGAGACGCCGCACCGGCCGGTGCGGCGTCTCTTGGGCGCCTCTTGGGCGGCGCCTCTTGGACGGCGGTCAGCCGCCCGCGGCTCCGGGATAGGCCCGGTCCATGGCCCTGCCCGATTGACGGTCCAGGAGCCGAGCCCGCCCGGTGTTGACGTCGACCGCGTACGAGCGCTCGCCTTCCTTGCCCCCGTACAGCAGCGTGACCTCGGATGCGCTCTGCCAGATCGTGGTGCCGTCGACGCCGCCGCGGTCGTCCGGCAGGCCGTTGATGGGCACCTTGCGCAGGGTCTTGCCGGTCTTGGCGTCGAGCAGGGTCAGCATGCTCTTTTCGAGCATCAGGGGCTCGCGCTTGCCGACCTTCGGGAACTCGAAGGCGACCACCGTACGGCCGTCGGGCGCTACTTCGCTGAACATGATGAACACGCCCTTGAAGCGCACCGGCTTGCCGCCTCCCGCGACGGGCATGAGCCACAGGTCGGTCTTGCGGTACCGGACCAGCTCGGCGACGCCGCCCTTGATGCTGACCGGCTCGTACTTGCCGTTGATGGGTGTCGTCCTGCCGGTGCGCACGTCGACCAGCATGCCGGGATACTTGCTGCCCTCGCGCGGGTCGAAGGCGATGTACCGGCCGTCGTCGGAGAGCACGAGCATGGAACCCACGCCGATCTGCTCCTCCTTGACGGTGACCGGCGACGTCGCCTCGGAGCCGCCCACCAGGTCGCGCACCACGTGTGCCTGAGCCTCGCGACTGTAGTAGGCGAGCATGCGGCCGTCCCGGCTGATCGCGACGGGCACCCACTCGCCCTTGGCGGTCTCGGCGAGCGCCTGCGGCACGCGGTAGGTCTTGCCGGCGCGGGTGACCACCCGCCACTCGACCGCGGAGCAGTCAGCCTCACGCTCGACGAACTTGCAGGATGTCTTGTACGCGCGACTGATCGCCCCCACCTTGCCCTGGGGCAGGTCGGGCACGGCCTCTTGGCCCTGCCGCGTGGCCGTCTGGGCGCCACGCGGCCACGGCACGGCCACCACCACTGCCACCGCCGCCGTCACGCACAGCATCGCGACGGCGGATGCCGTCAGCACGGTCCGCCGCCTGTGCCGGTGGCCCGCGATGGCCACGTCGGCGAGGTTCACCAGCGGAGCCTCCTCGGCGATGTCGCCCAACGCCTCGCGCAGTCTCGTCATCGTGCCACCTCCACGATCTCGGGATCATCCAGCAGATGCACCAGCTCCGGCGCGACCTCGCGCAGGCGGGCCAGCGCGTGATGGGTCTGGCTCTTGACGGTGCCGACCGCACAGCCCAGCACCTCGGCCGTCTGCGCCTCGGTCAGGTCCTCCCAGAAACGCAGCACGATCACGGCCCGCTGCCTGCGCCCCAGCTTGGCCAGCGCCTGACGCAACACGATCCGGTCGAGCACGGCTCCGTCGGAGTACGCGCCCCGCTCGGGCGGATCACCGCTCGGCACCTCGGGACGTAATCTGCGTTTCCAGGAGATGTACTGGTTGACCATGGCCTTGCGGGTGTACGCCTCCGGGTTGCCGCCCTTGACCAGCTTGGACCAGTGGCCCACGACATTGATCAGGACGCTCTGCAGCAGGTCCTCGGCCAGGTGCGGGTCTCCCGTGAGCAGGTACGCGGTCCGCATCAGGGCTTGCTGGCGGGCGAGCACGAACTCACGGAAGCCGTCGTGATGGTCCAATGTTGATCTCCTCTCCCCCGTTGCCAACGCGACCTGTGTGACGAAAGGTTGTACCGCTCGCATCCCCAATCACAGGAGCACGTTCAGGGGCTCGGGCGCTCGGAGAGGTTGAGCGGTCAGGGGGCTAAGGCGATCAGGGGGCCTGGGTCAGGTGGCCAGGCTCTGGGCGATGAGGGCGGCGGCCGAGACGGCGGCGACCACCAGCACCGCGGTCCGCACCTTCCCGCCGTCCAGGTAGCGCCGCAGCGGCCCCGACACCAGGAACCCGAGCACCATCGGCACGATCAGCACCGCCCCCGTGATGGCCGCCCGGCCGGAGAACTCCCCCACGATGCCCAGGATGGCCAGCGACTGCGCGGCGCCCAGGAAGAAGACCATCGCCAGCGTCGCCCGGATCTGCGGCCCCTTGGCGTGCTGGTAGACCAGCGCGATCGGCGGCCCCCCGACGCCGGTCGCGGTGCCGGTGATGCCCGAGAAGAACCCGGCCCCCGCGATGGTCGCATCGTTGCGCGGCACGCTGACCGCCCACGCCGTGAGCCCCACTGCGATGAGCACCATGACCCCCACGAAGACGCCTCGCGTGTAGACGGATATGTAGACCAGGACGACTCCACCGATGGCCGCACCGGGCAGCCGCCCCAGCACCGCGAAAACCACCCCGCGCCAGTCCACCTTCCGCCACTCCGCGGCCAGCGTGAACAGCGGCAACGTGACGTTGACCACCTGGATTGCGGTGGGCATCAGGGAGTGGTCGAGCATGGTGAGCACCGGCGCGGCCACCAACCCCAGCCCGAACCCCACGCTGCCCTGGACAACCGCCCCAACGAAGACCGCCAAACCGCCAACAATCAGCACTAATGCCATCTGAGCCACGAAGGAGAGTCAATCATCTTTACTCTAAGTTGCCGTTCCAGCCCTTTGCGTAACCAAGGACATGTAGATTCCTCTCAGACGCCGACGTAGCCTCCGGAGTGTGCGCATGAAGCAGAAGGCCACGACGATGCGCGTCAGCGTCGAGACCAGAGATCGCATCGCCCGAATCGCCCGACAGGAGGGCCGGAGCATGACCGAAGTGCTGATCGACGCCATCCACGACTACGAGCAGAAGGTGTTCTGGGAAAGGGTCAACGACCAGATCAAGCGGACCCAGAAGGAGGATCCCGCCGCCTGGGCCGACTACCTCGCCGAACGAGAGCTCATCTTGGGTCCGCCCTCGCGCTCTCGCCGGATCGCACCCGAGTGGGAGGGGCTGATCACATTCCCCGAGGAGACCGATGAAGATAACCCAAGGTGAGATCTGGTTCACCAACTTCGGTGACCCAGCCGGCCGCGAGCAGGGCTTCCCCCGGCCCGCTCTGATCATCAGCAACGACAGTCTCAACCAGTCGAGATTGGGACTGGTCTTCGCCGTCCCGCTGACGACGCGAAATCGCGGCTATCTCACGCACGTCCAAATCACCCCGAAGGGAACGGGCCTGGCCAAGACCAGTTGGGCGATGGTCGAGCAGCTTCGTGCCATCTCCCCGGAGCGCTTCGACTTCTACGTCGGCGCCGTCTCGGACGAGGTGCTCGCCAACACGGTCAACGTGCTCAAACGGATGCTGTGATCGACACCCTCAGGACGCTCATCCGGATGCCATGATCGGCGCCGCCCGGCGAAGTGGAGTTTCGCCGGGCGGTCGCCACTCACATGGTGCCAGATACCACGATCCGCAGTCCGCCAAGCACCTCAATCGGCAGCACCCCCGCTGGACAGTCGCAGCCGCATGCCGTCCAGGATGAGGGCCAGCCCCGCCTCGAACGAGCTGTCGCCCTGCGGGTCGCCCTCCTCCAGCAGGGCCGCCATGATCCGGGGGTAGCGTGCCTGAAACTCCGCCATGTCGGGCCCTGACTCGTCCGTGTCCGGCCGCGTCCGGTCGGCCTGCTCCTCCAGCACGAACCCGGCCACGTAGTTGCTCACCGCGAACAGCCCCCGCGCCGCGTCCGCCACCGTGAAGCCCGCCAGTTCCAGCGCCTCCACCGCCCGCTCCACCATCGCGAACATCTCGGGCGACGACCGCGTCCCGGCCGCCAGCCGAGCCCCGTCGCGGTGGGAGTTGAGTATCGACCGGCTGCCGCGGGCGTAGTCGGCCACCCACTCCCGCCACTGCGACGGGTCCGTGAACACCGGCCGCGTCACATGCGGCGCCTCCATGGCCACCGCCATCGCGTCGAGCAACTGCTGCTTGTTCTTGAAGTGCCAGTAGAGCGCCGGCGCCTGCACGCCGAGCTCCGCCGCCAGCCGCCGCAAGGTGAGGCCGTCGAGGCCCACCTCGTCGAGCAAGCGCAGCCCCGTCGCCACGATGGTGCCTTTTTCGAGTGCCACGGTTGACAGTTTAACAACGTTCAATGCATCCTTAACAGCGTTAGATTTAACGGTGTTAAGGAGGTTCGTCGTGATCCATGCGGAAGGGCTCCGGAAGAGTTACCGGTCCAAGGACGCGCTGGCGGGCATCGACCTGTCCGTGCCTGCGGGCACGGTCTGCGGGCTCCTTGGGCCCAACGGGGCGGGCAAGACCACCGCCGTACGCATCCTCACCACGCTCCTCCGCCCCGACTCCGGTCACGCGGAGGTGGCCGGGCTGGACGTGGTGCGGGACGCGGCGCGGCTGCGCTTCATGTTCGGGCTCGCCGGGCAGCACGCGGCGGTCGACGAGTTGCTCACCGGGCGGCGCAACCTGGAGATGTTCGGCCGCCTGTACCACCTGCCCAAGGCGGCGGCCCGGCGACGGGCCGACGAACTGCTTGAGCGGTTCGACCTTACCGACGCCGCGAACCGGCGGGTCAAGACGTACTCGGGGGGCATGCGCCGCCGCCTCGACGTGGCCGCCAGCCTGATCGTCGCGCCGCCCGTGCTGTTCATGGACGAGCCCACGACCGGTCTCGACCCGCGCAGCCGCCTCGGGCTGTGGGAGCTGCTGCGCGACCTGGTCGCCGAAGGGACCACGCTGCTGCTCACCACCCAGTACCTGGACGAGGCAGACCGTCTCGCCGACCAGATCGTCCTGCTCGACCAGGGGCGGGTCGCCGCCTCCGGCTCACCCGCGGAGCTGAAGCAGCGGATCGGCGGCGACCGGGTGCAGGTCGTCCTCCGCGCGGCCGCCGACGTCCCCCAAGCCCTCGACCTGGTACGGCGCGCGGCCGATGAACGGCAGGTGGAGGTCGTGGACGAGCGGCGGGTGACAGTGGCGGTCGAGCAGGGGGCGCAGTCGCTCATCCGCATCGCCGGCGCGCTGGACACGGCCATGATCCCGGTCGAAGACCTGTCCCTCCGCCGCCCGACCCTGGACGAGGTCTTCCTCCACCTGACCACCACCTGACCACCCGACCACAGCCGCTGACCGCGACCCGACCAGGCCGCCCGAGCAGGCCGCCCGAGCAGGCCGCCCTGATCGCTACTCGACCCGCCTTCCGGCATGTTCCGGCCGATTCCCACGAGGTGATGCCGCATGGCTCTTGTCCACGTACCCGCTCCACCGAAGACGCTCGGTGAGCGCCTCCGCTGGACGATCTCCGACTCCCTGACCATCGCGCGCCGCACCTACTTCAGGCTGATGGCGCAGCCAGGGGAAATAGCGGGATACCTGGTGTTCCCCGTTGTCATGACCATCCTGTTTGGCTATGTCTTCGGCAGCGCGATCACCCTCCCCGGTGGGGGCGACTACCGCAGTTACCTGATGCCCGGCATCTTCATGCAGGTCATGGCGATGACCGCGGCCGCCGCGGCCACGGCGGTCGGTGAGGATATGGAACGCGGCGTCATCGACCGGTTTCGCGCCCAGCCGATCGCCCGCGGCGCCGTGCTCATCGGCCGCAGCGTCGCCGACCTGTCCATGCACCTGCTGTCGCTGGCCTCGATGGTGGTGGCGGCGATGCTGCTGGCGGGGTGGCGGGCGCACGGCACCTTCGGGCAGACGGCGGCGGCGTTCGGCCTGCTGGCCCTGTTCGGCTTCGCGATGATCTGGGTGGGCACGTACATCGGGCTGTTCGTCAAGAGTGGCGCCCAGGCGGACGCGGCGACGTTCGGGTGGCTGTTCCCGATGACGTTCCTGGCCAACACGTTCGTCCCGACGGAGGGGCTTCCCGCCTGGATCAAGCCGATCGCCGACTGGAACCCGATGAGCGCCGTGGTCGCCGCCGCCCGCCTGCTCTTCGGCAACCCGACGTCGCACTCCCCCGCCTGGCCGCTCCAGCACCCGATCGCGGCGAGCCTGCTGTGGTCCGGGGCGATCATCGTCGTCTTCTTCCCGTTGGCAGTCCGCGCCTATCGCCGCATATCCCGCTGATCCACCGGGTGACGCGAGCCGAAGCAGGCGGCCAAGAACGCGCACGTCACGGCGCCCAGCCCCGTGAACCGCAGGAGCGTTCCCCTGGACAGGGCCCGGCCATGGACGGCGGGTGGGGCCCACCGTGCCTGCCGTAAAGGAAAGTGCCCGTAAAGCAGGTAGGGAGGAGCGCGCCTCTGAACGGGGCCCGGCCACGGACGGCGGGCGGCTCGAAAGCAGATGTCTGCAGGAAGGCGGCAAAGCGCCGCCCGGCGGTGTGGTGCCGGGCGGCGCTTCGTGGTCGGGTGGTTCACCCCCGATGTGGGCGCGTGAGGTCGCGCCCGCCCGGCCGCGGGAAGTGCGGCGCGGGATCCCGGCGGCCTCCGCTCAGCTGGTGGCCGAGGCGGCGGCGCGGGAGGTCTCAGCACCCTCGCGAAGGACCCTCAGTGAAGCTGAGGACTCGAACCCTCGCGAGGGGTTACGACCGGCGTCAGATCAGATCTGACGCCGGATCAGGACTTGGCGAGGAGGGAGCGCAGGACGTACTGCATGATGCCCCCGTGCCGGTAGTAGTCGGCCTCGCCGGGCGTGTCGATGCGGACCACCGCGTCGAACTCCACCTCGCCCGCCTTGACGTGCACGGTCGCCGGGATGCCGCCCTTGTTGAGCTCCTCCACCCCGGTGATGTCGAACGTCTCCTCGCCGGTCAGCCCCAGCGAGGCGGCCGAGACGCCCTCCGGGTACTGCAGCGGCAGCACGCCCATCCCGATCAGGTTGGAGCGGTGGATGCGCTCGTACGACTCCGCGACGACGGCGCGGACGCCCAGGAGCGCCGTGCCCTTGGCCGCCCAGTCGCGCGACGAGCCCGAGCCGTACTCCTTGCCCGCGAGCACCACCAGCGGAGTCCCGGCCGAGGCGTAGTTGACCGAGGCGTCGTAGATGAACGACACCGGCCCCTCGTCCTGGGTGAAGTCGCGGGTGTAGCCGCCCTCGGTGCCGGGCGCGATCTGGTTGCGCAGGCGGATGTTGGCGAACGTACCCCTGATCATGACCTCGTGGTTGCCGCGCCGCGAGCCGTAGGAGTTGAAGTCCTTGACCGCGACCTCGTGCGCCTGCAGGTATTGGGCGGCGGGCGTGCCGACCTTGATGGAGCCGGCGGGCGAGATGTGGTCGGTGGTGACCGAGTCGCCGACCTTCACCAGCACGCGAGCGCCGGAAATGTCGGTAACGGGGTCAGGAGTCGAGGGCATGCCCTCGAAGTAGGGAGCCTTGCGCACGTACGTGGAGGAAGGGTCCCACTCGAAGGTGTTGCCCGTCGGGATCGGCAGCGACGTCCAGTGCTCGTCGCCCTTGAACACGTCGGCGTAGTCCCGCTCGAACATGTCGCGCCCGATCGAGGAGTTGACCACGGCCGTGATCTCCTCGGGCGAGGGCCAGATGTCGCGCAGGAAGACCGCCGTGCCGTCGGCGCCGATGCCCAGCGGCTCGGTGTCGAGGTCGAGGTCCATGGTCCCGGCCAGCGCGTACGCCACCACGAGCGGCGGCGAGGCCAGGTAGTTCATCTTGACGTCGGGGTTGATCCGGCCCTCGAAGTTGCGGTTGCCCGACAGCACGGCCGTGACGGCGAGGTCGTTGGCCTGGATCGCGTCGGAGATCTCCGGGAGCAGCGGCCCGGAGTTGCCGATGCAGGTGGTGCAGCCGTAGCCGACGAGGTTGAAGCCGATCTTGTCGAGGTACGGCTGGAGCCCCGAACGCTCGAAGTAGCCGGTGACGACCTGCGAGCCGGGAGCCAGGGAGGTCTTGACCCACGGCTTGCGGGTCAGGCCCTTCTCCACGGCGTTGCGGGCCAGCAGGGCCGCGCCGAGCATGACGTACGGGTTGGAGGTGTTGGTGCACGAGGTGATCGCGGCGATGGAGACGATGCCGTGGTCGATCTCGAACGAGGTGCCGTCCTCCAGCGTCACCGCGACCGTCTTGTGCGGGCGGGAGCCGTTGGCGCGGGAGTTGGAGGCGGGCGCGTCGGAGGCGGGGAAGCTCTCTTCCACGGCCTCGTCGACGCCGTCGCCGTCGAAGTCGGTGACGTAGTTGCGTACGTCGCGGCGCCAGGTGTCCTTGGCGGCCGACAGGGCGATGCGGTCCTGCGGGCGCTTCGGGCCGGCGATGGACGGGACGACCGTGCCGAGGTCGAGCTCGATGTACTCGGAGAAGACCGGCTCGGGCGCCGACGGGTCGAGCCAGAGGCCCTGAGCCTTGGCGTACGCCTCGACGAGCGCGATCTGCTCCTCGGAGCGGCCGGTCAGGCGCAGGTAGTCGACCGTCTGGCCGTCGATCGGGAAGATCGCGCAGGTGGAGCCGAACTCGGGGCTCATGTTGCCGATCGTGGCCCGGTCGGCCAGCGGCACGGACGAGACGCCGTCGCCGTAGAACTCGACGAACTTGCCGACCACGCCGTGCTTGCGCAGGATCTCGGTCACCGTCAGCACCAGGTCGGTGGCCGTGGCGCCGGCGGGCAGCTTGCCGTTGAGCTTGAAGCCGACCACGCGCGGGATCAGCATGGAGATCGGCTGGCCGAGCATCGCGGCCTCGGCCTCGATGCCGCCGACGCCCCAGCCGAGGACGCCGATGCCGTTCTCCATCGTGGTGTGCGAGTCGGTGCCCACGCAGGTGTCGGGGTAGGCCTTGCCGTCGCGGATCATGACCACGCGGGCGAGGTGCTCGATGTTGACCTGGTGGACGATGCCGGTGCCGGGCGGGACGACCTTGAACTCGTCGAACGCCGTCTGGCCCCAGCGCAGGAACTGGTAGCGCTCGTGGTTGCGCTCGTATTCGCGCTCGACGTTGCGCTGGAAGGCGTCGGGGTGACCGAAGTAGTCGACGATGACCGAGTGGTCGATGACCATCTCGGCGGGGGCCAGCGGGTTGATGCGGGCCGGGTCGCCGCCCAGGTCGCGTACGGCCTCACGCATGGTGGCCAGGTCGACCACGCACGGCACGCCGGTGAAGTCCTGCATGATGACGCGGGCCGGGGTGAACTGGATCTCCACGCTCGGCGCCGCCTTGGGATCCCAGCCGCCCAGCGCGCGGATGTGGTCGGCGGTGATGTTCGCGCCGTCCTCGGTGCGGAGGAGGTTCTCCAGCAGGATCTTCAGGCTGAACGGGAGGCGGGCTGCGCCTTCGACGGCGTCCAGCCGGAAAATCTCGTAAGACGCGTCGCCTACGCGTAGCGTGTCACGGCTGCCGAAGCTGTTCGCGGACACGATGATTCGCCTCCTCCATAGACATTTGCTCAGTTGAATCCTGCCGCACCCCGGGAGCAGTAAGAACGTTAGGTGAACCTAACCCGCAGGGCCGCGCGGCGGATGTCTTGATGTCAAGATATCTCTAAAAGTATCTCGACATCAAGTTAAACTGGCGCCAGCCGCCAGAACAGCAGGCCGATGATGGCGATGGACAGCACGGGAGCCAGGATCTTCTGCTCGAACGTCTTCCCGGTCTTGATCCCGATCTTCCACGGCAGCACGAACCGGACCGACACCGGCCACAGCACCGGACAGCCCCGCTCGGTCATGCAGTCGCCGACGACGTGCACGAGGCAGCCGATCGCCACGGCCAGGCCCAGCCAGGCGTAGCCGACCCCCTGTGACAGGAAGACGGCGTAGAGCCCGGCGGTCAGGCCGACGTTGATCATCGCTGAGCCGAGCTTGTTGCCCGGGATGCCGATGCCGATCGCGCGCAGCGCCAGCCCGATGAGCAGCACGACCATGATGTCGCGGCCGATCGGATAGGTGTTGGCCAGCCAGTGCGCCGCGAACCCGAGCACCACCGCGAACACCAGCGAATGCGTCGCCCCCCGATGTCCGCCGCTCAGCCAGTTGACGGCCTTGCTCAGCACCCAGGTGACCGGCCCGAACGTCTGCGCGATCGTCGCGCTCGGATGGTCGAGGTCGGGCAGCATGGCCGCCCCAGCGCAGATGATGGCGCCGGCGATGAACTCGGCCGGGGTGAGGGCGTTCGCCATGATCCCGGTCTCGATGAACCTGGAGGACTCGCTCAGCATCGGGAGCGCGGCGAGCCCGGGTGCGAGTCCTAGCCAAGCGATGGCCCCGGTCATCGCATGCGAATGCCCCATCATGATCGAAACTGTACGGCAAAGCCGTTCTTTACGCGCGGAGACCCGCCTGGGGCGCCATCACCCTCACCTCGGCGCTACGGACTTTGCCGGCCGCAGACCATCGCCGGCCATCGAGGCCCATCCGGGAAATGTCCGGAAACGCAGACGAGGTCGTCTCCGCGGCGACAGCACCCCCCAGCCCTGCCGACGCGGAACGACCTCGTCTGCTCTGAACAACGACACCCCCCCGTCTCCTGTTCCCGGATTCCGCAACTTTTTCGTGATCTGTCTCACTCTGCCCATCCGCTTGCGAACGACATATTGGCGATATATCTTTGAAGCATCGAGAACATTCACAAGCATTCACAAGAAGGAGAGTTTGACATGACTTCCGCACAAGCAGCAGGGCGTCCGTGGCCCGAGCCCCGCGAGTTCAAGCGTGCCGCCCGTGAAGCGCTCAAGGCCGTGGCCGAGGCGTGGGAACAGGGCGGGCACCACCATCACCACCACCGCGGCGGCGGCGGTCCGCACGAGGAGCGGCAACGCGGCCGGCGTGGATTCCCGCCCGAGTTCGGGCGCGGCCCCTGGGGATGGGGTCCAGGCGGACCGGGCCCGTTCGGGCACCGGGGCGGCTGGGGAGGCCGGGGTGGCCGGAAGGCCAAGCGGGGCGACGTACGCGCCGCGATCCTGGCGCTCCTGTCCGAGGAGCCGCGCAACGGCTACCAGATCATCCAGGAGATCGCCGAGCGCAGCGAAGGCGGCTGGAAGCCCAGCCCCGGCGCCGTCTACCCGGCACTCCAGCAGCTCACCGACGAGGGGCTGGTCGTCGCCGAGGAGAACGAGGGCCGCAAGACCTTCCGCCTCACCGAGACCGGGCTCGCCTACATCGAGGCGCACGCGGACGAGATCCGCGCCCCGTGGGACGAGATGCGCCCCGACATCGACGACAACACCGCGGACCTGTGGGACATCGCGCGCCAGTCGGCATTCGCGATGATGCAGGTTTTGCAGACCGGGAGCGACGCACAAATCCGCGAAGCGCGTAAGACTCTTGTAGAGACCCGGCGCAAGCTCTACCAGATTCTGGCCGACGGCGACCCGGGCGAGGAGTAACGCATGACCGGCGCCACCCTGGAAGGCCGGTACGGGGAGAGCGAGGAACCAGCCATGGACCCCAACGATCTCCGCATCGGCGACGCCGAGCGCGAACAGACGATGGCCGACCTGCGCGAGCACTTCGCGCAGGGCCGCCTCGACCGCGAGGAGCTGGACCAGCGCCTCGACCGGACGCTCGGCGCACGCACCGCGCGAGACCTCGCGCAGATCACCGCTGACCTTCCGGGACAGCGGCGGCAGTACGACTACCGCGACCCGCAGGGCCTGCCTCCCCAGGCGTTCGACAAGGACGCCTGGCGGGCGGCGATGAAGGCGCACCGGCACCAGATGCAGTCGATGCGTCACGAGCGGCGCGACATGCGACCTGGCTGGGGACGGCCGCACCATGGGCCGGGGCCGTTCCTGCCGATCCTGTTCGTGTTGCTGATGGTGGGGCTCGTGTTCGGGGGGTTCGGCATCGCGAAGGTGCTGTTCTTCGTGTTCATCGGAGCCATGGTCTTCAAGATGATCCACCGGCACTCCCACCGCCGCTGACCCCCTTATCCCCTTTTAAAGGCATATATAGGTCCGATCGCCGCCGTCACTCGACGGGCGGCGATCGGCACAATTCGCGGCATGTTCCAACATCCGAACGGCCGCCACCACGAGATCCGCGGCCACCGCCTCTGGGTGGAGCAGGACGGCGCGGGCCCCCCGGTCGTCCTGCTGGCCGGGCTCGGCCCGGCCGGTTCGCACGTGGTCTTCCACCCGCACTTCGACGCGCTGGCCGCCGACCATCGGGTGATCTACGTCGACCTCCACGGCCGCGGCCGCTCCGACCGCCCGGCCGACCTGGGCGAGATCACCTTCGCCGGCGACGTGGCCGACGTCACGGCCCTGCTCGGCGAACTCGGCCCCGCGCACCTGTACGGCTTCTCCTACGGCGGCCTGATCGCCCAGGCCGTCGCCCTGGACCACCCGCACCTCGTCACGACCCTCACTCTGGCCAATTCCCTGCACAGCCCGGAGATGTGGCAGCTCAACCACGCCAACATCAACCGCGAACTGGCCGCCCAGCTCCCGGAGACCTGGGAGCGCATCCAGGCACTGCGGCGCTCCGGCCTGCGGTCCACGTCCGCGCCCATGCGCGCGGAGTTCGCCGCGGCGGCGCCGCTGATCAGGTTCTACGATCCCGCCAACGCCGCCCTCCTGGCCACCGAGCCGGGCGCCCGCAACGAGGAGCTTTATCCGCTCTTCTGCGGTGACGACGTCGATTTCGTGATCGGTGGTCAGGTGGCGGCGATTCCGGACTTCCGGCCGCGGCTCAAGGAACTCGCCGTCCCGCTGATGGTGGTGGCGGGGCGGTACGACCGGGCGTTGTATCCGGCGTTGCAGCTCGACTTCCAGCGGTTCGCCCCGCAGGCGCGCTTCGAGATGCTGGAACGCAGCGGCTCCTTCGGCCATGTCGAAGAGCCTGGGACCGTGCTGGGCCTGCTGCGTGAGTTCTGGCGGGCCTCATGACGAATCCTCCAAGCTCCGCGACCACTGATGAACCGCCGCGCTCTCCGGTGGCACAGGTGACACGCCGGACGGCAGACCGTGACTTCGGTCTGCTCTGGGCCGGGCAGTCGTTGTCGCTGTTCGGCGACCAGTTCATGACGCTGACGCTGCCACTGCTGGCCGTGACCATCCTGGGCGCTTCCCCAGCTCAGGCGGCGTTGCTGCCGTTCGCGCTGTTCGTCCCCTTCCTCCCGCTCGGCCTGCCGGCCGGGGCCATCGTCGATCGGCTGCCCCGCCGTACCGTCATGCTGGTCTGCGACGGGGTGCAGGTGCTGGCGTTCGGCGCGATCTGGGTGCTGGCCGCCCTGGGCGGGCTGACGTTTCCGCTGCTGTTCGCGCTGATCCTGGTGAGCGGATGCGCGGTGGTGTTCTTCCAGGTCGCGTACACCTCCTACCTGCCCAGCCTGTACGACGAGGCGGACGCGCTGCATCGCGGCAACACGCGGCTGGCCCTGTCGGAGTCGGCGGCCAAGGCGCTGGGGCCGATGGCGGCCGGGCCGGTCATCGCGGTGCTCGGCCTGGTCGGGGCGATCGCCGCCAACATGGTCAGCTTCGCGGCGTCACTCACCTCGCTGGCGCTGATCCGCCACCGCGAGAAGGGCACCGCCGAGCTGGGCTCCGGACGTGAGCCCGGCTGGATGCGGCGCGACATCGCCGAGGGGCTGCGGTTCGCGCTCCGGCACCCGGTCCTCCGGCCCGTCCTGGCGTGCGGCACGGTCTATGTCCTGGCACTGTCCATGGTCGAGACGAGCCTGGTGCTGTACTGCCGCAACGTCCTGGGCCTGTCCCCCGGCTGGATCGGCGTGGTGATCGGCGCCGCCGCGGCGGGGTACCCGATTGGGAACCTCCTGTCGACCCGGCTGATCCGCCGTCTCGGCTCGCCCCGCACCCTCGTCCTGGCCGCGTCGGTGTCCGTCCTGGGCATCGTCGCCATGCCCGCGCTCGGCTCCCTGGGCGGGACACCCGGCGCGATCGGGCTGGTCGCGGGGAGCATCGTGCACTGTGTCGGCGAGGGCGCCTTCAGCCCCACATCGATCACGATGCGCCAGGTCCTCACCCCGGCGGCCCTGTTGGGCCGGGTCGGTTCGGTGCAGCGATTCCTCCTATGGGGTGCCATCGCGCTGGGCAGTCTGCTGGCCGCCGCGGCGACCGCTCTGGGTGGGCTCGCCGCCGCGGTGTGGATCGGCGCGCTGGGCACCGTACTGTGCCTGCCCGCCCTGCTCCAGCGCGGCATCCGAGCGGCGATGACATCGACTCCGGTTTCTGGCGTTCAACAAGAGGCCACAAAAGAGTCAAACAACAGTCAGTAAAGTCCCCGTGTGTCCCTTTATGGTGTGGATCAGCATTGATCCACGGAAAGGTACGCGGAAGAACATGCGGGTCGCTCAACTACTGCTCGCGACGCTGACAGCGTCGGCCCTGCTCGCCCTCCCAGCCCAGGCGGCCGACCGGCCGTCGCGACTGCCGGCGGAGGTGAACGGCGGGGCCTGGCCGTCGGGCCACGTACAGGGGATCGCGATCGACCAGAAGAAGGGGTTTATGTACTTCTCCTTCACCAACCTCCTGGTCAAGACCGACCTCGCCGGCAAGCCGGTCGGCTCCGTCACCGGCTTCACCGGCCACCTGGGCGACCTGGACTTCAACAGCCGTGACGGCCGTGTCTACGGCTCCCTGGAGTACAAGGCCGCCAAGTCCTTCTACATCGCCATCTTCGACGTGGACCGCATCACCAGCCTCGACATGAACGCCGAGACCTCCGATGTGGTCACGGCCGTCTACCTCAAGGACGTGGTGGACGACTACAGCGCCGACATGAACGACGACGGCGTCTTCGACGGCGACACGGCCAAGACGCCGGACCACCGCTACGGCTGCAGCGGCATCGACGGCGTCGCCTTCGGCCCCGCGTTCGGCAAGCGCGGCGGCGGCGACAAGCTGACGGTCGCGTACGGCATCTACGCCAACGCCGACCGCCAGGACAACGACTACCAGGTCATCCTGCAGTACGACATCAAGCAGTGGCGCCAGTACGAACGCCCCCTCACCCAGACCGCCCCGCACACCTCGGGCCCCGACAAGTCCGACGGCAAGTACTTCGTCCGCACCGGCAACACCACCTACGGCGTGCAGAACCTGGAGTACGACGGCCACACCGGCAACTGGTTCATGGCGGCGTACAAGGGCATCAAGCCGCAGTTCCCGAACTACTCCTTCTTCATGATCGACGGCGCCAAGCCCGCCGTGATCAAGCCCATCGAAGGCCAGCCGCAGCCCGAGCGCGGCAAGACGCTGTCTTTGGTCGAGCGGGGTCTCCATGACCAGACGACAGGCATCTGGGGCTGGGAATTCGGCGGCCAGTACGGCCTGGCCTCGCTGGACGACGGCCGCTACTACGTCGCCCAGCAGGGCACGGTCGTGGAAGACGGGGTGACCAAGCAGACCGGACTCGCCCAGCTCCACCGCTGGACCGGCAAGGCCCCGGCGCCCTTCGAGCGGGTCCAGTAGCGGGTCGTACGCGCTCGCACAGCTGGGCCGTGTCCTGACAGTGGTCCAGCCCGACCTGGCCCACGGCAACGACGCCATGTTCGGGGACGCACGACATGCGCGGGTGGCGATCAGGCATCGCCTCCGACTGGCGTGGTGAAGTACGGGTGCTGCCGCAGGAACGCCAGCGACGCGGCGCTGCTCTCCGTCGGAGTGGGCAGGTTGGGCACGTCCACCTCGATGACGAACCAGCCGTCGAACCCCCCGGGGAGAGCGGCGAGGACGGCATCGAAGTCGATCGCCCCGCGTCCCGGCTCGATCCAGACCTTCGAGCCGCCCGTGGCCGCCATGTAGTCCTCGTCACGTTCCCGTGCGGCGTCCGCGGCCGCGGCGTCGACGTCCTTCAGGTGAACGTTGAGCACCCGGTCGGCGTAGTCGGCGATGACCTTCTCCGGCACGGCGCCGGCCCAGCGCAGGTGGCCGGTGTCGGGGCCGAACCACAGTGCGCTGCCCGCGGTGGCATCCAGTACGGCGCGTACCTCCGGCTCGACCTCCACGGCGGAGCCGACGTGGGGGTGCAGCCCGTACCGCACTCCCTCGGCGGCGGCCGCTTCGGCAGTTGCCGCGAGCCCGTCGGCCACCACGAGCGTCCGGTCCGCGTCGTATCCGGTGCCGACGGCAGGGTGCGCGATACGGTCCATCAGCAGGTCGGTGGCGATGAAGGCGCTGTCCACGCCGAGCTCCAGGTGCGCCCGCGCGTGCCGCTTGATCGCCTCGACGGCCTCGCCGTGGCGATCCCGGTCATGGAACGGCGCGGAGAAGTAGCCAGGCGCGGCCGCGAACGAATGCTCCGCCAGCAGCGCACCGTACTCCTTCGGGGTCATCTCCGGAGGCAGCTCGATCGTCAGATGTGTGAACCCCACCTCCGACAGCGCGGTCATCGCCTCCTTCAGGACGGCCCGGTCGAGCCGGTAGCCGCCCTCGCCGAGGATCCACGGCAGCGGGTTGATCGCGGTGCGGCGCACCAGGGTCATGGGAGTCTCCTCGCAGGCTGGTCGAAGGGGTAGTCCACGAAGGCGAACGCCGATCCGTCCGGCGCCCAGTTGGGCACGTTGATCGTGCCCTGCCCGCCGTCGAGCGCGACCAGCGTGGTCGGCTCCTGCCAGGCGCCGACCGACACCAGCCGCAGCTCGACCGGCAGGTCGGCGGGGTGCCCGGTGGTGCCCGGCGGGTAGCTGAGGTAGACCGCGACGTCGCCGGTCGGAGCGACATGCGGGAACCAGTTCACGCGCTCGTCGAAGGTCAGCTGCGCCAGCTCGGTCCCGTCCGGCCGTACGCGGGCGAGTTGGGCGTGTCCGGGCGTGGTGGAGAACTGTTCGGTGTTGAACACGATCCACTCGCCGTCCGGCGTCCACTCGCATCCGTCCGCGGGGCCCGGGTCGGTCGTGACGGCGACATCTCCCCGCCCGTCGACGCCGACAGTGTGGATGGTCGCCGACGCCCACCAGTTGTCCCCTTCCGGGGTCAAGCGGACGTAGCCGAGCCGCTGCCCGTCGGGGCTGACGCCGTGCAGGAAGTGCATCCCGCCGTCATCGGTGGTGACGCGACGCGCCGGGCCTCCGGTGAGGGGGACCTGCCAGATGTGCCAGTCGTTCGCCGAGGCGAACACGGTCTCCCCGTCGGGGGCGAGGACGTGGTCATTGTTGACGTCCGGCAGCCCTTCCGCGGGGACCTCCCGGGGCGGCTCGGAACCGTCGACGGGCAGGAGCCAGAGTTTCCCGTCGCCGTTGATCAGCAGCCGGCCGTCGGGCGTCCAGTTCGGCGCCTCGTAGAGGCGATCACGCGACTCGGACACCGTACGCACGGATCCGCTGCGGCGATCCCAGACACGGATCCGGGCGCGCTGCCCGGGCCGCAACCGCCGTTGCGGCACCTTCTGCTGGCCGCTCTCTCGCTGGTCGCTCACTTACCGGCTCCTTCGGCCAGGTAGGCGCGAATGCCTTCGACGATGAGGTCATGGTCCTCCTGCGAGGACAGCCCGGAGGCGGTCGCCGCCGCGACGACCCCGGCTCCTCGTACCCGGATGGGGAACGATCCGCCGGTCACCGCGTACTCGGCGCCCAGCCATCCGGCCGCGACCGGATTCACTCCCATGGCGGACAGGCGGGCGTCCACCAGCGCGCTGCTGGCCTCCATGCGCAGGACGACGGCGGCCTTGCGGGCGATCCAGGTGTCCTGGTCGGGGGTGATCCCCGGCAGGGCGGCGCGGAAGAGGATCAGACCGGGCCGGCGGATGTCGATACCCACCTTGTGGCCGGCTTCCTGCGCGATCGCGGTGATCCGGGTGCCCAGTCGCCAGGCGTCCGCGTGGTCGAACGCGTCGAAGACCAGTTCCTGCTCCTGACGTTCCAGCGTGGTGACGAGATCGGTCATGATGGCTCTCCTTCGAGTCAGCAGGCGGCGAGCTGGGCTCGCGCCTGGTCGATGGTGTCGAGGATCGAGACGGTCTCGTCCAGCGTGTGCACGGGCGACTCGGTACGGCCTTCGCCGACGAACCGGGCCAGCGCCGTGGCCTCCCACGAGAGCCCGGCGAAGAGCTTCAGGTCTGTCGGGTCGCTCCAGGTGAGCACGGGGGCGAACGGGTTGCTGTCCGCGAGCGTGAAGGACGTGGGGGTGTAGAAGCTGCCGTCGACGCTGATCGTCGCCGCCGATCCGGCGATCACGGCGGTCATCGACGTTCGAGCCAGGATCGACGAGTACAGCGTGGACTGCGCGTCGCCCTCATGGGTGAGCACGAGCGTCGAGTAGGCGTCCACGCCCGTCTTCGTCATGCCGCCCACAGCGACGACCCGGGTCGGGGCGCCGAGCACCATCGAGGAGAACTGCACCGGATAGATGCCCAGATCCAGCAGCGCGCCGCCGCCGAGCTCAGGCCGGTAGAGGCGATGCTGCGGATCCGCCGTGATCGCCTGCCCGTGATCGGCGAGTACGACACGAACCTCCCCGAGTACGCCATCGGCGAGCAGCTTGCGGATGACCGACGTCTGGGGCAGGTAGCGGCTCCACATCGCCTCCATCACCAGCACCCCCGCGGCACGTGCCGCATCGGCCAGCGTTCGCGCCTCGGCCGCGCTCACCGTGATCGGCTTCTCGATCAGTACGTGCTTGCCCGCGGCGATCGCCGCCAGCCCGATCGACAGGTGCTCGCTCTGCGGCGTCGCGATGTAGACGACATCCACCTCTGGGTGCGTCACCAGCTGTTCCGTGGAGCCGAGCGCGACCTTGATGCCGTGCTCAGCGGCGAACGCGGCCGCCCGATCGGCCGAGCGGGACGAGACCGCGACGACGCGCTGCGCGGTGTGGGCGCGCAGCGCTTTGGCGAACTCACCCGCGATCCATCCCGGTCCTACGAGGCCCCACCGGAGCGACGGCTCCCCCGTGCCTGGCAGGTAGAGGTCGGGGTCGGGGAGATGAGTAGGCAGCATGTTCACTCCATGTCATCGACGTTCTAGAAAACTCACTTAGCACGAGCTAAAGTTACGCGCAGGTTAGCACGAGCCAAATTGTGTTGGCCGAGTTTCTGGCGTTCGGATACGAACTAAAGGAGGCGTCGATGTCGACAGAACTGCCGGCGCGCTCGCACACACCCCCCCTCCCCCTCCAGCCAGTCCGTAACTGGTACCTCGCTGCCCTCGGGATAGCGCAGTTCGGAATCTTCGTGGCGATCCTGTCGCCAGTGATCGTCAGCATGCAGCTCAAGGCGCAGGAGCTGAACCCGGACAACCCCGCATCCATCATCGGCACCGTGCTGCCCATCGGCGCGCTCGGCGCCCTGGTCGGGAACCCACTCTTCGGAGCATTGAGCGATGCGACGAAGACGCGGTGGGGGCGTCGCCGGCCCTGGCTCCTCGGCGGCGTCGTGGCGCTGCTGGCCGGCCTCGTCTGGGTCTCCGCGAGCACGAACGTGCTCACGCTGACCATCGCCTGGCTGGTCTGCCAGCTCGCGTCGAACGCGGCATCCGCGGCGCTGGTCGCGAGCTTCGCCGACAACGTCCCCGAAACACAGCGCGGCCGCGCGTCCAGCGTCCTCGCTCTCGCGCAGAACGTGTCGATCCTCGCCGGCAGCTACGGCGCCGTCCTGCTCGTGAAGAACCTGCCCATCCTGTTCGTCGCGCCCGGCGTCATCGGCGTCGCCTGCATCGTCGTCTACGTCCTCGTCACTCCCGATCGCCTCCCGGACACACCAGTCCAGCCGTTCTCCTTCGCCCGGATCCTCGGCACCTTCTGGACGAACCCCATCAAGTACCCCGACTTCGGCCTGGCCTGGTGGTCGCGGTTCTGCATGGTCCTCGGGGCCTTCATGTTCACCACCTATCGGCTGCTCTACATGCAGGGCCACCTGAGCCTCAGCGCGACCGACGCGGTCGCGGTGGTCGCCAACGGCGTGCTCTTGTACACGATCACCCTGTTCATCGGCACTGCCGTCGCCGGCTGGCTGTCCGACAAGCTCCGTCGCCGAAAGATCTTCGTCGCCGGCTCTTCACTCGTGTTCGGCATCGGGCTGGTCATCCTCGCCTTCGCCGACAGCGTGAGCGTGTTCTACCTCGCCGAGATCATCATGGGACTCGCCTTCGGCATCTACGCGGCCGTCGACACGGCTCTGGTCATCGATGTCCTGCCGGACCCCGACAAGCCGGGCAAGGACCTCGGCGTCATGAACATCGCCAACTCCCTGCCCCAGTCTCTCGCTCCCGCGCTCGGGCTCATGCTGCTGGGTATCGGCGGTGGCGACAACTACCCGGCGTTGCTCTGGGGCGCGGGCATCATCACCGCCATCGGCGCCGCGCTCATCATCCCCATCCGCGGCGTCCGCTGACCCAGCCCGTCGCCGCAGCCGGGCCGTGGCCGTGCCATCCACACGTCACGACCCGGTACGGGCGGGGCCTGTCGACTCGCGAACCACCAATTCCGTCCGCGTCGCACTCACTCGTCGCGGCTTGTCACCGCATTCGAGCCGCTCCAGCACCGACGTCAAGGTCGCCTCGACGGTGGCCTCGACATCCTGCCGAACCGACGTCAGCCGGTGGTACGACAGCGACGCCAGGTAGCTGTCGTCGAACCCGACCACGGAGATCTCGCCGGGCACCGGCACATTCGCCTGCGCGAGCACCGCCAGCACACCCACCGCGCACTGGTCGCCGCAGCACACCAAAGCAGTCGGACGCCGCTCGCGCCCCAGGATCTCGCGTGCCGCGCTCGCGCCGTTCTCCTCGGAGAAGCCGCTGGAGAGCACCTCGATCCGATCCTCCAGCCCGAACGCGGCCATCGCCCCGCGGTAGGCATCGGCCCGATCCCGGCCTACGTTCCCCCCGAGCCCGCCGACGTAGACGATGTCACGATGCCCAAGCCCCACGAGGTGCTCGATCGCGAGACGAAGACCCTCGACCTCGTCCACGTGGACGTTGTCGATGTCGGGCCTCCGCACCCACTCCCCGAGCCACACCACGGGCACAAGATCACAAGCCTCCGCCAGGGCACTCGACGCCGGATCCGGATTGAACGCGACCAGCGCCTCCACCCGTTGCTCCATCAGCTCGGCGACAACGACATCCGTCGACCGCTCAACCGTCCTCGGCCCCAGCGCCAACCCGAAGCCCTCTTCCGCCGCCCGGACGAACAGCCGCTCCACGAAACGCACCTGAAACGGATGGCGGATCTCGAACACCGCTCCGATCAGGCGCGTACGATTCTGGCGCAGCAGCCGCGCCGAGGCATTCGGCCGATACCCGAGCTCACTCGCCGCGGCGAGGATCCGCTCCTTCGACTCCGCGCTCGGCCCGGGAACATCCCGCATCACCAGCGAGACCAGCTGACGCGACACACCCACATGGTCAGCGATGTCCTGCATCGTCGGCAGCCGGCCGGAACCTTTGTGCTTCCGCGGCGTCCGCGCACCATCCACGCCGGTCGTCATACGTACCAGTCTTGCACGTGCTAATCGGGTCGCGTGTCGCAAGCGAACCGGCCGGTGCGGCCGGACCCACCTGTCTTTCGTAACGCTGTCGATCAGAGTGATGATCGGTGTCAGCGATAGTGGTGATGCGGGGCCACCACGAATCCGCAGTCCCTCGAGATGCGACCAATCCGGCCGCCTCGTCTCCTCAGAGGAGAAGGCCGAGGAGTGAGGCGTTCCACCGCGCGTTCGCCTGCCGGGCATTCCATCGGTCGCTTTCGTCGACGATCCGCATGTTCGGCTCGTTTCGGGTGCGTCTGATAAATCGCTGGCCGCCCGCCTGGCACAGTTCGTAGAAGGGGCTGCTGCACTCGCAGGTCCACGCGACGACGCGCACGTCTCGGCCGTGGTCACGCGGCGCGTTCCACGTCAGTCGCTCGGCCTGCGATTGGGCGGGGGACGGGTGCGGGCTGATGCAGTGAGGAGGAAACCACGCTTGATCAATAGTCCAGGACACTCCGGTGCACCTCATTTCACGCCCTCACGTTCTCGCCGCACCGGCGGACATGCCGCTCTTGGTGGACATCTCCACCCACACCACCTGCCGTCGGCAGCCCCCATCGCGCACGCCCCAACCGACCGCAACCGCCTCTACCAGCCACAACCCCCGCCCGCCACACTCGCCGGCGTCGGCGTTACGTACCTCGGGAACGGTCACCGCCGCCCCTTCGTCGATGACCTCGATGTAGGCCGTCGCGGCATCCAGGGAGGTAACCTCCACCGTGACGAACCCGCCAGGCTCGCCGGATGCGGTGTGCGACACGGCGTTCGTGAGCAGCTCACTCACCACCAGTTGGACATCGTCCACGTCCTCATGCCCGGCGACCATCAGCACCTCCCCCACACACCGGCGAGCCACCGACACCGAACGCGTCACCCCTGGCAATATGATCTCGGCCAGGAACAGCCCACTCATTGGGCAACCTCCACGATTCGATCGGGCGCGTTCACCTCCCATAGGAAACTCCCGACCAGCCTGCTGTGGAAGACCGCTCAGCGTGGACACACGGCCGTGTCAAGTCCCCTCCGGTCCCCTGCTGCTCCCTGAAGGTCGCCGCCATGGTGACGTTCTGCTGACCATTGCCCAACCGAGCGTTATCATGGCGCCAGGGCCCGGCCAGGTCTTCCAGGAGGCGCTGTGGACGTCGCACATCACCGCCTGACGCAGGCTCGGCAGCTACGCGGCTGGTCGCAAAAGGACCTCGCCGAGCAGGTGCTCGATGCAGGCGGTCGCGAGCACGTGAACGTGGCGACCAGCAAGAAGACGGTCTCGCGCTGGGAGCACGGCCAAGTCCCCGATGTCGTCACCCAGGAACTTCTCGTCAAGGTGTTCAATCTCCCCGAAGGCGAACACCTGCTGGCTCC
Organism: Nonomuraea sp. NPDC052129; assembly: GCF_040680095.1. Lineage (NCBI taxonomy): Bacteria > Bacillati > Actinomycetota > Actinomycetes > Streptosporangiales > Streptosporangiaceae > Nonomuraea > Nonomuraea sp. NPDC052129. The sequence continues at coordinate 69,399 of NZ_JBFAVX010000005.1, read as the reverse complement.
GTGGCCGCTGTGGCTACCCGCTCCCGACATTCCCGAGCTGTACTATCCCTGGACCCCCAGAGGTACGGTGGAGGTCCTAGCTGATTCGCTGAGGAGCGGACGTATGGACCGTCGCGGCTTCGTCATCTTGTCCGGCGTCACCCTGACCACGCTTCTCCACGACTGGCTGATCACCGAACCCGAGATTGTCCACGCCGTTACCGGGTCCGGCCGCCGCGTCAGCACCGCGATGATCGGCCGCATTGATGAACGCATCGCCGACCTGCAACGCGCCGATGACACTCTGGGCGGCGGCGACCTGATCGGTGAAGCCGAGGCCCACCTGTCGCTGGTCACCCGCTTGCTGAGCGAGAGCTCCTACACCGAGGCCCAAGGCATCCGCCTCAACACCCAAGCAGCCGACTTGGCACGAATGGCCGGCTGGATGCGCTTCGACGCCGGCCAGCACGCCGCCGCGCAACGCTACTTCCACGCCGCCCTGCGCTCCGCTCACACCAGCGGTGACCGTCTGCTGGGCGCGAACATCCTCGCCTTCGCCGCCATCCAGCAGTACTCCGTGGGCAACCCTCACGAGGCCGACAGCATGGTCCGCACGGCTCAAGCCGCAGTACGTGGACGCAGCACCCCGACCGTCGATGCGATGCTGCACGCCCGCCAAGCCAGAGCGCTAGCCAAGACGGGCGATGCCCGCCGCTGTTACCACGCTCTGAACCAGGCCGCTGACTGCCTGAACGAAGGCACCAGCGACGACGACCCACCTTGGGCATACTGGGTCGATCGCGCTGAAGTGGACATGCTGACGGGCTCGTGCATGCTCGACCTGGGCGACCCTGTCAGAGCACAGCAGAAATTCACCGAAGCTGCCGCCGGATACGGCCCAGGCTACGTACGCGACCACTCTCTCTACCTCACCCGGATGGCCACAGCCCAACTGCAGCAGAAAGACCTCGACCGGGCCTGCGACTCCGCCGGTCAGGCCCTGAGCTTGACGGAGCACATCAGCTCCACGCGCAGTACCGACCACATTCGCGGCTTCGTTGAACTGCTGGCCCCTTACAGGACGGAGCCAGCGGCTCGCAGCTTCCTGGACCGCGCCCGCACCTTGCTCAGCATTTGACCGCTCCCTGCGATTGAACGGCTGCTAAGAGCGAGAAACTGCTCGGCTGCGCAGCCGAGCCCCGCCCTACGCCAAGAGTCGCATCAGGGGAGTCAGTTTGCACTGGTCACCGCATCTACACAGGGTGAAGTAACCGCCGAAGACCGCACCGCCGCGATCGGTGAGCAGCGCGCCGCCCAGCATGCCGACCGCCCCCACCGCCGCCATGGCGGTGCACAGCCATAGCAGTACGAGCAGGACCACGCGCGGCCAGCGCCTGTCGAACCGTACCTGGGCGGCAAGCAGGAACATGATGATCAACAGCCCGCTCCCGGCGTTGGCCCACTGAGCCGATGCCACCTCGCCTGGCTCGTAACCCTGGTAGCTCTCGGGGGCGACGTGCGGGCCGCCCGTGACCCCCAGCCGTCCCTCCAAGGCGAAGAACACCTTCGACACCACATAGAGCCCGGTCCAGCCCATGGCCGCGTAACCCATCATCCTCATGGGCGACGACTCTGCCAGCCACGAGAGCCGCCGAGACTCCCCTGCTCGGGGGAGACCGCCCCCCAAAGAGGGGGATCACCGCCCTAGTGGATCACGCCGCGGTAGTGGGTCATGTCCGGTCACGCTCTTGAAGTAGACGCCATACGGGGCAGAAGACAGTGCCGCAGCAGGAGCGCGACGCTCATTAGAGCGATAACAGAGCACGTGCTCCATAATCGTGTATCGTGGAGGGCGTCTTTCTGAGCCTAAAGTCAGGAGTTTCCATGTTCCGCAGCATGTCCAAGGGGCTGTCCCTTGTCGTCGCGACGGCCGCCATTGGCCTCGCCCTTGGCGCGGGCACGGCATCCGCACAGACGGTCGTCAAGACTTATCCCTACACCACAGCGGGCCACCGGAATTGCGAGATCGACCTCAAGCTGGCGCCGAGCGGGTACTACTGCACCACAATCAGCAACCCCAAGCGCTACGCTCTGGCCCACTAAGTTCCCAGCACGGCTGAACGCCGCCTCAGACACCTGGGGCGGCGTTTCGCATTGCCTGCCCGGCAGCGCCGGGAAAATGCCCGCTCTCATCTCGACGCACCTTCAATCGGTGATCATCCATGAGGCCGGTGGACCTAGCGTGCGCACACGGTCTGTCCACGCAGGCGATCAGGAACTACGAGGATGCCGGCATCCTGCCCACCGCCGAAAGCACCGTCCACGGCTATAGCACCTATACGCCGCCGCACGCGCAAGCCCTGCGCGGTATTTCGCTGATCGTTCATAGATGAGAAAGACCTGGTGGCGATTCCCCAGGTTTACCTCATGGGTGACCGAATGGACCGGCCGGGCGACCACGACGAGCCTGATCAAATGGCGGCCTCCCGTCACCCTCGCAGAGCCTGGTCACGTGCCTGGTAAGCGCGCTGCGCAGCCCCGGTCATACTCGTCAGTCGGCCCTCCAGCACACCGGCGTCTCGCCGATCTTCGCCTCCTGCAGTCCGATCGACGCCTTGGGTACTGCGAAAGCCGTACGAAACACGAAATACCCAGTACTGCCAGCCCCTTGGGCCGCACCTCGGCCACCAGCGAGGCCACGGCCGGCGGACCGGCTGCTCGGCCGGTGCGAACGCGAGCACGGCCTGCCGCCGGGCCACCTCGCCCTGATACCCCTGCTGGAGACGGCCTGCGCCCTACGGGAGGCGTACGACATCGCCCGGGCGGCCGCGCGAGTCGCCTACCTGGGCGCCGACACCGCGCCCGGCGGCCACGTCGAACGCGCCGTCGGCTACCGCTGGACCCCGGAGGAGACCGAGACGCTGGGTCTGCGCTCCCGCGTGCTCCTGGACGTACGGGCCGGCGGGATGCCCAACCCGGTGGTGAGCCTATGGACGCGCGTGGCCGATTTCCGGGGTGACCGTACCGACACTCAGGAGCGAGGCTCCGCGGGAGCGCGCTCCCCAATGGTGCGAGTGATCCACGAGCGGTAGTGGGTCACGTCCGTCCAGACGCCGACCCCTGGCCCGCCATCAGGATTGGTGGAGCAGCCGGCGCCGCCGCCCATCCGCTCGTCCACGTCGTCACCGTCGCGCGAGGTGGCTCCGATCAGCTCCCACCGGCCGGCGACCTTGCGGATCTGCGGGCCGCCGGAGTCACCGTGGCAGGCGCTGGCCGCGCGCCCGGCGCTGTCGCTGGTGCACAGTTCGGTGCCGCTGTTGAGGTCGACGCAACGGTTGTCGGGTACGCGTACGGTGTCGAGTTCCTGCAGCTTCTCGGAACCGTTCTCACATCTCGCCATGCTCTCGCAGGTCATGCCCCAGCCGATGACCCGGCTCGGGTCGCCCACTCGGCCAGGGGCGTCGGCGATGCGGATGGGCGCAAGGTTCACTCGGCGGTCCAGCTGGATCAGCTCCAGGTCGCCCTTGCGTTCCCCGTCCGAGTCGCGGCCGCTCCAGTCGGGATGGGTGACGATCCGCTTCACGCGGGCGACGACTCCGCCCTTGTCCCGGTCGAGGGAGCCGATGCGTACGCGGGTCTCGCCGGGTTTCATGAGGCCCTTGCAGTGGGCGGCGGTGACGACCCAGTCGGCGGCGATGAGGGCGCCGCCACAGTGGTGGTTGGGCACTTCGCTCAGCCGGAAGGACGCCATGAACGAGTAGGTCTCCGTCGCGTCCCTACCTCCGATGATGGCGGCGTGGTTCACGCCCGCAGCGGCCGTGGCGGTGGTGATCAGTGCGAGCCCTAGAGCCATGAGGGTGGCCAGCGCCATTGATCGCCTGCTGATTGCCTTGAACACAAGTCTCCTATCAGTTGGGGCGGCTGAGGAGACACTTTGAACGCTGCGAACTCAACGTGATGGCAGCCGCACCGGCCCGTGATCTGAGGGGGAAGGGGTGTTACGTGGCTGGTCAGAGGCACCTGCCACAGGCCAAGGCTACCTGCGGGTGCAAATGGCCGGTACCGAACGTGATCAAACGATCACTCCACGATCACCGCGCGACCATGCTGGTCAGCGGTCCGCGATGAGCATTTACGTCAGCGTCCGCGATGAGCGCGTACGTCAATGGTCCGCGATGAACAGGAAGTTCCGGGGGAAACCCATGACGTCCCGGGGCAGCGGCGGATCCCACGGCCACCGGCCGTACGAGGCGCCCTCCTCCCCGGGGGTCTTCAGCTCCGTGACCCGCCAGCCGCACCCGGACAGGAACTCCTCCGGCTCGTCGGTGCCGAACAGCCACGGGCAGCCGTCCTCCGTCAGCCTGCGCAGTCCCTCTCGCGAGAACTCGCTGATCATCGACTGGTGGCTGAGCAGATCCCCGGCGAGCACGCTCCCGGAAGCCGTGATCTCCGCGACCCGCTCCACCAGCCGGCGGGCGTCGGGCTCCGGCATGTAGAACAGCAGCCCCTCGACCACCCACAGGGTCGGCGCCGCCGGATCCCAGCCGGCCTCCCTGAGCGCCTGCGGCCAGTCGCCGGTCAGGTCGGCGCCGACGGCCCGGCGAGCGCAGCGGTGCTGGGCGCCGAGTTCGGCGAGCCGTTTGTCCTTCTCCTCCAGCAGGTCGGCCTGGTCGATCTCGTACAGCACGGTCTCCGGAGGCCACGGCAGTCGTACGGAGCGCGTGTCCAGGCCGGCCGCCAGCAGCACGACCTGTCCGAGGCCGGAGCGTACGGAGATCACGTCGTCCAGGTAGCGGGTCCGGATGGCGATGAACTCGCCGACGCCCGGGTTGTCGTAGCGGGCGAAGAGGGTCGCGCCCTCCTCCCCTGCGAGTTCCTCGGCCAGCCGGTCGGTGAAGATCGCGTCTTCGCGCCGCGACTCCTTCGCCCTGGCGGCCGCCGTCCAGCGGGCGGTGGCGGAAACAGCGTGCATCGGCACTCCTTCGACATGACGAAGATCAACGGCGAGGGCTGCGTACCTGTTCGAGCAGGCGCCGCATCTGCTCCGGGATCCGGGCCGGAACCAGGTGGCCGTTCTCGTCGGGACGTACGCAGGCGATCCGCTGCTCCCCGGTGGCGACCAGTTCCTCTCCTCCGTCCGGGAGCTGACGCCAGTACTCGTAGGTCATCACCGACTGGGTCTGGCCCAGCTCTCCCTGACGCATTCTGATGACCACCTCGTCGAAGACCGCCAGCTCTCGCAGGTAGTCGCAGTGGCAGCTCACGGTCAGCAGGCGCACCCCGTCGGCGAACCCGGCCACCACGTCGGGGACGAAGTCCCGCAGGAACATCTCCCGGGCGCGGCCCTGCCAGCGGATGTAGTTGACGTAGTTGACGTTGCCGAGCAGGTCGGTGTCCTCGATGCCGACGACGTGCCGGTACTCGTACGCGTCCCCGGTCATCGGAGCTCCCCCGCCTTGCCGGCGTTCGGGTCGGTCGCGGCCAGGATCGCGAGTATGACGGGGGCGGCCACACCCCGCAGCCTGGTGGACATCGTCAGGATCCGGTCATCACCGGCGACGAGCCCCACCCAGCCGCCTTCCCGCGCCGAGTCGAACGTGACCGCGGCGTCGACCGGCCGGCCCGCCTTCACCAGGCACTCGGCGGCCGTCCAGATCCGCGTGGCCGCGGTGTCGAAGTCCTCCCCGGTCTCGTCCGCGACGGCCTCGGCCAGCGCGAGCCGGTCGGCGCCGAGCAGCGTCGACCAGGTCTGCCTGCTCCGGGGCGTGACCGTCTCCAGATCGCACCCCGGAGTGGTCGTCGCCATGGTGACGCCCGCCGAGTGCGCGATCGACACGGTCTGTCCGCCCAGTACCTCCGGCTTGCCGTCCGGGCGCCAGACGACCTCGGCCTCGGCTCCGAACAGCCGCTGGACGGCCAGCCGGCTGGCCTGCCGCCGCCCCAGTCCGTCGCCGTCGGTGTCGAACAGGACGCGGCCGGCCAGGTTCTGCTCGATGAGCACGTGTTCCAGGTACGAGCCCAGCAGCATGGGGACCCACTCGCGAGGTACCTCGTACTTGCTGACCAGCTGTGTCCGGAAGCCCTGCCAGGTCTCGATGACGTCGCCGTCGCGGTCGGTGACCTCGATGTCCCAGCACTTGTCGTCGAAGCGGTGCCGGATGTAGACGTCGGTCGGCTGCGCGCCGGTCGACGGGCCCGGCACGATGCGCTCCACTCCCGCGGGGATGGCCAGTACGGTCGGCCCGCAGGTCTGCATCGGCTGCATGTAGGCGTCCCGGGCGGCCGGGTCGCCGAGCAGCAGCCGGTCGGGGAGATACCGCCCGAACCAGGAGGAGCCGGTGCCGGCCATGAGCCGTCCCGTGACGTGCTGGGCGCCGGTGCGGTGGACGCTCTCGACGAGCTTGAAGCGCGGGCCGTGGAAGAGCATCGGCCCGTAGAGGTCCGTCGCGGGGTCGAAGGCCAGCGGCGGCAGCGCCACGTCGCCGGGCCGGGTCAGCCCGAGGGTCTCGGGCTTGACGCCGGAGTAGTCGCCGGTGCGCCCGAGTGGTTCCGGCTGGGCGCCGGAGTAGTCGCAGACCGCTCGGAAGTGGTCGATCTGGAATTTGGTCGTACTCGTACGAACCGCCGTGACGACCCGGCCCGGCCCGGTACGCAGCGCCGCCACCCGTACCGTCACCGGAGCGTCCTCGGTCACGACGATGGCCCGGAGGAATTCGACGTCCTCCAGGACCGGCACGGTGTCCGTGCCGAGCAGGCCGGCCGCGGCCTGAGTCATGATCTCCATGCCCACCGTGCCCGGCACGACCGCCCCTTCCCCGCCGCCGAAGACGTGCTCGGCGAGGTAGGGATCGCTGGCCCAGCTGACCTCGGAGTCGGCGACCAGCTCGATGCCGGGGTAGTAGACGCGCGGCTGCTCCAGGAAGCGGAGCAGCGGCAGCTCCTCGCTCCCGTCCGAACCGGCGCTGAAGGTCACGGTCGGCATTTCGCCGAACCGGCCGGTGACCACGGTGACGACGGGCGCGCCGGGGTCGGCGATCAGCTCCCGCAGCATGGCCACCCCCTGGTCGGGCGTGATGGTGGTGACGCCCACGCGGGCGAGGTTCTCCACCGAGCCGAGTCGCTCCCCCATGCCGACTCCCGACCACAGGGACCACTCCACGGCCCGGCACCGGCAGTGCGGCAGCTCGCGCGCCAGCCGTTCGACGAGGTCGCTCTGCCACTCGTTGGCTATGGCGTAGTGGGCCTCACCCCGCAGCCCGGCCCGCCCGGTGATGCTGCCGAACGTGACCAGCAGCTTCAGCGCGTCCGTGCCGACGGCCGCGAGTACCGCTTCGAGCCCGCCGACCTTGGGGTCGATGGTGGCCGCGTAGTCGGCGTCGGTGAGTTCCCCGAGCAGCTTGGGCACGTTGCCACCGGCTCCGTGCAGGACGCCGGTGACCTTGCCGAGGTGCCGTTCGATCGCGGCGACGGCTTCGGCCACCTGCGCCCCGTCGGTGACGTCGGCGCGCACGTAGCGGGCGGTCACTCCGGTGGCCGCCATCCGCTCCAGGTTGGCGGCCAGTTCGCTGTCTTCTTCCGGATCGGATCGGCCGAGCAGGGCCAACCGGGTGCCCGTCTCCTTGGCCAGGCTCAGCGCGCATTCAGCGGTGATGCCCTTGCCGCCGCCGGTGACGAGCAGCACGTCGTCGGGGCCGAGCGGCAGCTCGGTGCCGCCGAGCTCCACCGGCGTCAGGACAGGCTCCGTACCGATGCCGTCGGCGTCGTAGAAGACCTCCTTGAAGCGGTCGGTCGCGGTGACCTCCGCGCTGATCCACGCGGGCGCCTCGGCCGCGTCGAGCGGGAGGGTCACGACGGTGGTGGCGACCCAGGGCGCCTCCAGGTGCAGGCTCTTGGCGAAACCGGCCCCGCCGGGCTCCTCCTGGACGATCGCGCAGCGGGTCACCTCCTTACCCGCGAGCACCGCCTCGGCGGCGGCGCGCAGCACCGCCAGCCGCTCGGCACGCGGGCCCGAGGGGAGGACCACCAGGACGCCGGTGCCGGTGGCCGCCGCTTCGAGCGCGGTTCGGACGGCGTCGGCGGCGGGATGCTCACCGATGACCTGCCAGGTGCCCTGGGTGCGCGGCGTTGTACGCCCCGACGGGGTGCTCTCGCGTCTCCCGACGGCGAAGCTGTGCACCCACGGCGCGATGCCGGGCGGCACGATGCGGGCCGCCGCCGTCTCGGCGTCCTCGGCCGGGGCCTCGCCGGTCGCGACCAGCTGTTCCAGCGTCTCGGCGACCTGGCCCAGGGTCGCGGTGGCGTACCCGGTGGGCGCGGCGGGCTCGGACAGCCCGAGCCGGCGCATGGCCTCGCCGACGAGCTCGCCCACCACGATCGAGCTGAGGTGCAGGTCGTCCAGGAACTTGCTGTCCGCCTGCACCGCCTCCAGCGGGAACTCGGCGTGCTCGGCGACCAGCCGGCGCAGCAGGAGGAGCGGATCTCCGGTGGGCTCGTCCAGGGAAGAGGAGGCCGACGAGGGAGCGGCGGCGCTGACCAGCAGGGCGGAGTCGATCTCCGGGACGACCTCGCACAGGTTGGTGATGAAGGTCGGGGTGGCGGCCGGGTCGAAGGCGCGGGTGAAGCGATCCTCGAACAGCTCGCCGACCTTCACCCCGGCGCCGACGGCGAACGCCGCGCCCAGCGTCTGCAGGATGCCGGCCAGGGAGTCGTCGTCCGTACGCGTGGCGACGGCGGGGACGTCGACGATGTCGCGCGCCAGCTGGGTCAGGACGAGGCCGGGGCCTACCTCGATGAGCAGGTCCGCGTCCTTGGCCGCCACCGTGAGCGCCTCGATGAAGCGGACCGGGGCGGTGATCTGCTCGCGCAGCAGTTCGAGGGGCTCGCCCACGACCGGTGCTCCGGTCACGGTCGAGATGACGTGCCGGCCGACGGGCTCCGGCCGCTCTTCGGCCAGCCGGCCCGCGAAGACGTCGGCGGCCGGGGCGACCAGCCGCGAGTGGAAGGCGTGCGAGACGGGGAGCCTGACCGCCGACAGGCCCTGGCGGGTGGCCCGCTCGACGACCCGGGTCACCGCCTCGGCGGGGCCCGACACCACGGTCTGGCGCGGGGAGTTCAGGCCGGCGACGACCACGGGATCGTCGCCGAGCAGCGCGGCCACGGTGTCGTGGTCAGCGGTGACGCTGGCCATCGCGCCGCCGCTCTCCGACAGCTCGCTCATCGCCCGTCCCCGGGCGGTGGCGATCCGCAGCGCCGCGGCCTCGTCGAACGAGCCGGCCCAGTGCAGCGCGACGAGCTCGCCGAGGCTGTGCCCGACGGCGGTACCGGCTTCGACGCCCAGCTCGGACAGCACCCGCAGCCCGGCCACCGAGGCGGTCACGATGCGCGGCTGAGCGACGGCGGTCTCGACCTGGTCGCCGCCGGTGGGCAGGGCCGCCATCTCGTAGAGCTCGTCGACCGAGTCGAAGCGGCGGCGCAGCGCGCCCCCGTCGGCGCGGGTGCCGGAGCCCTGGCCGGGGAACATCAGCACGATGCGCGGCAGCTCGCCGAGCGTGCCGAGGAAGATCCCGGCCGCGCTGTCGAGGTGGCGTTCCGTGGCCTGCCCGGCCAACTCGGCGACCTGCCGCAGCCGCTCGGCGAGCGCGGCGGGCGTGCCGGCGACCACCGCGGCGCGGCGCGCCCGGCGGCCGATCTTCCTGGCCAGGTACGCGGCGAGGTCGGGCAGCTCGGACCGGGACAGGCCGACCGCGATCTCGGCGAGGCGCTCCGCCTCCTGCCGCAGGTCGGCCGGCGAGTCGGCGTCCAGGCAGAACAGTTCCACGTCCTGAGGGGAGTTCATGAGCGTCCGGGTCCGCCCGTCCAGGCGGGGGCGGCGCCGGCGCGGAGACTCGATCACCACGTGCGTGTTGATGCCGCCGAAGCCCATGGCGCTGACGCCCGCGCGCAGCGGCGCGTCCTGCGGCCACGGTTCGGCCTTGCGGAGGGTGCGCAGGGCCGGGGAGTCGCCGGAGAGGATCTTGTGGGGCCGTTCGCAGCCGGTGGTCGGCGGGAGCACCGCGCTGTTGACCGCCATGACCGCCTTGATCAGGCCGGCCATCCCGGCGGCCGCCTTCGTGTGGCCGATGTTCGCCTTGATCGAGCCGATGACGGCGGGCCGCGCGGCCGGAGCGGCCGCCCTTCGAGCCTCGGTGATCGTCTCCAGCTCGGCGGCGTCGCCGACGGCGGTGCCGGTGCCGTGCCCTTCGAAGTACGACACCTCCTCGATGCCGAACCCGGCGCGCTCGTAGGCGCGGTCGAGGCAGAGCCGCTGGCCGTCGGACTCCGGCCGGGTGATCCCGCCCGCGCCGTCGGAGGAGACGCCCCAGCCGGCGATGAGGGCGTGGACGCGGTGGCCTCTCGCGACGGCGTCCTCCTCGCGCATCAGCACGACCATGCCGGAGCCCTCACCGGGCCAGAAGCCGGCGGAGCGCTGGTCGTAGACGCGCATCTCGTCGACGGCGAGCGCGCCGGCCCTGGAGAAGCCGATCAGTTCGTTCGGGTCGATGCTGATGTCCACCCCGCCGGCCACCGCGACGTCGAGGTCGCCGGAGACCAGCGCGTTGCAGGAGGTGGTGAGCGCCAGCAGCGACGAGGCGCAGGCTCCGTCGACGGCGTAGCCGCCGCCGTTGAGGTCGAAGTGGTTGCAGATGCGTCCGGCGATCGTGTTGGACAGGCCGCCGGCCAGGTAGTCGCCGTCGGGCACCGGGAAGGGCGCCTTGTAGTCGTGCTCCATCCGGCCGAGCAGCTCGGTGAGCTGCTCGGTGTCCAGCTTGCCCTCCAGGGCGTTGGCGACGATGCGGCGTACGTACGGCCAGCGCAGCCTGATCCCGGCCGCGCGCTGGCCCTCGCCGGTGAGCGAGTTGCCGATGACCACTCCGGTGGTCTCGTGCGGCGCGCCCTTGCCGTCGGGGAACCCGGCGTCGGCGAGCGCCTCGGCGGCCACCTCCAGGGCGAGCCAGTGCACCATGTCGGTGTTGCGGAAGGTCGTACCGGCCACCTTGAAGCGCAGCCGGTCGAACTCCCAGTCGCGTAACAGCGCCGCCTCGGTCGTGTAGAAGTGGTCGGGCGCCGTACGGTCCGCGGACCAGTAGTCGGACAGCCGGATGCGTTCCGGGGGCAGCCGCCGGAACGACCTGCGACCCGCCAGCGCGTTGTCCCACAGCTCACCGGCGGTGGCGGCGTCGGGAAAACGGCATGCCATTCCTACTACGGCGATACGAGAAGTCACGGGCATCCTCAAATCGAATTCGTGTTGCCGTTGCGGAGGCGGTGAAATGCGTTGACCCGCGCCGCGCGCAGCAGCGAGCCCGGTGACGCGAACTGTTTGACGTCGATGAGCCGGGAGGCGAAGTCGTAATAATGCCTGGCCGCTCCGGCGTCGCGGGCCGCCGCGGAAAGCAGCAGCCGCTCGAAGACGTTGAACGGCCGTACGGCCGAATAATCCTCCATCAGCTTGTGATGGCTGTCCAGCGCCGCGCGGTGCGTTTTGCCGTATTCCGCCAGGCCCGGCAACACGTCGCCCTGGCTCGCCACGGCGCCCCCGACCGCGTCCACCAGCCACTGCGCGGACTGGAACGCCCAGCCGCACCCGACTCCCCACAGCGGGTCGGTGGCCAGGGCCGCGTCGCCGACCAGGGCGAGCCCTGGTCCGTACGGCTTGCGGTAGATGTTGGGCAGGTCGAGCGTCCCGACGATCTTGGAGACGCGTTCGGCCTCGTCGATGCGGGGCGCGTCGGGCAGGGCGCGGACGAACCGTTCGAAGCTGCCTTCGAGGTCGGCGCGGAAGGCGGAGCTGTGCTGTTCCTTGCTGGGCGAGCAGGAGATCACGGTGACGCCGTCGTCGTTGGGGAAGGCGAAGGCGGTGTCCGGGTCGAGGAACCATACCCGGCTCGGCGCGTCTTCCGGCAGGCCACGGTACTGGGCGAAGAAGCCCAGCCGGTTGTTGGCGCTCAGCCTGACGGGCAGCCCGCTGAGGGCGCCCACGGTCGAGTTGCGCCCGTCCGCGCCCACGACCAGCCGCGCCGTCAGCCGGGTCTCCACGCCGCCCGCGGTGACGCGGACTCCGGCGAAGCGGCCGTCCTCCTCCAGGAGCCCGTTGACGTTCTGGCCGAGCCGGAGGTCGACTCCCGGGGTCTCGGCGGCGAGCCGCCTGAGCAAGGGGTCCAGGGTCTGGCGCCGGATGTTGAGTCCGTGCGGAAGCGGCTCCGCGCCGGGCGCGGGGCGCGGCTCGATCCAGCCCCAGGGCGTCCACAGGTGGGTGACGTGCCGGTGCGCCCCGGCCTCTTCGAGCAGCGGCAGCAGGCCCAGCGTCTTGATGACCGGCAGGCAACTCGGTTGCAGCGTATGGGTGCACAACACCTTGTACGCGTCCATGCCGGAATGCTTTTCCAAGAGCGCGACGCGAGCTCCCAGATTCGCGAACAGTATTGCGCCGGCGCATCCGGAAATGCTTGCGCCGACTATGACGACGTCATAGTCATCTGTCATGCGAGATTTCCCTACGAGGCTACGGCGAAGCCCACTCCCGCCTACCTGGAAGTGGTTGAACCGTAAACGGGGATTGCGTTGATCATTAAAGAGTTACCCGATAGTAGGGAGCGAGCTCTGAGATCGTCAAGAGTTGCGCGAAGGCCGCCCGATGTGCTCGCGCAGCAGCCGCAATTCCGCGGCGATGCCGGCCAGGTTCCAGTGGGCGTTGAGGCCGCTCGGGTTCGGCAGCGCCCACACCGGCACGCCGCCCACCGGCTCGGGCTGGAGACCGATCCGCGCCTTCGGCCGGGCGAAAGCCGTCCGGTACGCCGAGATCCCCAGCACGGCCAGCGCCCGGGGCCGCACCGACGCCACCAGCCCGGCCAGCCGGGCCCCGCCCTCGATCAGCTCCTCACGGGTCAGCTCCGACGCCTTGGCACTCGGCCGGGCGACCACGTTCGTGATGCCCAGCCCGTACGACGGCAGGAGGTGCTGCTCGGCGGGAGCGAGCAGCCGGGGCGTGAACCCGGACAGATGCAGCGCGGGCCAGAACCGGTTGCCGGGGCGGGCGAAGTGATGACCGGTGGCCTCCGACATCAGCCCGGGATTGATCCCGCAGAACAACACCTCGACCGAGGGACCGAGCACGTCGTCAATCACGCACCGGAGGCTAACCCATCTCCTCCAGCTTGCGCCCCTTGGTCTCCCTGACGAACTTGGCGACGAACAGGAACGACAGCACGGCGAAGAAGGAGTACATGGCGTACGTCAGAGGCAGGTTCCACTTCGACAGGGCCGGGAAGGTCACCGTGATCGCCCAGTTCGCGATCCACTGCGCCGAGGCGGCCACGCCCAGGGCGGCGGCCCGGATGCGGTTGGGGAACATCTCCCCCAGCAGCACCCACACCACGACACCCCACGAAAGCGCGAAGAACAGCACGAACACGTTGGCCGCGACCAGCGCGATGGGTCCCTGCGGGGCCGGCAGGCTGAGCCCGCGGGCGTAGGAGAACGCCCACGCGGCCGTGCCCAGCGCGATGGCCATACCCGCCGAGCCGATGAGCAGCAACGGCTTGCGCCCGATCTTGTCGACCAGCGAGATCGCGATGAACGTGCCGATGATGTTGATGACCGAGCTGGAGAAGCTGATCAGCAGCGAGTTGGCCTGGGTGATGCCCACCGACTGCCAGAGCACCGACGAGTAGTAGAAGATCACGTTGATGCCGACGAACTGCTGGAAGACCGACAGGGCGATGCCGATCCAGACGATCGGCAGCAGCCCGAGGGCGGGCCCGCGCAGCTCCTTGATCGTGGTCCTTTCCTCGGTCCTGAGGACTTGATTGATCTCCGCGACCCGGGCGTCCAGATCTACGTGCTCGCCCTCGACCTCGGTCAGCACCGTGCGGGCCTGCCTGATCCGGCCGACCGCGATCAGGTACCGGGGCGACTCGGGGATGGTCGAGGCGAACAGCAGGTAGAGCAGGGCCGGCACGACGCACGCGCCCAGCATCCACTGCCAGGCCTGCAGTCCCCACAGCGGGTTGTTGACGTCGCCCCTGGCCAGCCGGACGAAGGCGTAGTTGACCAGCTGCGAGAACGCGATGCCCAGCACGATCGCGAGCTGCTGGAACGAGCCGAGCCGGCCCCGGTAGGCGGGCGGCGACACCTCGGCGATGTAGGCCGGGCCGAGCACCGAGGCCATCCCGATCGCGATGCCCGCCAGGATCCGCCAGAAGGCCAGGTCCCACAGGGCGAACGGCAGCATCTGCCCGATCGAGCTGGCGGAGAAGAGGATGGCCGCCACCTGCATGGTCCTGGTACGTCCCCACCAGTCGGCCAGCCGGCCCGCGATCCAGGCGCCGATGGCGGAGCCGAGCAGCGCGATGGCCACCACGATCCCGATCTCCACCGGGCCGACGTGGAAGTACTTCTGGATGCCGACGACAGCGCCGTTGATCACGGCGCTGTCGTAGCCGAACAGGAACCCGCCGATGGCCGCCGCCGCCGTGATGAAGACGACGTGGCCGAGGTTCTCCTGGTGGCCGGACTGAGTAGCCATGCGGGCCTCCTCCCCGAAATGGGGATTTACCCGTAGTCACTCCACGTACGGCCATGATTACTCAAAAACTAGAGCCGAGGGTCCACCGGCTCGGATTCCAGGGCGAGTACCCCGAAAACCGGCTCGTGGACCCGCCAGCCCGCGTCGCCTTCGGCCAGGCGGGAGAGGGCCTCCAGGCCGAGCGCGTACTCGCGCAGCGCCATGGACCGCTTCTTGCCGAGGAAACGCCTGCGCAGCACGTCGAGCGACTCGGTGTAGTCGGGGCCGTAGATGATCCGCAGGTATTCGCGGCCGCGTACCTTGACCCCGGGCTGGACCCGTCCCGCCACGTACTCAGCGGGTTTGACCACCATGCCCTCGCCGCCCGCCGCCGTGAGCGACGACCACCACTCGACCGCCTCGGCCCGCGCCTGCGGCGAGTCGAGGGAGACGAACAGGTGCCTGGTAGGGGTGATCAGCGGCGAGTTCAGCAGGGCGAGCTTCGCCAGGTGCCAGGCGTGCGGCTGCAGCGCCGTGGCCCGGCCTTCGCAGGCCAGGATCTGGAACGGCGCCACCCGTACCCCCTCCAGGCCGTCGACCGGCCAGCAGTAACGCGCATAGGCGTCGCGGAACAGGGCAGCGTTGTCGGTGCGGCGTCGAGTGCGGGCGAGCAGCCCGCCCACATCCAGCCCGCGCCCGGCGGCCGCCTCCAGAGCCGACATGGCCTCGGGCAGCGCCGCCCGCGCCGCCGCGCCGACGGAGGCGTACTGGCTCCTGATCAGCTCGCCCGCCTTGGCCGACCAGGGCAGCAGCTCGCAGTCGAGCGCCACCCAGTCGGAGCCGAGTTCGGCCCAGAGCGGCTCGCACGCCGCGCGCAGCCGGTCCACCAGCGGCGCCATGTCGTCGAAGAACGGGCGCCCGGTACGCGTGTAGACGGCGCCCGCGGAGCCGTCGGTCACGCCGAAGCGGGCGGCGGCCACCTCGGGAGTTCTGGCGAGCACGGCGACGGCCCGCGAGCCCATGTGCTTCTCCTCGCACACGACCTCGCTCACCCCGGCGGCGGCGAACTCCTCGAACGCCTCGTGCGGGTGCTCCAGGTAGCCGTCGAGCGCGGAGGTCTCGGGCGGGGCCATGGTCGGCGGGAGGTAGACCAGCCAGCGCGGGTCCACGGCGAACCTGCTCATGATCTCCAGGGCGGCGGCCGCGTTCTCCTCCATCACCTTCACGCGGGTGCCGAACCGGGTCTCGATGTGCCTGGTGCCCTGGACGTCGCCGATGTCGAGCATGCCCGGGTCGCGGGCGGGCCCGCCGCCGAGCGGCTTGACCGATTCGTACCAGACCTTCTCGGCGGGGACGGAGACCAGCTCGCGTTCCGGGTAGCGCAGCGCGGTCATCGTGCCGCCGAAGACGCAGCCGGTGTCGAGGCAGATCGTGTTGTTGACCCACTCGGCCTTGATCGTGGGCGTGTGGCCGTAGACGACCATGGCCCGGCCGCGGTACTCCTCGGCCCAGGGGTAGCGGACCGGCAGGCCGTACTCGTCGGTCTCGCCCGTCGTGTCGCCATATAGGGCGAAGGAGCGGACGCGGCCCGACGCGCGGCCGTGGTAGGCCTCTTTGAGCCCGGCGTGCGCGACGACGAGCCGGCCGCCGTCGAGCCGGTAGTGGCTGATCAGGCCCTCCATGAAGGTACGGGCCCGCTCGACGAACTCCGGCGGCTCGGCGGCGAGCTGGTCGAGCGACTCCTGGAGGCCGTGCGCGACCTTGACCTTGCGGCCGTTCAGCGCGCGCACCAGCTTCGCCTCGTGGTTGCCCGCGACGCAGATCGCGGTGCCGGCCGCGACCATGCCCATGACCAGGCGGAGCACACCCGGCGTGTCGGGACCGCGGTCGACCAGGTCGCCGACGAACACCGCCGTACGACCGGCCGGGTGCTGGGCGGTCACCGCCCTGCCCTCGGCGCGCTCGATCTGCCAGCCCAGGCTTTCCAGCAGCGTCTCCAGCTCCGAACGGCAGCCGTGGATGTCGCCGATGACGTCGAACGGGCCGGTCAGCTCGCGCTTGTCGGTCCACGCCTTCTCGTACGACAGCTCCGCGTTCTCGATGGCCTCGAGGCCGCGCAGCACGTGCACCTTCCTGAAGCCGTCGCGGGAGATCTTGCCCAGCGAGCGGCGCAGGTCCTTGCGCTGGCGGATCACCACGCCGGGCCCGAAGTCGCGGTCGGGGCGGCCGACGTTGCGCTCGATCGCCACCTCCTCGGGGGTGTCCAGCACGATCGCCTCGGCCAGCACGTCGTGCTTCTTGGCCAGCTCGATGAGGCTGCGACGGGCGGCGTACTGGACGTTCGTGGCGTCGACCACGGTGAACAGCCCCCTGGCCAGGCGTACGCCGACGATGTGGTGCAGCAGGTCGAACGCGGCGGGGGTGGCCGACTGGTCGTTCTCGTCGTCGGCGACCAGGCCGCGGCAGAAGTCGGACGAGATCACCTGCGTCGGCTTGAAGTGCTTGGCGGCGAACGTCGACTTTCCGCTGCCCGACACGCCGACGAGCACCACGAGGGACAGCTCGGGAACGCTGATCGGGCTCATCGGGTGAACACTCCCATCTGGGTGGGCGGCCCGACCTCGGGGTCGTCGTCGCCGACAGGCTTGTAGGTGACCTGGTATCCGTACTGCTCGGCCACCCGCTCGGCCCACGCGGCGAACTCGGCGCGGGTCCACTCGAAACGGTGGTCGCGGTGGCGCAGCCCGGTCAGGAACTCGTAGCGGGGGTTGTACTCGATGTTCGGGGTGGTGACGAGCACGTGCTGGGGCCGGGCGTGGCCGAACACGACGCGTTCGAGCGCCGCCAGGCGCGGCGGGTCGACGTGCTCGACCACCTCCATGAGCACGGCGGCGTCATAGCCGGCCAGCCGCTTGTCGGTGTAGGTGAGCGCGCCCTGGAACAGCGTCAGCCTGGCCCGCTTGCCGTCGGGCATCCGGTCCAGCTTGAGCTTGCGCGCGGCGATGGTGAGCGCCATGGCCGAGACGTCCATCCCGGCGACCCTGGCGAACCTGGGCCGGGCCAGCAGCGCGCCGACCAGCTCGCCCTGCCCGCAGCCGAGGTCGAGCACGCTGGTCGCGCCGAGCTCCTCCAGGGTCTCCAGTACGGCCTCACGCCGCCTGACGTTCAGCGCCTTCGGCTTGACCTCCGGCGCCTCGCCCTGGGCCGCGGCCTCGGCGGCCGCCGCCTCGTCGGCCGCGGTCTCCCCCGCCGCCGCGTCCTCGTCGACCGCGGGCTCCAGCTGTTCCTCGGTCTCGTCGCCCAGCTCGGCCAGCCTGGCCAGCGCCGTCCGGGCCAGCGCCCAGCGGCGGCCCAGGTAGCGGCGCATGATCAGGCCGCGCTCCGGGTGCCCGTACAGCCAGCCCTCACCGGCCCTGACCAGCTTGTCGACCTCGTCGGGCGCGATCCAGTAGTGCTTGCCGTCGTCGAGCACGGGCAGCAGCACGTACAGGTGGTTGAGCGCGTCGGCCAGCCGGACGGTCCCGCTGAGCGTCAGCCGGACGTAGCGCGAGTCGCCCCACTCCGGAAAACCCTCGTCCAGGGGTACGGCCTTCGCCTCGACGGCCCAGCCGAGCGGCTCGAACAGCCGGACCGCCAGCTCGGGCCCGCCGCGGCAGGGCAGCGCCGGCAGCCGGATCTCCAGCGGCATCGGCCGGCCCGGCAGGTCCGGCCTGGCCTTGCAGCGCCCGGCCCGCGCGGTGCGGAAGACGTCGCCCAGGGCCACGGCCAGCAGCGAGGAGGCGGCGTAGGGCCGGTCGTTGACGTACTGCGACAGGCTGAAGTCGGGCGAGTTCTTGCCGCGTGACCGGACCAGCGCGATCGGGTCGACCTCCAGCAGCAGCGCCGCCGTGCAGCGCCCCTCGCCCGACTCCGGGTAGAAGACCGTGGCCGTGCCGAACGACCGGTCGAACTCCTGCACCCGATCAGGATGCTTGTGCAGGAGAAAGCCCAGGTCGGTGGCGGGTGTGGCGGTGGTCGTAATGGTCAGCAGCACGGGCCAAGTGTGCCGCAGTCCAACAAAGGGGCGCTAACGGTTATGTCAGACCTGTGGCAGTACCTCGGCCGCGATCAGCTCCAGGTGCTCCAGGTCGGACAGGTCCATGACCTGGAGGTAGACCCGCTCGGCACCGAGCTCGCCCAACTGGCCGATCTTGTCGACCACCTCGGCCGGAGTCCCCGCGAGACCGCCCGCGCGCAGCCCGGCCAGGTCCTGCCCGATGGCGGCCGCGCGCCGTTCGATCTCGGCCTGGTCGCGGCCGACACAGACGGTCTGCGCCGCCGACAGGAGCACGGTACGGCCGGTCTCCGCGCTCGCCTCCCGCACCCGGGCATATGCCTCACTCGTGTCGGACAGCGTCCTGAACGGCGCGTTGTACTCGTCGGCGAAGGCGGCCACCAGCCGGGGCGTGCGCTTGGCGCCGACGCCGCCGATGATGACCGGCGGGTGCGGGCGCTGGATCGGCTTGGGCAGCGCCGGGGAGTCGACGAGCCGGTAGTAGCTGCCCTCGAAGGAGTAGGTCTTCTCCGCCGTCCACAGCCCCAGGATGATCTCCAGCTGCTCTTCGAACCGGCCGAACCGCTCCCCCACCGGCGGGAACGGGATGCCGTACGAGCGGTGTTCCTCCTCGAACCAGCCGGTGCCGAAGCCCAGCTCGACCCGGCCGCCGCTCATCTGGTCCACCTGCGCGACGCTGATGGCCAGCGGCCCCGGCAGCCGGAACGTGGCCGGGCTCACCAGCGTGCCGAGCCTGATCGTGGAGGTCTCCCTGGCCAGCGCGGCCAGCGTGAGCCAGGCGTCGGTCGACCCGGGCCCCGGCTCTCCTTCTCCGATGCGCATGTAATGGTCAGACCGGAAGAACGCGTCGAAACCCAGCCGTTCCGTGGCCTGGGCGACGGTGAGCAGGTCGTCGTAGGTGGCACCCTGCTGGGGCTCAGTGAAGATCCGCAACTTCATAAGCCTCATTATCCGCTTACGTACCACCACACAATGGACGACACCCGGAGAATGCTCCCGCCGCATCCCGCCGCTCCCGCGACGGCCATAGGATTTTGTGAGCAGCGTGGCTTTTGTCGGCGAGAGAGGGGTGAGATGGCGACCCGTCCCGAGACGGCGAAGAAGATCCTCCTCTACTGGATGGACGCCACGGTCGCCCTGATGGGCTTCATGCTCTCGATGATGGTCCTCGCCTCGGCCCGCGAGGGGCGCATCTTCGTACCGCACGCGGTGGCCGCAGAGGTGTGCGTGCTGGCCGCGCTGGCGTTCCTTCCCCTGGTCCTGCGCGACGCCTACGACGACCGGCCGCGGCCCACGGCGAAGCTGGTCGCGGGCGGGCTGTTCGCCGCCGGCGCGGTGGCGCTCGTGCCACCCTCCATCACCACCACCGGGTCGTGGGAGATGGTCGGGTGCCTCTGGCTCTCGGCCCTCGCCCTCTACCTCCCGCTCCGGGCGACGGCCTGCGTGGGCGCCGCGCTGGTCGCGCTGACCACCTTCTATGTGTCGGCGGTCAGCGACCAGCCTTGGCAGTACCTCCTGATCTCCCTCACGGTGTCCGCCGTGCTGCTGCCCGCCACCATGAGGCTCTGGCGCTGGCTGTGGTGGACGATCAGGGAGGCCTACGACAGCCGGGAGGCCAAGGCCACCCTGGCCGTGTCGAACGAGCGGCTGCGCTTCGCCCGCGACCTGCACGACCTGCTCGGCCACAGCCTGTCCGTCCTCACGCTCAAGAGCGAGCTGGCCGCCAAGCTGGCCACCATCGACACGGGCAAGGCGGCGGCCGAGATGGCCGACGTACGCCGCCTGGCCGCCGAGTCGCTCGCCGAGGTGCAAGTGGCCGTGGACGGCTACCGGGTGCTCGACCTGGACGAGGAGCTCGCCGGGGTCCGCGCCGCGCTGGAGGCGGCGGGCGCGCGGTGCGTCATCGAGGCCAGGACCGACGACCTGTCCCCCGCCGCCCGTACGCTGCTCGCCTGGGCGGTGCGCGAGGGGGCCACCAACGTGCTCAAGCACAGTACGGCCACGCGCTGCGCGATCATCATCGACGGTGGCGTGCTGGAGATGCGCAACGACGGCGTGCCCGGGCCCGCGACCAGCTGGGCGACCGGGGCCGGGAGCGGGCTGCGCGGGCTGGCCGAGCGCATGGGGGCCGCGGGCGGCTCGTTCACGGCGGCCACCACGCCCGCGGGCGAGTTCCTGCTGCGGGCGGCGGTGCCCGCATGAGGGCAGTGGGCGGCGGCCGGCTACAGCGGGCGAGCCAGGCGGGCGGCGGCCGGCTTCGGCGGGCGAGCCAGGCGGGCGGCGGCCGGCTTCGGCGAGCGAGCCGGCTCGACAAGGTGCGCTGGCTGATCGTCTACAGCACCGACATCGCCAACCTGCTCGCCCTGATCGGGCTCTTCGAGCTGTACGCCCGGTGGAGTGCGGGCTTTCCCGCCGCCCTCACGATAGCGGCGGCCGTCCTGCTCCTCGTACTGGTCGGGCTGGCCACCCGCCCATTCAGGATCGCCGTCAGGGGCGGCCCGCGGCCGACCGGGATCCTGGCGGTCGCCGGGGTCATCACGCTGCTCCTGACCGTCTTGGCGCTGATCTGGGCGATCCCGGTGTGGCTGGGAATGCTCGCCCTGTTCGTCCGCAGGCGCACCATCCTCATCCTGGCCGCCGGGTCGATCGTGGTCGTCAACGTGTACGTCACGCTCGCGGTCGGGTTCCTGATCGAGGTCCTCCTCGTCCAGACCATCCTCACCGCCATCGTCAGCGGCGGCGTCCTGGCGAACCTGTGGCTGTGGCGCGTGGCCAGGGACGCCCACGAGGGCCAGGAGGCCAGGGCCAGGCTCGCGGTGTCGGAGGAGCGCCTGCGCTTCGCCCGCGACCTGAACGACCTGCTCGGCCAGAGCCTCGCCGACATCTCGGCCAGGGCCGGGGCCGCCTCCCAGACGCTGCGCGAGGATCCCTCGGCGGCGGCGGGCGAGATGTTCGAGGTACGCGATCTGGCCAGGCAGACGCTGCGCGAGGTGCGGTCCACCGTGCAGAGCTATCGGGCCGTGGACCTCGACGAGGTCCTGGCCAGCGTACGGGCGGTGCTGGAGGCGGCGGACGTACGCTGCGTCGTCCGGGCGGACACGGGCTCGCTGACCGCCGAGACTCGCACACTGCTGGCCACCGTGGTCCGCGAAGGCGCGACCAACATCCTCAAGCACAGCAAAGCCGGACATTGCACGATAACGATCGAGGACGGGGTGCTGGAGATGTCCAACGACGGGGTCGACGGGCCGGTGAGCGACCACGCGCCGGACGGGCTCGGCGGCCTGTCGCAGCGGCTCAGCGCCGCGGGCGGCACGCTGTCGGCGGCGCCTACGGACGACGGCGCCTACCTGCTCAGGGCGGCGGTCCCGGCATGACGACACGCGTACTGCTGGCCGACGACGAGCACCTGGTGCGCGGCGCCCTGGCGGCCCTGCTCGACCTGGAGGCGGGCATCGAGGTGGTCGCCCAGGTCGGCCGGGGCGACGAGGTGCTGACCGCCGTCGTCGAACACCGCCCCGACGTGGCCGTACTCGACATCGAGATGCCCGGCATGGACGGGCTGAGCGCGGCGGAGCAGATCAGCTCCATGTGCAAGATCGTCATCCTGACCAGCCTGGGGCGGCCCGGCTACCTGCGCAGGGCGATGGCGGCGGGGGTGAGCGGCTTCCTCGGCAAGGACGCCTCGGCCGAGGAGCTGGCCATGGCGATCCGCAAGGTGCAGTCGGGCGGCCGCTACCTGGACGCCGAACTCGCGGCGGCGGCCATGGCCGCGGGCGACAGCCCCCTCACCGAACGGGAACGGGACGCCCTGCGCCTGGCCGACGACGGGGCCACGATCGCGCGGATCGCGGCCGAGCTGCACCTCACCGAGGGCACCGTACGCAACTACCTGTCCAGCGCGATGACCAAGCTGAACGCCCAGAACCGGCTCGAAGCCATCCGTACGGCTCAGCGGATGGGGTGGCTCTGAAGCTCGTTCGCCCGCTCGCGATCCGGGCAGCACGAACCAGAACTGGACGCTGGGGCCTCGGGTGCATGTCGGCAAGTAGGCGATCGGTCGTGACGGCTCCCCTGGACAGGCACGTACAGCTCTCAGAGATCCGGCGGAGGATCACCTGATGTCAGATGGTGCGCAGGGGGCCGGCGGCGCGGACGACGCCTCAATGGACTACTACCTGATCTTCGCCACGCCAGAGGACAGGGACCGTGGAGCGCCACCCCTGGGGATCCTGGTCGAGGAGTTCGTCCTCTGCGCCGACTACACCGCGGCCGGTATCGACAGTGTCGAGTGGTCGGCGGCGACCGGTGCCTGGCGCGGTTCGGCCACGACGAGCCGCGACATCCGTACCGACGCACTGCCGCGTTCGCGGGTGATCCCGGTGAGCCGTCACGACGCGAGCGACGCTTACCAGGCGTGCGGCGGGGGCGAACTGCCGCGGGAGGCGGAGATCCGCACCTTGTCCCGCGAACGCCAGCCGTTGCCGGCCGCCGCCCCGCTCGACCTGGGCACGACCGGATCGCGCCGCTACCGCGTCCTGTTCGCCGGGGAACCGCGCGACCTGGGGAGCCTTCGCTCTGCCCTGAGGCTGGAGCCGGTCGAAGACCCCGCGGATCCCCTGGCCCGCGTGATCGGCACGGCGACGGCGACCGCCGCGGGGCACGACTTCACCTGGGAATTGCGGCGGATCGGTCCGGGAATCGCCTGGTGTCTCGATGTGACCGTACGCCTGGGAACCGGCCCGGAGACCCCCATCGGGGCGCTGCTCCACCACCATCGACAGGCGATCCGCGGGCAATGCCTGATTCCCGTCACCATCGAAAGATTCGCCTGAACGCGCCGACACGGTCGTCTGGCCGGGCCTGCCGCGCCGCACCGGTGACCCGATCACCGGTGTCCTCGCCGCGGCGGAGACCGGGCCAAGGAGGCGGACTGCTGCCGATCAACCCTCCTCGAAGGCGGCGCGGAGTGCGGGGAGGTTGTCCAGCAGGGTGCGCACGCCGAGCCGGTCGGCGGTGGCCGAGGCGTAGACGAATTGCACGTCGACCCGCCAGCCGCCGAACCGTAGCGGCAGGAGCACAGTGTCGCCGTCCCGGATCGATCGTGCTGCGACGAAACGGGGGACTATGGCGACGAAGCCAGCGTCGACCGCCAGCCGGATCGCGGTCGACGGCAGGCCGGTGGTGTGGATCGGGGCGTTCAGTCCTCGGTCCGGATGTTCGAGGGAAGCGGCGAGTTCCTGGGCGTCACGACCCCACCGGTAGACGATGACGCCCGTTCCGCTGAGGTGTTCGATCCTGAGGCGTCTGCGTTCGGCGAGAGGATGGTCCCGATGGCACACCGCCACCAGCGCGGAGCGGTCGATCGGCTCGGACCGCAACCCGCGCAACGGCACCTTGGGCATCACGAATCCGGCGTGGACGCTACCGTCGACGAGGCGGCCGACGACCTCGCCGCTGTGTGCGACCCGGCAGTGCACGGCAATCGGTTCGCCCGCGACCGCTCGCAGCGCGGCAGGGAAGACGACGTCGCCGAGGCTCGCGGGCGCGGCGAGAACGAGCCGTTGGGTCTCATGCTTCGCCACTCCGATGGCCGCCTCGTCGAGAAGGTCGAGACATCGCTGTGCGTAGTCGTTCAACCGCTCGCCGGCCGGTGTGGTGATGCTGCCCCGCGGGCCCCGCACGAACAACGTGGTGCCGAGCTTGCGCTCCAGGGCGGCGATCCTGGCGCTGACCGACGGCATCGACAGCCGTAGGTCGGTGGCCGCGGCGCCGAGGCTTCCCGTGCGGACCACCGTGGTGAACACGACCAGATCCATTGTCTCGATCTTGTGACCGGTGCCACCGAAGCCGGGGACAGTCATAGGCACAGCCTAACCCTGGCCCCAGACATTTCAGGTCTACCTCAGCGATTCGGACATCATGGATAGTTCTGGGCATGACTCAGACGCCGTCGGCTGTTTCGCCAGGCGAGGATCTGCGCCTGCGGCGCGGGCTCGGTACCATGTCCCTTTCCCTGATCACTTTCTCCAGCGTCATCGGCTCGGGCTGGCTGCTCGCGCCGTACACCGTGGCCAAGGCGGCCGGACCGGCCGCCTTCCTGTCCTGGACGATCGCCTCGGTCGCCACCGCCCTGGTGTCGCTCGCCTTCATCGACCTCGCCTTCCGTCATCCGATGTCCGGCGGCAACGTCCGCTGGCCGCAACTGGCGTCAGGCCCGCTGGTCGGCAGCGTGGTCGGCTGGGCGGTGTTTCTCCAGGCGGTCAGCGCCGGGCCGAGCGAGTCGACGGCGGTCGTGCAATACGCGGCCAAGTGGCTGCCTTGGGTGATGTCCGGCGAGTCGTTGAGCTGGCCGGGACGGCTGATCGCCGCCGGGCTGCTCGTGTTCTTCTGCACGCTCAACCTGTTCGGGATCAAACTGCTCGCCAAGGTGAACAACGTGGTCGCCACCATCAAGGTGGTGATCCCGGCGCTTACCGTGATCCTTTTGCTGGCCAGCGGCTTCGACACGACCAACGTGGCGACCGGCGGCGGGATCGCACCCTACGGCGTCTCGGCGGCACTCACCGCGGTGGTGGGCGGCGGGCTGGTGTACTCGTTCACCGGAATCAACGCCGCGGCCGTGATGTCCGGCGAGGCGAAGGATCCGCGCCGCACGGTGCCGAGGGCCACGCTGATCGTGCTGGCCGGGACGATCGTGCTGTACATGGGCCTGCAAGCGGTGATGATCTTCTCGCTGCCCAACGGGCTGCTCGGCAGCGGCTGGCACGGGATCAACCTCAGTTCGCCGCTCGCCTCGCTCGCCACTCTGCTCGGCCTGTCCTGGTTCGCCACCGTGCTGCTCGCCGACGCAATCTTCTCCCCTTCCGGCAGCCTGCTGATCGGCATCGGTGTCAAGGGCCGCTACACCTACGGCGCGGCGCAGAATGGCCTGCTGCCCGCCGCACTGACAAAAGTGGACTCGCGGTTCGGCATTCCCCGGCGCGCGCTGCTGCTCAACGTCGGCATCGGCTCGGTCATCGTGCTCACCTTCGGGAACTGGAAATCCATCGCCAGCTCGCTGAGCTTCTACTACGGACTCTCCTATGCGGCCGTCTCGGTCGCGGTAACCGTACTCGCGGCGGCGACTCCGCCAGACCAGGGCTGGCTCCGAAGGTGGGCGATTCCGGTCGGCTTCGCGTCCTTCGTGCTTTCCGGCCTCATTCTCTACTGGTCGACCTGGGAAAAGATCCGGGTCGCCGTGCCGTTGCTGCTGATCGGCTTCCTGATCTACCTCGTCCGAACAACCAGGATGCGAGCGGCGGGCGGCTGGCTGGTGGGCTTCCTGCTCATGCTCGCGGTGCTGTCCGCGCTCGGCTCGTTCGAAGGGGCCGGCGTCGTCGCCGCGCCGTACGACTCCATTCTCGTCGGTGTGTTCAGCGCGGGAATCTGGTGGCTCGCGCACCGATCCGGCCTGCGCCACCAGCGATCACTGGCAGCAGCCGCAACCTCGCAAGACGTAAGGAGCATGGCTTGATCGAGATGGCGATCGACCTCGACTGGGACCTCGAGCGATCCCGCGCCCGGCGGAACAAGCGGTGGTCTCAGTACGACCGGGACATCATCGATCTCACCGTCGCCGAGATGGATCTGCCGGTCGCCGGACCCATCCTCGCCGCCGTTCAGGACGACGTGCAACGGCAAGCGTTCGGCTATCCGGTCGCCGACGAGCTCAGCGAGGTTCCCCAGGCGGCCAGCCAATGGCTCACCGAGGAGCACGGTCTCACGGTCGGCCCGGACCGAGTGCGACTGCTGCCGGAGTTGATGCGCGGCGTGACCATGTCGATCAGGCACCTGACCAGGGCGGATTCGCCGGTGGTCGTGCCGACCCCGACCTACGGCCGGTTCTTCGACGCCATCCGGGTCGCCGGTCGCGAGGCCGTCGAGGTGCCGATGCGCATCGGAGAACGAGGCTACGAACTCGACCTCGACGGGATCGACCGGGCACTGCGCGCGGGCGCGGGCAGCGTCCTGCTCTGCCATCCCAGCAACCCAACGGGCCGTGTGTTCGATCGCGACGAGTTGCAGGGCCTGGCCGAACTCGCCGCGCGGCACGGCGCGCGAGTGATCAGCGACGAGATCCACGCGCCGCTGCGCTATCACCTCGGTTTCACCCCGTACGGCTCGCTCGACGACAACGCGATCACTCTGATCAGCGCGACCAAGGCGTGGAACTTCCCCGGCCTGCGGTGCGGGCTGATCGCTTTCAGCAATCCAGACGACGCGCGGCTCTGGCAGAGCCTGCCGAGGGCGGCGGTGGGCGGGATGAGTCCGCTCGGCATGACGGCAACCGTCGCCGCGCTCCGCGACGGCAGGCCGTGGCTGCGCGAGGCAGTCCGGTTCCTGGACGGCAACCGGAAGCTGGTCACCAACGTGCTCGCCGACCTGGACATCGGATACATAGAGCCGGACGCGGGTTTCCTCGCCTGGCTCGACCTGCGCCGGTTCGGGCTCGCTGACCCGGCGGCCCACCTGCTGGACCGGACCAACATCGCCACCACCTCGGGAGCCGATCACGGAGCGTCGGGGAACGGCTTCATCCGGCTCAACTTCGCGACTCCGCCTGACGTACTCACCGATGCCCTTGATCGAGTCATCAACTGTCTGGTCGGCCGCTAATCGGTGCCCTCGGTCAGCAGGTTGCCGGTGTGGAGGTCGCCGCGGAACCAGACCGGGGGCGCCCGCGCGACGCCGGCCCGCCTGGCGCGGTTCCGGTCTGCCAGTCGATGAGCGGGCGGGACGGTCATGACATTAAGCTGATCGGGTCCGGCACAGGAAGGCCGCCCATGGCTCAGCCGCTCTACCAGCGGATCGTGAACGACTACCGCGAGGCCATCGAGTCCGGCAGGCTCCGCCCCGGTGAGCTCCTACCGTCCGAGCCGGAGCTCATCGCCCGATATCACGCCAGCAAGAGCACCGTCGGCAAGGCCATCGCCGCCTTGAAGGCGGAAGGACTGGTGTTCAGCCAGCGCGGTCGCGGCGTCTTCGCCAGGCGTCGGCCCTCGATTCGGCGCATCGCGTCTGAGCGGTATCGCGCGGACATGGAGCCGCAGGACACACCACAGACGTCCTTTACGGCCGAGCAGGGCATCGCCTGGCAGGACTACCGGCTCGACCGGACCTATGAGTGGATCGAGGCGGACGAGCGCCTGGGCGAGCTGTTCGGCGTCGCGGTCGGGACGCGCGTCCTGGAGCGGCGCTTCGTCTTCCATTCCAAGGGAGAGCCGACCCAGATGTCCCGGCCGTGCCTGCTCGCCTCCGATGTCGAGGGCACGCCGGTCGCCGACCCCGATCGCGAACCGTGGCCGGGCGGAACCATCGCCCAGTTGCGCTCCATCGGCATCGTCGTGGACGACGTCCAAGAGAGCGTCTCGGCGCGGATGCCCACGCCGGAGGAGACGGCCACGTTGAGCATCGGATCCGGGGTGCCCGTGTTCGCCATCACCCGCCGCATGCTGGCCCAGGGCCGCGTTGTCGAAGTGGCCGATCCCATCGTCATCCCTGCCGATCGGGCGATTCTCGACTACCAGATCAAGCTCGGCTGCCCCGGCCCCAACCCTTGAGCTCGCGGTCCTGGCGGGTTCGTGGTCGTCCCATCCAGCACCCATTTGGGCGTGCCGTCAAACTAGGACGGTGAACAGGATCATCGTCTGCGGCATCTCCGGGTCTGGCAAGACGACGCTCGCCAGGAAACTGGCCGCCCGGCTCGGCCTGCCCCGCCACGAGCTCGACGCCCTGCATCACGGTCCCGGCTGGGTCAAGCGGCCGGAGTTCGAGGCCGACGTGGACGAGTTCAGCCGGGGCCAGCGGTGGGTGACCGAGGACCAGTACCACCGCTTCCTGGGCGACCTCCTCTGGCAGCGCGCCGACACGGCCGTCTGGCTGGACCTGCCGCGCCGCACCGTGATGTGGCGGGTCGTACGCCGCTCACTCGACCGCGCGATCACCCGTCGCGAGCTGTGGAACGGCAACCGGGAAGACTGGAGCTCCTGGCTCGAACCCGACCACCCGATCCGGTGGGCGTGGACGCACCACCAGCGCCGCAGAACGCAGACCGCCGACCTCGTCACCCGCCATCCGAAGGTGACGGTGATCCGCTTGCGTACGGCACGCGCGGCGAAACACTGGCTCGCCGACCTGCCCCCGAAGGCGTGAGCCCGCCTACCCGATCAGGTCGAAGGCCAGCCGGGGCTCGATCTTGGCCGGCCGTGCGGCGCCCGTCGGCGTGGTGAGCACCGGGGCAGGGCCGGAGAGACGCTAGCCGATGAGGGCCTCAGTGATCTGGCGGGTGGTCTGCGCGGCGACCCTGGGGTTGGTGGCGGCGTAGGAGGAGTACGCGTTCAGGCCGGTGGCGAGTGCCCAGCCGCGGCCGCGGGTCCAGGTGTCGTCGTCCACGCCGAGCGCCGCGCGGAAGGCGGCCCGGCTCTCGGCCGACATCAGGGTGAAGGCGATGGTCAGGTCGCAGGCCGGGTCGCCGATGCCGAGCTCACCGAAGTCGATGACCGCGCTGAGGCTGCCGTCGGCGGTCAGCAGGTTGCCAGTGTGGAAGTCGCCGTGGAACCAGACCGGAGGGCGGTCCCATCCGGGTACGCTCAGCGCCGCGTCCCACAGCTCGGTCATGGCCGCCGTGTCGAACACTCCGTCGACCCGCGCGATGGCCGCCCGTGTGGCGCGGTCCCGGTCTGCCAGCGGCCGGCCGGTGAGGTCCTCTCGGGTGCCCGCAACCGGCGCGAACCGCTGAAGGGCGGTAAGGAACTCCGCCAGTTCGACGGCGGCCTCTGACGAGGAGGCCAGGGTCTCGACGGTCGCCATCTCGCCGTCCAGCCAGCGCGACACCGCCCACGGCCAGGGATAGCCGCAGCCGGGCTCACCCACCCCCACCGGCACCGGGATGGCCAGCGGCAGGTGCGGGGCGAGGCGGGGCAGCCACTCGTACTCCTTCTTGGCCTGCCCGATGGCCCCGGTATGGCGGGGCAGCCGGACGGACAGCTCCTCGCCGAGCCGGTAGATCACATGATCCGAGCCGGCCGGTTCGAGT
Organism: Nonomuraea sp. NPDC052129; assembly: GCF_040680095.1. Lineage (NCBI taxonomy): Bacteria > Bacillati > Actinomycetota > Actinomycetes > Streptosporangiales > Streptosporangiaceae > Nonomuraea > Nonomuraea sp. NPDC052129. The sequence goes on along the minus strand of NZ_JBFAVX010000005.1, from coordinate 39,747 downwards.
AGCGTCAGGGGCAGCTCGGCCCACTGCGGGAACTGGGCGTCGACCAGGCGTCTGACCAGTGCGGCGTCGATGAGCGGGCGGGTGTCCGAAGCGCTTCCCAAAACCGCGTCAGCCCCTGGCCAGCAGCGCCACGCACTCCACATGGTGGGTCATCGGGAAGGCGTCGAAGGCCCGCAGGTCGACCAGCCCGTAGCCGTCGTCGCCGAACCAGGCCAGGTCGCGGGCCAGCGTCGCCGGGTCGCACGAGACGTAGACGATCCGTGAGGACTCCAGTGCGGTGATCCGGTGGACCACGTCGCGCCCCAGCCCCGACCGGGGCGGATCGACGACGACGATGTCGGCCCGCTCGATCTGGAACCGGTCCAGCGCCTCCTCCACCCGTCCCCGTTCTACCCGGGCCTGCGGCAGGTCGCGCAGGTTGGCGCGGGCGTCGCGGACGGCCGACGCCTCCGACTCCAGGCCGAACACCGCGCCCTGCTCCCCCACGCCCTCCGCCAGGCCGGCGGCGAACAGGCCGACCCCGCAGTAGAGGTCCAGCGCCCACTCTCCCGGCTCCGGCGCGGCGTAGGACAGGACGGCGTCCAGCAGGGTCTCGGCGGCGCCCGGGTGCACCTGCCAGAAGCCGCTGCCCGCCACCCTGAACTCGCGGTCGCCCACCTGCTCGCGCAGCACGCCCGAGCCCTTGCGCGGGACGGTGTGGCCCTTGCCCTGGTCGAGCAGGATCGAGGCGGGCGCGTCGAGGTCGGGCACGGTCACGCTGCGCCTGGGGCGCGGCCTGACCACCACGGCCCGGTCGCCGGTCGAGGAGGCGATCACCTCGACGGCGGACGCGCCCTGCCACTCGCGCTGCTCGGCCCCGACGGCCTCCACCTCCGGGTGCGCGATCAGGCAGGCGTCGACCACCTCGATGTCGTGCGAGCGGTGCCTGCGGAAGCCGAGCTCGCCGCTCGGCCGGGCGGCGAACTGTACGCGGGTGCGCCAGCCGAGCCCGTCCTTGGCGCCCGGCACCTCCTCGACCACGATCTCGCGCTCGATGCCGGCCAACCTGCTCAGCTGCTCGGCCACCACGGCGGCCTTGAGGCCACGCTGGGCCTCCTGGGTGGCGTGCTGCCAGTCGCAGCCGCCACAGCGGCCGGGGCCCGCGTAGGGGCAGGGCGGGACCACGCGGTCGGGTGACGGGTCCAGCACCTGCACGGCGTCGGCCCGGAGGAAGCGGGTCGTCTCCTCGGTGACCTCGGCGATGACCCGCTCGCCGGGCAGCGCGTGGCGGACGAACACCACGCGCCCGTCATGGCGCGCCACGCACCAACCGCCATGGGCGACCGGACCTACCGTCAGCTCGAGAGATGCCTGTTCCACACGGACACCCTATGCCCTGACCGGCACTGCCACTTTCCGGACTTAGCCCGTTACGCGGAGTGGTCTCCGGCCTTGACCTGCTTCTTGACCACCTGATGTCCCGCCCGGCGCGAGGCGCCCGGGGCGGCCGGCTCGGGCCGGCCCTTGAGCCGGTCGGAGGAGTGGAGCTGCCACGGCACGCTCGTCACCATGACGCCCGGCTTGAACAGCAGCCGCGCCTTCAGCCGCAGCGCGCTCTGGTTGTGCAGCAGGTGCTCCCACCAGTGCCCGACCACGTACTCGGGGATGAACACGGTGACCACGTCGCGCGGCGAGCGGCGGCGCAGCGTCTTGACGTAGTCGAGGATCGGCTGGGTGATCTCCCGGTACGGCGAGTCGAGCATCTTGAGCGGCACCGGGATGCCCCGGCGCTCCCACTCGTCCTGGAGCTGCCGCGCCTCGGCGCCCTCGACGCCGACGGTGATCGCCTCCAGCGTGGACGGCCGGGTGGCGCGGGCGTAGGCGAGCGCGCGCAGCGTCGGCTTGTGGATCTTGGAGACGAGCACGATCGCATGGTTGCGCGCCGGCAGCGTCGACTCGTCGTACTCCTCGGTGATCTCCAGCTCGGCCGCCACGTTGTCGTAGTGGCGCCTGATGGCCTTCATCATGAGGAACAGGATCGGCATCGCGAAGCACACGATCCAGGCGCCGACCAGGAACTTGGTCAGCAGTACGACGACCAGCACCAGCCCGGTCATGATGCCGCCGAAGAAGTTGATCACCCGCGAGCGGTGCATCTGGTGCCGGATCTTGGGGTCGGTCTCGGTCTTGAGATGGCGGGTCCAGTGGATGACCATGCCGATCTGGCTGAGCGTGAAGGAGACGAAGACGCCGACGATATACAGGTTCAGCAGGCGGCTGACGTCGGCGTCGAAGCCCCACAGCAGCAGGCACGCGCCCAGCGCCAGGATGACGATGCCGTTGGAGAAGGCCAGCCGGTCGCCGCGGGTGTGCAGCTGGCGCGGCAGGTAGCGGTCCTGGGCCAGGATCGAGCCGAGCACCGGGAAGCCGTTGAAGGCGGTGTTGGCGGCCAGGAACAGGATGAGCGCGGTGACCGCCGAGATGATCACGAACGGCAGCGAGCCGCCGCCGAAGACCGCGTCGGCCACCTGCGAGATGATCGGCTGCTGGTAGTAGCCGGGGCCGACCGGTTGCCCGTCGGGCCCGTGCAGGTCCGTGGCCACCACGGACGGCTCGGCCACCTTCACGCCCGAGGCCAGGCCCAGCGCGATGATGCCGCCGAACATGGTGATGGCGACCAGGCCCATCATGAGCAGCGTGGTGGCGGCGTTCTTGCTCTTGGGCTTGCGGAAGGCGGGCACGCCGTTGCTGATGGCCTCGACGCCCGTCAGCGCCGCACAGCCGGAGGAGAAGGCGCGCAGGATGAGGAAGGCGGCGGCGAAGGTGGTCAGGTTGGTCTGCTCGGCGTCGATGGTGAACCCGGCGCTGGGCGCCCGCAGCTCGTCGCCGAGCACCAGCAGCCGGAAGCCGCCCCAGGCGATCAGCCCCAGGACCGCGATCATGAACGCGTACGTCGGGACGGCGAAGGCGGCCCCCGACTCGCGCAGACCGCGCAGATTGACCACGGTGAGCAGGACGACGATGACGATGGCGACGGCCGGCTTGTGCTCGCCGACGAAGGGGATCGTGGCGCCCACGTAGTCGACGCCGTTGGCGACCGACACCGCCACGGTCAGCACGTAGTCGACCATGAGCGCGCTGGCCACGGTCAGGCCGGCGTTCTTGCCCAGGTTGGTGGTGGCCACCTCGTAGTCGCCGCCACCGCTGGGGTAGGCGTGCACGTTCTGCCGGTACGACGCCACCACCGTGAGCATCACGACCACGACGGCGATCGCGACCCATGGGCTGTAGGCGTAGAACGACACTCCGGCCAGCGACAGGATGACCAGGATCTCCTGCGGCGCGTACGCCACGGAGGACAGGGCGTCGCTGGCGAAGACCGGCAGGGCAATGCGTTTGGGCAGCAGCTGCTCGTGGAGCTGGCCGCTGCGCAGCGCCCGGCCCACCAGAACGCGTTTGACAAGATCCGTTACCTTCGCCACGTTACGAGATGCTAGCCCCCCGTTGTAGGGGCGCCGACGTTGCGCTCCCTTATCGCGCCATACTGGTGTCGAGCAACCGGCCGACCGCGAAGTGCGGGGGAGTATGCATATAGTGATCATGGGATGTGGCCGGGTCGGTTCGACCTTGGCTCACATCCTCGAGGACAACGGCCATACGGTCGCGATCATCGACCGGGATCCGCAGGCGTTTCGCCGGCTGCGGGCCGGTTTCCGGGGGCGCCGGGTGACCGGTGTCGGATTCGACCGCGACGTGCTCACCGAGGCGGGCATCGAGTCCGCTTCCGCGTACGTGGCGGTCTCCAGCGGCGACAACTCCAACATCATCTCGGCGCGGGCGGCGCGCGAGACGTTCGGCGTCGACAATGTGGTGGCCCGCATCTACGACCCGCGGCGGGCCGAGGTCTACCAGCGCCTCGGCATCCCGACGGTGGCGACCGTGCGGTGGACCGCCGACCAGATTCTGCGCCGCATCCTGCCCGAGGGCGCCGAGCCCCTCTGGCGCGACCCCACCGGCACCGTGGTCCTGGCCGAGGTCGCCGCGCACACCGGCTGGATCGGCACTCGCGCCGTCGAGCTGGAGGAGCGGGGCAGGGTCCGCGTCGCCTACCTCAACCGCATGGGCGAGGCCCTGGTCATCGCCGACGACACCGTGATCCAGGACGGCGACGTGCTGCACGTCATCGCCGCGGAGAGCGACATGGACCGGATCAACAAGGTGCTCGCGGCGGCACCGGAAGAGGACCACTGATGCGCGTCGCCATCGCCGGAGCGGGGGCCGTGGGCCGGTCCATCGCGGCCGAGCTGCTGGAGAACGGCCACGAGGTCCTGCTGATCGACATCGACCCCAGGGCCATCAAGATCGACAGCGTGCCGCGGGCGGAGTGGCTGCTGGCCGACGCCTGCGAGATCGCCTCGCTCGATGAGGCGGGGCTCAACAACTGCCACGTCGTCGTCGCCTCCTCCGGGGACGACAAGGTCAACCTCGTGGTGTCGCTGCTGGCCAAGACCGAGTACGGCGTGCCGCGCGTGGTGGCCAGGATCAACCACCCCAACAACGAGTGGCTGTTCAACGAGTCGTGGGGCGTGGACGTGGCGGTCTCGACGCCGCGCCTGCTGAGCGCGCTGGTCGAGGAGGCGGTGAGCGTCGGCGACCTGGTGCGCCTGATGACCTTCCGTCAGGGGCAGGCCAACCTGGTCGAGCTCACCCTGGCCGAGGACGCGCCCGTGGTGGGCCAGCGCGCCGGCTCGGTGCCGTGGCCCAACGACTCGGCGCTGGTCGCGATCCTGCGCGAGGGCCGGGTGCTGGTGCCGACCAACGACGACCCGCTCGAGGCGGGCGACGAACTCCTCTTCGTCGCCAACCAGGAGGTGGAGCAGGAGCTGGCGCACCTGCTCTCACAGCACTAAAGGGCTAGGCGGGGGCGACCGGCGGCTTGATCGGCGTTCGCCCCTTGCCGAGCAGCCACAGCATCGCGCCGAGCGCGGCCACCTGGAGCGGCCAGCCCATCGCGATCTTCGCCAGGCCGAGGGCGGCCACGGCCTCGTCGCCGCCGCCCATCAGCCACACGGGCAGCTGCACGGCCACCCTGACCACGCACGGGAGCATCAGCAGCCAGGTGAGCTTGACGCAGAGCTTCACGATGCCCGGATCCTTGTGCCAGGCCGTGGGGTCGCCGGTGACCGAGCCGATCAGGAACCCGACCACGGGCCACCGGGTGACGATCGACAGCAGCATCGCCACCGAATAGCCGGCGTTCCACAGGATGCCGGGCAGGAAATAGTCCTTCGCGTCGCCGGTGCGGCTGGCGAAGAACGCGCCGATGGCGATGCCGATCAGGCTGTTGATCACGAACTGCGGCGTCGACCGCTGCGCGAGCCTGGCCAGCAGGAGCAGGACCGCCAGCGAGATGCTGACGATGAGCGAGGTCTTCAGATCCTCGGTGATGATCCATGACAGCGTGAACGCGATGGTCGGCACCGCCGCCTCGATGATTCCGCGCACTCCCCCGAACGCCTTGGCGAGCTGGGCTCGCACCGCCGCTTCCACGGTGTCGTGGGCGACCTCTTCCGCCTCAGCACTCACCTGATCAACTCCCTGGGCGCAGCTCGTATCGAGGATTGAACATCACCTTGCGCCCGTCCTGCATGCTGACCAGGCCTTCGGCCTTGACGGTGCGCCCGGGCTCGATGCCCGCGATCTTGCGGCGGCCGAGCCACACCAGGTCGATGACGTCGGACCCGTCGTAGAGCTCGGCCTCAAGGGCGGGCGCGCCGCCCCTGGGTCGCAGTGTCACGGTACGTAGCGTACCGGCCACGCAGAAGCGGCGGCGGCCGCCACACGAGACGATCGGGGTCGCGCCGACCTCGTCGACGTCTTCCCGTAGTTCCTGGGCTTCGATTTCGGACTGGGTGGAGGCCAGCCGACTGAAGAACCCGCGCAATCCCCCGCGTTTGGGGGGCTCTGCCGTACTCATGATGACTCAGCCTACGTGATGTGGGCGGTCAGCGAATCTCGCTGATCTCGGGACCTCGTTTGAACGGGTTGAGCCCCTGGCTGTCGACCGTTTCGGCGCCCTGCTCGTTGGGTCGGCGCAGCGTGATCGGTTCTTCCCGGGCCATCGGCTCGGTGCCCCGCACGACCACGACGTCCTTGATGAAGTCGAGGAAGACGTTCGCCACGTTCTCGTCGAGCGCGGCGCGGCCGCTGATCATCGCCAGGACGAACCAGCGCGGCCCGTCGATGCCGATATAGCGGGCCTTGCGGGTGGTGTTGCCCTCGCCGGCGATCTCGCCGATCAGCTCGGGTCCGTAGGGGCCCTCCTGCTCGACGAGGTCCTTGGCGCCGGTCCGGATCTTGGCCCTGACCTCGTCCCAGAGCCCCATGCTCTTGGACGCGGCCAGCGCCTGGAGCTGGAGCGAACTCTCCTCGTAGAGCGCGACGACCCCGACGTTCTGGTCTCCCACCGAGGCCAGCCGCAGGTCGAAGTCCGGGTTGTGCGGCAGGAGCAGCCCGCCGAGGTCGATCCTGTCGGTCTCGGGGTGGGGCTCGTCGGCGTCCCACGGGCCGGACTCGCGCGTTGGGGCGGCGGATGCCTGCTGCTCTGCCGCCTGATCCGGCTGCTCACGACGGCGTCGTCGGAACACTGTGCTCACTCTCCCTGGTTAACGTCCTGTTGATCCGAAACCGCCGGTGCCGCGGGCCGAGCCGGGCAGCTGCTCCACCTCGGTGAACGCCGCCCGCTCGACGCGCTGGACGACCAGCTGGGCCACCCGGTCACCGCGGCTCAGGCGGAAGGGCTCCTTGGCGTCGGTGTTGATCACCGTCACCCGGATCTCGCCGCGATAGCCGGCGTCGACCGTGCCTGGCGCGTTGACCAGCGTGACGCCGTGCCTGGCGGCCAGGCCCGAGCGAGGGTGCACGAACGCGGCGTAGCCGTCGGGCAGCGCGATCGCGACGCCCGTCCCGACCATGGCCCGCTCTCCGGGCAGCAGCTCGACGTCCGCGGCCGCGTAGAGATCGGCGCCCGCGTCGCCCGGATGGGCGTAGGACGGCACCGGCAGCCCGTCGTCGAGTCGCTGGATGAGGACCTGCACGTCGGTCAAGGGTTCACCTCATGGTCATGGTGCTCGGCGGCGATGCGCCCCCTCAGCCTCAAGGTACGCCCTTCCGCCCGCGATCCCGTCGCACCGGGCACGCGGGTGGAGTGTCGTGCCGCCGGGAGCCCTCGTGAGAGCGGGGAGACGGCCGCCGATCTCCGAGATCCCGTGGCGAGGTGGTCACGGGTGACGAGGTTACTCGCTGTCAGGCGGACTGGCGTCCTCGACCGGCGAGCCCGGAGGTGGGGAGCCCCCAGGCGAGGACGGAGGCGGGGCGGGTGCCGGAGTGGGCCCGGGTGGCAGGGCGGGTGGTTTGTGGAACAGTTCGGGCAGCGCCCGGTAGATCACCGCCGCCACGGGCACGGCCACCGCCGCGCCCGCGATGCCGGCCAGGATGCCGCCGACGGACAGCACGAGGATGATGGCCAGCGGGTGGAAGTTGAGCGCCCGGCCGACGATGAGCGGCTGGAGCACGTGGTTCTCCAGCTGCTGCTCGACGATCAGGATGCCGACGAAGATCAACGCGTAGAGCGGCCCCTTGGCGCCCAGCGTGACCAGGGTGGCGATCGTACCGGCGAAGAAGATGCCGACGATCGGGATGAAGCTGGCGAAGAAGATCAGCACCGCCAGCGGCGCCCAGAGGGGCACTCCCATGCCGGCCAGCACGATGCCCATGATCACGCCATGTACGGCGGCGACCGCGACGGTGCCCTGCACGTAGTGGGAGAGCGTGGTCCAGGCGGCCCGCCCCGCCCGGTCGACGCGCGGCGCCATCGAGCCGAACCCCCGCAGGAACCACGACCAGATCCGGTCGCCGTCCTTGAGCAGGAAGAACGAGACGAACAGCAGCAGCACGAGCGACGCGAGCACCTCGAAGGCGACGGCGCCGGCGGTCAGGACCGTACTGGTGATGGCCGTGCGCTGGGCGTTGACCATCGTCGCGATCTCGTCGACGTAGCTGGTGATCTGCGCCTCTTTGAGGTGCAGCGGGCCGGTGATCAGCCAGTTCTGTACGTCGCGGGCGGTGGACTGGACCTGCTGGACCAGGTTGGGGAACTCCTCGGTGGCCCGCGCGCCGACCAGCCAGCCGGTGCCGACGAGCACCGCGAGGGCCACCAGCATGGTGATCCAGGTGGCGTAGATGGGGCGCATGCCCGCCTCGCGCAGGTTCCTGGTGAGCGGGAACAGCAGCGCGGTCAGCAGCAGGGCGATGGCGACCGGCAGGGCCACGAAGCTGAGCCGCGCGATGCCCTGGACGAAGAAGTAGACGACCACGCCGACGAGGATCAGGCACAGGCACCATGCCGCCATCTTGGCCAGCACGGGTGGCACGAGCTTGGTTGGGCGGTCGGTCAGCACGTGTTCAAGACTGGCACGTCAAGGACATATGTGCGCGTGGATAAAAGATCGGGTCTGGGCAACGGCATGATCACATGTCACCGTCATGCACATGAGGACCGTCGCGTTGGTTAAGGTGAGCGCGATCACCGCGGTGATCGCGTGTCTCGTGGCGGCCCCGGTGCCCGCCCTGGCCTCGCGCGGCGAACCCGCGCTCGACGTGCTGTCGAGCCGCGCCGACCAGGTGAGTGGCGGGGACGCGTTGGTCAGGGTACGGGTGAGCCAGGGCGTGCGGCTCAAGGTGCTGCGCAACGGCGAGGACGTCACCGCGTCCTTCAAACCGGATCCCGGCGGCCAGTCGTTCAGCGGCCTGGTGACCGGGTTGATCGACGGCGACAACACGATCAAAGCGCTGGCGGGGCCGTTCAAAGAAACCCTGAAATTACGCAACCACCCGATCTCGGGACCGATCTTCTCGGGGCCGCACCAGTACCCCTTCCTGTGCAAGACGGAGCGGAGCGGGCTCGGCCCGCCCGTCGCGGACAACCAGGACGGCCAGGGCATGCGCACCACGGGCGGCTGGAGCAGGGACTGCTTCGCGCCGGTGCTGACGGAGCGGCTCTACCGAGCGACGGACGGCGCGTTCAAGACGATGCCCGCCGCGCGCCCCGCGGACATGTCGACCACCACCACGCTCGACGGCCGGACGGTGGACTTCGTGGTGCGCCGCGAGCGCGGCGTGATCAACCGTTTCCTCTACTCCATCGCGATGCTGGAGGACGGCTACAACGGCCGGGCGATCTACCGCTTCGACGGAGGTGTGGGGATCGGTCATGACCAGGGCACGATCGGCGGCAGCGCGCTGGACGCGTACGGGCTGGGCAAGGGCTACGCGATCCTGTTCTCCTCGGGCACCCGCACCTCCACGCACTACAACCTCATCCTCGGCGGCGAGACCGCGCTGATGGTGAAGGAGCGGTTCATCGAGAAGTACGGGGCGCCGCTCTACACCGTCGGCGTGGGCGCCTCGGGCGGCGCCCTCCAGCAGTACGTCTACGGCCAGAACTACGGCACCGCGGTGATCGACGCGGCGATCCCGCAGTATTCCTATCCCGACATGGTCACCCAGACCATCCACGTCGGCGACTGCGAGCTGCTCGAACGCTACATGGACCACAACCCGCGCTGGGCCTCCTGGGACGCGCGGACCGCGCTGATCGGGATGAACGCCAGCGACACCGTCGACAACCCCTACACCGGCAAGCCGGGCTCCGACGAGTGCGTCAAGGGCTGGCGCGGGCTGACCCCGCTGACCATGAACCCCCTCTGGACCTCCAACAACGATCCGGAGTGGGCCAAGATGGACCCGCCCGGCGTCAAGGACACGATCCAGTGGACGCACTGGGACGACCTGCGCGAGATCTACGGCGTGGCCCCCGACGGCTACGCCCGCTCCACCTGGGACAACGTCGGCGTCCAGTACGGCCTGGGCGCGCTGGTGAAGGGCGTGATCACGCCCGCGGAGTTCCTCGACGTCAACGCGCGCGCCGGCTCCTGGAAGGAGTCGAAGGACATGGTGCGCGAGGGCTGCCCGTTCACCCCCTCCCTCTGCCAGGACCCCGCCCAGTTCGACCCGTGGAGCTCGCGCAACATGCGCACCGGCGACCCGGCCCCACGGCGTACCGGCGACCCGATCGCGATCAAGAACGTGGAGCGCAGCGGGCTGGTGTTCAGGGGCGACATCGCCCTCCCGATCATCGACTGGCGCCACTATCTCGAGGACCAGCTCGACATGCACGACTCGCACCAGTCGTTCGTCTCGCGGCAGCGGATGCTGAACTACGACGGCAACGCCGGCAACCAGGTCATCTGGTTCACCGACGCCCGCCCCGACGGGCCGGCCTTCGACCAGACGCCCGAGGCGCTGCAGGTGATGGACCAGTGGATGGCCAACATCCGCTCCCGCCCGTGGCGCGGGGTGGCGGGCAACAAGCCCCCGGCGGCCGTGGACCGCTGCTTCACCAGCTCCGGGGCGCAGATCGCCGCGGGTCCGCACGTATGGGACGGCATCCTGGACCAACGCGCCGCCGGTGCCTGCACCGCGCGCTTCCCGCTCTACTCCACCTCTCGCGTGGTGGCGGGCGGTCCGCTGGAGGGCGGCGTCTACAAGTGCCGTCTGCAGCCGGTGTCCAGGGCCGTCGCGCGCGGTCTGTACGGCTCGTGGCGCCCGTCCCCCGAGGAGCAGGCCCGCCTTGAGGCGATCTTCCCCTCGGGGGTGTGCGACTACTAGCGGTTGACGATTGGCGATTACTGCTCTTCGAGCGTCACCTCGACGGCGAACTCGGGGCCGTCGTCGAGGACGAACTCCTCGACGTTGCCCGCGCCGCACAGGTCGTCCTGCGCCAGCCGTACCAGGGCGATCTCGGGGCCCGACACGGTGAGGCGGGAGACCTCGGCGCGCATCGACAGCTTGGCGGCCGACTTGGCCTTGCGGATGCGCCCGAGCACGTCGGAGGCCACGGCGAGCACCGCCGGGTCACCCGCGCCCGCCGGGTCGCTCGTGCCCGCCGGGATCGAGGGCCAGGCCGCGCGGTGGACGGAGCCCGGCCGCCACCAGGACCAGACCTCTTCCGTGACGAACGGCAGGAACGGCGCGAAGAGCCGCAGCAGCACGTCGAGCGCCTGGCGCAGCGCCGCGTGCGCCGAGGCGGCCGCCGGGCCGCTCTCGTAGGCCCTGGCCTTGACCAGCTCCAGGTAGTCGTCGCAGAACGCCCAGAAGAAGCGCTCGGCGGCTTCCATCGCCCGGGTGTAGTCGTAGCCCTCGAACGCCTGGGTGGCCTCCTCGACCACCTCTGAGAGCTGGGCGAGCATCGACAGGTCGAGCGGCTCGGTGACCGCCGCCTCGGACTCCGGGAAGCCGAGCACGAACTTCGACGCATTGAGGATCTTGATGGCCAGCCGCCGGCCGACCTTGATCTGCCCGGTGTCGAACGCCGTGTCGGTGCCCGGCCGCCCGCTGGCCGCCCAGTAGCGGACCGCGTCGGAGCCGTACTCCTCCAGCAGCCCGAGCGGCGTCGTGACGTTGCCCTTGGACTTGGACATCTTCTTGCGGTCGGGGTCGAGGATCCAGCCCGCGATGACCACGTCACGCCACGGCAGCGTGCCGAACTCCTGGTGCGCCCTGACCACGGTGGAGAACAGCCAGGTGCGGATGATCTCGTGCGCCTGCGGCCGCAGGTCCATCGGGAAGACCCGGGCGAACAGGTCGGGATCCCGCTCCCAGCCGCCGGCGATCTCCGGCGTGAGGGAAGAGGTCGCCCAGGTGTCCATGATGTCCGGATCGCCCATGAAGCCGCCCGGCACGCCCCGCTGGTCCTCGGTGTAGCCGTCGGGCACCTGCGAGGAGGGGTCGATCGGCAGCAGGTCCTCCGACGGCACCAGCGGGCGGGAGTAGTCGGGCTCGCCCGAGGCGTCCAGCGGGTACCAGACGGGGATCGGCACGCCGAAGAAGCGCTGCCGGGAGATCAGCCAGTCACCGGCCAGCCCCCGAACCCAGTTGTCGTAGCGGACCTTCATGTGCGGCGGGTGCCAGCGCAGCTCGGCGCCCCTGGCCAGGAGCTGCTCGCGCAGCTGGGGGTCGCGCCCGCCGTTGCGGATGTACCACTGGCGGGTGGTGACGATCTCCAGCGGGCGCTCGCCCTTCTCGTAGAACTTCACCATCCGCTTCGTGGCGCGCGGGTCACCGTCCAGGTCGCCGGACTCGCGCAGCAGCTCCACGACGCGCTCGCGCGCGCTGTGGACGGTCTTGCCGGCCAGCTCTTTGTACGGCTCCTGCTCCACGCCCTCGGGCGGCTCGGGCAGCAGGCGGCCGTCCTTGCCGATGATCGGCCTGGTCTCCAGCGCCAGCTCCCGCCACCAGGTGACGTCGGTGAGGTCGCCGAACGTACAGACCATCGCGATGCCGGAACCCTTGTCGGGCTCGGCCAGGTGGTGGGCCAGCACCGGCACCTCGGCCCCGAACAGCGGGGTCAGCACCGAGGTGCCGAACAGCGGCTTGTACCGCTCGTCGTCGGGGTGCGCCACCAGGGCGACGCAGGCGGGCAGCAGCTCGGGCCGGGTCGTCTCGATCCAGACCGGCCCCTTCTCGCCGTAGAAGGAGACCCGGTGGAAGGCCCCCGGCCACTCGCGGTCCTCGAGCTCCGCCTGGGCGACGGCGGTGCGGAAGGAGACATCCCACAGCGTCGGTGCCTCGGCCATGTAGGCCTCGCCGCGCGCCAGGGTGCGCAGGAAGGCCCGCTGCGAGGCGGCCCGCGCGCCGCCGTCGATGGTCGCGTACGTCAGCGACCAGTCGACGGACAGCCCCAGCCGCCGCCACAGCTCCTCGAACGCCTTCTCGTCCTCGAGGGTCAGCCGCTCGCACAGCTCGATGAAGTTGCCGCGCGAGACGGAGACCTGCCGCTTGGGATCGGGCTTGGCCGGAGGTGTGAAGTCCGGGTCATAGGGCACCGAAGGGTCACAGCGGACGCCGAAGTGGTTCTGCACCCGCCGCTCGGTGGGCAGGCCGTTGTCGTCCCAACCCATGGGGTAGAAGACCTCGCGGCCGCGCATCCGCTGGAAACGGGCGATGGTGTCGGTGTGCGTGTAGGAGAAGACGTGACCCACGTGAAGGGAACCGGAGACGGTCGGAGGCGGGGTGTCGATCGAGTAGATCTGCTCCCACGGCTTGGACCTGTCGAACCGGTAGATGGCGTCATCTTCCCAGCGCTCTACCCATACCTTCTCCAAGCCGTCGAGAGTCGGTTTCTCCGGCATGGCTGCATGGCGTAGTCGCTGCTGATTCATGCCTCCTTATGGTACGGCTTCACCGGCCCAGGAAGCGTTACAGACTAGGGTTCGTTACATAGCGGAAGGAGACGTTCGGATGGCAGACGACAAGCCTGACCTCGCCTGGCGGGTCATCGGGGGACTGGTCGGATTGGCCACCGCTTGGGCGGCACGCAAGATCCTCGGGTTCGTCTGGGTGAAGACCACCGGCAAGGAGCCGCCGATCGACACCGACTCACCCGAGGTCAGCATGGGCGAGGCCATCGGCTACGCCGTGGTGATGGGCGTCGGGATGTCCGTGGCGCAGATCGTGGTCAACCGGACCGCCAAGAAGCGGTATGAGGCGTGGAAGACGGTAAAGCAGGTGTCTCAAGGGCATTGAGGAACTCTCCTGCCCAGCGGTCCACGTCGTAGGTGGCTACCCGGCGGCGCATCGTACGCATCCGCCGGGACAGCTCGTGCGGCGTGGCCCGCATCGCCGTCATCATCTGGCGCTTGACGTCCTCGACGTCGTACGGATTGACCAGGTACGACTGCCGCAGCTCGTCGGCCGCCCCCGCGAACTCACTGAGGACGAGCGCGCCCCGTAGGTCGTGGTGGCAGGAGACGTACTCCTTGGCGACCAGGTTCATCCCGTCACGCAGCGGCGTGACCACCATGACGTCGCTGGCCAGATAGAGCGCGGCCAGTTCCTCGCGGCCGTACGACTGGTGGAAATACTGGATCGGCTGGAGACCGAGCATCGCGTGCTCGCCGTTGATCCGGCCGACCTGCAGCTCGATGTCGTCGCGCAGCCGCCGGTATTCGTCGACCCGCTCCCGGCTGGGCGTGGCGATCTGCACGAAGACCGCCTCGTTGGGCTGCAGCCGCCCCTCCTTGAGCAGCTCGCCGAACGCCTCCAGCCGCAGCCCGATGCCCTTGGTGTAGTCCAGCCGGTCCACCCCGAGCAGCACGTGCTCAGGATCGCCGAGCTCCGCCCTGATCTCCTTGGCGCGGGTCATGATGTGCTCTTGGCGCACCATCGTGTCGAGCTCGGCGAAGTCCACCGAGATGGGGAACGCCTGCGTGGTCACGATCCGGTCGTCGAGGAAGATCTCGTTCCCCTTGTACGGCAGGCCGAGCAGCCTGCGGCACAGCCGCCGGAAGTTGGCGGCGCCACCGGGCAGCTGGAAGCCCACCAGATCGGCCCCGAGCAGCCCTTCGACCAGCTCCTTGCGCCACGGCAGCCGCCAGAACAGCTCGACCGGCGGGAACGGGATGTGCAGGAAGAAGCCGATGCGCAGGTCCGGCCGGAGCCTGCGCAGCATGGCCGGGACCAGCTGGAGCTGGTAGTCCTGCACCCAGACGACCGCCCCCTCCTCGGCCACCTCGGCCGCGGCCTCGGCGAAGCGCTGGTTGACGGTGGTGTAGGCGTCCCACATGTCACGCTCGAACACCGGCGGTGCCACCACGTCGTGATAGAGCGGCCAGAGCGTGGCGTTGGAGAAGCCCTCGTAGTAGAGCTCCACCTCGCGAGCCGAGAGCGGCACCGGGATCAGGCTCATGCCGTCCTGGTCGAAGGGCTCCAGGCGCTCGTCGGCGGCGCCGTGCCAGCCCAGCCACGCGCCATGCCGGCGCTGCATGACGGGAGCGATGGCGGTGACGAGCCCGCCCGGGCTCCTGCGCCATGAGGCCGTCCCGTCCGGCTCGACCGTTCGATCCACCGGCAACCGGTTGGCGACGATCATAAACGAGTTACGGCCACTCACCCAGGTCCTCCTAGAGTCCATCCCTCCACGTGCCGCGGGACGCGGTACATGGTGGCGGCCACCCGCTCGGGGCTCCGCCTGGGAGATGATCGCGACGACATGGGCGGCCGGCCTGACGATCCAGACCTCGCCCCGCTTCCGCGCCCAGGGTCTTTACCAGGACTTGGGAGCGGTCCAATGCCGCGAACTCACGCACGGCGAGCGGCGCCGTAGTGACCTTGCCCAGGACCTGCACAAACAAACGCGAATCGCACATATCACCTAGTGCGGTGGTCACTGAGTGGGTTCGTCACACGACCATCTCGATCCGCGTGACGGTCGGTGGTGGCTGGAGGAACCCCTTCGGGGGAGGGAAACGAGACGGTCCGTAGTGGCTGGGGGCCCTTGGGAGGGATGCCCCTCCGGGGGCGAGGAAGAACGGATACCCGGCGGAAGTCGGGTGGCGGGGATTCGGGCGTCTCTTGACAGAGATCAGGCTGGGCGGTGGAGTATTTACCGAACAGTCGGTCAGTTGAGCGAGGGAGACCTGCGTTGGAGAGCGCGCGGCGCATGATGGACGCCGACACCGCCTCCGCGGCCCTGGGTATCGAGCTGACGGAGCTGGGGGCCGGGCGGGCGGTGTGCCGTATGGAGGTCACCGAGCGGATGATCAACGGGCACGCGCTGTGCCACGGCGGCTACGTCTTCCTGCTGGCCGACACCGCGTTCGCCTGCGCGTGCAACAGCCACGGCCCCGTGACGGTCGCGGCGGGGGCGGAGATCACCTTTGTGGCGCCGGCCCGGATGGGCGACGTTCTGACCGCCGAGGCGGCCGAACGCACCCGCTACGGCCGCAGTGGCATCTACGACATCACGGTGAAGAAGGCCGACGGTGAGGTGGTCGCGGAGTTCCGTGGCCGCAGCAAGGAGATGAGATGAGACTCGGCGCCGCCCCTCAGCCCGGCGACCTCGACCCGATCGAGCGGGCTTCGCGCGACGAGCTCATGGCGCTCCAGCTGGAGCGCCTCCAACGGACACTCCACCACGCATACCAAAACGTCCCGAAATATCGGCAAAAGTTTGATGAGCATGGCGTTCACCCAGCCGACTGCAAGGAACTCGGCGACCTGGTGAAGTTCCCCTTCACCACGAAGCAGGACCTGCGCGACTGCTACCCCTTCGGCATGTTCGCCGTGCCACGGGAGCGGGTGGCGCGGGTGCACGCCTCCAGCGGCACCACCGGGCAGCCCACGGTGGTCGGCTACACCAAGAACGACCTCGACGTCTGGGCCGAGGTCATGGCCCGCTCGATCCGCGCCTCGGGCGGCCGGCCGGGCGACATCGTGCACATCTCGTACGGCTACGGCCTGTTCACCGGCGGCCTGGGCGCCCACTACGGCGCCGAGCGCCTGGGCTGCACGGTGATACCGGTCTCCGGCGGCATGACGCCCCGCCAGGTGCGGCTGATCACCGACTTCCGGCCGGACGTCATCATGGTCACGCCGTCGTACATGCTGGCATTGCTCGACGAGTTCGACCGGCAGGGCCTGGACGCCCGCGCGTGCTCGCTGCGCATCGGCGTCTTCGGCGCCGAGCCGTGGACCGAGGAGATGCGCGCGGAGATCGAGGACCGCTTCGACCTGGACGCCGTCGACATCTACGGCCTGTCCGAGGTGATGGGGCCGGGCGTGGCCAACGAGTGCGTGGAGTCGAAGGACGGCCTGCACGTCTGGGAGGACCACTTCTACCCCGAGACCGTCGACCCGTTCACCGGGGCCCCCGCCGAGTCGGGCGAGCTGGTCTTCACCAGCCTCACCAAGGAGGCGCTACCGATCATCCGCTACCGGACCCGCGACCTGACCAGGCTGCTGCCCGGCACCGCGCGGCCGGCGTTCCGGCGGATGGAGAAGGTGACGGGCCGTACCGACGACATGATCATCCTGCGCGGGGTGAACGTCTTCCCCACCCAGATCGAGGAGATCGTGCTGCGCGTGCCGGGGCTGTCGCCGCACTTCCAGGTACGGCTCACCAGGCCGGAGCGGCTCGACGTGATGACGGTCAGGGTCGAGGCGCGGCCGGGCCTGGAGGAGGGCACAGAGGCCCGCGCAGAGGCAGGGCAGACGCTGCGCAGGGTCGTCAAGGACACGATCGGCGTGCAGGTCGAGGTCGAGGTGGTGGACCCGGAGACGCTGGAGCGCTCGGTGGGCAAACTCCGGCGCGTCATCGACGAGCGGGACAATTAGCCCAGCACGACCCCGTACGTCGTCCTAGGGCCGGATCTCCGGTGAGCGGCGGCCAGGCGGCAGCTTGCCGCGCAGGTCGTTGCGGATGGCCTCACCCACCTTCTTGGTCGCCATCCGGTTGAGCGCTCCACCGGCGACCGCGCCGGTCAGGAACGGGCCCAGCGTGGTCAGGTGGCGCCCGAGGGTACGCATGAGGCGGTTGCGCAGGGCGGTCTTGGTGGCCGCGCCGAGCGCGAGGGTGACGGAGGCGGGCGCGAGGGGGTCGACGCCACGCTGTTTGGCCCAGGCCGCCGCGAAGACGGCCGCGCGCTGGGCGCCGGTGCCCGAGACGCGTACGCCATAGACCTCGTGGAGCTCGGCCAGCAGCTTGACCTCGATGGCGGCCACCACGATGGTCTCGGCGACGAGCTGGGCCGGAGCGGAGAGGAGGAGGGGTGGGGCCGCGAACTCGGCCGCGGCGAGCGCTCCGCCGATGGCGCCGACCGTCATGGTCGCCTTCTGGGCGGTGCGCACCAGGTCGTCGGCGAGCTGCTCGCCGGTCAGGCCGTGGTGGTGCTCGGAGAGCGTGTGCAGGTCTCTGATGGGGATGCGGGGCGCGATGTTCATGAACACATCCGCCAGCCAGCGTCCACGCCCGACTCCGGTCTCACGCGTCTTGCGCGCACCGGAGGCCAGAGCGCGGGCTAGGCGGCCGAGCAGCCGTCGCCGCTCGGCCGGCTCCAGCTCACCGGAGTCGGCGAGCCGACCTACGAGCTCGCCGACCTCTTTATCGGGGTCGGCGATCTCGTCGCCTGGTTGCCTGTCCTTCTCAGGTGCGGCCACGCGGAGCCTCCTCCTTCGTCAGGCGGCGCACTCCCGGCACACCTGCTGGCCGTTCTTCTCGGAGGCCAGCTGGCTGCGGTGGTGCACGAGGAAGCAACGCGAGCAGGTGAACTCGTCCGCCTGGCGCGGAATCACGCGCAGGCTGAGCTCTTCGTTCGACAGGTCGGCACCGGGTAGTTCGAGCGACTCGGCCAGATCGGTCTCATCGATGTCGATACTGCCCGACGACTTGTCGGTGCGCCGCGCCTGGAGCTCCTGGAGGCTGTCTTCCCCCAGGTCGTCGTCCGTCTTGCGCGGGCTGTCGTAATCGGTAGCCATCGTGCTTGCTCCATCCCCCTCATCTATACGTCTTCGCGCTCATCGCGCGTCTTCTAACGCCCGGGAGCCTCATCTTGTGCCCGTTCTGCCGGGGGAATTTTTGCATCGGTACCCAGCAGGAAGGAACCATGAACCTCCCAACACGTCAGGGCTCGCTGCCGTCGGCAATGGTTAGCCAAATATGGCGAAACCCACAGCCTTGGCGGCATGCCCCACCGTGTTCGACGGCACATCCAACCACATGTGCGGCGAGAACGAGACGCCCGCCGTGGTGCAACACGCCGGATCAGCGGCTCGGCAGCCGAATGGTCACCACAAGTCCTCCGCCCTCCCGCGGCACGGCGGTCACATTTCCACCGTGCGCCTGCACAACAGCACGAACGATGGACAGCCCAAGACCAGATCCCTTCGCCGAATCCACACGATCCGCGTGGAGCCTCCGGAAGGGCTCGAACAGGCTGTTCACCTCGTACGCAGGGACATGCTGCCCTGTGTTGGCCACCTGAACAACCAGTGCACCGTCTACCATTCCCGTTCGGATCCATACTTTTCCGTTTTCCGGAATGTTGTACTTGACGGCGTTCTCGAGCAGGTTGCTGACGGACCGCTCCAAGAGCACCGGATCGCCTATGGTAGGCGCGCTGACCAGTTCGGTGGTGATGGTTACGCCGTTATCTTCGGCGAATGGAGTCACCTGCTCGACGGCCGTCTGGGCGACGTCCTTGACGTCCAGCGGCTTGCGTACCGCCAGCTCGCGTTCGCTCCTGGCGAGCAGCAGCAATCCCTCGATGAGCTTCTCGTTGCGCGCGTTGACTTCGAGCAGGGTACGGCCGAGCGCCTTGAGGTCCTGTGAGGCCTCGGGATCGGACAGCGCGATCTCCAGGACTGTCCGATTGATCGTGAGCGGAGTTCGCAATTCGTGCGAGGCGTTGGCGACGAATCTGCGCTGGGTGTCGAAGGCGATGTTGAGCCGGGTGAGCATGGCGTCGAAGGTGTCGGCCAGCTCCTTCAGCTCGTCGTCCGGGCCCTCCAGATCGATGCGCTGATGGGCCAGGGTGCTCTCGGAGAGCTTCTTGGCCGTGGCCGTCATCTGGCTCACGGGCCGCATCGCCCGGTCGGCGACGAAGTAACCGAGGATCACCGCGAGGATGCCGACGCCCGCCAGCGCCATCAAGGAGCTCTGCAGCATCGCGTCGCGGGCGCTGGCGACGGTCTGGTCCTTTGCGGCGTACCAGCGCGCGTGGACGATGGCCGCGTCGATGGCGTCGATGTTGTCGGTGTTGATTTCCGGCCACACGACGTTGATCGCTGTGCCGACGATGACGTACATAGAGATGAGGAGCACCGCCGCGGCCACGAAGAACAGCGAGCCGTAAGCGATGGTGAGCCTCCATCGGATGCTCACCTTGCCCGGCAGCGCCTTCACCACGTCCATCGTGGTCCGCTGCGGCCGGGCGTAGGACGGTGGCGGCGGGCCGTCCCAGACGGGCTGGCCGCTCGGCGGCGGCGCCTGCTCCGCCCGCGCCACGGCCCGTTCCGAGTGCGGGCTGATCATCGGATGCGTCGGCATCGCCTCGCGCTCCGGCCGTTGAGTCACAACTTGTATCCCACTCCGGGCACCGTCTCGATCACCTGCGGATCCCCCAGCTTCTTGCGCAGGGTCATCATCGTCACCCGCACCACGTTGGTGAACGGATCGATGTTCTCGTCCCACGCCTTGTCCAGCAGGTCCTCCTGGCTGACGACGGCGCCCTCCGCCCGCATCAGCTCTTCCAGGACCGCGAACTCCTTCTTGGTGAGGATGACCTCCTTGCCCTCACGCTCGACCAGCCGCTTGCCCGGGTCCAGCCGGATCCCGCCCCGCTCCAGGACGGGCGGCAGTGCCGGCGCCGACCGACGGCCGAGCGCGCGCACCCGGGCGACCAGTTCGACGAAGACGAACGGCTTGGCCAGGTAGTCGTCGGCCCCCAGGCCGAGCCCCTCCACCTTGTCGTCGACGTCGCCGGACGCGGTCAGCATCAGGATGCGCGAGGACGTACGCTGCTCCACCAGGCGGCGGCAGACCTCGTCCCCGTGCACGACCGGCAGGTCGCGGTCCAGGACGATCACGTCGTAGTCGATGTAGGAGGTGCGCTCCAGCGCGCCGCCCCCGTCATAGGCCACGTCCACCGCCATGGCCTCGCGCCGCAGACCGGTCGCGATCGCATCGGCGAGCACCCGCTCGTCCTCTACAACCAGCACTCGCACGACTGGCACCTCTCTCCGGATCCGCTGCTTCATTCTGCCCACACCTGCGATAAGCGCACGGTAAGGCATGTCAGAGCATGTGTGCCGCAAGGCACAGCCAAATTCATGTTTCGGTACGCGATGGGCCGGGGTATGCCTGCTGGACACCCATCGCCGTGTGCCTCTTTTGGCTTCCCCACGAGCGGTGGGCGCTCTTCGCTCCGCAACCCCTGAAGAGAGTAGGTGAGATGGGCGAGTTCACGACCACGATCGAAAGCCGCCTCGACCAGGCTTACAAGGGCCTTCGGGAGGCCCGGTGCACCGGCGACGACTACCTCGCCGACACCCTCACCGCCGAGATCGAGGACCTGCGCCGCATAGCGGATGACAACGGCGTCCCGTTGCCTCATTGATCGGCGCCTCGTGTGACGAAACGGCCGGAGCCCCGGACAAGGGCTCCGGCCGTTTTCGCGCCGTCACGTCACAGCGTCAGGCGTCGCGCTGGGGATCCACGCGCCGTCAGGCGTCGCGTTCGGGATCCAGCGGTACGAGCAAGTCGTGCAGCTCGTCGAACAGCCCCGGCGCCGCGCAGAGCACGAAGTCGTTGCTGTGCGGCCTGCCGTTCAGCCCGCCGAGCCTGGCCCCCGCCTCGGTCGCGACCAGCCCGGCCGCGGCGAAGTCCCAGTAGTTGGTGCCCCGCTCGTAGTAGGCGTCCACCCGGCCCGAGGCCACCGAGCAGAGGTCGACGGCGCACGAGCCGCCACGCCTGATGTCACGTACCCGCGGCAGCACCGACGCCAGCACCTGAGCCTGCACGGCCCGGCGTTCGCGCAGGTAGCCGAAGCCGGTCGCGACCAGCGCCTGCGACAGCGGCACGCCGGTGTTGCAGCGCAGCCGCTCGCCGCCGAGCCAGGCGCCCCGGCCGCGCGCCGCGGTGAACACCTCACCGCGCGGCACCACGTTCACCACACCCGCGACGATCTCGCCGCCCACCTCGACGGCGATCGACACCGCCCACTCGGGCAGGCCGTACAGGAAGTTGACCGTGCCGTCGATGGGATCGACGATCCAGCGCACGCCGGAGTCACCGGCGGCCTCGCCGCCCTCCTCCCCCAGGACGCTGTCGCCGGGCCTGGCCTCCAGGACGCGGGCGCGGATGAGCCGCTCCGACGCCGTGTCCAGGGCGGTGACCACGTCGGTGGGGCTGGACTTGGTCTCGACGACCTCCGACATCGTGGGCCGCTTGGCGAGCAGCATGTCGCCCGCCTCGCGCGCGATGTCCTCGGCCAGTTCGAGCAGGTTCTGCGGATCAGTCATCACGCCACCGAGTCCGGGCGCTTCCACTCCTGGCCGAGCACGTGCTGGCCGAGGAAGGCCAGCACGGTCTCGTACCAGGCAACGGCGTTGCCGGGCTTGAGTATCCAGTGGTTCTCGTCGGGGAAGTACAGGAACTTCGACTCGACGTTGCGGCGCTGCAGGTCCCACCACAGGCGCAGCGCCTCCCCGATCGGCACCCGGTAGTCCTTGTCGCCGTGGATGACGAGCATCGGGGTGGTGATGCTGTCGAGCCCGTGGTGCGGGGAGAGCTTGGCGTACCGCTCGGAGCCGGGCTCGCCCATCTCGCGCTGCCAGTACTGGGCCGCGTCGGTGGTGCCGCCGAACTGCTCGAGGTTCCACAGGGCGGCGTGGGTGACGATGGCCTTGTAGCGGTCGCTGTGGCCGGCGATCCAGTTGGCCATGTAGCCGCCGTAGGAGCCGCCCATCGCGGCGATCCGCTCGCCGTCGATGTCGTCCCTGTCCACGACCACGTCCACGATCGCGTCGAGATCGGCGAGCGTACGCGGGCCCCAGTTGCCCCACCCGCGGTCGATCATCTCCTGACCGTAGCCGGTGGACAGGCACGGGTCGGGCAGCAGGACGGCGTAGCCGTGCTGGACCATGATCCAGGGGTTCCAGCGCCACTGCCAGTCGTTCCACGAGGCGACGGGACCGCCGTGGATCCAGAGCAGGATCGGCGCCGGGTCGTCGGCGGAGGCGCCTTCGGGCAGCGTGAGCCAGCCGCGGATCGTGGTGCCGTCGTCGGCCGTCGCGGAGACCTCGGTCAGCGTGCCGGGCAGTTCGGGACGCGTGGCGGGCGAGGGCAGGTCGGTGATCTCGCCGGTGGCGGTGTCGATCCTGGCCGGCCCGTGGGTGCGGTCGACGCCGCTGTGCAACGCGTAGACGAACCGTCCGTCAGCCGATGCGTTGAGCCCGAGGTAGGCGGCGTCGTCCTGGGTCAGCCGGGCGACCTCCCCGTCCAGCGGCACGCGGAAGATCGGGCGGCGGCCCCGCTGGTCGGCCGCGAGGTAGACGGCCGACGAGTCGGGCGCCCACTCGACGTCAGCCGGGAACAGGTCGGGCGCGTACGTACGGCCCGCGCCGGTGGCCAGGTCGCCGATCCACAGGTCGATGCGGACGGAGACGTCGAGCTCGGCCAGGCGCTCGCGCGCGCAGGCTACGCGGGTGCCGTCGGGCGAGACCGCGATCGGGCCGTAGAAGTCATGGCCCTCCTCGGTGAACAGCGTGCGCCGCTCACCGGTGGCCACGTCGATGGCGACCAGGTCCACCCGCAGCTCGGCGTCCGGGAGGATGGTACGCCAGGTCGCGATCACGGTGGCGCCGTCGGGCGTGAGCGCGAAGGTGACGTCGCGCAGCGCCTCGCCCGGATCGGGAGTCAGGTCGCGTACGTCCTCCAGCCGGTCCGCCCCGAGCTTCGCGGCGAACAGCCGGGTGTGGCCGGGGCCGAGGTCGTGGTCCCAGTAGCGGACCGGGTAGCTCTCGTGCAGGATCGCGCTGATGCCGGCGTCCTTGCGCGCCTTGCGACGCTCCTCCTCGGCCGCCTCCTCGCCGGTGAGCACGTCGGCGGCGAACACCACCACGTCACCGGCCGTACGGAAGGCGCCGACGCCGCCGGGACGGGCGGCCACCTGCCGGGCCTCGCCGCCCGAGCGGGGCAGCAGCCACAGCGAGGGCACCTCGTCGGTGGCGTCCTTGACGGTCGGGTCGGGACGGGCCGAGGTGAACAGCACGTCGCCCGCGTCGGTGAACTCCGCCGCGCTCTCGCCCTTGGCCGAGCGGGTCAGCCGGTACGGCTCGCCGTCGATCGGAATGGCCCAGAGCGCGGTGCCGTACGACTTGCCGTCGGGGTTGAGGGACTGGACCGCGGAGATCAGCCGGGAGCCGTCGGGCGAGAGCTTCAGCGAGAGAACCCGGGGGATGGCAACATAGTCACGAATGTCGTTGAATGCGCTCACTCAACCGAACCTACCCTGTTGATTTGCCTAGCTCCGTAGAGACCCGCGGGCTGCAGGCGGAGGCGGTCCCTCGCGGGAATAAGGTGGGGCACGTGGGGAACTACGACGCTCTGCTGGTGCTGTCGTTCGGTGGGCCCGAGGGGCCTGAGGACGTGTTGCCGTTTCTGGAGAACGTGGTGCGGGGCCGAGGCGTGCCGCAGGAGCGGCTGCTGGAGGTGGCCGAGCACTACCAGGGTTTCGGCGGGGTCAGCCCGATCAACGGCCAGAACCGCGCGCTCATCGAGGCGCTGCGTCCGGTGGTCGATGTGCCCGTCTACTGGGGCAACCGCAACTGGGAGCCGTTCGGCGAGGAGACCGTCCTGCGGATGAAGGCGGACGGGATCCGCAAGGCGGCGGTGTTCGCCACCTCGGCGTTCGCCGGCTACTCCAGCTGCCGCCAGTACTACGAGGACATCGCCAGGATCTCCGTCAAGGGCGGTCCCGAGCTGGTCAAGATGCGGCACTTCGGGGACCATCCGGGGTTCGTCGCCGCCATGGCCGACCATGTCAGGCAGGCGCTCGACCGGCTCGGCCGCGACGACGCCCGGCTGGTGTTCACCGCGCACAGCGTGCCGGTCTCCATGGCGCGCACCGCCGGGCCCTACGGCGGCCTCTACGAGGCGCAGCTGCGCAGGAGCGCCGAGCTGGTCAACGAGGCGCTGGGCCGCACCCAGCCGTGGGATCTGGTGTGGCAGTCGCGCAGCGGGCCGCCCGAGGTGCCGTGGCTGGAGCCCGACGTCTGCGACCATCTGCGCAAGACCGACGCCCGGTCGGTCGTGCTGGTGCCGATCGGGTTCGTCTCCGACCACATGGAGGTCGTCTACGACCTCGACACCGAGGCCAGGCAGGTGGCCACCGAGCTGGGCCTGCCCATGGAGCGGGCCGCTACGGCGGGCACCCACCCGGCCTTCGTCCGCATGATCCGCGAGCTGATGGAGGAGCCCGAGCCGCAGCCCTGCGGGCTCACCTGCTGCCCACCGCCCCGGAGACGTCAGGCGTGAACGCGCGCGGGCGTCAGGTGTAGGCGCGGGCGTACGCCTCGGCGATGCCCATCACCTTGTTCACGTAGTCCCACGAGTGGTTGTAGAACCAGATCGACTTGCGCAGCTTCTGGCCGCCCTGGCCGGCGCCGTTCGCGCAGAGGTACTTGGCCGCCGCGGGCACCGCGTCGTAGGGGCTCCAGATGTCGGACTTGCCGTCGCCGTCGCCGTCCACGCCGTAGTGCTTCCAGGTGGCGGGCATGAACTGCATCGGCCCGAGCGCGCCCGCGCTCGACGGGCCGTTGTTGCGGCCGTGCCCGCTCTCCACCTGACCGATCGCCGCCAGCACGGTCCATGACAGGCCGGGGCAGTGGGTGGCCGAGGCTTTGTACAGGTCCAGGTAGCTGCTGGGTCGCCCGACGTTGACCTGCTGCTGCGGCTTGGCCGTCTGCTGGGCCGGCTGTGTCGGCTGGGCCTTGGGGCGGGCGCCCAGCGTCACGACCTGGGCGCCCTTGCCGAGCAGCTTGCGTACGCCCGGCTCGCTGATGCCGGGCTTGCCGTGCAGCAGGACCGCGACGCCCGGCGCCAGGCCGAGTGCCTTGCCCATGTCGGCGCCCACCAGGCCGTCGATCCCCGACAGGCCGAGGGTGGCCGAGGCCGCGACGCGCAGGCGGGGGCCGCCGTCCACCTGGTACTCGGCGCCCAGGATCATGCCGAGCCTGCGTACGGCCGAGGTCTCGGCGACCAGTTCGCCCCTGGACAGCGCGCTCCACACGGCCGGCTGGTCGGCGACGGCCTTGGGCGTCCAGGAGCGGAAGTCGGCCGGGTCGACGGCGAGCAGGTTCAGGCCGGTGCCCGACACCCGTACCGAGCCCGCGTCGACGATGGCGACCTTCTGCACGTGCTTGAGCTTCGCCAGCTCGAACCGGGTGGTCTTGGGCACCTCGGCGCGGGCGATCGCCAGCACGCGGGGCGGGGTCGGGGTGACGCTGGGGCCGCCCTTGCCGAAGTCCTTCACCGGCTCGGTCGTGGGGACGATCTTGTCGAGGCCGGCGGTCTGCGGCTGCGTCTTCTGGACCGGTTTCTGCGATCTCCGTACCGGCTGCTGGTCGGCCGTACTCGCGAACAGGTCGTCCCGCGTGGACAGCGCCACTCCCACGGCCACGACCGAGACGGCGATGACCGAAGCGATCACGATCAGGACGGCGCGGAACGAGGGAAGACCGGACACCCGGCACACGTTAGCCGAGTTGCCGGAAAAATCACTTGCTGTCCGGTCAGCGCACGCGTAAATGTTGGGGCGCATCAAGGGAGAGGAACAGACGTGGTCGGGCCTTATCGGGGGTTGTTCAACGGGCCCGGCATCAAGGGATTCGTGCTGGCCGGCTTCGTCGGCCGGATGCCGATGTCCATGCTCGGCATCGGCGTCGTGCTGCTGATCTCCGGCCTCACCGAGTCGTACGCGACCGCCGGCGCCGTCGCCGCCACCACCAACGTCTCCTTCGCGGTGGCCGCCCCCTTGACCGCGCGGCTGGTCGACAGGTTCGGGCAGGCCCGGGTGATCGTGCCCTTCTCGATCGTGAACGCGCTCTCGCTGGCCACGCTCATGCTGTCGGCGGGCTTCGAGCTGCCCGAGTGGACGTTGTACGCCGCCGGGCTGGCGGTCGGCGCGACCTCCCTGTCCCTGGGCGGGATGGTCCGCGCGCGCTGGTCGCACCTGCACGGCGGCTCTGCCAAGCTGCACACGGCCTTCGCTTTCGAGTCCGTCGCCGACGAAATGATCTACGTCGCCGGACCGGCGCTGGTCACCGTGCTGGCCACAGCGGTCAACCCGTACATGGGACTGCTGGTGGCGCTGGTCTGCATGCTCGGCGGATCGCTCGCGCTCGCGGCGCAGCGGCGCACCCAGCCGCCGGTACGGCCGGGCGAGTCCGGCGCCGGGATGGCCATCCTGATTCCGGGGATCGCCCTGCTGTCCTGCGTCTACCTGGCGCTGGGGGCGGTGTTCGGGTCGATCGACCTGATCACGGTGGCCTTCGCCGAGGAGCACGGGGTCAAGGGCGCCTCCGGGTTCCTGCTGGCCGCCATCGCGAGCGGGTCGATGGTGTCGGGGCTCTGGTTCGGGTCGCGGCACTGGCGGGTCTCGCTGCGCCACCGGTTCGTACGGGCGCTCGGGGTGCTCGTGGTGGGGCTGCTGCCGATCATGTTCATCGGCGACGCGCGGATCATGGCTTTCGGCCTCTTCCTGGCCGGGCTCGCGATCTCGCCGACGCTCATCACCGGCTTCTCCCTCACCGAGCGGCTCGTGCCGCCCTCGGTGCTCACCGAGGGGCTGGCGTGGATCTCCACGTCGATCGGGTTCGGGGTGGCGATCGGGGCGTGGGCCGGGGGACGGCTGACGGAGGCGTTCGGGGCGTCCAACGCGTACGGCTTCACGCTCGGCGCGGCGGCGGTCGCTGTTGTCGTGGGCGTCGGAGGTTCGGGTTTGCTGAGACTTCCCGAGGTACCTTCACCGGCCGGGAACTGATCCGCTACGGTCGAACAACCCTCGCAACACCCTTCACAAACGAAAGCTTTCGCATGTCCCGACAAATCACTTCACTTCTGGCTATCGCGGCTGTTGCTGTCACTCTGACACCGGCGACCGCGTCCGCCGCCCCCAGTCAGCCCGCCCCGGCCAAGTCGGCCGCCGTCGCCCAGGCCAAGGCGAAGGCAGTGGACTGCGCCGACGAGCAGGTCAAATGCCTCGCCCTGACCTTCGACGACGGGCCGGGCAAGTACGCGGGAACGCTCCTCGACACGCTGAAGAAGTACAACGCCAAGGCGACGTTCTTCCTCGAAGGCCAGTACGTGAAGAGCCGCCCCGCCTTCGTCAAGCGCATGGCCAAGGAGGGCCACGAGCTCGGCAACCACAGCTACACGCACAAGAACTTCACCACCATCGAGCCGGGCGCCATCAAGAGCGAGATCCAGAAGACGCAGGACGCCGTCAAGAAGGCCGCGGGCGTCGAGCCCAAGCTGCTGCGGCCCCCGTACGGCATGCTGGACCTCCAGACCTCGGAGGTCGCGGCCGGGTTCGGCATGCCGATGATCCTGTGGACCGCCGGTTCGCGCGACTGGGCGACCAAGAACTCCGCGGAGATCAAGAAGCAGACGCTGGCCGTGGCCAAGCGCGACGGCATCATCCTCATGCACGACTGGGTGAAGCAGACCGTCGACGTGATGCCGTCGCTCGTGCAGCTGCTGCAGAGCCGCGGCTACACGCTGGTGAAGGTCTCCGACATCATCAAGTCGCAGAACCTGCAGCCCGGCGACGCCTTCCCGCTTCCCGAGGGCTGGGAGAACTGAGTATCGTTCACGTTTAATCCGAGAACGATGCTCTAGCGCGAGGGCGGCCATGGTCTTCACGAACTGGGCCCGCAATCAGACGGCCGCGCCCGCCGAGGTGCGTACCCCGGCGTCGACCGAGGACGTGGTACGCGCCGTGAAGGACGCCGCCGCCGCCGGCCGCCGTCTGCGCATGATCGGTACGGGCCACTCCTTCACCGGAGTGGCCCTCACCGACGGCGTCATGCTCCGCCCCACCGCGCTGACCGGCGTCACCTCCGTCGCCGACGACCGCGTCACCGTACGCGCCGGCACGCCGGTGCGGGAGCTGAACTCCCTGCTCGCCGCGCGCGGGCTGGCGCTGGCCAACATGGGCGACATCACCGACCAGACGGTCGCGGGAGCCATCCAGACCGGCACGCACGGCACCGGGCGCGACAGCGGCGGCCTGGCCGACCAGGTCGAGGCGCTGGAGCTGGTGCTCGCGGACGGCTCGGTGGTGACGGCCTCCCCCGGGGATGACCTGTTCGACGCCGCGCGGGTGGGGCTGGGCGCGCTCGGGGTGCTGACCTCGGCGACGTTCCGGGTGGAACCCGCCTTCCTGCTGCGCAACCGGCGGCGCCGGATGACGCTCAGCGGCATCCTCGACTCGCTCGACTCCCTGACCGCGGACAACGAGCATCTCGACTTCTTCTGGCTGCCGCACACCGACGCGTGCCTGGTCAAGACCAACAACCGTGATCCCGGCCCGGCCCGGCCGCCCGGCGCGGTCAGGTATTGGCTGGACAACGTCTTCCTGGAGAACACGCTGTTCGGCGCCGCCTGCGCCCTGGGGGCCCGATCCCCCGGGCTGATCCCGCGGATCAACGGTGTCAGCGCCGCCGCGCTCGGAGACTCCGAGGCCGTGGACGCGTCGTACAAGATCTTCACCTCACGCCGGGACGTGCGCTTCCTGGAGATGGAGTACGCGGTGCCGCGCGAGCACCTCGGCCCGGCACTGCGAGAGACGCGGGCGCTGGTGGAGCGGATGGGGTGGCGGATCACGTTCCCGGTGGAGGTGCGGGTGACGCCGGCCAGCTCGGCGTGGCTGTCGACGGCGTACGGCCGTCAGTCGGCGTACATCGCCTGCCACATCTATCGGCCCACGCCCAACCCCGCGTACTTCGCCGGGGTGGAAGAAATCATGACGAGGCTGGGCGGGCGGCCGCACTGGGGCAAGCTGCACACTCGGGACGCGGCGTATCTGGGGACGGTCTACCCGCGGTTCGCGGACTTCGTGGCGCTACGGGATCGGCTGGATCCGGGACGGCTGTTCGGCAACACCTACCTGGAGACGGTGCTGGGGTAGGCGGCCTGCGTTCTTTACTGCGCCTCGGCGGGTTCGTCCTGCTGCGCCGGTTGTGACTGCTGCGGCGGCTCGGTCGGGGCGGACGGCGCTTCGGTCATGCCGCCGGGGTCCTGGGCCGAAGTGGTCGCGGACGGGGTCGACGGCTCCACGGTGTTCTTGTCGGGGTCCTTGCTCGCGTCCTTGTCCGTGCCAGTGGGGGTCGGCGTCGGGCTCTGGGACGAACGAGTCGGCGAGGCGGTCGGGGAGGTCGTCGGTTTACTGCTGGGCGTCGCCGGGTCGCTGTACAACGTCGTCCGGGGCTCGACCGTGGGCTCTTCCTTCTCCTTGACGGGCGCCTTGCCGCGCTCGGTCACCGGCTTGCCGCCGGTGAGCTGGTCGTGCACGGTCGTCTGAGCGATGGTCTGGTACGTCAGGATGCCGCCCATGCTCACCCCGAACACCAGCGCCGCGGCCATCCCCGTCTTCGCCCACGGCACACGCCTTCGCGCCGGCACCTCGATCGGCGCCATGACCAGCGTGGTCTCGCCGGGCCGCGAGGGCTCACCCGGCCCCTGGGCCTCACTGAGGTTACGCACCGTAGCGTGCGCGGCCGTCGCCAGCTCGCCCTGGCCCTCGTCACGCTCGGGCGGAGGATCCGCCGCGCCGGACTCACGCCAGGCGATCACCGTGTGCTGCTTGACCTTCTCGCCCGTACGTTTGAGGTAGTGCGTGTAGACCGCGGTGGCCACCGTGCTCGCCACGCTCATCAGCGCCGCGCCGATCACCGTTCCCCCCACGCCGAGGTAGGAGGCTCCGACCGCCGCCGTGACCGCCGCCAGGGCGCTTCCCGCGATCTGCGGCATGCTCAGCTCGAACTTCCGCTGCTCGCCGCTCATCCCCCGGATCAGTCCTTTCTCGCCCGCGTTCGGTAAAGAGCTTTCTCGTGAATAGACGCGAGGGCGTGTCCTGTTGTTCCTGTGACGTGTGTGACAGACACCCTCGTCGCTCGTGCCCCGACGAATCGGCCTGCCCTCTCTCTACCTCGCCGCGGCCGCGGCGACGGCCGTGACCACCGCGATCCCCATCGCCATGGCGCCCGCCTCCGGCCTCGCCTCCCGGCCGCCGATAACCGAGCCTACGCGCCCGTACATCGTTACCGTGCGTGACCGGGCCGGGGCCCGCGACCTGGTCGGCGAGATGCGATGGCGGGTACGCCGCTTCTACACCGCCGCACTGCCCGGCTTCGCCACGCTGCTGAACGCGAGCGAGTTGGCGGAGCTCAGCGCGGATCCCAGGGTGGTGGCGGTCGAGCCCGACCGCGAGATCCACCCCATGCCGCTCACCACGTCCGCCCGACGCCACGCCCGCCGCGCCCCCCTTGCCGCCAATGCCCCCCGCACCCGCCGTGCCATCCGTGCCGCTCGTGCCACCGGGAAGGGCGTCACGGTCTACATCGTGGACAGCGGCGTCACCCACGGCCGACCCGGCGCATTCCGCTCGGGGAATCCCCATATGTCGGGACGCACGGAGACTCTCCGTGTGTCGGATGGATTGGGGGATCGGCTCTGGTGGGCCTTCGACGCCACCGGGCGTACCGGCGAAGACTGCGACGGCCACGGCACCCGGGTGGCGCGCGCCGTAGCCGGCCGGTCGCACGGCGTGTCGCCCCAGGCGAGCGTCGCGTCGGTACGGGTGCTGGGCTGCGGCGGCTCCGGCAGCCTGTCGGACGCCCTGGCCGGCCTCGACTGGGTACGCAGGCACGCCCGGGGTCCCGCCGTGGCCAATCTCTCCCTCGACGGCGCCGACTCCCCGGCCCTGCGGACCGCCATGGCCCGCCTGGCGCGGTCCGGCGTCTTCGTCGTCGCCGCCACCGACACCGGCCGATGCCGGCTCTCCCCCACCGGCGAGACGTACTCCGCCAGAGCCCCCCGCCTGGCCGGCGCCGCCGCCCGCTACCTGGAGCTCCATCCGGGCGCCAACCCATCCGTTCTGGCCTCTTGGCTGAAGTGCTCGGCGACGCGTGACACTATTCGCCAGAATCCGTCGAGGGCTTTGCGCACGGGCAGGCCTTGAAGATGATGGAATCAACAAATGTGACCGGCGTCACATCGCCCCTGGGCTATCCCAGGAAGGCGATGTTCGGACATGCCGGGTACGGTGCTGGCAGGCAACCGGCACACGCGAGAGACTCAAGGGTCCGGGGGAAGAATGAGCAGCACGCTGACGAAGGGACTCGCATGCAGGAGCTCCGACTCGTCGCGGTAAGTGAGGACGGTACCTATCTCGTGCTGGCGACAGCAGGGCGGGGTACACGGTTCACGCTTCCCGTGGACGACCGGCTCCGTGCTGCCGTCCGCGGCAACTTCTCCCGTCTCGGCCAGTACGAGATCGAAGTGGAGAGTCCGTTGCGCCCCAAGGAGATCCAGGCCCGCATTCGTGCCGGAGAGACAGCCGAGGAGATCGCCGCCACAGCGGGCATCCCGGTCGAACGCGTCCGCTGGTTCGAGGGCCCCGTGCTCCAGGAGCGCGAGTACGTGGCCCAGCAGGCGCAGCGCGTGTCCGTACGCATGCCCGGAGAGTCCTCAGCCGGCCCGACGCTCGGCGATCTCGTCGCCGAGCGGCTCACCAGGCGCGGCGTGCCCACCGACGAGATCGACTGGGACTCCGCCAAGCGCGACGACGGCCTCTGGCGCGTCAAGCTCGGCTACGTTTGGAACGGTCACACCAGGCACGCCGAGTGGCTCTTCGACCCGCGCAGACGGCACGTCACGCCGCACGACGACGAGTCGATGCGGCTCTCGGCCGCCGACTTCGACCCCAGCCCCGTGGTGGAGGACACCACGGTCACGCCGTTCACGCCGCGAGTGGCCAAGCTGCAGCCGGTGCCGCCGCTGGCGTCGGACCCGCTGCCGTTCCCGTCGGTGATCCGCCACGAACCGGAGCCACAGGAGCCGGCGGTCGGCTACCAGCCGAGAGGCACGGAGTCGCCCTACGGCCGCCCGCCGTCCCGTGATGTCCCGTCCCGTGAGACGCCCTTCACCCCAGCGCGAGAGGCCCCTTTCGACCGCGCCCCTGCAGCCGACCCCTCCGGCCGCACGGCGGAGCCCGGCTACCGCTCGGACCCGCCCGCGAGGGACTACCGCTCGGAGCCACCCGCCCCCGTGCCCGGCTACCGTGCTCCCGCGCAGGAGACCGGCTACCTGACCGAGCCGTCGGCACCGGAGACGGGCTATCGCGCCCAGGAGCCTGGCCACCGTACCCATCCTTCGGCGTCGTCAGCACCTACGGCCTCTTCTTCGTCGTCGTCGGCGCAGGACACCGACTACACCCGCCCCAGCGACCCTTCGGCACGTCACGGCGACCCTTCGGCACGTCATGGTGACCCTTCGTCCTGGCTGCCCGACCACGGCGCTCCCCGCCCGCCTGACCGCCAGACCGACCGCCCGACCGGCCGGGACGGCGAGGCCATCTACGCCTCCGCGAGCCGCGAGAGCACGCCTCCGGGCACCCGTACCACCGCGTCCGCGCTCGAAGACGCTGTCACGCTGCCGCCGGCATCGGACGCGACCCCCGGCACACACGCCGCAGAGGTGCCGACCTACGGTTCACCCGCTGTAGACGGCCCGGCCGCCACCGCGCCCGCAACGGAGGGCCAGGCCGTCGGCGTGCCCACCGCAGAGGGTCCGACCGTCAACGCGCCCACCGCAGAGGGCCCGGTGGCCAACGTGCCCGTCACAGACCACCCAGCGACCAGTGCGCCCGCCACTCAGGGTCCGGCCGTCAACGCGCCCGGCATTCAGAGCTCGGCCGCCGACGCGCCCACTGCGCAGACCTCCGCGGAGTCGGTGCCCACCAAGGATTCGCTTTCGTCTGCGGATTCGCCGTCTGCCGTGGCAGGCACCGACGCCCCGGCTGCGGAGTCCGTACAACCCGCTGGGACCCCGAAGCCCACCACAGCCTCAGGACCGACCACACCACCCCAAGCCGAGTCGAAGCCCACCACAGACGTGGCGGCCGAACCGCAGGCAGCCGCCAGCTCCGCCTCCGAGGCGGAGCCCGACAGCACTCTCACCGAACCGCAGTCCGCTGGGACTGTCACTGAGCCGCAGCCCGGTGACATCGTCGTCGAGCAGCCCGCTGGCGCCGCAACGGCGAGCACCGCGGCAGAGAGCACCGCTGTGGAGAGCACCACCGCTGTGGGGGACGCCACTCTGGGGGACGCCACTGTGGGGAGCACCACCGCGCCGCAGACGTCCCCCGCCACGGAAGCCCAGACCGACGGCCCGGCGCAGAAAGCCGCTGGCCAGGAAGCCGCTGCTGAGGAGGCTTCTGCTCAGGAAGCGCCTGGCCAGGAAGGTACTGGCCAGGAGGCCACCGCAGTAGTCGGCACGCCCGCCACTACGGACCCCATCACCACACCGCCCGTCACCGAGGCCGCGCCTGCGGCAAAGGACGCCACTGCTCCCGCAACGGCAGCCGACCAGGACGCCTCCAAGACCGCGCCCGAGACAGCCGAGCCGACTGCCGACCTGACCGCCGAGCCCGAGCCCACGACAGCGGCCCCCAAGCCCAGCCCCACGGCTCCCGAGCCCCAGGCCGCCGCAGGCGTACCTGAAACCGGCACCACCCCGACGTCTGACACCACCCCGACGGCCGACGCAGCCCCCGAGGCCGACGCAGCCCCGAGGACCGAGTCGACCGCGAAGGCGGACACAGAGGCGACTGCCGCCGAGCCGGTACCGACCGCGCCCGTACCCAAGCCCAAGCCGCAGCCCTCGAAGCCCCAGCCCAAGGCCGAGTCCTCGGCGCCCGCGCCGACCACGGCACCCGCGCCCAAGACTGAGCCCGCCGTGGCCGAGCCCGCAGTGGCCGAGCCCAAAACCGAGCCCGCCACTGAGCCCAAGGCTGAGCCGGCGGCGGCCAAGGCTGAGCCGACAGCGCCTGAGCCTGCCGTACCAGCCGCGAGGTCGAGCAAGGACGACACCGCGAAGCCCGAGCAGCCGGCGGCCAAGGAGGAGCCCCCGGTCCCCGTGCCCTCTCCCCCGCCCGCCCCTGCGGCCCGTCAGCCGCGCAAGGGCTCCAGGGGGCGTCGCGCCTCGGTACCGACCTGGGACGAGATCATGTTCGGCGCCCGCCGCCAGGACTGAGCCGAGCACCGCCCGCACACCGCTCAAGCGCCGTCCACACACTGCCGTCTGAGCGCCACCCGCACACCGCCCGCGCACTGCCCGGCGGTTCGTCGGTGATCTCCCCGCAGGACCTCCCGGGCCTCAGGGACCCTGAGCGCCCTGGGGCCCAGGTTGAAGGCGCGAGGACGGGAGCGGGGGCGAGGGCTCAGGCGGAAGGGCGTCGGCTGACCTCACCGACACCGTAGAACAGCGCGTCCGGAGGTATCCCCTTGGCGAGCAGCGGAAGGTGCCTGCCTACTGCTCCTTGGACAAGAACGGAGCCAGCCACTCCGGTGTCACTTCGGCCGGGAAGCCGATCGCCTGGGCCTGTGAGACGTCGATCGCCGAGTAGCCGCCCTTGCCCGCTCCCACCCCGGCGGTGAGCGTGTACACCCCGGCTCGCCGCTGGAACCACGTCTGCCTGAGGTGCCAGCCCACCACCGCGCGGCGTTCCACCATCGCTTGCGAGCGGCGGAGGGAGCCTGAGCGGACCGCCAGGCGTACGCCGTCGTATCCGTGTCCCAGAGACCTGTACCGGTCGAGGCCGAGGGGGATCCCCAAGCCCGCCAGGAGGAGGGCGACCACGGTCCCGATCCACCAGATCGGCTGGGCGGTCAGCAGGGCCGTCAGCGCGGTGGCGAGGGCCAGCGCGAGCCACGGGGCGACGGCGCGGAAGAGGCGGCGGTTGCGGGCGATGGGCGGGTGGGGACGTAGTTCGGCCTGGTAGGTGCCGATGGCCTCCCCGGTGACCCGGAAGGCGACCGCGCGCGGGACGTCCGGCAGGAGTTGCCCGCGGGTCTGGGAGTCGCCGAGGCCCGTCACGATGGCCCAGACCCGGGCGACGCTCGCCCAGCGCTCGGCGAGTCCCTCGATGATCTCGTAGCCCCGTACGCGCTCCGCCTCCAGGGACACGCTGCGCCGGTTGATCAGCCCGCGTTCGGCCACCAGGTAGCCATCGCGGCTGATGAGGCGGAAGTTCCAGTTGAACACCGCGTACATCACACCGCCCACGAACGGCATCGCCACCACGAGCAGCAGCACCACGGCGAGCAGCAGGTAGGGATGCTCCCAGAGCCACTCCCCGACGGTGAGCGCGGCGTCCCGGCCGTAGCCGAGATCGTCGCCCCACTGGAACGCCAGTCCCACGGCGCCGCCCGCCAGGGCGAACGGCGTCAGCAGGTACGCGCCGGACAGCGGGCCGTACAGCAGCCAGGTCCACGGCACGCGGATGATCTCCTGCTCGGCCTCCACCGTCTCCCCACGAACCGCAGCGGACACCGTGACCGCGGCGGGATCCGTGGCGGAGACGGCAGCGAAGGTCTCATCGGGCGTCGCGGCTCGGGCGGGGCGGGTGGCGCGGGTGCGTCGGAGCAGGACCGACTTCAGGCGTTCGGCCTCCTCGCGGGTGACGCCGTCGAGCTTGCCCTCCTCCTCGCCGCCGCTCGCCCCAGTGTCGATCTTGAGTACGGCCAGACCGAGCAGCCGGTGCATAGGCGGGGTGGAGACGTCCACGCCGCGGATCCGCTCCAAGGGGATGGTACGGACCGACCGGCTGATCAGTGAACGCTTGATCTCCAGACGATCGCCCACGATCTCGTAGCTGAATATCGCCCACCGGACGACGGCGAAGACCAGCGTGACGCCGACCCCGACCGCCGCCCAGGTGTACGACATGCCGGAGAACCCACCCACGAACAGCAGCCCGACGAGGGGGACGATCAGCGACGGGATCATCCGTACCGGGTGGATGAGCAGCACCTTGGGGCTCAGCCGCATCGGCACCCCAGCGGGCTCCACAGGCCCAGCGGGAACGGTCACCGGCGGGAACGAGCCCTCACGAGCAGGATCAGCTGGTTCGGGCGCCGACTGGTGCATGGGAGGCCCGGGATCAGCTTCGGGGGTGGACGGGTGCGAGGAGGGCCCAGGGCGAGGTTCGGGCGCCGACGGGTGCGCGGGAGGGCCGGGGCGGGGTTCGGTCACGTGGCATCGTCCCTGAGCTGCTCCGCGCGGTGCGCCAGTTCCTCCGCCAGCCCGGCCGCCACCGTGTAGTCAAGGCCCTTGATCGTCGACGAGCCCGCGTGAGAGGCCGTACGGATCTCCAGGGTCGCCAGCCCGAGCAGCCGTTCGACCCACCCCTGCGCCTTGTCGACCGTCTGGATCCGGCTGACCGGCACGAAGACCCACTCCCGGGTCAGGAATCCCGACCGGGTGTAGACCACATCACCCGACAGCTCCCAACGATGTACGGCATAGCGTACGAACGGCTCGGCCGCCAGGAACGGCGTGGTCAGCACGCCCACCCCCACCGGCAGCAGCCACGGGTCGTCCGCGAACCAGCCGGGCACCCACGACCACCCGCTCCCCCCGACCCACTGCGCGACCAGGATCGAGCACCCCACGAGCAGCACGAACCCGAACAACGCCTCAGCGAGCCAGAGCCGGATGGCCTTGGGCGAGACACGGTGTTGGGGGTCACGCAACGGGCCAGAAGACGTCACGAGGCCAGCTTATGGCTCCCGCCCGCGTCGGTGATCGGCCAGAGGCGCCGGATGCCGGCCGGAACGCCGGCCGGAAACTGTCGGTGCCGTAGTCCAAAGTGGAGGCACCGAGGAGGAGGGGCGGGTCATGCAGTACGCGATTCAGGCAGACGGCCTGGTGAAGCACTATGGCGAGACCAAGGCACTCGACGGTGTGGACCTCGCCGTGCCGACCGGCAGGCTGCTCGGCGTGCTGGGACCCAACGGCGCGGGCAAGACGACCGCCGTGCGCATTCTGGCGACGCTGCTCACCCCTGACTCGGGCACGGCCACGGTGCTGGGGTTCGACGTGCGCCGGCAGGCGCATCAGGTGCGGTCGCTGATCGGGCTGACCGGACAGTACGCCGCGGTCGACGAGATGCTGACCGGTGTCGAAAACCTGATGATGATCGGCCGTCTGCTGGGCTTGTCGCGAGGTGAGGCGAGGGATCGGGCGAAGGCGTTGCTCGGCCGGTTCGACCTGGCCGATGCGGGGGGCCGGGCTACGAAGACCTATTCGGGTGGGATGCGCAGGCGGCTCGACCTGGCGGCGAGCCTGGTGGGCAGGCCGCAGGTGCTGTTCCTGGACGAGCCGACGACCGGTCTCGACCCGCGTAGCCGCACCGAGCTGTGGGGCGTCGTGCGCGGTCTGATGGCCGATGGCGTGACCGTGCTGCTGACCACCCAATACCTGGAGGAAGCCGACCAGTTGGCCGACGACATCGTGGTGTTCGACCACGGCAAGGTCATCGCGTCGGGCACGTCCGACGAGCTCAAGGCCACCACCGGCGCACAGGTGCTGGAGGTGCGGCCGCTCAGGGAGGACCAGCTCGACCTGGTCGCCAAGGTGGTCACCGACGTCCTCGACGTGGCGCCCGACCTGTCCGGCGCGATGGTCACGGCCGCCGTGCGCGACCCGGCCGTGGTGCCCGCCATCGTCCGCCGCCTCGACGACCTCGGCATCGTCGCCTCCGAGCTGGCACTGCGCAAGTCCAGCCTCGACGAGGTGTTCCTGGCCCTGACCGGGCACCGCGCGGAGGACGAGCAGACGGAGGAAGCCCTCGCGTCAACGACCCCCTCCTGATGGAGGGGGCTTGAGGTGCCGTCAGGTGCTTTGAAGCCCCGCGTTGACCAGCCCTAGTCATCGCCGTTGGAGGTGCAAATCCAGATGGCTACCTTTCACGCAGGACCGCAGACCCACCAGCGAATGCTTCCTCAGTTCGCTGCTCTGGAATCCGTGGGAGCAGACACGCCCGAGGGTGGGCACGAAACGGCTCACGGACGCGCGGCAGGCCGCGCACCCGGCGTGGAAGTTGGGCGAGGGGAGACCCGCCGTACCGCACCCGACGGCGGGCGTCACCCCGACCCGGAACAGTCCGGGAAGGGCGGACGGGTTCTTACAGACCCACACGTTTTCGTGCTCGATCGCCACGGGAAACCGTTGCAGCCCTGCCGGCCCGGCCGGGCCCGGCACTTCCTCCAAGCGGGCCGGGCGGTGGTGGTCCGGCACACCCCGTTCGTCATCCGCCTGACCGACCGCACAGCGGCCGACTCCACGGTCGCCGGCGTCGAGGTCGGCCTCGACCCCGGCTCCAGGCACACCGGCATCGCCGTCTTCACCGAACGTGGCGGCAGCCGTGCCGGGACGTACAGCGTTCAACTCGACCACCGGGGCGCGGCGATCCGTGACAAGCTCACCGCCCGCTCGGCCTACCGGCGCGGCAGGAGGTCGCGCAAGCTGCGCTATCGCGCTCCTCGATTCCGCAACCGCACCGAACCCAAGGGCTGGCTCGCGCCGTCCCTGCGGCACCGCGTGGACACCACCATGTCGTGGGTGGCCCGGCTGAGGCGGTGGGCACCCGTGCGCGCCATCCACCTCGAACGCGTCGCCTTCGACACCCACGCCATCTCGGCGGGTAAGCCGCTGGAAGGCATCGAATATCAGCAGGGCACCCTGGCCGGATACGAAATCCGCCAGTACCTGCTGGAGAAATGGGGCCGGACCTGCGCCTACTGCGGCAAGGCGGGTACGCCGTTGCAGGTCGAGCACATCCACCCCAAAGCGCGCGGCGGCTCCGACCGAATCGCCAACCTGACCTTGGCGTGTGGGCCCTGCAACCAGGCGAAGAACACCACGCCCGTCGAAGAGTTCCTGCGCAGCAAGCCCGCACTGCTGGCGCGCGTCCTCAAGCAGGCCAAGGCCCCGCTCCGAGACGCCGCGGCGGTCAACGCCACCCGCTGGGCACTGTGGCGGGCACTCACCGCGACAACTCTGCCCGTGGCCACCGGATCGGGTGGACGTACCAAGTGGAACCGCTCCCGCACAAACGCGCCGAAGTCCCACACCCTGGACGCCCTGCACGTCGGCGAACTCGAGCAGGTGACCGGATGGCCAGACCGCATCCTGGTCGTCAAGGCCACCGGACGCGGCCGCTACAGCCGAACCCGCACCGATCGGTACGGGTTCCCCCGCCTGCGACTTCCCCGAATCAAGCACGTCCACGGGTTCGCCACCGGCGA